>NZ_BAFE01000028.1 GCF_000247995.1 Mobilicoccus pelagius NBRC 104925
TTAGTCAGAAGCGGCGGGCGTCGACGCGGCCGCCGAGCGGGAGGGCGTTGGCGACGGGCAGGGTGTGGCCGCCGTTGTGCTTGATGGCGCGGGCGAGCTCGGCGCGGATGGCCTCGCGGGTCCACTGGCCGCGGCTCATGGGGGCGTGGATGTACGCGGCGTCGGCGGCGCGGGCCTCGTCGACCGCGGCGAAGACCTCGTCGGGGACGACGTAGCTGCGGGGCCTGGCGACGTCCGGCTTGGGCGTGCGACCGGCGGCAATCTCGGCCCGCTCGATCTGGGCGGCGCGGGACGTGCGCTGCTCGTCGATGAGGTCGTGGTTCTCGGCGAGGATCGCGTGGCGCTCCTCGGGGGTGCGGTCGGCCCAGGCGGTGAAGACCTGGCCGAGCCACGCGCTGAGGTTGGGGGCGACCTCGGATGCGAAGTCCTTGTGGTTCCAGGCGTATTCGTAGGCGTCCCTCGCGAGTTCGTAGTCGCCGCGGTACATGCCGATGGCGATGCGCTGGGAGGGGGGCGCGGCGTTGCTCTGGCTCTTGCTGGCGGCGGGGGTGCGGCTGGTCTTCGGGCGGGCCTTCGGGGTCGGCGTGGGGGACGCCGCGCTCGGCGCGGGCGTCTCGGGCGCGGGCGTGTCGGGCGCGGACTTCGGGGTCGGCGGGGTGTTGGCGGCGGGGGCGTAGGCGTGGAGGTTGCGCTCCTGCAGGGACCGGCGGCGGGTCATGTCACTTCTCCTTCGTGGTGCGGGTGATGCGTGCGGTGACGCGCTTGTAGGTGCGGGCGGCCTTGGCCCAGGGGCGAAAGAGGGACACCGGCTGGCCGGCGACGTAGGCGTCTTTCACGGCGACGGCCTCGGGGATGGGGTCGGTGACCTTGCCGGGCCACTGCTCGTTGAGCGCATCGACCGTCTCGGCGTCCAGGAGCGTGCGGGAGCTGTACCGGGTCGGCACGATCCAGTCCACGTGCCGGTTCAGGCGGCGACCGAGGAAGGCGTCGAGCTCCTCCATCTGCTCGAGGGCCTCGAGGTCGCAGGTGGCGGCGCCGACGACGACGTCGGCGGCGGCGAGGGCGGCCTCGCTGAGCAGGTCCAGGGCGGGGCGGGTGTCGATGACCACGTCGGACCCGTCCAGGGCCATCGAGCGGAAGCGGTCGGCGATGGTCGCGACGTCTCCGGTGACGGCGTTGAGGTCGTGGGTGCCGGCGATGATGCGGACGCCGGGGACGGATGGGGAAGGGACGGCGGCCTCCTCGGCGCTCGACTCCCCCATGAGCACGTCGGCGGCGACGGCGGCGACTTCTGCCTCGCGGCCCAGGCCGCAGCGTCGGGTGAGGTTGCCGTTGCGGTCGGCGTCGACGGCGATGACGGGCCGTCCGGCGCGGGCGAGGGCGGCGACGAGTTCGGCGGCGGTCACGCTCTTGCCGACGCCGCCCTTGCCGCTGGCGACGGTGTAGATGGTCATGGGTGTTTCCTCACTTATCCTGGTGGGCGCCGGGGGTGGAAGCCCGGCACTACGGCTGTTCTTTCGGGAACTGTCGCGTTGACAGGCGAGGCCCCTCCCCCGGGAGGGGCCTCGCTGCATGTCAGGGGGTGGTCAGGGCGGCGGTGCGCGTCTCGGGGCGGGCGATGACGAGCGTCGCGCCGTCGACTTCGGCGCGGCGCAGGATGAGGCGGTCAGCGGCGGGGCCGGCGGGCGCGCAGCGAACGCCGGCGTCGGCGAGGACTCCGTCGATCGGCCCAAGGGCGTCGACGACCGTGAGTTCCGGGCGGCATCGGTGCTCGCCGACACGAAGGAGCTGGTCCCCAGGCCGCAGATCCTCGAGGGAGGCGGTGAGCGTGTGCATGGGCGTTGTCCTTTCGGGTGGTGGTGATGTGGAAGCGTCGTGCTGACGACATCAGCATATCCTCTCTTAGTCTTGAACGTGCACTCTTAGTCTTGTCTTGTCTTAGTCGTTTCCGATGCGTGGGCACTCTCCCGCCTCCAGCCAGGCCCGCAGGCGACCTCGGGCGCGGTCGAGGCGGGCCTCGAGGCCGGGCACGGCCGGGTGTTCGGCGTCGAGGTCGGCGAGGGCGGCCGTGAGGCCGTTGACCTCGGCGCGGGCTGCGGCGATGGCGCGGTCCGCTCCCCCGGTGATGTGGCGGATGTGAGCGGCGGCTCGCTCGGCGCGGTGGGCGCGAGCCGCCGGGCTGCGGCGGGATTCCGTCGTGGGCGGGGTCGTGTCGGCCCACTGCCGGTGCACCTGGTGTCCGGCGCGCTCGAGGTGGGCGGCGACGATCTCGAGACGGGCGGGGTCCAGCCGGGACCGGTCGGCGTACCAGCGGCCCTGCCGCTGGCTCCAGCGCAGCCCGGCCGCGCGCAGATCCTCGGCGAGAGCGGGGTCGGCTCCGGTGACGGTGACGCCGTGACCGGGCGCGTAGGTGACGGTGAGCTTCATCGGTTCGCCTTGACTTAGTCGATACTTAGGGGAGGCCGTGCGCGGGGGAGGCCCGGGGGGTGTGGGGGGCCGGCCCCCACCCGGCGACCGGGCGGGGGGCCGCCTGTCAGGCGACGGCGGGGACGGGCCGCGCCTCGGCGTCGAGTGTGGCGGCGAGGGCCTGGGCGACGGCGTGCATCTGGGCGGTGGTGAGGCCGTGCAGGTCGAGGTCCCAGCGGCCCCCGATGGTGCCTCGCACCTCGAGCGATGCGGAGAAGCCGTCCGGAAGGACGGGCCCGCGCCAGCGGCCTCGCAGGTCCGGGCGGTCATTGGGGCGGAAGCGCGCACCATCGGTGATCTGCATGGGGAGGATCGCACCCACGGCCTCGAGGTCGGCGGCTCGCTGGGTGTCCTCGGCGCGCTCGGCGTCCAGGCGGGCGGTCTCGCGGTCGTAGACCTCGGCGTAGTCGGGCAGGAGCCGGCGGGTGAGGTCGGCGGCCAGGGTGGCCGGGGGGCGGGCCCACGTCTGCTGGATGCTCGCGCGGGGCCCGTGGTAGCCGGTGCCGGGCAGGTCGCCCGTGAGCTGCCAGCGGGTGCCGTCGAGCGGGCGCATGAGGATGGTCATGCCGCTGGGTCCGCACAGGTGGCCACGGCGCACGTCCTCGTCGGGGGCCTGATATCGCCACTCGGGGAGGTGGTCGGCGACGGCGCGCAGGGCGTCCTCGCGCGCCTCGGCCTGTGCTGCGGTCTCAAACATGGGGGGTCCTTTCGGGAGTGGAGCGTGGAAGGGGGCTCCGCGTCGTGTTGACGTGTACCAGTCTACTAGACTTCTTGTCTTAGTCTAGTGCTGTTCGAGGGGTGGGACGGCCCGTGGTGGGCGGGGGAGTGGCCCCGCCCACCACGGGGTCGGGTCAGGACGGCAGGACGGCCCGTCCGGGAACGCCCGCGCGGCCCATCAGCGCCATGAGGCGCGCGAGGTTGTGCTCCGGGTCGATGCGCAGCGCGCGGGCGGCGGCGATCTGCTGCGTGGCACCGTCACCGATGTGCCAGGCCACGGTGGCGAGCATCCCGAGGAGGTTGGCCGCGGCGGGCACGTCGGCGAGGCGGTGGGCCAGCTCGGTCATGTGCGACTTCGCGGCGCAGATGCGCTCAACACTGAGCGCGTTCTCGTCGTCCTCGGCGTTCAGGGGAACCAGGCGCGCGAGGATCGCATCGCGGAGGCCGACCCGGCGGGTGATCTCGGCGAGAGCGGCGACGGTGAGGTCGTCGGCCTCCTGCACGGGTTCGGGCTCGTCGGCGAGGATGTGGGCGTTCCACACGCCGAGGAGGATGTCGTCCTCGACGGAGGGCATGGGGGCCGGGGCGAGGGCGTGGGGGCCGGCCTCGATGCGGGCGCGCAGCGCCTCGCGGTTCTCGGCGATGTCATCGACGGCGGCGGCGACCGACGCGAGGGCGGGGTCGCGGGGAGTGGTTGCCAGGATCGCCCCGTCCTGGTCGATGAGGCGGACGGCGTCATCCGTGACGTGCAGCGTCGTCACGTCCAAGGCGCAGGTCTTCGCGAGGTCCCGGACGTGCGTCAGGGTGGCGTCCACGTCATCCTCGGCGGCCGCGCGCCAGATAGCCGCGATGACGTGCGCAGCCTTGTGGGAGGTCACGCCCTGGCGCAGCACGCGCGTCAAGGTGGGGGAGTCGGCGCGGTCCTGCCAGCGGATGACGGACGTGCTGATGTGCCGCCCGGTGTCCGCCCCCAGGAGGCTCAGGGTGAGGCCGTCGGGCTGGTAGCCCGCGAGGCTCGGGATCGTCTCGACGAAGTCGCTGAGACTGTGAACGGTCATGGCTGGGGTGTCCTTTCGGATGGGGGAGTGGAGCCTGGAAGGGGCCCCTGTCGTGTTGACATGAACAAGTTTATCCCCATGCTTGCCATATTCCTATCTTATTCTAGTGATATTTCACTAGGTGAGACGGCGTTTCTGAGCATGGAGGGGTGTCCGGCGCGGCCCGAAATGAGACACCTCTCGGTCGATGGTGCACTGTGTGAGACACAGTGAGACGCCCGGGCTGAAATTCGTGAGACATGAGACGCCTGATATCAGCTGCGTGAGACGTCTGATGCGTTTCCGCTGGTCAGTGGGATGGGTGCGGGAGGCTTGTCCGAGTCGCGTCTCATAAGTGGGGTTACCGAACTGTTATAAATGGATCGAGCTGGCTCGACCCGCACTTCGAGGAGATCACGGAGTCGCCCTGAATGCCAGCGCGAAGCCGCTGACCAGCGCTTTCGACGTTCGGGGTGCGACCTTGCACTTTTCAGAAAAAGCCATGAATCTGATTCAGTCAGCGAAGCGGGTCCGAGAGGGTCTCGGCAGTCGGAATAAGGCTGCGCGATACTGCTGGGAGGGGCGCGCGGGGCGCCTCTTTCACCCTTTTGGAGGCGCGTAGCGATTCACTGATTAGGGCCGAGTCTGGGAGCCCGTTCTACCCCAGATACGCAAATGAGCCGGGTGGCCGCCCGGCTCATGCGTAGTGCGAAAGACCACTGACGTGGCAAAGACTCTGACAAGACCGCTGGAGGTCTTCGTATGCCATTTTGCGATCAGCTATGCCCGCGAGTCAAGCGCAACCGTTGCGGAGGTGCGGGGTGACTGTCTATCCCGTGGCGGCTGCCCATCGCCGGGGCGGACACATCTCCTTCCTCGATGAGGTTCGCGGCCCGCGCGCTTCATGGGATGAGGTCAGGCGTGTCGCCCAGTCACCGACCGATCGGCAGGCCGTGGCTGCTGCAGCGTTCGTCGCGACCAGGCGGTGGGATGCGGAGACTCATGCTGTGGCGACCGTCACCGGCGGGGTCGGCTCGCTGGAGCTGGACCCGTCTCTACTGCTTGAGGTGCGGCGGCCTCTCTCATATCAAGGCATGCGCAACCGGATCGGACGCCTGCCGGTTCCGTCCACTGAGGGGCAACGGTCGGTCTGGTTTGAGAGCCGTAACGAGCAGGAGAACTACTGGGACCTGCTGATCTCTCGCCGTGTAGTGGGCATGGCCACTCAGGCAATGCGGCTGGAGTGGCCCTTCGAGAGTGGCGTGCGTACTCACGTCCCCGACGCGTTGGCCGAGCTCGCCGACGGAACGGTTCTGCTGATCGATGTCACGAGCTCACGGCGATTGAGTGATCCGAACACGGCGGCCGTGTGGCTCTTGACGGGGGCGACGGCGTCCGCATTGGGCATGCGATACGAGGTGAGGACCGAGCTGAGTCGACAGAGCGCGCGGAATCTGTCCGCTGTGTGGGCCCGTCGGCAAGCCAACCCCGGGCAGCGGCGAGCTTGGATTGATCGTGCGCGCCACGTGGCGTTCCCCACTGCTCTGCTGCCGTTCGCGCGTGTGCTGGGCGAAGGCGATCCCAATTACGCAGCGGTATGGCACCTGGTTGCCCACTCCTTCGTGCAGGTCGATCTGGGTGGTCCGCTGCATGCGGACTCCCC
>NZ_BAFE01000027.1 GCF_000247995.1 Mobilicoccus pelagius NBRC 104925
ATTCGCATTCCCCGGCGTTGAACCGGGGCGTCGACCATCGGGGGACGAAGAATGCCACCCAGAAGGTGACCCGGCACGTGCGGCCCGGCGCCGAACGCGCCTTCCTCCTCCGGTACATCCGGATCAACCTGCCCCGCACGACCCGAGTTCTCCTGGCCGCGGTCGTGGCCGGCATCGGTGCGGCGGCGGTGGCCGTCGCCACGGGCGCGCACGCCCCCTTCCCGGCGGCCGGCCCGGTCCTGTGGGTCCTCGCCTGCGCCGCCGCGGCGTTCGCCGTCGTCGCCCTCCTCACCCGGCTGCGCGTGTGGGGGGTGGGAGCGGTGCTCGCCGCGGTGACCGTGCTCGTCTACCTCGCGGGCGTCGTCGGCGACGCGCCCTTCGTGTGGAACGGCGGCACGATCGCCCAAGCCGCCACCTGGAACCTTCTGCTGTTCCTCCCCCTCGCCTACCTGGCCCTCTACTGGGCCCTGCGGTACGGCATGATCGTCGCCTCCCCCGACGACCAGAACTTCACGGACTGAGAAAGGCAACGGTCATGGAATTCGGATTTCCCGTGTGGTTGCGGGTCGAGCATTTCTTGAACCTCGTGTTCGTGTCTTTTCTCATCCGGTCGGGCATCGAGATCCTGGGCACCTATCCCAAGCTGTACCGCTCCCAGCACACGGTGCCCGGCACCGCCTGGGCGCAGTTCACCGTGCAATCCCAGGCCAAGCACAAGTACTACACGGTAGGCGGCGAATACGACGACTACTCCCCGCGGCTGTCGATGCCCGGCAAGGGCATGCTCGGCCTCGGCCGGTACTGGCACTTCATGACGGTCACGTTCTTCGTGATCACGTGGGTGGCCTACCTGGTGCTGCTCTTCGGCACCGGCCAGTGGCGCCGCTACATTCCCACCGACCTCGGCGTCGTCGCCCAGGCCGGGCGCGACATGATCGCCTACCTCGCGTTCACCGTGCCGCACGCGCCGGAGGGCCTGCCGTTCAACGCGATCCAGCAACTGTCGTACGCGGGCGTGGTCTTCGTCCTCACCCCGCTCGTCATCCTCACCGGCGCGTTCCAGTCACCGGCGATCGCCAACCACTTCTCGCGGCTCAACCGTGCGATGGGCGGCCGCCAGGTCATCCGTTCCCTGCACTTCCTCTGCCTCGTCGCCTACCTCGTGTTCGTCGTGATCCACGTGGCGATGGTGCTGTTGCACGGGTGGGGTCACGAGACCTCCAAGATGGTGTTCGGCCACAGCGACAGCCCCGTCACGGGTGGAGTGATCTTCGCGGTCGCCCTGGCCCTGCTCGTCGTGGCGCACGTCGCCGCCACGAGGTGGAGCCTGCGCGACGGGCGCGCCGTGGAGCGCGTGCACAACGTCATCGTGCGTCCCTGGTCCAACCTGCTGTACCGGCTGCCGGCCCGCATGCACTACGACCGGGACAACGTCACGGGCACCGACGTCGGGCTCAAGAACGCCACCCAGAACTTCCGCGGCTCGGGCCGTCCCCCCGAGACCGACGAGTACCTCGCGCTCATGGCCAACTGCTACGTCGACGACTACGCCCTCGAGATCGGCGGCTACGTCGAGCGGCCCATGACCCTCACGGTGCCCCAGCTCCGGGAGCTCGCCCAGGGCCACTCGCAGACGACGTTGCACCACTGCGTGCAGGGCTTCAGCTCGATCGGCAAGTGGCGCGGCATCCCCGTCTCGGCACTGCTGGAGCTGGCCGGGCCGCTGCCCGGCGCCACCGACGTGGTCTACGTGAGCTTTCAGAACATGGGTCGGGACGACGCCCTGTACGAGGGCGGCCTCTACTACGAGTCCAACCCGATGATCGAGGCCCTGCACCCCCAGACGCTCGTCGCGTTCGAACTCAACGACGAAGGCGAGATCGCCGCCAAGAACGGCGCCCCGGTGCGGTTGCGGGTCGAGACGTCCACCGGATTCCGCAGCATCAAGTGGCTCGAACGCATCGAGGTCGTCAACCGCTACGACATCATCGGCCAGGGCCGCGGCGGCTACTTCGAGGACGTCGACTTCTTCGACCGCAACCAGCTCATCTGAGCAGCGTGACCCGACAGGAGAACCCCATGGAGCGATTCATCCCCGACCCGCTCGACCGGGCCACGATCGACCGGCCCACACCCGCACCCACGTCCACCCCGCGGCCTCGGACCCAGGCCGAGCTCGACGCCTACATCGCCCGTCACCCGCGCCCGACGCGGGACACCTACGACGGCATGTACCCGCTGCACCAGGACATGGAACTCACCGACGAACAGGTGCGACTCGTCCTCGACTACGTGCGGGAGGTGGACTTCCACCTGCCGGGAGCGGGCCCGGAGGAGTTCCTCGTCGTGCGCTGGGCCCGGTACACCGGGTTCCAGTTCCTCCACGAGGATCTCGAGGCGTACGCCGTGGGTCTGTGGTGTACCCACCCCGGCATGGAGGACAAGCACACGTTCATCCGCATGTCGTGGGGTCAGCTCATGGGCGACCCCGACGCGCCCCGGCTGCCGGTCAACGAGCCCGTCCTCGCGAGCGACATGATGACCCTCGCCCCGCTGCGGGACACCCGCACCGGCCCCTCACGCACCGGCGTCGACGCCTACGCCTCGGACGAAGGGCGGCCCGGCGTCGACTTCGACCTCGCCGTGCTGGAACGCGCGCTGCAGGGCGTCGTCGACCACCACGCCACCGGGACGGGGCAGGAACTCGACCACTGGTGGACCCCCGCCGTGAACTGGGGAGTCGGGCTGGCCGGGCGCTACCCGCGACTCAAGTACTTCGAGTCGCGCGGCGAGCTCACGCCGGCCCAGCAGGCCCGCCTCGCCGCCTTCGAGGCCGAGGCGGAGCGCATCGGCGCCGCTCTCGACCAGCTCGGACTGGCCCACCCCGCCCCCGTCGCCGCCCGGGCGCTGGAGCAGGCCGCACGCGCGGAACGGGGCGCCTTCCGCCCCCGCCTGCGCATCCGTAACCCCCGCCCCGCCGCTCCGCGCGCCCAGCCGCAGAACGAGACCTGGAAGTCCTGACCAGAAAGGCCGTACCCGCCGTGTCCACCATGGTGATCTTCGGGCTCATCGCCTCCGTCGCCCTGCTCGTCGCCTTCGCCCTGCTCAACCTGGGCAAGCTCACCCCCGACGACTACCCCTATCAGGTGCTCAACTTCGTCGGCGCAGGATTCCTCGCCGCCTCCGCTCTCAACCCCTACAACGCCGGGGTCTTCTGGACCGAGCTCATCTGGTCGCTCCTCGGGCTCTACGGCATCGTCAAGATCTGGTCGGCGCGCCGCAGGTCCTCCCACCCGGCACCGGCCGCCTGACCACGACATCCTCGGAAGGAACGACGAACCATGGCTCTCTCCTACGAGATCGGCATCGCCGCCGGGATCCTCTTCGTGATCGGCTACGCCCTCCTCAACTTCGGGGTGCTCTCGTCCACGTCGCCGCTGTACCAGACGCTCAACCTGCTGGGGGCGCTCGGGTTCACCTACACCGCGATCGCGCCGTTCAACCCCGGGCTGTTCGTGACGGAGGCGGTGTGGGCCGTCGTGGCCGCCTACGGTCTCTGGAAGATCTGGGCAGGCCCCCGCCACGACGCGCCGGAGACGGCCCCGGGCGTGGCTCCCGCCTGATCCGCGGTCGGCGCCGGTCGATCCGCTGCGGGAGTTCCCTGCGGGCCGTGCTCGGCCTCCTTTAGGTTGGGGTCCATGACGGACCAGGTACGCGCCCGTTCCCGCCGCCGACACGACCCGGAACGGCGCGACCGGATCATCGCCGCCGCGCTGCGGGTCATCGCCGAGCGCGGCGTCACCGGCACCTCCATGCGTCGGGTGGCCGACGAGGCCGACGTGCCCCTCGGATCCATGACGTACCACTTCGCGGGCGTGGAGGAGTTGCTCCTGGAGAGCTTCACCCGCTTCACCGACTCCTCCGTGGCGGACTTCGACGCCGCGTTCGAGAGCGTGTCGACGCTGCAGGAGGCGCGGGAGGCTCTCGTGCGCATCCTCACCGATTCCCCCTACATGCGGGCCGACAACATCGTCATCGGCGCGGAGCTGTACTCCGCGGCCGCTCACGACCCCACCTTCCGGCCCGTGCACCTGGCCTGGATGCACCGTTGCCGACGCACGATCCGCGCCTACTTCGACGAGCCGACCACGCTCATGCTCGACGCGATGATCGAGGGTCTGTCGGTCCACCGCACCTTCGAACAGCACGTCCACCCGGACGAGATGGTGCGGGAGTTGATCGCGAGACTCACGCCCCCGGGGTCGTTCGTGTCCGCTCGCGCGAACGCGTGAGGTCGCCGGGCACGCGCGCGATGGCGCCGGGTCACCCCGTGCGCCGCCACACCGCTCTCGTGGCGGGCGGCGGCGCACGAGCGGCGGCGTGGATCAGCCGCGGCAGAACTCGACGAGCAGGCGGTTGACCTCCTCGGCGTGGCTGATGCCGAGACCGTGGGGTCCGTGCTCGATGACCTCCAGTTGGCTGCCGGGGACGGCCTGGTGGGTGCGCAGACCGGAGCCCTCGAACGGCACGGCGGCGTCGGAGTCGCCGTGGATCACGAGCAGCGGCCCGGTGATCGCGGGCAGGTCGTCGCGGAAGTCGGTCTTGCCCCACGAGGTCATCGCCTCGAGCGCGGCGGCCTTGTCCGAGAGCTTCGCGAGCGCGAACGCCTGCTGACGCTCCTGCTCGGTGACCATGAGCGTCTCGCCCGCGGAGAAGAACATGCGGGTGAAGTCCTCGTAGAAGTCGTCCTCGTCCTTGGCCAGCTGCGCGGACATCTGCGCGGCGAGGTCGGGGGTGAGGGGGCCGTCGGGGTTGTCGGGGCCCTTCATGAGGTACGGCGGGACGGCCCCGAGGAGCACGACCGAGCGGATGCGCTCCCCGCCGTGCCGCGAGAGGTACCGCACGACCTCCCCGCCGCCCATGGAGAACCCGACGAGGGTGACGTCACGCAGGTCGAGCTCGTCGAGGATGCCGGCGAGATCGTCGGCGAGGGTGTCGTAGTCGTACCCCTTCTTCGGCTTGTCGCTGCGGCCGAACCCGCGACGGTCGTACGTGACGACCCGGAACCCGGCCTCGGTGAGCGCGGGCACCTGCGGCGCCCACGACGCCCCCGACAGCGGCCAGCCGTGGATGAGGACGATCGGCCGCCCCGACCCGCCCGTGTCGTCGACGTGCAGCCTCACCTTGCGGAACAGGCCCTTGTCGGTGGTCACTTCGGTCATCGTCGCTCTCCTCGCGTCGGTGGGTGCCCGGGACGGTGTGCGCCGCGCCCGGGCGGCTCCCGTCGACTTACCCCGCGTGCACGCCTCCCATCCCCGCGCGGCGCGGTGCCCCCACCCTTGACCGGAACACTATGTTCCGGATAACCGATACGGTAGCGTTCCGCTTGTGGGGTGGCAAGGTGCCACCGGGTGGGCCGGTGGGTGCGGCGCCCCGAGGAGGAGAGGGAGGCGGGCCGATGCGCGTCGACGCGGAGGAGAACAGGCGGGCGCTCATCGCCGCGGCGTGGCGGCTGTTCTCGGAGCAGGGCCCACAGGCGTCGATGCGGGCCGTGGCCGCCGAGGCCGGGGTGGGCGTGGCCACGCTGTATCGCCACTTCCCGGCCCGCGAGGACCTGCTGCTGGGCCTCGTCGCGGAGGTGCACGAGCGTGTCACCGCGGTGGTACAGGCCCACACCGATGGGTGGGACGCCGACCCGGCGCGGGAGTGGGCCGGGTTCGTGCGTGATGTGGCCGGGCTGCGGCTCGGCACACTCGTCGGCGAGATGGCGCCCGTCGCCGCAGGGATCACGGAGTTCGAGGAGCGCACCGCCGAGCTGCGCGGCCGCACCCTCGGTGCGATCGAGAAGGTGCTCGGCCGCGCGCGGCACGACGGTCTCGCCCGCGACGACCTCGACGCGCCTCGCTTCTTCGCCGCGCTGTCGGTGCTCAGCCGCCCCCTGCCCGAGCCCGCCTCACGGCTGCTTCCCGACGGGGGTGAGTGGATCGTCGAGGTGTTCCTCGACGGGCTCGCCTGCCGTCCGAGCCGTCTGCCTGAGGTGAGCTGACTCCCATGACGTCGGGTGGGCTCACGTGTGCACGTGAGCCCACCCGACTCGAGGTGAGTCGACTCACGTGAGTGCGTGGCGCGCAGGACGGTGTCGCGGGTCTACCGCGCCGCCTCGGCGTGGGCGGGTTACCCTCACCGATGGTGCCGAGCGCACCGTGGTCCTCGGGTCGGTGACAGCGAACCGGGTGCCGGGCACGCGAGGTCGGGTGACAGCGACCGGAGGTGCCTCGACCGATCTCTTCCCCCGCTGGAGGTCGGACGACGCTCTCCGCCGGGCCTCGACCGAGGCCACGGCTGCCGCCGCCTGCCCGAGGGCAGGCCCGCACGAGTGGGGACACATGAAGATCTTGGTGACGGGCGCGACCGGTTACGTCGGGGGACGGCTCGTGCCGTTGCTCCTCGACCGTGGCCACGAGGTGCGCACGACGACGTCCGACCCCTCCAAGGAGGGCCCGTGGTGGAGCGACCGCGACGAGACCGTCGAGATGGACATCCTCGACGCCGACCAGGTCGCCGCCGCATGCGAAGGCGTGGACGCCGTGTACTACCTCATCCACGGCATGAAGGGTGAGGACTTCGTCGAGACCGACCGACAGGGCGCCACGAACATGGCGGAGGCCGTGCGGGCGCACGGCGTCGGGCGGGTCGTGTACCTCTCCGGGCTGGTGCCGCCGGTGGACCACGACGAGCTCTCCCGCCACATCGCCTCCCGCCTCGAGGTCGAGGAGATCCTCAGTTCGACCCCCGCGGTGACCATCACGCTGCGGGCCGCCGTGCTCATGGGCAGCGGGTCGACGAGCTTCGAGGTCATCCGGCAGGTGAGCGAACGGTTGCCGCTGCAGACCGTGCCCGACTGGATGCGCTCGCAGGTGCAGCCCATCGCGATCGTCGACGTCCTCGAGGCCCTCTACGGCGCGCTGTCCGTGCCGGGCCCGTCGCGGCATTACGACGTCGGCGGCCCCGACCGCATGCCCTACCCGGAGCTGCTGGAGACCTACGCCGACCTCGCGGACCTCACCCGTCCGCAGGTGACGATCCCGCTGCTGCCGACCCAGCTCGTCGGCACCCTCGTCGGGTCGCTCACCGACGTGCCCGCCCAGACCGTCGAGTCGCTCATCGAGAGCCTCCACCACGACATGGTGTGCGGCGAGGACGACTTCACGCGCGACCTCCTCCCCGAGGGGTACGAACTCCTGGGCGTCGAGGAGTCGATCCGCCGGTCGCTCGCGCCGCGCACCGCCGAACCGGCGCAGGCCGACCCCATGGGTCCGCTGCCGCACGACCCCGCATGGACCGACGGTGGCGACGCCCGGCCCGCGGTCGCGAAGGCCGTCGACGCGGCCAAGTCGATCCTCCCCGGCCAGGACGACTGACACCCCGCCCGCGACTCCCGCACCCCGCTATCCCACGTCACATCAGGAGAACTCCATGAGCGTCCTCAGCACGACCGTCCGCGCCACCCATCTGCTCACGAACGCCGCCTGGTTCGGCGGCTCCCTCATGGGCGCCGTGGGCCTCAACCCGGCCACCCGTGAACCCGACACGGCCCGTGAACGGCGGGAGGCCGCCGACACCGGCTGGAACCGGTGGGGCCCGGTGCAGGGTGCGGCGATCGGCCTGCACCTGCTCTCCGGTCTCGGGATCGTCGCCGACAACCGCCGTCGCGTCTTCGCGCACCCGCCGACGACGGCCGCCGTCGTCCTCAAGACCGCGACGACCGGTGCGGCGATCGCGTCCTCCCTCGCGGCGTGGAAGGTGGGGGAGACGATCGGTGACACCGGCGCCTCCGCGGACGACCGGGCCCAGGCCCGTCGCCACATCTCGTGGCTCCAGTGGGCGACACCCGTGACCACCGGCGCCCTGCTCGTCCTCGACGCCTACCTCGGCGAGCAGCAGCGCGGCGTCGCGGGCCTTCTCGACCGACCGATGGGTCGACGCTGACCGATCCGATGACGAGGGCCGGGTGGACGCACCACCCGGCCCTCGTGCCGTGCTCTCCAGGATGGCTGGACCTGTCGGCGCGTCACCCCTTCACGGTCGCGCGCGCCGATGCGCGCGCCGGCTTCTGCATGGCCGGGGTCTTCGGCGCGACTCATCACCGCCCACGCCGGCGGCAGGGCGGCGCGTCGCAGCTTCGCTGGTGATCCCGCGGTAGATCGCCGGGAGTCGTCGATGCCTGCGGTCGCAGGGCCGCCCATTCTCCGTTCGTCAGTTCGTGTTCCTTGTCGAGGGCGTGTCGGTACGCCTGTTCGAAGGTGGGGAACGAGCAGTCGTAGACCGTGCGCCACCGCAGCCACCCCACCCGCTCCTGAACGAGGACGTGATGGGGCGCGCGGCCGAAGACCCGGCGCACCGTCACGGCCAGGAGTGACCCTCCCAGGGCGTCCAACGGACTTCCACCATCGATGTGCGGGCCGATCAGCCACGTCGCAACATGTGACGGCTTTGCGATCACGAGGTAGACCGTGCCGTCCAGCGAGATCGGTTCACTCGCGTAGGGCGATGTCTGGTCCGAACCCTTCACATCCGTCTCTCTTCTGCCCCGACCCTGCTCCGCACACCGAGGCCACCCACATCGTGCGCCGAAGGGTGTGGGCCTCGCAGACCCGCGGCTCACGGCATCGGCACGGCCGATCGCCGTTTCGGAGCAGCGCGTCGCTGTTCGGAGTTCGGAAGGCCAGGGCATACCGGTCAACTCACGTAGACGTCGACAGGTCGGCCCTGGGCAGGGCACTCGATCAGAGGGGTCCGACGTGCACGCCTGCGGTTGCGCTGTTCCGTCACGGATTCGAGACCACAGGGACGAGGCAGTCGATCTCGCCCTCACGGCGGTAGCTCTCGATGTGGGGGCGGGTCGGGTCGTGGTCCGCGAGGTCGAAGAGCACGTCGAACGCCTCTCCGATCCGCTCGTAGATCGCCGGGGGCTCACCACGCAGGCGGAGGCGGAGGTAGTCACCGCCCGGGACGGTCGTCTCGTCGAGGCCGAGGGAGTCGTTGGCGTCGCCTTCCAGACGGGTCGCGCACATCCGGTAGACCCCGGTGCCGGCGAAGCAGAGCCCCATCATCCGACGTCCTCGGAGCGAGTCGAACCCGCGCTCGAACTCGGGCCAGGCGGCCTGGACGGCCGAGAGGTCGAGCGGCACGTCGCGGCTCACCGCGGACAGGTCGTCGAGGGTGACGACGTCGATGCGCCCCAGGGCGTGGTCGCGAGCATGGGTGTCCATGTCTCAGGACTACCGACGACCCCGGGGGTTTTCAAGGGGATCGGGACGTGAGTTCGGCGGAAGGGAGGGGGCACTCGCACCGAACCGCCGGGAGTGCGGCGCAGGATTCTCCCGCGCTCGAAGGGTGTCGTCGGCGGGATCGATCCGCGTACCGTGCGGGAAGACGCCCCGCGCCGCGACCACCCCGCATGTCTCGGCCGCTCGCGGTGGCCGTCGTCCGACAGACACGCAACGAGGGAGCACGACATGGCCGACGACACCATCCGCAGCGCCGACGTCATCGAGGCCGACCACGCGCGCGTCCTGCACTCGTGGTCCGCGCAGGGGTCGCTGCCGCCGTTCGAGATCGCGGGCGGCTCGGGCTGCGAGCTGTGGGACCACGACGGCAACCGCTACCTGGACTTCTCGAGCCAGCTCGTGTTCACGAACATGGGTCACGGCCACCCGCGCATCGTCGAGGCCATCGCGCAGCAGGCGAAGCAGCTCGCGACCATCGCGCCCGCCACCGCCAACGCGACCCGCGCGAAGGCCGCCCGCCTGGTGCTCGAGCGGGCACCGCAGGGATTCGAGAAGGTGTTCTTCAGCAACGGCGGCGCCGACGCCAACGAGAACGCCATGCGCATGGCCCGCCTCGTCACCGGCCGCGACAAGATCGTCAGCCGGTACCGCTCGTACCACGGCAACACGGGCGCCTCCATCGTCGCGACGGGAGACTGGCGGCGCTCCTCGAACGAGTACGCCCGCGGCCACGTCCACGTGTTCGGCCCGTACCTGTACCGCAGCGAGTTCTGGGCCACCTCCGTGGAGGAGGAGTGCGAGCGCGCCCTGCACCACCTGGAGCGCGTCATCCAGGCCGAGGGCCCCGAAACGGTCGCCGGCATCCTCCTCGAGACCATCCCCGGCACGGCCGGCGTGATGATGCCGCCGCCCGGCTACCTGCCCGGCGTGCGCGAGATCGCCGACCGCTACGGCATCGTCCTCATCCTCGACGAGGTCATGGCCGGGTTCGGTCGCACCGGGGAGTGGCTGTCGCTCGACGCGTACGACGTGCGCCCCGACCTCGTGACGTTCGCCAAGGGCGTGAACTCCGGGTACGTGCCCGTCGGCGGCGTCATGGTCGACGGCCGCATCGCGCACGAGTTCGACGAGCGCGTGTTCCCCGGCGGGCTCACCTACTCCGGGCATCCTCTCGCCGCGGCGGCGATCGTCGGGAACCTCGAGGCGATGGCCGAGGAGAAGGCCGTCGAGAACGCCGCGACGATCGGCCGCGACCACCTGGGCCCGGCCCTGGAGGCGCTCGCCGACAAGCACGACGCCGTCGGCGAGGTGCGCGGCACCGGCGTGTTCTGGGCCGTCGAGCTGGTCGCGGACCGCGACACCCGCGAGCCCCTCGCCGCCGCCAAGATCGGTGCGATCAAGAAGGCCTGCCAGGAGCGTGGCGTCGTCGTGTTCCCCTCGGCCAACCGCATCCACATGGTGCCGCCGTGCATCGTCACGCCCGACGAGGTGGCCCGCGCCGTCGACGCGCTCGACGCCGCGCTCGCGGCGCTCTGACGCCCGAACGGCACCACACCCTCGAACGGTCCCCGGAGGATCCGATGTCCCCCCTCACCCCCGCCCAGCTCGACGACGGCGCCCGTGACGTGACGGCCGACGTCGTGCAGTGGCGGCACCATCTGCACGCCCACCCAGAGCTGTCCAACCGCGAGGAGAAGACGGCGGCATACGTCGCCGACCACCTGCGCGGCCTCGGCCTGGACGAGGTGATCACCGACGTCGCCGGTCACGGCGTCGTCGGCGTGCTGCGCGGGGGTGGGGCAGGTCCCGACGGGTCGGGCTCCAAGGCGGGCGCCCGTACGGTCCTGCTTCGCGCCGACATGGACGCGCTGCCCGTGCGGGAGGTCTTCGACGAACCGTTCGCTTCCACCGTCGTCGACGAGGACTACCCGGGCGGGCCGTTCCCCGTCGCGCACGCGTGCGGGCACGACGCGCACACGGCGATGCTCATGGGCGCGGCGTCCGTGCTCACGGACGTGCGCGACGAGCTGCCCGGCACAGTCGTGTTCTGCTTCCAGCCCGCCGAGGAGGGCCCGCCCGTCGACGAGGAGGGCGGCGCGCAGGCCATGGCCGACTCCGGCGTCCTCGACCGGTTCTCCCCGACGGCGGCGTTCGGCATGCACGTCGCGCCGCTGCCGACGGGGATGATCGCGTACTCGCGCGGCAACGCCTACGCGGCGTCGTGCGTCGTCAAGGTCACCGTCATTGGTCGCCAGGTGCACGGCTCGATGCCGTGGCAGGGCGTCGACCCCATGCCGCCCGCCGCCGACATCGTCGCCGCCATGGGCCAGCTCTACCGGCAGGTCCCCGCCGGGGAACGCATCGCCGTGAGCGTCGGGCACGTGCAGGACGTGGGCCGGTTCAACGTCATCGGCGAACACGTCACCCTGTGGGGTACCGCGCGCGCGCTGCGCGCCTCCGTCACGGACGACCTGCAGGAGCGCATCCGCCGCACCGCCACGCACGTCGCGCAGGCGTACGGCTGCGAGGCCGAGGTCGAGTTCCTGCAGGCCGTGCCCGCGCTGCACAACGCGCCCGACTGGATCGACGCCGTGCGGCCCGTTCTCGAGGACCTCGTCGGCGAGGAGAACGTGCTCGAGATGCCCGGCGGCATGGGGTACGACGACATGTCCGTGTTCATCGGCGCCTACGGCGGCGTGTGCGTCAACCTCGGCGCGCAGGACGCCGTGCTCGACGGCGAGGAGCTGCGGCCCGCCGAGGGGGGGCCGCGGCGTCGCGCCCAACCACAACCCGGGCTTCTACGTCGACGACGACGTCCTCGCCACCGGCGTCGCCCTCCACGCCCGCCTCGCGGTGGGGCACCTCAGCGGGGACGTCGCGCCTCAGGCCTGACGCGGCGCCTCAGACGCCGGCGGGGGAGTGGTGCGCCGTACGGCGGAGGAAGTCCGCGAGCCGCGCGATGTACCCGGGCCGGTCGGCGAAGTACGCGCCGCAGTGGTCGACGCCGGGGCAGGGCACGAACTCCACCGTGCCCGGCGCGGCAGCAGCGGCGAGCTGCTCCGCGTGCGAGAACGGGATGATGTGGTCGTCCCTGCCGTGGACGAGAAGGATGGGTCGCGGCGCGATCCTGTCGATGACGTCGATGGGACGGACCTCCGCGAACCGGTAGCCGTATCGCACCCGGTTGACGAGGTCGGCCACCGGCACCAACTGCCCCGGGGGCAGGCGGAACTGGCGGATACCTGCCCCGACGACGTCGCTCATCGTCGCGAACGGCGAGTCGAGGACGAGTGCGGCGATGCGGGGGTCCTCGACCGCGGTGAGCAGCGCGGTCGCCGCCCCCATCGAGAACGCGACGACGGCGATGCGCACGTCCGGACGCCGTTGCGCCACCCAGTCGACCGCGGCACGCAGGTCGAGCTGTTCGTGCAACGCGAGCGACTGCGGGCCGTCGCCGGAATCACCGTTGCCGCGGAAGTCGAACATGAAGACGGCGTTCCCGGCTCGGTGGAGGCCGGGGCCGACTCCGAGCATGTCCGACTTGTTTCCGCGGTGGCCGTGGCAGCAGATGACGACGGTGTCTGCGTCGGGGTCGTCGAGGAACCAACCGACGAGCGACACGCCGTCCTCCGCCTCGAACCGGGCGGTCTCCTCCTCGAGCCCCACTTCGAACGGGGTGAACGTGTACGGGAGGTCGGGGCGTCGAGGCGCATTGAGGATCCATGCCGCGGTCGCGCCGACCCCGGCCGCACCCAACCCGAGGCCGGTCGACACCAGCCCTGCCGTTCGCGCGATCCTGCGTCGTCGTGCCGCGTTCATCCCCACTCCTCACCCGTGGTCCAGGAGAGTGCGCTCACACACCTCCGCCAGGTCGGACAGTAACCCCCATCCCTCGCACGCCCAGAGCCGGGCCCGGACACGACGACGGGGGTGGATCACCGTCGCGGTGATCCACCCCCGTCGGGTGGGCTCGCCTTCGGAGAAGGCGGGCGGTGTCAGTAGGCGCCGCTGCTCGTGAGCACGGCCCTGAACGTGCGGAACAGGATCTGCAGGTCACCGATCGGCGACCAGTTGTCGACGTATCGCAGGTCGAGGCGGATCGACTGCTCCCAGTCGAGGTCGCTGCGGCCACTGATCTGCCACAGACCCGTCATGCCGGGACGAACGTGGAGGCGACGCATCGCGTCGGGCTCGTACTGCTCGACCTCGGCCTGGCTCTGCGGACGCGGGCCGACGAGCGACATGTTGCCGATGAGCACGTTGAACAGCTGGGGCAGCTCGTCGAGGGAGAACCGGCGCAGGAACGTGCCGATGGGCGTGATGCGCGGGTCCTTCTTCATCTTGAACTGCACCTCGTTGCCCTCGTTGTACGCGAGGAGGGCGGCGAGCTGCTTCTCCGCATCGACGACCATCGTGCGGAACTTGTAGATCGTGAAGAACTCGCCACCAACGCCGACGCGCTTCTGACGGAACAGCACCGGGCCGGGCGAGGTGACCTTGATCGCGATGGCGATGGCGAGGAACACCGGCGAGAGGAGCACGACGAGGATCGCTGCGAGCGTGCGGTCCATGAGGCTCTTGAGGATGACCGAGCGGCGCGTCGCCGCGGGACGCTCGATGTGGAGCAGCGACATGTCGTTCGACTGACGCAGCGAGAGCCGCGGGCCGGCGACGTCGAGCAGGCCGGTGGAGACGACGAGTTCGACGTCGCGCTCCTCGAGGGCCCACGCGAGACGGCGAAGAGCCTTGCCGCGGAGCTCGGGGTGGGCCGTGACGGCCACCACCTCGGCGTCGCACAGGTCGACCGCGGAGATCGTCTCCAGGGCGGACCCCATGACCGGCACGCCCTCGATCGTCGTCGTCGTGTCGTCGCCACCGGCCTGCGAGGTGCAGACGGCGACGACGTCGAGACCCTGGTCGGGCGAGGACTTGATGTTGCGGATGAGCTCGGCGGCGGCGTCGGCGCGACCGACGACGACCGTGCGCTGCATGAGCTGACCCTGGCGGCGGTTGCGGTGCAGCCACGCCCGCATGAGGCGACGCACGAGCAGCCCGAGGGTGAACAGCCCGATGACGAGGGTGATGACGTAGAGACGACTCCACTGGGCCTTGACGAACAGGCCCCCGATGGCGAGGAGCGAGAGCAGCCCGACGACGGCACGGCCGACGGAGCGGTACTCCTCCTCGCTCACGCCGAGGTAGCGGCGTTCGTAGGCCCGACAGAGGCCGAGCGCCATGACCCAGAGCAGCGGCATCGCGAGACTCGCCGCGATGTACGACGGACTCATGTCGGCGCGACCCGGCCCGACGGCGAGTGCGAGGGCCACGGTGGCGCAGGCGCTCACCACGTCCCAGAAGACGACGCGGTGCAGGTACCTCTGCGACCACGACCCGGCACGCGAGGCGACCGAGAAGATGTCGCCGTCGATCGATGGAGCGAACGCGGTGCTTCCCCCGGGCACCTGCACTCGCTCGGCCGCGACGCGCGGGCGGCGCGCACGACGGTGCGCCGGCCGCGCTGCGGCTTCACGTTCGTGAATGGACAAGACAGCCCTCCGTGTTTCGGACACGGCCCGGGACGATCGAGATCGCCCGGCCCCCAGATTCCCCTTCGAGGTCCGCATCGGGTTCCTCCCCGCTGCGCATCGAAGCGCCCGGTCTCGCCTCGTTCGGGCCCGCGGGTGCGGGTCGAGCGGGGCGTGGACAGCGCCTCGAGGAGCAAACGACCGACTTGGACGGTGGTCCCACTCTACCGACCATGGCGACGCCGGGCCACCCGCCCGGCGTCGTCGTCGCATCCGGGCGTTCGTCCTGGTCGCATGCCCAGATGAACACACTACAGCCACAGGACCGTTCGATACGGAAAGGGGTGTCCGGATCTCGTGTGCATCCCAGATCGGTTGCCGCGTGTCGGACGCCGCGGGCTAGGGTGACCGACGATGTCCGGGGCCATCCGGCCCGGCAGCGATCGAGACCTGGGGGATGAGGTCATGACGGCATTCGACACCGCCGGCGGCGCCAACGGGACGCGTACCCGCGAGGGAGCGGGGCACACCTTCGAGGTGGTCCTCGTCACCTACCGCAGCCGTGCCCACGTCGAGGAACTCGTCGGGAGGTGGGGCACCGAGGTGCCCGTCGCGCTCGTCGACAACGGCAGCGGCGTGGACGGGCTCATCGAGTGGGCCGCGCAGCGCCCGCAGGTGCGCTACCTCGACGGAGGAGGAGTGGGCTTCGCCCGCGCCGCCAACATCGGCGCGTTCTCCTCGGAGGCGGAATTCGTCGTCTTCGTCAATCCCGACTCCCGGCCCACGGTCGCCGACCTGCGGGCCCTCGTCGAGGGTCTCGCGGCCGACCCCGTCTCCGCCTCGCACGCGGCGACGATGGCGGGCGCCGACGGCGACGTCGAGATCGGCGTCGCCGGATGGGAGCCCGACGTGTGGCGTACCACCGCCTACGCCGCGGGCCTGCACAAGAGGTGGCCGCGCGCCGGCGTCTACGCCAAGCCGGAAATCGGTGAGCGGCTCGCGGTCGACTGGACCACGGGCGCCTGCATGGCCGTGCGCACGGTCCAGTTCCGCCGCCTCGGTGGGTTCGACGAGTCGTTCTTCGTCTACTCCGAGGACATGTCCTTCGGTCGCCGTGCCCGTGAGGCGGGCCTGCGGCAGGTGCTCCGACCGGACGTCGTCGTCGCCCACGGAGCCGGCTCCTCCGGTGCGCCGTCGGCGGAGATGATGCGCCTCAAGGGCGCCTCGTTCCGCAACTACGTGCACCGCTACCACCCGGGCGTGCCCGCCGCGGTGATGTCGGGGACCCTCGCCGCGGGGTACCTCGCCCGCTCGGCACAGAAGCGCCTCACCGGTGGTGAGATGGCGCCGCTGTTCCTCGCGCAGGCGGCGGGTCTGCTCACCGGCCGTGCGTCCGTGGGTGGCCGCGAGGTCGCCCGGGCCCGCATGGAGGAGACCGCCCCGGCCGCGCGTCGTGCGCCGACCGGTGGGGCTCCCGAGGCGGGACGTCGTCCGATCCTCCTCGTCACCAAGGAGTTCGGCGAGCCCGCGACCTCCGGCGGGATGCTCCGCACGCTCGCCATCGCGCGGTGGCTCGCCCGTCGCGCCAACGTCGTCGTCGTCGCCCCCACGGGGGTCACCGGTGTCCGACGTCTGCCCGGCAGCGACGAGATCGTCCTCGAGCCGCTGCGGCAGGCACCGCGTCGGTCGCTCCTCGCCGACGCTCTCACCCTGCCGC
This sequence comes from Mobilicoccus pelagius NBRC 104925, assembly GCF_000247995.1. GTDB lineage: Bacteria > Actinomycetota > Actinomycetes > Actinomycetales > Dermatophilaceae > Mobilicoccus > Mobilicoccus pelagius. The sequence continues at coordinate 16,533 of NZ_BAFE01000027.1, forward strand.
GCTACCGCTCCGTCGGTGCGCCCCGCACGTGCGGGGCGGCGCTGCTCACCCAGGTCTCCGACACGCTGCGCGTGCTCGGCCCGTTCGGCGTGGCAGTCGTCGACCACACGTGCCTCTTCGGGGTCGCCGATCTCCTGCCCGACGACCTGCCCGTCGTCCTCAGCACCCACAACGTCGAGTCCGACCTCATGCGCCAGCGGGCCGGCGCCGAGAGCGGCCCGATGAAGGTCGCGGCTCACCTCGAGGCGGGACTCCTACGTCGGCTCGAACGCACCGTCGGCTCCACGTACCCCACCGTCGTGTGCACCGAGCACGACGGGGAGGTCGCCCGCGAGGACGGAGCACCCGCCGTCGCCGTCGCCCGCAACGGCGTCACGCCGCCGACCGGTCTCGACCGTGCCCGCGCCGTCGCCGACAACCCGCTCGGGACCGAGCTGCTCTTCACCGGCGCCCTCGACTGGCGTCCGAACGTCGGCGGCATCCTCTGGCTCGTCGAGAGTCCGCAGTGGGCCCGATTCGTCGAGACCCATCCGGGTGTCGTCCTCACTGTCGCGGGGCGAAACCCCTCCGACGACTTCCGCGCCCGCCTCGAGGCCGCCCCCGGGGTGCGCGTCGAGGCCGACGTGCCGAGCATGCGTCCGCTCCTGGAGCGTGCCCGCCTCGGCGTCGCCCCGCTCCTCGAGGGTGGCGGGTCTCGCATCAAACTCCTCGAGTACGTCGCCCACGGACTGCCGTCCGTCTCGACCGTCGTCGGTGCCTCCGGGCTCGACGGGCTGCCCGAGGACGCCATCGTCCAGACGCCCGAGAACCTCGACGCGTTCTGCGCCGCCGTCGACGTCGCCCTCTGCGAGGGTCCGACGACGCTCCCCGCGGACCAGGTCGAGGCGATGCTCGCCGTCTACGGCTGGACCCAGGCGCTCGAGCCCGCCGCCGCGGTGCTGCCGGGGGCCTACCGAGGCTGAGCGCCGACGGGCGGGTGTGGGGGAGACCCGCGCCCGCCCGTCGCCGAGTCCTGCCCCCCCCACGCGGGCGGCCCGTGCCGAGGGTGATGTTCCGCCGCGCCGACGTCGTCTCACATGATGGATGATCGGGGCCGTCGTGGACGACGCGGTCCACATGCCCGCCACGCGCGGCGAGGTGGCCTGCGCCGCGCTGATCCGGTTGGGGAGCACCGGCGTTCGCCGACACCTCGGCGATCGACACCTCCCGGACGCGCTCGTGGACGCTGCCCGGGCTGCGGGGCGGGGCTCAGGTGCGGGGCGTCGGTGGTCGATCGGCAGGCGTCTCACCACCCTGCCGAAGGATCGATCGCCACATGCCTTCCTCCACCCTGCTCCGCCCTGCCTCCGTGCTCACGGCGGCCGCGCTCGCCCTCTCTGCCACGGCGACGGGTGCCCTCACCCTCACCTCCACCGCGGAGGCCGCCACCGGCGACATCCGCATGACCGTCGCCCCGTCCGCGTTCACCGCCTCCGACGGGACGACGTGGGCCGCACGCAGCGGCTTCGACGGTGGTGACTACTCGCGGTCGTACACGTCCGGCACCATCAAGGGCGCCACCGACTCCCGCCTCTATCACCCCGAACTCGTCCGGTTCCACTCGTGGGCGAGGCCCGTCGAGAACGGCACCTACCGCGTCACGCTGAAGATGCGCGAGCAGTGGTGGACAAAGCCCGGGCAGCGCGTCTTCGACGTCACCGCCGAGGGGCGCACCGCGCTCTCGAACGTCGACATCGTCGCCGCCGTCGGCAAGGACGCCGCCTACGACCGCACCTTCGACGTCACGGTCACAGACGGTCGCCTCGACCTCGGCTTCCCGTGGAAGAAGGACTCGCCGCTGCTCTCGGCGCTGCAGGTCACCCGCCTCTCGGGCACGCCCGCCCCGACACCCACGCCCGCTCCGACGCCGACCCCCGCCCCGGCACCGTCCGGCGCGGTCGTCGCCCGCGTCGGCGCGACGTCGAGCCCCGTCAAGGACGCCGCGGGGAACACCTACGAGGCCGCCTCGGGATTCGCCCGGGGTGACGTGTGGGTCGCGCCGTCGACCATCAAGAACACGCCCGACCAGCAGCTCTACCGCCCCGAGCGTGTCCGTCTCACGACGTGGAGCCGCGCCGTCCCCAACGGCACCTACGACGTCACCCTGAAGATGCGCGAGGCGTACTACGACGGCGTGGGCCGCCGCGTGTTCGACGTCGCCGCCGAGGGCGTCCGCGTGCTCAAGGACGTCGACGTGTTCGCCGCGGTCGGCAAGAACGCCGCCTACGATCGCACCGTGCGCACCACGGTCACCGACGGAAAGCTCGACCTCTCCTGGACATCGAAGGTCGACAACGCCCTCGTCTCCGGAATCGTCGTGACGAAGGCCTCCGGCACGATGCCGTCCCCGACGCCCACCCCGACCCCGACGCCCACGCCGACGACGCCGGAGTCGACGACCGCGCCGAAGGCCGCGAAGGGCAAGCTCAGCGGCATGCACTGGGACTCCGGGATGTACCCGATGAACCGTGCCGGTGAGGTGACGAAGTGGGAGCAGAACCGCGGCCGCAAGGTCGACGTCATCACCGTGTTCCCGAGCCGTGAGTCCTGGGGCGCGATGCAGAGCACGTGGTTCATGGACGGCCAGCGCATTCCCGCCGGGTACGCCGGCACCCTTGACGTCGGCGTGCCGCTGTGGCCGAACGACGGCAACCTCGCCACCGCCAAGGCCGGCGGGTACAACGCGCAGTGGGAGAAGCTCGCCCGCAACATCGCGGCGAAGTACCCCAACGCCTACATCCGTCTCGGATGGGAGATGAACCTCCCCGGCTGGAAGGCCGCCGCCCACGCGAACACCGCCGAGGACTGGAAGACCGCCTACCGCCAGGCCGTCACCTCCATCCGCAAGGGTGGGCCGAACCTGCGCATCGCGTGGGTCGTCAACGAGGGGCCCGGCCAGACCGGCACCCCCGACGCCCGCGTCTTCTACCCCGGCGACGCCTACGTCGACCACATCGGCATGGACGCCTACGACTGGGACCCGCGCTACACGACCGACGCGAACATCGCCTACCACCGCGACGGCGCGTACGGCTGGAACTTCTGGCTGAACTTCGCCAAGCAGCACGACAAGACGTTCGTGCTCCCGGAGTGGGGCATCGCCCGCGCCAACCCCAACGGTGGTGGCGACAACCCGAAGTACATCAATTTCGTCTACGACTGGATGCTCAAGAACCGCGACTGGATCGCCTACGAGAGCTACTTCGACGAGACCGAGAGCTACATCCGCTCCGACCTCTTCACCGGCTACAACCCGGCCGCCTCGGCCGAGTACAAGCGCTGGATGTCGCTCCTCGGTCGCTCCTGACCGACACCCGCGACGCGTGATCGCCGACGGCCTCCGCCGGTGAGGGACGCCTTCGACGGTCCGCCGCCCCGGCCCCGGGGAGGTGGGCCGTCGCCGTTCCCGGAGGGGGCCGGGCGCTTCCCGCAAACGCCGGACGAGAACATGCGGGCGGGTCGAGGATGGAACGACACCGCGCGAAGGAGACGACGATGTCCGACCGAGCCCAGCACGCCACCCCTGCCCGCACCGGCGGCGAGGGATCCGGCGATCCCCGCGTCCAGCTCGACCCGCACCCCCTCGTGCGGTTGCTCGGCAAGCCGGCGGCGGAGTTCACGCGCGACGACCTCGTGCGGGCCGTCGAGGAGCTCGGTATCCGCATGATCGACCTGCGCTACGTCGCGGGCGACGGGCGGCTCAAGAAGCTCGACTTCGTCATCAACGGTCGCGAGCACCTCGAGTCGATCCTCACGTACGGGGAGCGGGTCGACGGCTCGAGTCTCTTCTCGTTCGTCGCCGCCCGCTCGAGCGACCTCTACGTCGTGCCGCGGTACCGCACCGCGTTCCTCAACCCGTTCGCCGAGGAACCGACCCTCGACCTCCTCTGCTCGTTCTACGACGGCAGCGGCGAACCACTCGCGTCCGCGCCGGAGAACGTCCTGCGCAAGGCAGCCCGCACCCTCGAGGAGCGCACCGACACCCGCCTCGAGGCGCTCGGAGAACTCGAGTACTACGTCTTCGACGAGGTGGACACGATCTACCCCGTCGTCGAGCAGCGCGGTTACCACGAGTCCCACCCCTTCAGCAAGTGGGGGAGCATCCGTCGCGAGGCGATGATGCACCTCGCGGAGATGGGCGCCCAGATCAAGTACGGCCACGCCGAGGTCGGCAACATCGTCCACGAGGGTCGGGAGATGGTGCAGGGGGAGATCGAGTTCCTCCCCGTCCCCCTCGAGGAGGCGGCCGACCAGGTCGTCCTCGCCAAGTGGGTGTTGCGGGAGGTCGCCTACCGTCACGGCCTCGAGGTGAGCTTCGCCCCGAAGATCGTCGTCGGGCAGGCGGGAAGCGGCTTCCACGTCCACACCCGCCTCGTCCGCGACGGGGAGAACGCGTTCGTCGGCGAGGACGGCCTCAGCGACGACGCCCGCAAGGTCATCGCGGGTTACCTCGAGCTCGCGCCCTCCCTCACCGCGTTCGGCAACACGGTCCCCACCTCCTACCTGCGCCTCGTGCCCCACCAGGAGGCGCCGACGTCGATCTGCTGGGGCGATCGCAACCGCTCCGTCCTCGTCCGCGTCCCCCTCGGGTGGGCGGGCGTCGGTGACCGCATGCTGCGCGACGCGAACCCGAACGAGCCCGCCGGGTCGCTCCCGCACCGCATCGACCCGCAGACCGTCGAGATCCGCAGCGGTGACGGCTCCGCACAGGTGCACCTCTACCTCGCCGCGATCGCCGTCGCGGCCCGTCACGGGCTCGAGTCGCCCGCTTCCCTCGAGATCGCCGAACGCCTCTACGTGAGTGAGGACGCGAGCGAGATCCCCGACCTCGACCAGCTCCCCGCCTCCTGCGCCGAGTCCGCCCGGGCGCTCCGTGCGATGCGCGCCGTCTACGAGGAGGGCGGCGTCTTCCCGGCCGGGCTCGTCGACGCGACGGCCGAGGACCTCGAGTCCTACCACGACCTCGGGCTCAGCGAACGACTCGAGGGCGACGTCGCGGGCCTCCGCACCCTCGTCGAACGTCACCTCCACTGCGGCTGACCGGGTCGGACGTCCGGGCCCGTCGACGACGGCGGGCCCGGTCGACCCCCGTCGTCGCGGCGGCGTCCACGGGGGACAATCGGCGCATGCAGACCCTCGCCCTCACCGAAGCCGACGAGCAACGTCGCGCGGCGCTGTCGCGGATGCGCACGCTCGCGACCTCGCTGTTCGTCCTCGCGATCATCGTCTTCGCGCTCACGATCCACCGCGTCGGCGTCCTCGGCTACGTCAACGCGACCGCGGAGGCCGCGATGGTCGGCGCGCTCGCGGACTGGTTCGCCGTCACCGCGCTGTTCCGTCACCCGCTCGGTCTGCCGATTCCGCACACGGCCCTCGTGCCGCGTAAGAAGGACACGTTCGCCAAGTCGCTCGAGGACTTCGTCTCGGGGCACTTCCTCACGGGGGAGGCGGCGCGGGAGCGGCTCCTCGCCTCGGACGCCACGTCCCGCTTCGGTGGGTGGCTCGCCGTGCCGGAGAACGCCGACCGCGTGGTCGTCCACGGCGCGAGTCTCGCGACGCGCGCGATGGGGCACGTCACCGACTCGGAGATCCGTGAGGTCGTCGCCCAGTCGGTGATGCCGCGTCTCGTCGACGAACCCGTCGCACCCCTGGCCGGCGCTCTGCTCGACCAGGTCGTGCGCGACGACGTGCACCGCCGCCTCGTCGACCTCGTCGTCGTCGAGGCACACGACTGGCTCCTCGACAACCCCGACACGTTCGCCTCGGTCGTGGGGGAGCGGGCGCCGACGTGGACGCCGCTGTGGGTGAACAGCATGGTCGTCGACCGGCTCCACACCGAGGCGCTCAAGTGGGTGGGCGACGTCCGGGACGACCCACACCACCGCATGCGTCTCGCCGTGGACGACCTGCTCCGCGACCTCGCCCGCAACCTGCGGGAGGATCCGGCGACGAGGCAGCGCGCCGAGGAGCTCAAGGCGACGTTCCTCGAGCATCCGCAGACCCTCGAGACCGCGATGGGCCTCTGGGGGATCCTTCGGCGCACCCTCACCGACGCGCTCGACGAACCGGGCGGTCGGCTCCGGACCCGCATCCACACCGAGCTCGTCTCGCTCGGCGAACGGCTGCTGAACGACGCCGACCTGCGCGCCCGTGTCGACAGGCGCGTCGGTGACGCCGTCGCCGGGCTCGTCGACACCTACGGCGCCGAGCTCGTGCCCGTCATCTCACAGGTCATCGAGCAGTGGGACGGCAAGGAGGCGGCCGACCGCATCGAACTCCACGTGGGTCGGGACCTGCAGTTCATCCGCATCAACGGCACCGTCGTCGGTGGCCTCGCCGGGCTGCTCATCCACACCCTGAGTCAGATGGCGCTCTGAGGCCCGACCCGTCGTGGGGGTTTCACCTGGTGGCTCTCGACGTGAAGTGCGCGGATTCGTGTAGAGGGGGAGCCTGGAGCCGAGGGGCAGAGTGCGACCTGGAATAGTGATCAACGTCTTCACGGCTCAAGGGGCTCTTGCCTCGTCCAGACGCGTCAGCAAACCCCCGCCCCGACGATGGATCATGGCCGGAGCCATCATCGGGGCGAGAGGATATTTGCGAAAGGATCATTCCTTCACCCGTGAGCGTTGGCGCTGCGCCCAGCATCCCGTGAGGAACTCTTTCGAGGATGCCGATCAGTCATTCGATGTGAATCACAGACGATCTTCTCGTTGCACTGATTTGCCGGACCGCCTGGATGTCGGGCGGCTCAGTGATACGTCGGGCGACTCACTGATACATCGAGGTGATGAGGTCGGCGTGGCGGCGCTCCACGGGACCGCGGCGCACCTTGAGGGTGGGGGTGATCTCGCCGGCGTCCATCGTGAGCGGCTCGGAGAGGAGACGGAACTTCTGGATCCGCTCGTAGCGGGCGGAGTCCCGACCGACGCGGGCGATGAGGTCGTCGTAGTACTGCTCGACCTCGCCACGAGCGAGGAGTTCCTCGGTCGAGTCGCTGGCCCAGCCCTTCTCCCGGGCCCGATGCTCGAGTTCCTCGAACGACGGCTGGATGAGGGCCGTGAGGTAGGGGCGTCCGTCACCGATGACGACGGCGGCCTCGACGAGCGGGTCCGCGGTGAGGGCCGACTCGATGGGGCCGGGGGCGATGTTCTTGCCCTGCATCGTGACGATGAGGTCCTTGATGCGGTCGGTGATGAGGAGGTAACCGTCGGCGTCGAGGTGCCCGACGTCACCGGTGTGGAACCAGCCCTCCTCGTCGATCACCGCGGCGGTCTCCTCGGGCCGGTTGTAGTAGCCAGGGGTGACGTTGTCGCCACGGACGAGGATCTCGCCGGTCTCGTCCGAGATGCGCACCTCCGTACCCGGCACGGGGCGCCCCGCCGTGCCGCTCTTCACCGCCCCCGGAGCGTTGCAGGAGACGAGCGGGGCGGTCTCCGTGAGGCCGTACCCCTGGTAGATGGGCAGACCCGCGGCGAGGAAGAACTCCTCGACCTCCTGACGCAGCGGGGCCCCGCCCGCGGCCATGACGTACTTCTCGCCGCCGACGACGTCGCGCACGTTGTGGAGGACGAGCCGGTCGGCGAGGGCGTGGCGGGCGGCGAGGGTGCGGGGGACGGGGCGGCCCTCGCGGCGGCGCCGCTGGACGTCGGCACCGACACGCAACGCCCAGTCGAAGAGCCGCCGCTTGACCCCCTCCCCGGCGAGCTGGTGCGCACCCGCGTAGACCTTCTCGTAGAGGCGCGGCACGGAGACGAACGTCGCCGGGCGGATGTCGAGCATCGCCGCCGCCACCGTCTTCGGGTCCGTGACCGAGCAGTTCTCCATGCCGCTCGCGAGCGCGCAGTACGTCCATCCCCGCTCGTAGGCGTGGCTGAGGGGAAGGAACGACATGTTCCGCTCACCGCGGGGGAGGCCGAAGAGGGTGTCGATGACGTAGAGCTCGCGGGAGTACGCGCGCTGCGTGAGGACGACACCCTTCGGGGCGCCGGTCGTGCCGGAGGTGTAGATGATCGTCACCGGTGTGTCCGGGTCGACCTCCTCCTCCTTGGCGGCGAACTCCTCCCGCAGCCGGGTGAGGGTCTCGGCGTCGCCGGGCACGGTGTCGAGGATCTGCGCGAGCGTGCGGACGGAGGCGCCCTCCGCTCCGGCCGTGTCGTCGGCGTGACGATCACCCGGCAGGAGGACGCACGGCATGTGCGTGTCGAGGTCGTCGTCGGTGGCGAGGGCCTCCTGCGTGCGGGCGAGTAGTTCCTCGGTGCCGCAGACGACGACGCGGGCGCCGCTGTCGCGGAGCACGTGGGCGATCTGGCTCGGCGTGCTCGTCGTGTAGATGGGGACCGTGACGAGCCCCGCGCGGAGGCAGGCGATGTCGACCATCGTCCACTCGGGGGAGTTGCCGGCGTGGATGGCGACGCGATCGCCGGGGGTGAGCCCCAGCTCGAGGACCGCGGTGGCGAGGCGGGCGGAGATCTCGTCGAGCTCGCGGTACGTCGTCGTCACCCAGTCGCCCCGCCGTCGGACCCGCAGGGCCACGAGATCGGCGTTGTCACGCAGGCTCGTGGTGATCCACGACGTGAGGGTGCGGTGGGACACGGGGGTTCCTCCAGGGGTGCGGACGGGTGACTTACTCCACCGTAAGTTACGGGACCGTCGGTGCAAGCGCGCGGGGGACTCCGGTGCGATCGTGGTGGCCGTGGGCTACCGTCGTCACGGCTCGCCGTCGAAGCCCGGCGGCCGCCCCGGTCCACACGCCAACCAGGAGAGACACCTCCATGCGCCGACTCGCCGCGCTCGCCCTCGCCGGTTCCCTCGTGCTCACGGCCTGTTCGGCGGGAGCGGGCAGCTCGGGCACCGGCGGACCCTCGGGGGCCCCCTCGACGGATCTCGCCGTCGGCATGATCGCCGAGCCTGCCAATCTCGACTTCACGCGCACCGACGGTGCGGCCATCCCGCAGGCCCTCCTCGACAACGTGTACGAGGGGCTCGTCGCGGTCGACGACGACGGCCGCGTCGTCCCGCGCCTCGCGAAGAGCTGGGATGTCTCGCCCGACCGGCGCACGTACGCCTTCCACCTCGTCGAGGGCGCCACCTTCTCGAACGGGCAGCCGTTCACCGCCGCCGACGCCGTGTTCTCCATCGACCGGGTGAAGAAGGAGTGGACGACCTCGCTCGCCCGCGCCATGGACGTCGTCGCGAAGGCGGAGGCGAAGGACGAGCACACCCTCGTCGTCACCCTGACCCGCCCGAGCAACGACTGGCTGTACCGCATGACGACCCGCATCGGCGCGATGTTCAGCCGCACCGGCGTCGACGACCTCGCGACGACGACGGTCGGCACCGGCCCGTACACGGTCGATCGGTGGAAGCGGGGTGACTCCCTCCACCTCACGCGTCGCGACGACTACTGGGGGACGACGCCGTTCTTCACCGGCGTCACGCTCAAGTACTTCAAGGACCCGACGGCGCTCGACAACGCGCTCCTCACGAACGCGATCGACGTCGTGTCCACCGTGCAGGCCCCCGAGTCGCTCGGTCAGTTCACGAACGACCCCCGGTTCCAGGTCGTCGAGGGCACGACGAACGGCGAGGTCGTCCTCTCGTTCAACCACGCGCGCCCGCCGTTCGACGACCCCGCCGTGCGCCGGGCGGCGCGGCAGGCGATCGACGAGAAGTCCCTCCTCCAGAGCTGCTGGGCGGGCCGGGGCACACTCATCGGCAGCATGGTTCCGCCCACCGACCCCTGGTACGAGGACCTCACCGGCCTGCGCCCCCACGACCCCGAGGCCGCCAAGGCGACCCTCGCCAGGAGCGCCCACCCCGACGCGACCGTGCGGCTGCGCCTGCCCACCCTCCCGTACGCCACCTCGTGCGGCCAGGTCGTCAAGAGCGACCTCGAGAAGGCCGGGTTCCGCGTGACGCTCGACCAACTCGAGTTCCCCGCCGCATGGGTCACGCAGGTGATGAAGAACGGCGACTACGACGCCTCGATCGTCGCCCACGTCGAACCCCGCGACCTGCCCACGCTGTACGGCAACCCCGACTACTACCTCCACTACGACAACCCGAAGGTGCGGGCCGCGATCGCCGCGGGCGACGCCGGGGACGAGAAGACGCAGGTCGCGAAGATGAAGGAGGCCGCCCGCCTCCTCGCCGAGGACGACGCGTCCGAGTGGCTGTTCCTCCTGCCCAACCTCGTGGTCGCGAAGAAGGACGTCACGGGCCTGCCGACGAACTCCGTCGGGGAGTCCTTCGACGTCACCGGCCTCGCCCGGGGCTGACGCGGTCCGCCATGCGCATCCTCCGACGGGTCCTCGGACTCCTCGTCGCCCTCGTCGTCAGCTCGGTGCTCGTCTTCGCGTTCATGCAGATCCTCCCCGGCGACCCGGCGCGGGTCGCCCTCGGTCTCAACGCGAGCGAGGAGTCGGTCGCGCGGCTCCGCGCCGAGTTCGGCCTCGACCGGCCGCTCCACACGCGCTACCTCGACTGGATCGGGGGGCTCCTCACCGGCGACTTCGGCACGAGCTACCTCTCCCACCTGCCCATCGGGCCCCAGATCGCCGACCGCTTCGGCGTCACCGCCTGGCTCGTCGCCGCGGCGATGATCGTCGCCGTCGTCCTCGCCGTCCCGCTCGGCACGATCGCGGCATGGCGACACCGCCACCCGATCGGCGCGGTGCTCTCGGCGGTGTCGCAGGTGGGTATGGCGATCCCCTCCTTCCTCGCCGGTGTGCTCCTCATCGCGGTGTTCGCCGTGCGGCTCCGACTCCTCCCCGCCGGGGGATGGACACCGCCGTCGGTCGACGTCGTCGCGTTCCTCCGCTCGCTCGTCCTCCCGGCGCTCGCGCTCGGGCTCGTGCAGGCCGCCGTCCTCACGCGGTACGTGCGCTCGGCGATCCTCGACGTCCTCCGCGAGGACTACCTCCGCACCGCCCGCGCCAAGGGATTCCGTCCGCTGCCCGCCCTCGTCCACCACGGGCTGCGCAACGCGTCGATCCCCGTCGTCACCGTCCTCGCGCTCCAGCTCACGACGATGCTCGTCGGCGCCGTCGTCGTCGAACGCGTCTTCGTCGTCCCCGGGCTCGGCAGCCTCCTCCTCGACGCCGTCGCCTCCCGGGACCTCCTCGTCGTCCAGGACGTCGTCATGGTCCTCGTCGTCTCCGTCCTCACGGTGAACCTCCTCGTCGAGGTGCTCTACGCCGTCCTCGATCCGAGGTCGGTGCGCCGATGAGCCGCCCCCACCGCGACCCCGTCCGCCTCACCCCGCGGCGCCGCCGCCGCGTCGACCCCTCCCTCGTCGTCGGGGCGATCCTCGTCGGCGCGCTCGTGCTCCTCGCGCTCGTCTCGTTCGTGTGGACCCCGTTCGATCCCCTCGCGATGGACGCCGGCACCCGCCTCGCCGCACCCGGACCCGAGCACTGGCTCGGCACCGACAAGTTCGGCCGCGACGTCGCGAGCCAGATCATGGTCGGCGCGCGCACGACCTTGCTCGTCGGCGTCGTCGCCGTCGGCGTCGCCGCCCTCGTCGGCGTCCCCCTCGGCATCCTCGCCGCGATGGGACCCGCCTGGCTCGGGGCGCTCCTCATGCGGGGCTCCGACATCCTCCTCGCGTTCCCCGCGCTCCTCCTCGCGATCATGCTCAGCGCCGTCTACGGCGGCAGCACGACGATCGCGATGATCGCCATCGGCATCGCCTCGATCCCGACGTTCGTGCGGGTCACGCGCTCAGGGGCGATGTCCGTGCTCCACGGCGAGTTCGTCCTCGCCGCCCGCGCCGCCGGACGCAGCGGCCTCGCCATCGCGTGGCGCCACGTCCTGCCCAACGTCGTCGGGCTCGTCATCGTCCAGTCCTCCGTCGCGTTCGCCATGGCGATCCTCGCCGAGGCGGCCCTGAGCTTCCTCGGCCTCGGCACTCCGCCGCCGACGCCCTCGTGGGGGCGGACGCTCCAGGAGAGCCAGGAACTCCTCTGGTCCGCGCCCCGCCTCGCGCTGTTCCCCGGCGTCGCGATCGCGCTCGCCGTCCTCGGGTTCAACCTCCTCGGTGACGGACTGCGCGACGTCCTCGACCCCCGGATGGGGGGTCGCTCGTGAGCCCGGCCCACGTCCCCGTCCCCGGCGGCCGCGACCGCGACGACGCGCGGCAGGTCGTCCCCTCCGGCCACGAGGCCGTGCCCGGCGCCGACACCGTGCTCCGCGTCGAGGGGCTCGGGGTCACGGCACACGGCCGGGACCTCGTCTCCGGTGTCGACCTGCACATCGAGCCGGGCGAGCGCGTCGGCCTCATCGGGGAGTCCGGCTCCGGCAAGTCCCTCACCGCCCTGAGCATCATGGGTCTGCTCGGCGAGAGCCTCACCCCGCGCGGCTCGATCCGCGTCGCGGGCGTCGAGCACGACGTCGTCGGCGCGGGGGAGCGGGCCCTCTCGGCGATGCGCGGACGCGACGTGTCGATGGTGTTCCAGGAGCCGATGACGGCCCTCGACCCGACGATGCGCGTCGGCCGCCAGATCGCCGAGACGATGCTCATCCGGCGCGGCCAGGAGCGGCCCGTCCACACCGAGGAGACGGCGAAGGACGCCGCGCTCGTCCTCATGGAGGAGCTCGGCATCCCCGACCCCGAGAACGCCTACCGCGCCTACCCCCACCAGCTCTCCGGCGGGCAGCGGCAACGCATCGTCCTCGCCATCGCCCTCGCGAACGACCCGCGTCTCCTCGTCTGCGACGAGCCGACGACCGCGCTCGACGTCACCGTGCAGGCGTTCGTCCTCGACCGCATCGTCCGGGCGACGACCGACCGCGGGGCCGCCGTCCTCTTCATCAGCCATGACCTCCCCGTCGTCGCCTCGGTGTGCAGCCGCGTCTACGTGATGAACGGGGGCCGGATCGTCGAATCCGGGCCGACCGAGCGGGTGTTCACGCGCCCGGCCCACCCCTACACCCGGCGCCTCATCGACGCCTCCACCCTCCCTCCCCGCGCCGAGCGGACGGGCGCGACCGCCACCCCGTCATCGACGCCTCGTGCGGCGACGCGGCCGGCGACCCGGACGACGACACGGACGCGGTCGGTGCCTCCGCCCGTCCCCGCGGTGCCCGCCGTGCTCGACACCCCCGCCGTGCTCCAGGCGAACGGCATCACCCGCACGTACCGCCGCGGCGGCCGGTTCGGGGGTGGTCGACGCATCGAGGCCCTCCGTGGCGTCGACCTGCGCGTCGAGGCGGGGGAGAGGGTCGGCATCGTCGGCGAGTCCGGCTCCGGCAAGTCGACGCTCCTGCGCATCGTCGCCGGGCTCGACGAGCCGACCTCCGGCACCGTGCTCGTCGACGGCCACCCGACGCGCTCCGCGGCCGACCTGCGGCGGGTGCGCGAACGCCTGCAGCTCGTCTTCCAGGACCCGATGGGCAGCCTCGACCCCCGGATGCGGGTCGCGGACGTCGTCGCCGAACCCCTCGTCGGCCTCGGTCGACCCGGCGGACGCGAGCGGGTCGACGAGCTCCTCACCGCGGTCGGGCTCTCCCCGGAGGCCGGGGAGCGCTACCCGCACCAGTTCAGCGGCGGGGAACGCCAACGGATCTCGATCGCCCGCGCACTCGCCCCGTCGCCCGGCATCCTCCTCGCCGACGAGCCCGTGAGCGCGCTCGACGTCTCCGTGCGGGCGCAGGTCCTCGGGCTCCTCTCGGGCCTCGTCGACGACCTCGGCCTCACGCTCGTCATGGTGAGCCACGACCTGTCGGTCATCCGGCACACGTGCGACCGGGTCCTCGTCATGCGTGACGGGGAGGTCGTCGAGAGCGGCCCCACCGAGAGTGTCTACGAGGACCCGCAGCACCCCTACACCCAGCGGCTCGTCGGGGCGATCCCGACGTTGGACAAGGCGCTCGCCGGCGTGGACGCCACCCGCCTCGCTCGGCCGCCCGCGGCGGAGGCCGCGCGGCGCCGACCGCACCGTCGGCACCGTCCGCATCGCCCCGGAGGCTCCCGATGACCCAGGCTGCACCCACGAACTCCCTCCTCGACGTCCCCGGTCTGCGCGTCGGGCACGCGGCCGCCACGGCCGAGGGGGCGCTCTCGGGGACGACCGTCGTCGTCGCCGCCCCCGACCTGCTCGGGGCGGGGGACGAGGGCGGCATCGTCGCGGGCGTCGACGTGCGTGGCGGTGGGCCCGGCACGAGGGAGACCGATCTGCTCGACCCGCGCAACGTCGTCGAGCGGGTCCACGCGATCTGCCTCACCGGCGGGAGCGCGTTCGGGCTCGGCGCGGCCGACGGGGTGATGGCGGGGCTGTTCGAGCGGGGGATCGGGCTGCCGATGGGCGCCCCCGGCGACGTCGTGCCGCTCGTGCCGTCGGCCGTGATCTTCGACCTCGGGCGGGGCGGCACGTTCGGGGCGTACCCCGACGCGACGACCGGACGGGCGGCGCTCGACGCGGCCCTCGGCGGGGAGCGACCCGCCGCCCCGCTCGGGATCGGCTGCGTGGGTGCCGGCCGCGGCGCCAAGGCGGGCGGTTTCAAGGGCGGCATCGGCACCGCGAGCGCGGTCTGCCCCGACGGGTCGACCGTGGCGGCGCTCATCGTCTGCAACTCCCTCGGCGAGGTCGTCGCCCCCGACGGGACGTTCCACGCGGGCGACGTGCTGCTGCCCGGCGACGGCGGCCCGGTGCGGGTGCCGTCCGCGGCGGAGCTCGACGCGTCGCGGGCGGCAGCCACCCGGGTGCCCCCGCAACCGGTGGGGACGCCGGGGCTCGCGACGACGATCGGCGTGGTCGCCACCGACGCGACGCTGACGAAGGCGCAGTGCGCCAAGCTCGCGGGCGTGGGGCACGACGGGATCGGCATCGCGATCCGACCCGCCCACACGATGCTCGACGGCGATACCCTGTTCGGCCTGTCGACGACGCGGCGGCCCGCACCCGATCTGTCCGTGTTCCACGAAATCCTCACGGCCGCCTCGCTCGTCGTCGCTCGGGCCGTGGTGCGTGCCGTGCTCGCGGCCGAGACGACGACCACGCCCGCCGGCACGTGGCGCTGCTACCGGGACGCGTTCCCCGGCGCCTTCACCGACGCTGCGGGCGGCGGGGCCGACGCGTGAATGACGCCCCGTCCCTCACGACGATCGCCGCCCCGGTCGAGGCGGAGATCGAGGTCAAGCGCTCGCGGTTCCTCGCCCGTCTCGAGCCCGTGCGCGACGAGGCGGCGGCACGCGCAGTCGTCGAGGCCGCCCGCAAGAAGCACTGGGACGCCCGGCACCACTGCTCGGCGTTCGTCCTCGGCGTCGAGGGCGAGGTGGGCCGGTCGGGGGAGTCCGGCGTCGTGCACCGCAGTTCGGACGACGGCGAACCCGCGGGCACGGCCGGGGCGCCGATCCTCGAGGTCCTCACCGGGCGCGGCCTCACCGACGTCGTCGCCGTGGTGACGCGGTGGTTCGGTGGGACGCTGCTCGGCACCGGCGGTCTCATCCGCGCCTACGGCGACGCCGTGCGGCAGACGTGCGACGCGGCCCGGCCGGTGACGTATCGGCTCCTCGACCGGCTCGACGTCGACGTGCCCCCGGGCGACGTCGGGCGGGTCGAGAACGAGCTGCGCACGCGCGGCGTCACCGTCGCAGGCACCGACTACGCCGCCGTCGCGACCCTGCACCTCGACGTCGACCCGACGTCGGTGGACGACGTGTCCGCCCTCCTCGCCCAGCTCACCGGCGGCGCCGCCGACCCACGCCGCGGCAGGGCGCACTGGTCGCGACGGGCGTGATCGCCCCCCAGGGCCGAACGACGCATCGGTCTGTCCGCGGTCCGGACAGGGTGTCCGCCCCCCGGGACGTGCAGGCTAGGCTCGGAACAGGTCAAGAGCGCCAGCGCGAAGCCCCGGCTCGCTGGCCGGCAACCCTCCACCTGCGGTGGGGTGCCCCGGGTGACGACCTGGCCGACCGCGCCCGCGTGTCGGCAAGCGAGGTGACTCTCCGCGCACCTCAGTTCGACACGAGGAGCAGAGACCATGAGCGACTGGGCCTTCGAGACCCGTTCCATCCACGCCGGCCAGACCCCCGACCCCACGACGGGGGCGCGGGCGCTGCCGATCTACCAGACGACGAGTTACGTCTTCGACGACGCGCAGACGGCGGCCGACAGGTTCGCCCTCTCCGACCTCGGCCCCATCTACAGCCGCCTCGGCAACCCGACGAACGAGGTCGTGGAGAACCGCCTCGCCGACCTCGAGGGCGGCGTGGGGGCGCTGCTCTTCGCGTCCGGGATGGCCGCGACGACCGCCGCGATCCTCAACATCGCGCAGGCGGGGGACCACGTCGTCGCCGGAGCCGCGCTCTACGGCGGCACGTACAACCTCCTCAAGTACACGCTCAAGCGGCTCGGGATCGAGACGACGTTCGTCACCGAGCAGGGCGACCTGGACGCGTGGCGTGCGGCGATCCGGCCGGAGACGCGGCTCGTCTACGGCGAGACGATCTCCAACCCCGACCAGCAGGTCCTCGACATCGAGGGCGTCGCGGGCATCGCGCACGAGGCGGGGGTGCCGCTCGTCGTCGACAACACGGTCGCGACGCCGTTCCTCGTCCGGCCGATCGAGCACGGCGCCGACGTCGTCGTCCACTCGGCGACGAAGTACCTCGGCGGGCACGGGACGAGCATCGTCGGTGCGCTCGTCGACGCCGGCACGTTCGACTACGGCGCCGAGCCGGGCAAGTTCCCGCAGTTCACCGAGCCGAGCGAGAGCTACCACGGCCTCGTCTACGCCCGAGACCTCGGCGCGGACTCCCCACTCGGGGCGAACCTGTCGTTCGTCCTCAAGGCGCGTGTCGACCTCCTGCGCGACACGGGCGCGGCGGCCTCGCCGTTCAACGCGTTCCTCCTCGCGCAGGGCCTCGAGACCCTGAGCCTGCGGATGGAGCGTCACGTCGGGAACGCCCGCCGGGTCGCGGAGTTCCTCGCGTCGCACCCCCAGGTGGAGTCGGTGAACTATGCCTCGCTACCGGGCAACCGCGACCACGAGCGGGCCGCGAAGTACTGCCCGAAGGGCTCCGGGGCGGTGTTCAGCTTCGAGATCGCGGGCGGCATCGACGCGGGCCGGAGGTTCGTCGAGGCGCTCGAGCTGCACAGCCACGTCGCGAACATCGGCGACGTGCGCAGCCTCGTCATCCACCCCGCCTCGACCACCCACAGCCAGGGCAGCGACGAGGACCGACTCGGCGCGGGCGTCACCCCCGGCCTCATCCGCCTCGCCGTCGGCATCGAGCACATCGACGACATCCTCGCCGACCTCGAGAAGGGTTTCGCCGCCGCGGCGGGCTGAGCCGGACGCCCGCCCGCAGCCCGCACCGACGCTCGCCGTCGCGTCCGGGTGATCGACGTGCGGTGACGACGACGCGGGGCCCTCCACCTGCCGGTGGAGGGCCCCGCGTTCGTGCTCCTGTGGACGTTCGTGCTCCTGTGGACGGCAGGAGAGGGTGTCGTCAGTCGACGCTGATCTCGGCCATCTTGTCCCAGCCGGTGGCGGGGATCTGCCCGTTGACGATGTCGGGGGTGGCCGTGAGGTACTGCGGGAACTCCTCCTGCATGGCCTTGAAGTGGTCGGAGTTCACGTGCGCCTCGGCGCCGTCGTCCTCGAACGCCTCGAGGAGGACGTAGGTGTTCGGGTCCTCCACGCTGCGGGACCACTCGAACCAGAGGTTCTTCTCCTCGGCGCGGGTGGCCTCGGTGAACGTGCGCGAGATCTCCGGCCAGCGCTCGGCGTGCTCGGGCTTCACGGGGAACTTGCCGTTGATGAGGATCATCGGGGATCTCCTTCGGTCGGGGTCACTCCCAGCGTCTCATTCGCCACGACGCGTGCGGAACGGTGGGGCGGACCGCGGGGCGACGAGCCGCGCGGCGGCGACGACGCGCGGGTGTGGCCCAGGTCTCCGATCCCCCGCCTGGCGGGGGCCCGGCCCGGAGGTCTGAGAGAGTCGACGCGTGAACGATCTCCACCCCACCGACCGGCAGGACGTGACGCCTCCGAGGAGGACACCCCCGCGCGCGACGACTCCGGGCGACGGTCATCCGATCGTGGTCGTCAACGGGTTGCCCGGCGCAGGCAAGACGACCGTCGCCGCGGCGCTGGGGCGCCGGTTCGCGCGGGCCGCCGTCGTCGAGGGCGACCGGCTCCAGAACGACCTCATCGTGAGCGGCGGCGTCGACGTGGGGGAGGAGCCCGCCGACGAGGGGTGGCGGCAGTTGTCGCTGCGGTGGGCCAACATCGCCGCCCTCGCCGTCAACCTCGACGACGCGGGCTTCACCGTCGTCGTCGACTCCCTCACGATCCCGTCCCTCCTACAGACGCTGCGCGAATCCACCGGTGACCGGCCGCTCGCGTACGTCCACCTCGACCCGAGCATCACGGTGCGTCGGGCCCGCGACGCGGCGCGGGGTGTGCGGGCGATCGGCGACCGTCACGACGCGATCGCGAGCGAGTTCGAGCCGCTCCGTGGCCGGGGCGTGTGGATCGACTCGAGCGACCTCGACGTCGAGACCACCGTCGACGCCGCCCACGACGCCGTCGTCTCCGGCCGCGCCACCCTCTGACCCCCTTCCGGCACGCCGCGGCCCGCGACACCCGAAGGTGCCGCGGGCCGGAGGACGGAGAAGGAGGGCGGGTCAGGCGACGGCCGTGGCGCCGCGCTCTTCACGCCCGCGGCTGCGACGGGTGAGGGTGTCGACGATGGCGGCGATCGCGCCGTCACCGGTGACGTTCGTCGCCGTGCCGAAGGAGTCGATCGCGATGTAGGTGGCGATCATGAGGCCGACCTGCGGCTCCGTGAACCCGAGCATCGTCGTGAGGAGGCTCGTCGCGGTCATGATCGCGCCACCGGGCACGCCGGGGGCGGCGATCATCATGATGCCGAGCATCATGACGAACCCGATCATCGTGGGGATGTCGACGGGCTTGCCGTAGAGGAACATCACGGCGAGGGAGAAGCACGTGATCTTGATCGTCGACCCGGCGAGGTGGATCGTCGCGCACAGCGGGACGACGAACGACGACACGGGCTCGCTCACGCCCATCTGCATCGCCTGGCGGTGCGTGACGGGGATCGTCGCGGCGGAGGACGAGGTGCCGAGCGCGGTGGCGTAGGCGGGGAGCATCGTCTTGAGCATGACGAGCGGGTTCTTCTTGAAGAACGCACCGGCGATCGCGTACTGGATGAGCAGCAGCACGACGGTGAGCGCGAACACCATGAGGATGACGCCGAGGAAGGTGGTGATGACGTTCCACACCTGACCGGCGGCGGCCATGTTGAGGAACACGCCGAAGATGTAGAGCGGCAGCAGCGGGATGAGGACGCCCGCGATGACCTTGTTGACGATCTCGCGGAACTCGACGAAGCCCCGACGGACGACGTCACCGTCGACGAGGGTGAGGCCGACACCGATGATGAACGCCAGGATGAGGGCCGTCATGACGCCCATGAGCGGCGGCATCTCGACCTTGAAGAACGGCGTGAGGAGCGCGTCCTCCGGGTTGGTGACGGACTGGGCCGTCTTGCCGGCGAGCAGCGAGGGGAACACGGCCATGCTCGTCGCGAGGCCGACGAACCCGGCGAACAGGGTCGAGCCGTAGGCGATGGCCGCCGTGACCGCGAGCCACTTGCCCGCCCCGCGGCCGAGCTCGGCGATCGCGGGCGTGATGAGCCCGACGATGATGAGCGGGATGATGAAACCGAGGAAGTTGCCGAACAATCCGTTGAACGTCACGAACGCTCTCGTGAGCCACTCGGGGAAGAACAGCCCGCAGACGATGCCGAGGACGATGGCGATGAGGATCTTGGGAAGCAGCCCGATGGAGCGGCGTTCGGAGGTCATGAGGAAAGAGTAGGAAGCGTGGGCGCCCCATGAGGGCATCGTCGCGAACCCCGTCGGGGAACGTGTCGCACTTCGCACCATGGGTGATGTGACCCCCATCGGGTGGGGCCGCGTCCCCGGGCCGGGAAACCCGGTGGACGACGGCCGTATCCTGGAAGGCGTGTCCGATTCCCCCACGCCCGCGCAGTCCCGGCCCGCCGACCCCGTTCCGCGGTCCGAATGCGGCGACGGCGGGGACCGCACGCCTCGGCCGTCGCGCGGCCGACCGCGTCGGAAGGGCGCGCGCCGGGACGGTGACGGGGGAGGCGCACCCCGCGCCGACGCCCCGACGCGCGGTGAGGCGGGAGCGTCGGGCGAGGCCGCGCCGAAGGGCGAGGGCCCGCGACGGGGCCGTGCGTCCTCGACCGGTGAGTCACAGGCGTCGGCCCAGAACGACGATCGCGGGGGGCGTGGTCGTGGTCGCCGCGGCTCGGGCGGCCGCCGCGGGCAGGGGCGTCGGCAGGGCGGTCGTCCGCCGCTGACCCCCGAGCAGAAGGCGGAGCGTCGTGCCGCGTGGGAGCGCCGCGTCGAAGCACGTCGTCGAGCGGCCGAGGCGCTCGACGTCACCTATCCCGACCTGCCGGTCTCGGCCGTCAAGGACGACATCGCCGCGGCGATCCGTGACCACCAGGTCGTCGTCATCGCGGGTGAGACGGGCTCGGGCAAGACGACGCAGATCCCCAAGATCTGCCTCGAACTCGGCCGTGGCATCACGGGGCAGATCGGCCACACCCAGCCCCGACGTATCGCCGCCCGCTCCGTCGCCGAACGGCTCGCCCACGAGCTCGACGTCGAGCTCGGCGCGCAGGTCGGGTATCAGGTGCGGTTCACCGACGAGTCGAGCCGCGACACGCTCGTCAAGGTGATGACCGACGGCATCCTCCTCAACGAGCTGCAGCGGGACCGGGACCTGCGTCGTTACGACACGATCATCATCGACGAGGCCCACGAGCGGAGCCTCAACATCGACTTCGTCCTCGGCTACCTCAAGCAGCTCCTGCCGCGGCGCCCCGACCTCAAGGTCATCGTCACGTCGGCGACGATCGACCCGCAGCGCTTCGCCGAGCACTTCGCCGACGCACACGGCACCCCCGCCCCGATCATCGAGGTCTCGGGCCGCACGTACCCCGTCGAGATCCGGTACCGGCCGCTCGTGCGCGTCGAGCCGAACTCGACGCCCGGCAAGCCCGACGTCGAGGTCGAGATCGACCACATCACCGGCCTCTGCGAGGCCGTCGAGGAGCTGTGGACCGAGGGCGGCGCCGCCGAACGCGCCCGCGACGGCGGGGGCGAGGACATCTTGGTGTTCCTCTCCGGCGAGCGGGAGATCCGTGACGCCGCCGACGCGCTCGAGGGGATGAACCTGCCCGGCACGCAGATCCTCCCGCTCTTCGGCCGGTTGTCCGCCGAGGAGCAGCACCGGGTGTTCTCCCGCGGCGGCGGGCGGCGGGTCGTCCTCGCGACGAACGTCGCCGAGACCTCCCTCACCGTGCCGGGCATCCGGTACGTCGTCGACGCCGGCACCGCCCGCATCAGCCGGTACAGCCAGCGCACGAAGGTGCAGCGGCTGCCCATCGAACCGATCAGCCGGGCGAGCGCGAACCAGCGATCCGGTCGATGCGGCCGTGTCTCCGACGGCATCGCGATCCGCCTCTACTCCGAGGAGGACTACGAGTCCCGCCCGGAGTTCACCGACCCCGAGATCCTCCGCACGAACCTGGCGAGCGTCATCCTCCAGATGACCGCGCTCGGCCTCGGCGACATCGCGCGGTTCCCGTTCGTCCAGGCGCCCGACGCGCGCATGGTCACCGACGGTCTGCGCCTGCTCGAGGAACTCCGGGCGATCGACCCGAACGAGCCCGACCCGCGGCGGCGACTCACCGACGTCGGCCGCCGCATCGCCCGGCTGCCCGTCGATCCGCGCCTCGCGCGGATGATGCTCGCCGCCGCGGACGAGGGGTGCCTGCGCGAGGTGACGATCATCGTCGCCGCGCTCTCCATCCAGGACGTCCGCGAACGCCCCCTCGAGAAGCAGGCGCAGGCCGACCAGAGCCACGCCCGGTTCAAGGACGACACGTCCGACTTCACGACGCTGCTCAACCTGTGGAGGTACCTCCGCAAGAAGCAGAAGGAGCTCTCCGGCAGCGCGTTCCGGCGGCTGTGCAAGGCGGAGTTCCTCCACTACCTCCGCATCCGGGAGTGGCAGGACCTCGTCGGGCAGCTCACGACGACGATGCGCGAGCTCGACATCACCCCCAACACCCGTCCGGCGCCGCCCGAGGCGGTGCACAAGGCCCTCCTCACCGGGTTGCTCTCGCAGATCGGCCTCCACGACCGCGAGAAGCGCGACTACCTCGGTGCCCGCGGCGCCCGGTTCGCGATCCAGCCGGGCTCGGTGCTGCGCCGCGCCAACCCCGACTGGCTGATGAGCGCGGAACTCGTCGAGACGACCCGCCTGTGGGCCCGCACGAACGCCGCGACCGATCCGGCCACCATCGAGGAGGTCGGCGCGCACCTCCTCAAGCGCTCCTACAGCGAACCCCACTGGAGCCGAAAGCGGGCCGGGGTCGTCGCCGACGAGCGCGTCACGCTCTACGGCGTACCGATCGTCGTCGGACGCCCCGTGAGTTACGGCGCGATCGACCCCGTCGCCTCCCGCGACCTCTTCATCCGGCACGCCCTCGTCGAGGGCGACTGGGACACTCCGCACCGGTTCTTCCACGACAACCGCAAGCTCGTCGAGAAGCTCAGCGAGCTCGAGTCGCGGGCGCGGCGGCGCGACATCCTCGTCGACGAGGACACCCTCTTCGAGTTCTACGACCACCGTGTGCCCGCCTCCGTCGTGAGCGGCTCGCACTTCGACGCGTGGTGGAAGAAAGAACGTCGCCGCCGCCCCGAGCTCCTCACGTTCACCGAGGACTTCCTCGTCTCCGCCGACGCCGACGCCGTCGACGCGCGGGACTACCCGCACGAGTGGGTGCAGGGCGACCTCCACCTGCCGCTCACGTACCAGTTCGAGCCGGGCGCCGACGCCGACGGCGTGACGTGCCACATCTCCGTCGAACAGCTCAACCAGGTCGACGACGAGGGCTTCGACTGGCAGGTGCCCGGTCTGCGGCCCGAGCTCGCGACCGCGCTGCTCAAGAGCCTGCCCAAGGCGACGCGCAAGCACTTCGTCCCGACGCCCGACCACGCCCAGGCCGCCCTCGCCGAGGCCGACGAGGAGCAGATGGCCGCGGGCGTGCCGCTCACCGAGGAACTCGCGCGGGCCCTCTACATCCGCACGGGCCACCGCGTCGCGTCGGGGGAGTGGGACGTCACCCGCGTGCCCGACCATCTCCGGATGACGTTCCGCGTCGAGGATCCCCGCGGGCGTCGTCTCGGGGAGGGCAAGGACCTCACGGCCCTGCAGGAGGAACTCGCCCCCGCAGTCCGGACGACGATGGCCAAGGCGGCGGGCGACGTCGAACGCCGCGGCCTCGTGACGTTCGACCTCGAGGAGCTGCCCGCCACGTTCGAGCGCCGCGTCGGCAAACGGGACCTCCAGGGATTCCCGGCCCTCGTCGACGAGGGGGACTCCGTCGCCGTCCAGGTGCTCGCCGGACGCGCCGAGCAGGTCGCCGCGACCCGGCTCGGTCTGCGGCGCCTCATCCTCCTCAACACGACCGTGCCGTGGAAGCGGATCCTCGGGCTCCTCACCAACGCCCAGCGGCTCGCCCTCGGCAACAACCCGCACGGCTCGATGCAGGCGCTCCTCGACGACGTCCTCGCCGCCGCCGTCGACGCGATCGCCGCCCGGTCCCTCGCCGCCTCCGGTGTCGAACTCATCCGCACCCCGACCCAGTTCGACGAGGCGCTCGCCGCCGTGCGGCGGGAGATCGTGCCCACCGTCGTCGAGATCGTCGAGTGGGTGCACCCCGTCCTCGAGAGGGCGCTCGCGGTGCGGCTCGCCCTCGACACGATGAAGCCGTCGACGCCGGAGATGGCGGCGCTCAGGGACGACCTGGGCGCGCAGCTGCAGGACCTCGTCCACCCCGGGTTCGTCGCCGAGACCGGCCACGCCTATCTGCGGCACCTGCCCCGCTACCTCCAGGGCATGCTCGTCCGCCTCGACAAGGCCCCCGCCGAGCCGTGGCGGGACGCCCAGCGCCTCGAGATCGTCCGCACCGTCGAGGCCGAACGGGTCAAGGTCGTCGAGTCCCTCCCCGCGATCGAACGCGGCGCCGACGACGTCGTCGCGCTCCGCTGGATGGTCCAGGAGCTGCGCGTCAGCCTCTTCGCCCAGACGATCGGCACGGCCCACCCCGTCTCCGAGAAGCGCATCTACAAGGCGATGGACGCCGTCGAGGACGCCCACGCCGCCTGACCCATCGGACCCGCGGCGGGAATCGTCGACGCCCGCCGAGCGTTGTGTACGAGCGACGACGACGGAAGGAGACCCGGTGCAGGATCCCTCGATGCTCTACCGGCTTGAGACGGACACCGACCTGGTGGACCTGCGTGCGGACATGATGGTCGTGGCCTTGGGGGGGTTCCTCGACGCCGGCCACGCGCAACGCCTCCTCGTGGAGCACTTGTTGCGCACCCTCGACCACACGGTCGTCGCGACGTTCGACCTCGACCAGCTGCTCGACTACCGCGCACGGCGTCCGGTCATGACGTTCTCCCGCGACCACTACAGCGAGTACACCGACCCATGCCTCGCGCTCTACCGGGTCATCGACGACGCCGGCACCCCGTTCTTCCTCCTGTGGGGCCCCGAGCCCGACTACCAGTGGGAGCGGATGGTCGCCGCGGTGAGCGAGCTCGTCCGGCTCCTCACCGTCGAGCGCGTCGTCTCGGTCTACGGCATCCCGATGGCCGTGCCGCACACCCGGCCGGTCACGTCGACCCTCCACGGCACGACGGAGGAGATCCGAGAGGGCGCCCGCCCCGTCTTCGGCACCGTCGAGATCCCCGGCTCCCTCGCGGCGCTCCTCGAGCTCCGCCTCGGCGAACAGGGCCGTGCGGCGATGGGATTCGCCGTCCACGTGCCGCACTACCTCGCGCAGAGCGACTTCCCCGCAGGCGCCGCGCACGCTCTCGAACGGCTCGCCGACGTCGCCGGACTGTCGTTGCCACCTGCGGCGCTCGAACTCGCCGCCGCCGACAGCGCGCACGCCATCGCCTCGGAGGTCGCGGCATCGGCGGAGGCCGCCGAGATCGTCCGCGCCCTCGAGGAGCAGTACGACGCCCGCGTCGCACGCCTCGCCGCAGGCGACCTCGACGACGCCTCCGACGACGACGGCGACGACCAGGGTCTCGGCGGTGGACCGCTGCCCACCGGGGACCAGCTCGGAGCCGAACTCGAGGCGTTCCTCGACGAGATCAGACGCGGCCCCCACTGACGCCCCACCTGGCCGTGCACGGACCCACGTGAGACGTCACGTGTGGATCCCGGCCCGCCGGGGAACAGAGGGAACGAGGACCCGCACACACCGCGCGCGGGCGCACCACACACCACCGTCCACCGGGAGGACACACATGGGGATCTTCGACCGCAAGAAGGACACGCCGACAGCACCGGTCGCGACCGAGGACCTGGGCCTGCTCGGCAGCCAGGCGACGAAGTTCGTCGAGCGCGTCCTCGAGATCGGCATCGACGGCAAGGGCACGTTCGACTCCGCGCAGAAGGTCGCCGACGACGCCCGTCGCCGCCGCAGCGACCCCGAGCGCGTCGTCGACGACATCGTCGGCGCCCACCTGCGCCTCGCCGCGGGCAACGGGTTCGTCACCGGCCTCGGTGGGTTCGTCACGATGCCCGTCGCACTCCCGGCCAACGTCGTCGGGTTCTACGTCGTCGCCACCCGCATGGCGGCCGCCATCGCCGCCGTCCGCGGTTACGACATCCAGCAGCCGGCCGTCCGTTCCGCGATCCTCCTCTCGCTCATCGGCGCGGACTCCGACGACCTCCTCAAGAAGGTCGGCTACCAGTCCACCGGCAAGCTCGCCAATCTCGCCGCCGACAGGCTCCCCGGCGCGGTCGTCATGGCGATCAACAAGGGCGTCGGGTTCCGCATCATCACGCGGATGGGCCGTACGACCCTCACGAAGTTGGGCCGCCTCGTGCCCGTCGCGGGCGGTGCCATCGGCGCCGGGCTCGACTCCTACCTTCTCAAGAAGATCGCCGACGGGGTGCGCGAGCAGTTCCCGTTCAAGGCGACGCTCACCTCGCTGCCCAGCGAGAACTGACGCTCTTCCGGCACGACGGCCCGGGCACCCGCGACGAGCGGGACCCGGGCCGTCGTCGTCCGCGGTCGCGCTCCGTCCCGTGGCGGTCGAGGCCGTGCGGGGTGCCGATCCCGCGTCCGGTGGCGTCCTCGCGTCGACTCGGCGGTTCCTGCCCCACCCGGTCGGACTCCCGGCCGGACTCCGGCTCGACTTCGGCTCGGCTCGGGTTCGATCCGGGCCAGGTGCGGGGCCTCGTCCGCTCGTCCCCAGCCTTCTCCCGGTGGGTCCGCTCGTCCCCAGCGCCGCGTCGGGAGTCCACGGGGAGGGGGCGGTGAGGGGACCGTCGGGGGCATGACCCCGCTGCGATCCCTGCCGGACCTGCTCGCCTTCCTGCCCTACCACGTCGGATTCGAACTCCGGGACGCCCTCGTCGTCCTCGGCCTCGAGAAGGCGCGTCTCGCGCTCGTCGAACGTGCCGACCTGCCGGACTCCTGGCCGCTGCATCCAGAGGTGCTCGTCCGTCTCGTCGGGGGAGTGCGACGACTCGCTCCGTGCCTCGACACCGTGCTCGTCGTCGCCTACACGACGGGCGCCGACCCCGCCCCGGCGCTCCCACTCCTCGTCCACGCCCTCGACGACATCACTGTCGCGACCACCCGGGCCGTCGTCGTCTCGGGATCGACGTGGCGCGAGTGGGACGACGACGTCCCCCGCCCCCTGCCCGAACCCGCCGACGTCCCCCTCGTCGCCGAGTACGTGGGGCGGGGCATCGCGCCGCTCTCCGATCGCGCGGCGCTCCGGACGGCCCTCGCCCGCACCCCGTCGCCGGAGGTCGACGCCGCCGTCCGCACCCTCGTCGCCCACGGCGTGCACACGGGCGCGGGATTCCGCGCCTGGAACCGACTCGTCGCCGCCGGGGTCGACCTCCCCGGCCCCTTCCCCGGACCGACCGAGCACACGTGCTCCGGGGGGGCCGCAGGTCGTCTTCCCCCACGCGGCGGACGCGCCCTCCACGGAGGCGACCTCCGTCGCGACGGTGACACCCCTCGCGTCCGCCGCGGTGCATGCCGATCCTTCCGCCGCGGACACCGTCACGTCGACTGACCGAACCCCCGGCGCCTGGGGGCTCGACGACGCCGCGACGGTCCTCGCCTTCGTCTCCGACCTCACCCACCGCGACGCGTTGCACACCCGGCTCGTCCCACTGCGGGCGGACCCGATCGACCCACCGACGCCCGGCGCGGCGCGGGTCGCGCCGCCCGGGGCCAGGAACGAGCCGTTCGACACCGACGGCACCGATCTCGACGCGCTCGCCGCCCGGGTGGCCGTGCGGGCCACGCTCGTCCACCTCGCCCGCGTCGCCCCCACCCCGTTACGGGCGACGACGCTCTCGATGCTCGCCGTGTGGGCCTGGCACTGCGGTGACGGCGCCCTCGCCGCGGTCGCGTCCGCCGTGGCCCTGGAGGAGGAGCCGGGGTACGCCCTCGCCGACCTCGTCGCGCACCTCGTCCGCCTCGACGTGCCGCCGCCCCGGGCCCGGTGACCCTCGTCGATCGAGGCCGCGGCGGCCCGGTCGGGCGCGTCCGCGGCCGGGATCCGGGATCCCGAGGTCGGCGCCCACGGCGGGCCGCCCGCCCGGTCGCCGCCGTGGTCGGTCGAGCATGCACGACCGGGCGGCGGCGCCGTCACCTGCGCCGACGTCGTTGCGGCGGCGGGACCAACGGCGATTCTGGACGGTCGGTCGTGCAGGGTCGGGGCGCGTCGAATTATAATGGGGATCCGACACCGGCGGCCGGGATCGAAACGACGCCCCCGTCCACGCCCGTGACCATGCCTCGCACGCCGGGGCGAATCATCAGGACGAAGCCCTACGCAGCTTTGTCACCTCCGTCAGAAAGGTGTCAGGGTACCCCGTGGCGAACGCCCCCCAGTCGACCTCAACGCCGGCCAAGCTCCCTGCCGAGTTCTCCCACCCTGCGCTCGAGAACCTCCTCAAGCTCGGGATGACCCGCGGTTCCGTCGACAGCAGCGACCTCAAGGTCGCCCTCGAGACCGCCGAACTCACCCCCGCCCGTCAGAAGGCCGTCATCCGGGCCCTCGAGCAGAACGGCGTCCAGATCACCCTCGACACGGTGCACGCCGCGCAGGCGGTGGGTTCGACCAGCAAACGGGCTCCCCGCAAGACGGCGAAGAAGACGACGACCCGTTCCACGACGAAGTCGGCCACGAAGTCCGCCACGTCGAAGACGAGCACGGCGAAGAGCACCGCGTCCCAGAGCGGCGCCTCCAAGGGTGCCGCCAAGGCGACGTCGCCCGCGAGCGCCGAGACCGAGGACGCGACGAGCACCACGACCGCCCCCGCCAAGAAGACCGCCGCGACGAAGACGGCGGCGAAGAAGACGGCGGCGAAGAAGACGGCGGCGAAGAAGACGGCGGCGAAGAAGACGGCGGCCCGGAGCACCCGCAAGACCGCCACGTCGACCGCGAAGAAGGCCGCTGACGACCCGGCGATCGAGGACGTCGATCTCGAGGAGCTCGCCACCGTCCCCCCGGTCGAGGACACCGTCGAGGAGACGGAGGTCGACGGCGCCTCCGCCGACACCGACGACGAGACCACCGACGAGGCCGACGACACCAAGGGCGCCCGCAAGGCTCGCAGCACCCGCAAGGGCAAGAAGGGCTCCGAGGAGACGACCGAGGGCAGCGAGGAGTCCGGCTTCGTCCTCCGCGAGGACGACGAGGACGACGCCCCCGCCCAGCAGGTCGTCACCGCCGGCGCCACGGCCGACCCGGTCAAGGACTACCTCAAGCAGATCGGCAAGGTCGCCCTCCTCAACGCCGAGCAGGAGGTCGAGCTCGCCAAGCGCATCGAGGCCGGTCTCTACGCAGAGAGCCGCCTCAACTCGGGCGACTCCTTCGACTCGCAGATGAAGCGGGACCTGTGGTGGATCGCCCAGGACGGCAAGAACGCCAAGAACCACCTCCTCGAGGCCAACCTGCGTCTCGTCGTCTCCCTCGCCAAGCGGTACACGGGACGCGGCATGCTCTTCCTCGACCTCATCCAGGAGGGCAACCTCGGCCTCATCCGTGCGGTCGAGAAGTTCGACTACACCAAGGGCTTCAAGTTCTCGACGTACGCGACGTGGTGGATCCGCCAGGCGATCACCCGCGCGATGGCCGACCAGGCGCGCACCATCCGCATTCCGGTGCACATGGTCGAAGTCATCAACAAGCTGGCCCGCGTGCAGCGGCAGATGCTCCAGGACCTTGGTCGCGAACCCACCCCGGAGGAGCTCGCCAAGGAGCTCGACATGACCCCGGAGAAGGTCGTCGAGGTCCAGAAGTACGGCCGTGAGCCCATCTCCCTGCACACCCCGCTCGGCGAGGACGGCGACAGCGAGTTCGGTGACCTCATCGAGGATTCCGAGGCCGTCGTCCCGGCCGACGCGGTGAGCTTCACACTCCTGCAGGAGCAACTGCACTCCGTCCTCGACACGCTCAGCGAGCGCGAGGCGGGCGTCGTGTCGATGCGGTTCGGCCTCACCGACGGCCAGCCGAAGACCCTCGACGAGATCGGCAAGGTCTACGGCGTCACGCGTGAGCGCATCCGCCAGATCGAGTCGAAGACGATGAGCAAGCTGCGCCACCCGTCTCGTTCGCAGGTGCTGCGCGACTACCTCGACTGACCGATTCTGCGTCGTCCGGCCCGGTGTCCCCGTCGAAGGGGGCGCCGGGCCGTCGCGCGTGAGGGGTGCACAGGGGGCCATGGCAGTGGGTGCGGGGCGAGGGAACACACTAAGGGCGCTCTCTGCCCGTCCCCTCACGAATCCGAGGCCCCATGGACGTCTCCCTCAACCTCATTCAATCCGTCGCGCTCACCGTGCTGGTCGCCGTCCTCGGCGAATGGTGCCGTGAGCGGGTGTGGATCTTCCGCCGGTTCGCCATTCCGGGCCCCGTCATCGGCGGCTTCGGCTTCGCGCTCCTCGTCTTCGCCGCGCGAGTCTGGGGCGGCGTGTCCTTCACGATGGACACCACGCTCCAGACCCCGGCGATGATCGCGTTCTTCACGACCGTCGGCATCGCCGCGAGCTTCGGTCTGTTGAAGTTGGGCGGCAAGGTCCTCATGACCTACCTCGTCCTCTGCTGGGGGGTCGCCATCTTCCAGAATCTCATCGGCGCCGGTCTCGCCACCGTGTTCGGCATCCACCCCCTGCTCGGCATCATGGCGGGCTCCACCTCGCTCGAAGGTGGGCACGGCAACGCGGCCGCGTTCGGCCCCGTCGCGAGCAGCTCGGCGCCTCCGGTGCGACGACCGTCGCGCTTGCGGCGGCGACCTTCGGTCTCGTCTCCGGGTCCCTCCTCGGCGGTCCGACGGCGTCGTTCCTCATCCGCCGCCACGGGATCGATCCGACCCCTCGTCGCTTCGACGTGCCGCAGGCCGAGCTCATCGACAACGAGTCGCACACCGTGAGCAGCGAATCGCTCCTCTACGCCGGTGCGCTCGTCGCCGTCATCATGGCCGCGGGGAACGCCCTCGGTCGGTGGTTCACCGACCAGTTCGGGTACGCCCTGCCCGCCTACGTCGGCGCCATGCTCATCGCGATCATCGTCCGCAACGTCATCGACACCACCCGGGTCGTCCCGCTCCGCATGGAGGACATGGACGTCATCGGCAACCTCACCCTGTCGTTCTTCCTCACCCAGGCGATGATGACGCTGAAGATCTGGGAGCTCGCCAACGTCGCCGGTCCGCTCATGGGCATCCTCGTCGTCCAGGTCACCGTCCTGCTCGCCTTCGCGGTGTTCGTCGTCTTCCCCCTGATGGGCAGGGACTACGATGCGGCGACGAT
This sequence comes from Mobilicoccus pelagius NBRC 104925, assembly GCF_000247995.1. Lineage (GTDB taxonomy): Bacteria > Actinomycetota > Actinomycetes > Actinomycetales > Dermatophilaceae > Mobilicoccus > Mobilicoccus pelagius. The sequence continues at coordinate 47,509 of NZ_BAFE01000027.1, forward strand.
GGTCGGCGGTCTCATGGGGCACGGCCTCGGCGCCACCCCCAACGGCATCGCCAACATGGACGCGATCTCCAAGGCGCACCGTGCCCGGTCGACGCTCGCCTTCGTCGTCGTCCCCCTGGCCGGGTCGGTGCTCATCGACATCGTGTCCGTTCCGTGGATCACGTTCTGTCTCAACTTCTTCGCCTGACGCCTCGGTGCCCCACGGCGGGCCGCCGTCCGTCGGGGCGGTCCACCGCGTCGTCGGTGGGCGCCACGCGGCTCGCCCGAGGTCGGCGCCACCCGGAACGTCGCGGTCCCCGGCCCGGCGGGCCGAGCCGGGCGGGCCGGGCGGGCCGGACTCAGCGGTGCGTCGCGACGCCGGCCACGACCCGGTCGAAGAGGGCACTGTCGAGGACGGCACCCTCGCGGCGCACGGTGGCGGGGGAGAGGCGCACGATACGATCGAGGCGAACCTCGCTGGGGCGCCCGCTCGAGTCCCAGGCTCCGGAGCCGACGTCCATCCAGAACCGGCCAGCGGCGGCCTCCTGGCGGGCGTCGCGATCGTGGTCCTTGCTCGTGAGCGGGAGGGCGAGGAGCCACGGGCCGTCCTGACCGACGACGAGCGCGGGCCGATCCTTGCCCCTCCCGTGGTCCTCCTCGTAGGGGATCCACGCCCAGCACACCTCGCCCGGGTCGGGGCGACCGTCGGCGGTGGGGGTGTACTGCGGGGAGAGACGACCGCGGAAGTCGCCCGGATACGTCGTCGCCGGGGTCGTACGGGCGCGGCCCGTCCTCGGTCGCGGATGACGATCGCGCCGTGCCCGGACGGATCCGGTCACCTCCTGGCGCACCCCGCGGACGACGGCCTGACCGAGCTCGGTGAGAAGGCGCGTGAGAGTCACGGCCTCAGGTTATCGGCCGGGGTGGGGGCCTGGCGGGACGAACGGCCCCGCCGGTGGCGGCCGCACCCTTCCGATGGATCGCCTCGCCCCTCTCGGTGGCCGGGGCCACCCTCCACGGCGGGCCGTCCCGGGCGGTCCCGGGTGTGGGAGGATGGGGCGTTGCCCCGTGTCCCCGTCCCGATGAGGTCTGTCACCCGTGTCCCCCATGGCCCGCACCGCGTTGCCGCCGCACGCGACGCCGCCGGAGCTCATCCGCAACTTCTGCATCATCGCGCACATCGACCACGGCAAGTCGACGCTGGCCGACCGCATGCTGCAGCTCACGGGGATCGTCGACGAGCGCCTCATGCGTGCCCAGTACCTCGACCGCATGGACATCGAGCGCGAACGCGGCATCACGATCAAGAGCCAGGCCGTGCGCATGCCGTGGGAGGTGGACGGGGAGACGTTCTGCCTCAACATGATCGACACCCCCGGCCACGTCGACTTCACGTACGAGGTCTCCCGCAGCCTCGCCGCGTGCGAGGGTGCGATCCTCCTCGTCGACGCCGCGCAGGGCATCGAGGCGCAGACCCTCGCCAACCTCTACCTGGCGATGGAGAACGACCTCGAGATCATCCCCGTCCTCAACAAGATCGACCTGCCTGCCGCGCAGCCGGAAAAATACGCCTCGGAGATCGCCGGCCTCATCGGCTGCGACCCGGACGACGTGCTCAAGGTCTCGGGCAAGACGGGCGAGGGCGTCGAGCCCCTCCTCGACCGCATCGTCGAACTCATCCCCGCACCGAAGGGGGACCCCGACGCGCCTGCGCGGGCGATGATCTTCGACTCCGTCTACGACACCTACCGCGGCGTCGTCACGTACGTCCGCGTCATCGACGGCCACCTCACCCCGCGCGGCCGCATCCAGATGATGTCGACGAAGGCGACGCACGAACTCCTCGAGATCGGAGTCATCTCTCCGGAGCCGGTGCCGAGCGACGGGCTCGGCGTCGGCGAGGTGGGATACCTCATCACCGGCGTCAAGGACGTGCGCCAGTCGCGTGTCGGTGACACGGTCACCGATCAGCGCAACCCTGCCGACCAGTCCCTCGGGGGCTATCGCGATCCGCGGCCGATGGTGTTCTCCGGTCTCTACCCGATCGACGGGTCCGACTACCCGGTGCTCCGCGACGCGCTCGACAAGCTCAAGCTCAACGACGCCGCGCTCGTCTACGAGCCCGAGACGTCCGCGGCACTCGGCTTCGGGTTCCGCGTCGGGTTCCTCGGCATGCTCCACCTGGAGATCATCCGCGAACGCCTCGAGCGGGAGTTCGACCTCGATCTCATCTCCACCCTCCCCAACGTCGAGTACCAGGTGACGATGGAGGACGGTGCGGAGGTCGAGGTGACCAATCCGAGCGAGTTCCCCGCCGGCAAGATCAAGTCCGTCACCGAGCCCGTCGTCCGCGCGACGATCCTCGTGCCGAGCGAGTTCATCGGCGCCGTCATGGAGCTGTGCCAGAGCCGCCGCGGTTCGCTCCGGGGTATGGACTACCTGTCCGAGGACCGCGTCGAGATGCGGTACACCCTCCCGCTCGCCGAGATCGTCTTCGACTTCTTCGACCAGCTCAAGAGCAAGACCCGCGGGTACGCCTCGCTCGACTACGAACCCGACGGCAGCCAGGAGGCCGACCTCGTCAAGGTCGACATCCTCCTCCAGGGCGACCAGGTCGACGCGTTCAGCGCCATCGTCCACAAGGACGCCGCCTACGCGTACGGCGTGCGCATGGCTTCCAAGCTGCGCGAACTCATCCCGCGGCAGCAGTTCGAGGTGCCGATCCAGGCGGCCATCGGCAGCCGGGTCATCGCCCGCGAGACGATCCGCGCCATCCGCAAGGACGTCCTCGCCAAGTGCTACGGCGGCGACATCAGCCGCAAGCGCAAGTTGCTCGAGAAGCAGAAGGAGGGCAAGAAGCGCATGAAGATGGTCGGCACCGTAGAGGTGCCGCAGGAGGCCTTCATCGCCGCCCTCTCCAACGACGCCGTCGAGAAGCCCAAGAAGTAGACCCGCGACAAGGAGGACGCCTCGTGGAGGACGCCGCAGCCCGCGAACGCATCCGCCGCGAGGTGGTCTCCTTCGCGCGTCGGGACGGTCGGCTCTCGCACCGTCACCAGACGGCGTGGGACGTCCACCACGGGGCGTACGTCGTCGAGCCCGACCGGGACGTGCGGTCGACGTCGATCGCCCCGGGGTGGACGTTCGACGTCGAGGCCGTGTTCGGGCGTCGGGCGCCGCTCGTCGTCGAGATCGGCTCGGGCGACGGGGACGCCGTCCTCGCCTCCGCGGGGGCGAACCCCGATGTCGACCATCTCGCGGTCGAGGTCTACCGGCCCGGTCTCGCCCGCACGATCGTGAGGGCCTCCCGCGCCGGCCTCGCCAACCTCCGGGTGATCGCCGCCGACGCACGCATGCTCGTCGACCGCGCGCTGCCCGAGGCGTCCGTGCGCGAGTTGCGCGTCTTCTTCCCCGACCCGTGGCCCAAGGCCCGCCACCACAAGCGTCGTCTCGTCGACGACGACTTCGTCGCCGCAGCCGGCCGCGTACTCGAACCCGGCGGCGTGCTGCGCCTCGCCACCGACTGGCAGGACTACGCCGACGCGATGCGCGAGGCGTGCGAGGGGGCCGAGGGGCTCGAGTCGCTCCACCCGGACTCCCCGTGGGGGCCGCGGTTCGAGGGACGCGTCGTCACACGGTACGAGCGCAAGGGCGTGGCCCTCGGCCGCGACATCCGCGATCTCGCGTTCGGGCGACCGGCGCGACGCTGAGTCCGCCGGGAGGGCGACGGGCTCAGCGCCGCGCGGATCGCCCGCGACGCCGGATGCGGTGCTACGAAGTGGTCCCCGAGTCCTGAATTCCCCTGCGACGAGGAGCGATTGGCGTCGTCGTGACCGCTGTGGCCCCGTCGCGGCCCATCCTGCCACGGATCGGGTCGTCGTGTGGTGGCAGACTGCGCCTCGTGCCTGGACGACTCCCCGACGGTGACCCTGCCCCCCTCTCCGGTGAGCTGCCGGCTGCGGCCGTGGAGGAGTTCACCGACGCCGGGCGCCGCGGGTCCGGATCCTTCGGCGCCTACGTCCACGTGCCGTTCTGCCTCCGCCGATGCGGGTACTGCGACTTCAACACGTACACGCCCCGGGAGCTCGGCGGTGAGCACGCGAGCGCACTCACGGGCCCCTACCTCGAGGCGCTGCTCGCCGAGATCCGTCTCGCCGGACGTGTGCTGCCGCGGCGCCCGTTCGACACGGTGTTCTTCGGTGGCGGCACGCCGACGCTCCTCGAACCGGAACAGCTCGGCGCCGTCCTCACTGCGCTCGACGAGACGTTCGGCCTCGCGTCGGACGTCGAGGTGACGACGGAGGCCAACCCCGACACCGTGGATCCGGCGACCCACCCCGGGCGCATCGAGGCACTCGCCGGGATCGGCATCACCCGGATGAGCCTCGGAATGCAGTCCGCCATGCCGCACGTGCTCGCGACCCTCGACCGCACCCACGACCAGGGAGCGGTCGGACGCAGCGTCGAGGCGGCCCACGGCGTCGGTCTCGCGACGAGCGTGGACCTCATCTACGGCACGCCGGGGGAATCCCTCGACGACTGGCGGCGATCCCTGGAGGCGGCGATCGCCCTGCGCCCGGACCACGTCTCGGCCTACGCGCTCGTCGTCGAGGAGGGGACCCGGCTCGCGGCGCAGGTGCGTCGCGGCGTGGTGCCTGCGCCGGAGGACGACGACGAGGCCGACAAGTACGAACTCGCCGACGCCCTGCTGTCCGCCGCCGGGTACCGGTGGTACGAGGTGAGCAACTGGTCCGCGACCGACGTCGGGGTGTGCCGCCACAACGAGGGCTACTGGCGCAGTGATCCGTGGTGGGGGTTCGGGCCGGGCTCGCACAGCCACGTCGGTGGGGTGCGGTGGTGGAACGTCCGTCACCCGGCGGCCTACGCGAACCGTCTCGGCTCGGGGGAGTCCCCGGCGCAGGCCCGCGAGATCCTCGGCGCGGACCAGCGGTACGTGGAGGACGTCATGCTCCGCATGCGACTCGCCGAGGGGCTGCCGCCCAGGGCTCTCGCGCCCGAGGGGCGGGCGGCCGTGCCCGGCATCGTCAGGGACGGACTCGCGGTGCTCACGGGTGACACCCCCGAGGACGAGGTCGCCGGGTCGGACCCCGGTGGCGGCGTCGACGCGTCCGACGGTCGGATGGTCCTCACCGAGCGCGGGCGGCTACTCGCCGACACCGTGCTCCACCGTCTCCTCGGCTGACGGCGGGAACGGTCAGGACGCGACGGGCACCGGTCGGCGGGTCGTGCGCGCCGAACGGGTGAGGCGGTCCTTGACGGCCTGCGGCGGGTCGAAGAGCACTGCGAGGCCGACGGCCTTGAGGGCCTTCTCCAGAGTCATGCACACGACGATGACGACGGCGGTCGCGAGGATCGGGTAGGCGACATCGGCGAGTTCGCTCGTGAGCCACGGCCGGAACCATTCGGGCCGTACCATGCCGACCCACGTGAGCAGGGCGACGAGCGGCCAGTGGAGCACGTAGATTCCGAGCGTGCGCCGGCCCACCCAGGCGCCGGGCACGCGGAGGAACGGGACGCGGGCGACGATCTTCGCGATGGCCAGGAACGCGACGGCCGCGCACAGCCCACCCGCGACGACGGCCGGGTACGCGAATACGCCGTCGACCATCTCGACGACCAGCGTGAGACCGGCGTAACCGACGAGCGCGACGACGGTGGCGAGGCGGGAGGCGGTGAGCGCGACGAGTTGCTCCCCGAGGAGGGCGCCCACGGCGTAGAAGATCGCCCGGGGCATGCCGGCCGCGTCATGGGTGATCACCATCGCGGCCCATCCCACGACGAAGAATCCGGCAAGGACGATCGGGACGGGCACACGCCGCGTCGCGGCGAGGACGGCGAGCGATACGAAGAGGACGTAGACGAACCACAGCGGACCGCTCTGCGGATACAGCAGGCTCGCGAGGAGACCCGGCCACGACCGCCCCTCGTAGGGGGCGTCCCCCATCGAGGGGAAGAACAGGACACCGAGCGCGAAGAACACGAGGGTCCACACGAGGTAGAGGTGGAAGTTCGTCGCGATCGCGATGCGAGTGCGGGCGTAGCCGAGACCTTCGCGCACCTTCGTGCGGGCGAGGTAGCCCGAGAGGAGGAGCAGCAGCGGCATGCGCAGATCGGCGAGGATCGCCGTGTTGAACAGGACCCACGCGCGCGCGACCGGACGCCCGTGGGAGTCCGGTGCGAGCGGGAAGACGTGGAAGAGGCCGACGTGGAGGAGGACCACGGCGATGACGCAGAACCCTCGGGCCATGTCGATCCAGGCGAGGCGTGGTGCGGCCAGGCCCTGCGTCGACGATCCCGTATTCCCCTGCTGCGGATTCTCGTGCTGCGGCGTGACGCGCACACTCGTCCCTCCTGCCGTCACCCGACTGGGCGCCCCCGGTGCCCGGCCGGACGGTGCCCGGCCGGACGGTGCCCGGCCCGGTCAAGAGTAACGGGTGTCGGACGGGCGTCCATGGTCGGACGTTGCGCACAGAGTCCGTCGGGCAGTCCGGACACGTCCTCCCCGGCGGATCTCGCTGCCGGAACGGGCCACGTCGAGCGGGTGGCACCGTCCACGTGCGGAACACGCGCACGCCTGCGGCGCGGCGCGACGGGCGGCGGTGGGTCGGCGATCATCGGTGGTCGAGGCCGATGCCATGCCGCCCGCGAAGGCGGGGTGGCCGTCCTTGACGAGGACGGCGTCGTCGAGACCGAAGCGATGGTTCGCGCCACCGCCCGCCCGCACCGCGGCCTTCTCGAGCGCCCGCAGGCCCGGAGTCGTCGTGCGGGTGCAGCAGACGGCGGCCCCGGTGCACGCGACGGCATCGACGAGTTCCGCCGTGGCCGTCGCGACGCCCGACAGGTGGGAGGGGAGGTCGAGCGCCACACGCTCACCGGTGAGGAGGACGGGCACGGCGTCGTCCGACGTGCAGCACACGTCGGACTCGGCCTTCACGGCCGCCGACGTGTCGACATAGGTGACGACGGGGAGCCCGGGATGCGCGGCCCGTACGTCGCGGACGTCCTGCACGGTGACGCTCTACGCGAGGGAGCACCAGGCGAGGGGGCCGGGCACGAGGACGATCGCCTCGGGGTGAGAGGAGCCTGGCCGTCTCGGCCATGAAGTGCACGTGGAAGATCTCCGGCGTCTGGTAGAAGTGCGCGAGCACGACGGCGTTGCGCTCGGCGTCGAGGGCGTGGCTCGCGCCGACGTCGTCGGTGAACGTCGCCTACTCGAGGGCCGGGACGACGTCGGCGACGCGCTCGTAGGCGAGGTCGCTCGGGCGGGGGAAGAGAGAACGGTCATGCCTACCTCCTCGGGCTCATGTTCGAGGTGAGCATGAGGATTCTGTTCTTTCGGAGCACAATGGGTGGGAGGCATCACTCGGGCTCTGCCTGCACGTGCCTGCACGGGCCTGCACCGAGCTGCGGCCGGTCGTGCCCGACGAGTGCAGCGGCATGGCGTGGGTCACGCCGCGACGCCTCCACGCCGGTTGCGTCGGACGAGGTCGGGCGCCGGATCCCGGGCGGCGGCGAGGAAGTTCGCGCGCCACGGATCGGATCGGCCCGGCATCGCGGCAGCGGGCCCGGATCCGGATAGCGTCGGGGCCGTCGTCGGCGCTCAGGAAGGACGGGTGGCGGCCGACGGGAACGGCGGTGACGAGGAGGCCGGCGGTGAGCAACCCCACGAGCGTGCACCGCGGTCGAGCGCCGCGGCGCTGCGTGCTCTCCGCATCACGGTCGTCGACCCCGCGCCTCCCGCGCCGCACCTCCGCACCCCCTCGCCCGACCCAGGAGCCCGAGGAGATCGGCGGACGGGTCACCGCCCTCGACCGGATCCTCTTCGCCCTCGGGTTGGGACTCATCGCGGCGACGATGGTGATCCACGTCGACGATCCCGACGGGGTCGGCGAGTACGTGTACGCCGGCACGAGCGCGCTGCTCCTCCTCGTCGCCGCCCTCGGCCCCATCCTCCGCCGAGCCCGCCCACGACGGGCCTGGCTCTTCGGCTCGCTCGGCGCGTTCCTCTTCGCCTGCTCGAGCGGCGGGGTCGTCTTCCCCTACGAGGTCGGACCGTTCGAGCTGACGGACATGTCCTTCTTCGGCGGATACCTCGCGCTCGTGGTCCTCTTCGTGCGTCTCACCCGGTTGAGCAGCCCCAGGCGGGACGACTCCTACCTCCCGGACGCCCTCGCCGGGACGGCGGGCGTCGCCCTCGCCCTGTGGCCGTCCGTCCTCGCGCCGCTGAGTACGACCGACCTCCCCGGGGGGGTCGTGTGGGCCGCCTACCCGCCGCTCGACGCCACCGTGCTCGCTCTCGCCATCCACCTCACGTTGAGACTTGGGCGGGTGACGCGGCCCCTCGGGTGGTTCCTCGTGAGTCTCCTCCTCGGGTTCACGCTCGACACGGTCTCGACCGTGTGGAAGGTGCTCGGGGCGGACTCCACGCACGTCGTCCTCGAAACGGGCTTCCTCCTCGGTCACTTCACGCTCGCGTGCGCGCTGTGCCATCCGGCGCTCAACGAGCAGTGGGAACGTCCGGCCGAGGGGAGCGCCAGGCGACACCCGGAGCGGTCCGCGGCGTTCGCCGTCCTCACGCTCTCGCCCGCGATCCTCGCGATCACGATCCCCGTCGTCGGGCACGTCGACGCGGCCGTGCGGGCGCTGTTCGTCGTCGTCATCCTCGCGCTGCTCTTCGTCCGCATGCACCGGACGCTCCAGGAGCTCTCCCGTGCCGAGGAGGACAGCCACCATCGTGCGACCCACGACGAGCTCACCGGCCTCCTCAACCGACCCGCCCTCCTCGCCCACCTCGCGCGCCGCCGCGAGATCGACCGCCGCCTGGGGCGTCACACCGTCGTGCTGTTCCTCGACTGCGACGACTTCAAGTCCGTCAACGACACGTGGGGTCACGTCGCCGGGGACACCCTTCTCCAGGCCGTCGCCGACCGGTTCCGCTCGACGCTCGCCCGGTCGGAGACGCCGGGACGCCTCGGCGGCGACGAGTTCGTCGTCGTCGGATCCGTCGTCGGCCCCGAGGCCGGGATGGCCCTCGCCACGCAAGTACGGCGTCTCTTCGACGAACCGCTCGTCATCCTCCCTGGTCGTGTCCACGCGATGACCCCGTCGATCGGCGTCGCCGTCGCCGACCCCGAGGACGACGTGAGCACCGACACGCTGCTCGTCCGCGCCGACCTCGCGATGTACGAGGCCAAGCAGCAGGGCAAGGGCCGCGTCGTCGTCTTCGGGGAGGTGCTCGAGCGCCGCAGCGGTTGCCGCACCGCCGTGGCGGCACGTCTCGCCGACGCGCTCCGGACGGGGACGGTGGACGTCGTCCTGCGGCCGATCATGGGCGGACCCGATTACGTTCGCCTCGCCGGGTGGGAGGCCTGCCCGCGGTGGGACGACGCCGAGCTCGGCGCCATCGAACCGGAGATGCTCATCGCCCTCGCCGGCCGGCTCGACCTCTCCCGCGACCTCGACCAACTCGTCCTCCGTCGGATACGCGACCGCGTCGCCGCGCATCGACTCGACGTGCGCGACGTCGTCGTCCACGTCGACGTCTCGCCCTCGTTCCTCCGGCGGTCCGAGTCCGTCGGCCTCGTCCGCGAGATCGTCGGGGGCGCCGGACTTCCGCCGGGCCACCTTCACCTCCAGGTGCCCGAGTCGACGCTGATCGACCCCGACCCGGAGGTGCGGGGCGTGCTCGAGGTGCTCCGTCGCACGGGCGCCCTCCTCTGCGCCACCGGCGTCGGCGCGGGCCGCGCTTCCCTCCCCGCGGTCCTCTCGCTCGCGGCCGACGCGGCGACGATCGACCGGTCGCTCCTCACCGGCCTCGGCGAGGACGAGGAGGCCTCGCGCCGGTACGCCGCCGTTCTCGGGCTGCTCCGCGGCCTCGGCACGGACCGTGTCGTCGCCGACGGCGTGACCACCGCCGCGCAGGAGGCCGAACTCCTCCGCCTCGGGTGTCCCACCGTGCGTGGCCCGCGCTACGACGCCCCGATCGACGCCGACTCGACCTGGCGGGCCGACGCCGCGGGCTGACCCGTCGAACGCGACGCGATGCGGCGCCCGGTATCAGTACCCGCGGGAGGGAGACAGGTTCGTCCCCCGGCGTAGCGTCCGAGCTCGACCTCGTGGCGGAACCGGTAGAGCTTCGCGGGTCGTCCCCTGGTGGCCGGCTCCCGGTCCCCGGTCTCCTCGACGAGGTGCTGCTGCTGGACGAGGCGCCGGAAGTTCTGGGTGTGGAGCGTCGCGCCGGCGATGTCCTCGACGTACGTCTGGAGTTGCCCGAGGGTGAACTCGGTGGGCACGAGTTCGAAGACGACGGGCCGGTACTGGATCTCCGCCCGCAACCGGTCGACGCCGGTGGCGAGGACGCGCCGGTGGTCGTGGAGCATCCGGCGTCCTGTCGCGTCCGCGGTGGCCGCGTCGGCGCCGGACTCCGCCGTGAGGCCCGCCTCGTGGAGCAGCTGGTAGCGCTGCAGCGCGAACTCGCTCACCAACCGGGGCCCGAACGCCGCGTCGACGCGCCCGCGACGGTCCTCCCGGACGGCGTCGGTGGCACCCGTCGCGGCCCAGGCGTGCAGCCGCCCGTGGAGGCCCTCCGCGAGTTCGCGCGACGCGGCATCCCGCCGATCCTCCCCAGGGGGAGGAACTCCGACCACGGGCGCCACGCGAACGCCGTCGCCGGTCGTCGCGCCGCGATCATCGGGGCGGGAGCGTCGTCCTCGACATGGGTGAGGCCGAGGTAGCTCGCCGAGAGGAGTCGGTGGTGCGGGCCCACCCGTTCGCGGTCGGCGAAGGCGTGGAGCTGCTCGACGTAGCCGAGCGTGACGCCCGTCTGGTCCACGACCCACGCACGCAGGCTCGTGTGCAGGCTGCGGTGCTCGGCCCGCAGCGGCCCCGAGGGCAACCGCGGTACGCTCTCGGGCGCCCCGACGATGAGCACCTCGGCGCCCCGAGGCGTCACCGCGACGACGACGGCGCCTCACTGGCGACGAGATCCGTACCTCCGGGGGAGAGGGACACGTCAGCCATCCTGTCCGGCGATCGGCCCGCCCGAGGCGCCGACGGTGACGAAGTCGATGAGCTCTTCGACGCGGCCGAGGAGTTCGGGCTGGAGGTCGGCGTAGCTGCGCACGGTGCCGAGGATGCGCTTCCACCCGCGCGCGACGTCCGCCTGCGTCTCGTGGGGCCAACCGAGCTCGGCGAGGATCCCATGCTTCCACGACGTCCCCCGCGGGATCGTCGGCCACCGCTCCCAGCCGAGCCGTTCCGGCCGCACCGACTCCCACACATCGACGTAGGGGTGCCCGACGATGCACACGTGCTGCGCGTAGCGGCGCACCCGGCGCGCCTCCTCGACGATGCGGTACTCCTTCGTGCCCGGCACGAGGTGGTCGACGAGGACGCCCATGCGGCGGTCGGCGGTGGGCGCGAAGTCGCGGATGAGGGCCGCGAGGTCGTCGACGCCGTCGAGCATCTCGACGACGACGCCCTCGGCCCGCAGGTCGTCGCCCCACACCTTCTCGACGAGTTCGGCGTCGTGACGGCCCTCGACGAAGAGGCGGGAACGGCGGGCGACGCGCGCCGGGGTACGGGGCGCTGCGATGGAGCCGCTCGCGGTGCGGGACGCGGCCTTGCGTGCCTGCGCGAGGTCGGCCTTCCTCCGCGCGGTCGGCACGGTGAGCACGGCGGGCCGCCCCTCGACGAGGAACCCGGGGCCGAGGGGGAACCCCTTGACGCGTCCCCGCCGGTCCTCGAGGTGGACGACCTGCATGCCGCCCGCCTTCTCGACGGCGACGACGGCGCCGCACCACCCCGTCTCGACGTCCTCGACGACGAGGCCCGTCTCGGCCTCTATCGGGGTCGCCCTGCCTCCGCGGGCCGCCTTCCAGTCACCGGCGAGCACGTCACGGCCGTATCGATCGTTCACCGGAGCATCGTAGACTTGGCAGTCGGGCGCGCCGAGTGCCAACGGACGTCCGGGCGGCATGTCCCGGCGCGACCCGCACGACCGACCGGCCACCCCCGCCCGACCTCCGGGCCCACCCACCGGATCGACACGACCGGCCCGCACACCGCCACGGGCCACGCCCGGCCGGGCACCGCCACACGAGAGGAGCGCATGCGATGAGCGAGGAACGTCGTCTGGTGGTCCTGCGTGCCATCGTCGAGGACTACGTGAGCACCTCCGAGCCGGTCGCCTCCAAGGCGCTCCTCGAGCGCCATCAGCTCGGGGTGTCGGCCGCGACCATCCGCAACGACATGGCCGCCCTCGAGGACGCCGGGCTCATCGCCGCGCCGCACACGAGCGCCGGCCGGGTTCCCACCGACGCCGGATATCGGCTCTTCGTCGACCGGCTCAGCGAGGTCCGCCCCCTCACGCCCGCCCAGCGCACGGCCATCGCCCGGTTCCTCGAGGGCGCCGTCGACCTCGACGACGTCGTCGACCGCACCGTGCGGCTCCTCGCCTCGCTCACCCAGCAGGTCGCGATGGTGCAGTACCCCTCGCTCACCCGCTCCCGCGTCCAGCACATCGAGCTCGTCCCCGTCGGGCCCGGGCGCGTCATGGTCGTCCTCATCCTCACGACCGGCCGCGTCGAGCAGCGCGTCGTCCCCGTCGACCGAGACCTCACCACCGTCGAGGGCGAGAGCTGCCTCGCCTCCATCCGCGGCCGCCTCAACGCGGAGGCCCGCGACATCCCCCTCGTCGACGTCGCCGCCCGGTTCGCCGTGCTCCCCGAGGACATGGCACCCGAGGACCGCGAGCTCGTCCGCGCCATCGTCGACGCCCTCGACTTCGCCCTCGTCGAGGAGCGCGAGGAACGCGTCGTCCTCGCCGGCACCGCCAACCTCGCCCGCGTCGGCGCCGACTTCCCCCTCACCATCGGGCCCGTCCTCTCCGCGCTCGAGGAACACGTCGTGCTGCTCCGGTTGTTCGACACGTTGGCCACCGAGATCGACCAGAGCGACATCGCCGTCACCATCGGCCACGAGAACCCCCACGTCGGACTCGCCGAGACCTCTGTCGTCTCCGCGGGGTACGGTGCCGGGGACGACGTCGTCGGTGGGCTCGGCGTCCTCGGCCCCACCCGTATGGACTACCCACGCACGATGGCCGCGGTGCGCGCCGTCGCCCGCTACGTCTCCGGAATGTTCGGATGACCCGCCGGTGATCCCCGCCCGCCGTGACGACCCCGGCCTCCTCTATCGCCGAGCCGCCGTGCTCCCCGTGACCCACCTGTCCGCCTCCCGCGCGTCCGCGCGGGGGATCCCGTCGAAGGACCCGCTGTGAACGACTACTACGCCGACCTCGGGGTGAGCCGTGAGGCCACCGCCGAGGAGATCAAGAGGGCCTACCGCCGCAAGGCGCGCAAGCTCCACCCCGACGTCAACCCCGGCCCGGAGGCCGAGGCGGAGTTCAAGAAGGTCAGCCAGGCCTACGACGTCCTCGGCGACCCGGCCAAGAAGCAGCAGTACGACATGGGCGCCGACCCCTACGGCGGCATGTCCGGCAGCTACGGCCAGGGGTTCAGCTTCACCGACATCATGGACGCGTTCTTCGGCGGTGCCGCCACCGCCTCGCGCGGCCCCCGTTCGCGCGTGCAGCGCGGCCAGGACGCCCTCATCCGCGTCGACATCGACCTCGAGACCGCCGTCTTCGGCGGCGACCAGGAGGTCGTCGTCGACACCGCCGTCGTCTGCGAGACGTGCCACGGCGACGGCAAGCAGCCCGGCACCGGCACCCGCACCTGCGACATCTGCGGCGGCCGCGGCGAGGTGCAGCAGGTCCAGCGGAGCTTCCTCGGCCAGGTCATGACGTCGCGACCCTGTACCGCCTGCCACGGGTTCGGCGAGATCATCACCGACCCGTGCTTCGACTGCTCCGGCAACGGCCGTGTGCGCACGCGTCGCACCCTCACGCTCGCCGTGCCCGCCGGCGTCGACACCGGCACGCGCATCCAGCTTGCCGGCGAGGGCGAGGTCGGCCCCGGCGGCGGCACGCCCGGCGACCTCTACGTCGAGGTCCAGGTCAAGCCCCACGAGAAGTTCCAGCGTCGCGGCGACGACCTCCACTGCGTCGTCGAGGTGCCGATGACGGCCGCGGCCCTCGGCACGGTGCTCGAGTTCGACACCCTCGACGGCCCCACCGAGTTCACCGTCAAGCCCGGCGCGCAGTCCGGCGAGGTGACGACGATCAAGGACCACGGCGTCACGCACCTGCGCGGTTCCGGCCGCGGCGACCTCCTCGTCACCCTCCGCGTCGTCACCCCGACCAAGCTCGACCACGAGCAGGAGGAACTCATGCGGCGCCTCGCGGAGATCCGCGGGGAGAAGAACCCCTCCGGCCGGGTGAGCCACGTCGACTCCGGCGGGCTCTTCGGCAAGCTGCGTGACGCGTTCCTCGGTAAGTGAGCAGGCGGTGAGCAGGTGACCGCCGCGCTGTACCGCCTGCCCGAGGGGACCCTCGCCGCCCGTGCACCGGGCGACGTCGTCGTCCTCGACGGCGAGGAGGGTCACCACGCCGCCACCGTCAAGCGGGCCGGCGTGGGGGAGGAGATCCTCCTCGCCGACGGCTCCGGTCGTCTCGGTCACGGCGTCGTCGTCGCGACCGGGGACGGCACCGCCGACGTCCGTCTCGTGACGATCGAGGACGCGGCCGTCGCCGGTGCGCGCTTCGTGCTCGTCCAGGGCCTCGCCAAGGGTGGCCGAGACGAGCAGGCCGTCGAGGCCGCGACCGAGCTCGGCGTCGACGGCGTCATCGCCTGGCAGGCGCGACGGTGCATCGTCCGGTGGAAGCCGGAGCGGGCCGCGCGGTCGCTCGTGAAGTGGCGCACGGTCGCGACGGCCGCCGCCAAGCAGTCACGTCGGGCGACGACCCCCGAGGTCGACGGCCCCTGCTCGACCGCCGATCTCGTCCGGCGGCTCGGCGGCCCCGACGCACCCGTGCTCGTGCTCGTGCTTCACGAAGACGCCGAGGAGCCTCTCGCGTCGTTCGACCTCCCCGAGGCGGGCGACGTGTGGCTCCTCGTCGGCCCCGAGGGCGGCATCGCGCCCGAGGAGCTCGACACCCTCACCGCCGCCGGTGCCCGACCCGTGCGTCTCGGGTCGACGGTGCTGCGCTCCTCGAGCGCCGGCCCCGCCGCCCTCGCCGTCCTCAGCGCACGGACCCGCTGGCGCTGACCGTCCCGTGACACGCCCGTCGCGTCTCGCCTCGGACCCGCGCCGTCGGCCTCCGGGCCGAGGCGACGGAGGGTCGCCCGTGGGAGCACCTAGACTCGTCGATGACATGAGTGAGAACCCCACCGGCCGCAGGGCCGCATCCGTCCCCGACTCCTCGACGCCCGCGGCGTCCGGGTCCCCCGCCGACGCGAACGCCCCCGAGGCGTCGCGCACCGTCGTCATCCCGGCGGGCATGTCGATGGTCTCCCTCCTCGGCCCCCACGACCAGCTGCTCACCGTCATCGAACGGTCGTTGCCGCGTCTCGAGGTCTACGTGCGGGGCAACGAGATCCGCCTCGAGGGGAGCATCGGCGACGTCACGCTCGCCGAGGAGCTGTTCGAGGAGCTGCTCCTCGTCGCCGCCGCCGGCCAGTCGATCAACCGCGACGCCGTCGAACGGTCGATCCGGATGCTCGCCGCGCGCACACGGGAGCGGCCCGCGGAGGTGCTCACCCAGAACATCCTCTCCTCGCGCGGCCGCTCGATCCGACCCAAGACGCTCGGTCAGAAGCGGTACGTCGACGCGATCGACCGCAACACGGTCGTCTTCGGCATCGGCCCCGCCGGTACGGGCAAGACCTACCTCGCGATGGCGAAGGCCGTCGCGGCGCTGCAGGCCAAGCAGGTCAACCGCATCATCCTCACGCGTCCCGCGGTCGAGGCGGGGGAGCGGCTCGGGTTCCTCCCGGGCACCCTCACCGACAAGATCGACCCCTACCTGCGGCCCCTCTACGACGCGCTGCACGACATGGTCGACCCGGACTCCATCCCGCGCCTCATGGCCACCGGCACCGTCGAGGTCGCCCCGCTGGCCTACATGCGTGGCCGGACGTTGAACGACGCGTTCATCATCCTCGACGAGGCGCAGAACACCTCCGCCGAACAGATGAAGATGTTCCTCACCCGCCTCGGGTTCGGCAGCACGGTCGTCGTCACCGGCGACGTCACCCAGGTCGATCTGCCCGGCGGAACCCAGTCGGGTCTCCGGGTCGTGCAGGACATCCTCACCGGTGTCGAGGACATCCACTTCTCCTACCTCACGAGCGAGGACGTCGTCCGTCACCGCCTCGTCGGCGACATCGTCGACGCCTACGGCCGCTGGGACGAGGCGCGGCAGCGCCAGGAGCAGCGCGCCGGTGGACGACGGGGTACGACGTCCCAGGGCCATCGCGACCAGACCGTCGAGAGGGGAGAGGCATGAGCATCGAGGTCCTCAACGAGTCCGGCGTCGACGTCGACACCGAGGAGCTGTACGACTGCGCCCGGTACGTCCTCACCGAGATGCGGGTCCACCCCCGCGCCGAGCTGTGCATCACGTGCGTCGACGAGGCCGCGATGGAGGTCCTCCACGTCAAGTGGATGGACCTTCCCGGTCCCACCGACGTCATGAGCTTCCCCATGGACGAGCTGCGCCCCGGCAGTGAGGGCGCGACGAGCCTCGAGGGCGTCCTCGGCGACGTCGTCGTGTGCCCCCAGGTCGCGGCCCGCCAGGCCGCCGGCGCCGGTCACACCACCGCCGAGGAGATGCTCCTCCTCGTCACCCACGGCATCCTCCACCTCCTCGGCTTCGACCACGCCGAGCCCGAGGACGAGAAGGACATGTTCGACCGGCAGCGCACCCTCCTGCTCACCTACCTCGCCGGTCGGGGGCGGCCCGGCACGTGATGACCGACCTCCTCCAGCTCGGCGCGGGCTTCGCCTCCTGCCTCGTCGTCGCGTTCCTCCTTGCCGCCGGTGAGGCCGCGATCTCGCGTGTCTCCCACTCCGCCGCACTCGAATGCGTCGAGTCGGGCCGCCGCGGCGCGAAGGCACTCGCCACCATCGCCGAGGACGCTTCCGGTTACATCGCCGTGACGACGTTCGTGCGCGTCGCGGCCGAGACCACCGCGGCCGTCCTCGCGACGATCGTCGCGATCCAGTTCATCCCGGGCACGAGTCGCGCGACGGCCGTCGCCATCGCCGTCATGATCCTCACGTCGTTCGTCATCGTCGGCGTGAGCCCCCGCACCCTCGGCCGCCAACACGCCGAGTCGATCGCCCTGCGCGCTGCGCCCGGCATCGTCCTCCTCCGGCGCGTCCTCGGCCCGATCGCATACCTGCTCATCCTCGTCGGCAACGCCGTCACGCCCGGCAAGGGCTACAAGGACGGCCCGTTCGCCTCCGAGGCCGAACTGCGCGACCTCGTCGACCTCGCCGGGGAGTCCCGCGTGATCGAGGCCGACGAGCGGGAGATGATCCACTCCGTCTTCGAACTCGGCGACACCGTCGCCCGCGAGGTCATGGTGCCCCGGCCCGACATGATCGCCATCGACCGCGACAAGTCGCTCCGGCAGGCGATGTCGTTGTTCCTCCGCAGCGGTTTCTCCCGGTTGCCCGTCGTCGGGGAAGGTGCCGACGACCCCATCGGCATCCTTTACTTCAAGGACGTCGCCGCGCAGATCCACGCCAACCCGCGCACCGCACTCGACGGCGTCGAGTCCGTCATGCGGCCCGTGACGTTCGTTCCCGACAGCAAACCCGCGGGCGCCCTCCTGCGCGACATGCAGGCCGAGGCCATCCACATCGCGGTCGTCGTCGACGAGTACGGCGGCACCGCGGGGCTCGTCACCATCGAGGACATCCTCGAGGAGATCGTCGGCGAGATCTCCGACGAGTACGACCCCGAACTCCCCGGCGTCGAGGAGCTCGAGGGTGGCGCCGTCCGGGTGCCCGCGACGATGCACGTCGACGACCTCGGCGAACTGTTCGGCATCGAGCTCGAGGACGACGACGTCGACACCGTCGGAGGCCTCCTCACCAAGGCCCTCGGCCGCGTGCCCATCCTCGGGTCCACCGGCACCGTCGCCGGACTCACCCTCACCGCCGAACGCATGGCCGGTCGTCGTCACCGTCTCGCGAGCGTCGTCGTCACCCGGGAGGAACCCCCGGCCGAGGCCGAGCCCGAACCCGCTCCCGAGCACCACCGCGGGCACCGCCACGAAGGCGGGTCACACGTGTTCCACTTCGACCACAGCGACGACCACGAGGAGACAGCATGAGCGACCTCATCGGCGGGGCCACGCCGGACGGATACCGCGCCGGGTTCGCCTGCCTCGTGGGCCGCCCCAACGCGGGCAAGTCGACCCTCACGAACGCCCTCGTCGGCGACAAGGTCGCCATCACGTCGAGCAAGCCGCAGACCACCCGCCACACCATCCGCGGGATCCGCACGACGGAGGAGTCCCAGCTCGTCCTCGTCGACACCCCCGGCCTGCACAAGCCGCGCACGCTCCTCGGTCAGCGGCTCAACGACCTCGTCCGGGAGACGCTCCTCGACGTCGACGTCGTCGGCTTCTGCCTGCCGGCCGACCAGCGCGTCGGACCCGGCGACACGTTCATCGCCGCCGAGCTGGCCGACCTGCGCCGCGCACGCCGCACACCGGTCGTCGCCGTCGCGACGAAGAGCGACCTCGTCGACAAGCAGCGCCTCGCAGAGCACCTCATCGCCATCGACACGCTGGGGGAGTGGGACGCGATCGTGCCCTGCTCGGCCACCCGCGGCGACCAGGTCGACGTCGTCGCGCGCGAACTCGCACGGCGGCTGCCGCTCTCGCCCAAGCTGTACCCGGACGACGTCCTCACCGACGAGCCACAGATCGTCATGATCGCGGAGCTCGTGCGTGAGGCCGCGCTCGAAGGCGTCCGCGACGAGCTGCCGCACAGCCTCGCGGTCGTCGTCGAGGAGATCGTGCCGCGCGAGGGGCGTCCCGAGGGATCTCCCATATCCGACGTGCGCGTCAACGTCTTCGTCGAACGCGACAGCCAGAAGGCGATCATCATCGGCCGGGGTGGTTCCCGGCTCCGCGAGGTCGGGACGCGCGCGCGGGCCGGCATCGAGGAGCTCCTCGGGCAGCGGGTCTACCTCGACCTCCACGTCAAGGTCGCCAAGGACTGGCAGCGCGACCCCAAGCAGCTGCGCCGCCTCGGGTTCTGACGCGCACCCGACGTCGACGGGGTGAGGTCGACAGGGCGGGTTGCGGACCCGGGCGACGGCGCGCCGAAGTGTGAGACGGTGTCTCACACTTCGGCGCGCGCCACGCTACAGTGACCGGCATGCTGCGCGCGTCCACGGCTCCCCGCCCCCGGGGACGACTCCTTAGCCGCCGCGACGAGGTCTCCTGACAGGCCCCCTCGTCGCGGAGTTCGTGATGCCCGGCCTGACCCCTCAGCCGTCACGACCAGGAGCCCCGCATGAGCACCACCACCCCGACGTCGCCGTACACGACGAACCGCCAGCAGCCCTCGGGCATGCCGATCGCCAAGTACGTGCCGTTCCACGAGCAGATCGCCATCGACCTCCCCGACCGCACGTGGCCGGAGAAGACGATCACGAAGGCGCCCCGCTGGTGCGCCGTCGATCTCCGCGACGGTAACCAGGCCCTCATCGACCCGATGAACGCCGAGCGCAAGCTGCGGATGTTCGAGCTCCTCGTCCGCATGGGCTACAAGGAGATCGAGGTCGGGTTCCCCAGCGCCAGCCAGACCGACTTCGACTTCTGCCGTCTCCTCGTCGAGGGCGGCCACATCCCCGACGACGTGACGATCCAGGTCCTCACCCAGGCGCGGGACCACCTCATCGAGCGCACCTTCGACGCGATCGACGGCGCCAAGAGCGCGATCGTCCACCTCTACAACTCGACCTCGGTGCTGCAGCGCCGCGTCGTGTTCGGCAAGGACCAGGACGGCATCCTCGACATCGCGCTGCAGGGCGCGAAGCTGTGCAAGAAGCTCGAGGAGGCGATCCCGAACACGCACATCACGTACGAGTACTCCCCGGAGTCCTTCACGGGCACCGAGCTGGAGTTCGCCGTGCGCGTCGTCAACGAGGTCGCGGAGGTCTTCGACCCCACGCCGGAGAACCCGATGATCGTCAACCTGCCGGCGACGGTCGAGATGGCGACCCCGAACGTCTACGCCGACTCCATCGAGTGGATGTGCCGCCACCTCACGCGCCGCGACTCGATGATCGTCTCCCTCCACCCGCACAACGACCGCGGCACCGGCGTCGCGGCCGCGGAGCTCGGCTACCTCGCGGGTGCCGACCGCATCGAGGGCTGCCTCTTCGGCAACGGTGAGCGCACGGGCAACGTCTGCCTCGTCACCCTCGGCCTCAACATGTTCAGCCAGGGCGTCGACCCGCAGATCGACTTCACCAACATCGACGAGATCCGTCGCACCGTCGAGCACTGCAACCAGCTGCCCGTCCACGAACGTCACCCCTACGGGGGAGACCTCGTCTTCACGGCCTTCTCCGGGTCCCACCAGGACGCGATCAAGAAGGGCTTCGACGACATGGAACGTCAGAGCCGCGAGACGGGCAAGAGCGTCGACGAGCTCGTGTGGGGCGTCCCCTACCTGCCCGTCGACCCTCACGACCTGGGCCGCAGCTACGAGGCCGTCGTACGCGTCAACAGCCAGTCCGGCAAGGGTGGCGTCGCGTACCTCATGCGCAACGAGCACCACCTGGACCTCCCGCGCCGCATGCAGATCGAGCTGTCGGGTGTCGTGCAGAAGCACACGGACACCGCGGGTGGCGAGATGAGCGCCTCCGCCCTGTGGGAGGTCTTCAGCGACGAGTACCTGCCCGGCACCGGTGAGGGCGAGCGGGCGTGGGGGCGGTTCACGCCGCTCGGCGTGCGCAGCGTGAGCGAGGGTGAAGGCAGGGATCACGTCTGGGTGGCCGCCCGCGACGGTGACCGTGAGGTGGAGATCGAGGGTACGGGCAACGGCCCCATCGCCGCGTTCGTCGACGGACTCTTGCGCGTCGGCATCGACGTCCGCGTCCTCGACTACGCCGAGCACGCGATGACCTCCGGTCAGGACTCCCGCGCGGCCGCGTTCGTCGAGTGCGCCATCGGCGAGCGGGTCCTCTGGGGTGTCGGTCTGCACAACTCGATCGTCCGCGCCTCGATCTCGGCCATCCTCTCGGCCGTCAACCGCGCCGAGCGCGACCGGGCCGCGGCGCCCGACGGAGGCACCCGGATCAGCCGCCCCGGCGGCGGGCCCTGATGCGTCCGCCCTGCCGTCCGGTCTCCGGTGCCGGACGGTAGGGTGAGCCCGCTCGATCTTGGAGGTGTCATGGAGGACCCGGTTCTCGTCGCGCGCGATCTCATGGCCGACGGGTCGCAGGGAAGGATCTTCGGCCCCGTCGACCTCGCGCTCTACCCACGCCAGATGTGCGTGGTCACCGGGCCGTCCGGCTCCGGTCGCTCGTCACTGCTGCTCGCGCTGTGCGGGCGGTTCCGCCCCGCCACGGGCAGCCTCGAGATCGCCGGTGTCGACGCCATGGCACGGCCCTACGACGCGCTCGAACACACGACGATCGCCCGGCTCGGCGACTTCGTCGGCCCCGAGGATCGCCTGACCCTCGAGGAGTCGATCCTCGATCGGGCGTACATCGAAGGGGTCGACCCCGAGGTCGCGCTCGCACGCGCCGACCACATGGCCGAGGTGCTCGGCGTGCGGGGCGACTCCAAGGCCCTCCTCGAGGACATGGAGGCCTTCGACCGGGCGGTCGTCGCGGTCGCCCTCGCCCTCGTGCGTCCGGCGAGCATCATCGCCCTCGACGACGCCGACATGCGGATCCGCCACCGCGACCTGCCTCGCCTCTACTCCGCGCTGCAGCGCCTCATCGACATCGACGGGGCGGCCCTCGTCGTGTCGGTCTCCGACGACGACTGCATGCCCGAGGGATCGGTCGTGGTCCCGCTCGGCAGAGACGTGGCCCCCGCCTTCGAGCCGATCCCGGAGGAGGCGCCGGAGGGCGACCCCACCGCGACCTTCGACGCCGCGGCACCGGAACCGTCGCTGGGACGCCACGCGGCGCCCCCCGGGACCGGTCCGGGCGAGGAACCGGCGTCGCCGCAGGGGCCCCACGGGCCGGGTCGCCACGAGGCGCCCGGCGCGGACGCCCCCGGCGCACCCGATCCCCGATCCGCGGGAGGAGACCCCGTGGAGGGGTCGCGCCCGCGCCCCCGGGTGACACGCCCCGCCGACCCCGACGCACCCTCCACCCCCGCGGACTCGTGAGGACCACTCGATGCTCCTGAAGCGCTTTCTCATCCTCGTCAAGCACGAGTTCACGAGATTCCGGGGCCGTTCCCGGCTGGCACTCCTCTTCGTCCTCCTCATCCCGCTCCTCTACGGCGGCATCTACCTGCACGCCAACTGGGACCTCTACGGGCACATCAAGGACATCAAGGTCGCCGTCGTCAACCACGACAAGCCGGCCACGTTCGGCGACAAGCGCATCAGCGGAGGCAAGGACTTCGTCAACGCCCTCAAGGAGCGTCCGCAGTTCGACTGGCAGTTCCTCGGCGAGGACGACCAGAAGGCCCTCGACGGCCTCCGCGACGGCGACTACTACATGATCATCACGATCCCCGAGGACTTCTCGGAGAACCTCGTGAGCGCCGGCGACTTCACCCCGAAACGGGCCGGCCTGGAGCTGCGCCGCGACGACGCGAACGGCTTCATCGTCGGCACCCTCACCGGCAAGGCCGATGACGCCCTCGGCAAGACGCTCGACGCCACCGTCTCGGAGACGTACTTCCAGGCCCTCTTCGTCAACGTCGACAAGATGCGCCAGGGCCTCGTCGCCGCAGCGGACGGGGCGAAGAAGCTCGACACCAACCTCGCCAAGGCCGCCGACGGCGTCCACCAGCTCGACACCGCCGTCACCGCCGCGGTCGACGACAACCGCGGCGTGCAGAAGTCGGTCGACGCCGCCTCCCGCGGCATCACCCAGGTCGAGAAGGGCGGCGATCGGATCGCCGACGGCGTCGGCACCGCGGGCAAGGGAGCCGAGGCCCTCACCGGGGCGGCGCGGGGAGCCGTCGCGGACGTCCGTCGCGTCAACGACGCCGCACGCCCGCTCGTCGACTTCGCCGAGAAGGACATCCCCAAGGTCCTCGCCAAGTCCAAGGACCTCGTCGACGTCACCGGCACCCTCACGGGCCCGTCCGACGGCTCGGTGCTCACGGTCCGCCGCCAGGTCGACGTCGGCCGGGACTCCGTGCGCCGCCTCGGCGCCTCCCACCCCGAGCTCGCCGACGACCCCGACTACGTCGCGCTCACCCGCTCGATGGACGGGGCGCTCGAGTCGACGACGGAGGTCGAGTCCAATCTCGGCGTCGTCGCCCGCCTCAGCGGCGGTATCAACGCCGACCTCGACCCCGCGCGGCTCCAGGCCGCGGGCAACGCCGTCAAGTCCGCCGTCGCCACGGCCGACAACCGCGCCGCGCAGATCGACTCCGGCCTCGCCCAGGTCGAGAACGGTCTCGGCCAGGCGCAGGGCGGTGTCGCCGACCTCCGCGCCGGCGCCCGCCAACTCGGTTCCGCGGGGCGGGGGATGACCGACAAGGCGACAAAGGCGCTCTCCGGCCTCGTCGAGTTGAGCAACGCCCTCGGCCGCCTCGACACGGCGATGCCGCAGCTCTCGAGCGGTGCCCACGACCTCGCGGGTGGCCTCGCCAAGGGCGTCGCGCAGGTGCCCGCGCTCTCGGAGGACCAGCGCGCCAACCTCAGCTCCGTCATGGCGCAGCCCGTCGACATCCATCAGACCGTCGACCACGACGCGAAGTTCTACGGTCGAGGCCTCGCGCCGATGTTCTTCTCGATCGCCCTGTGGATCGCCTGCGTGTCGACGTTCCTCGTGCTCCGCACGATCTCCGGCCGGGCGCTCCTCGGCCGGGCAGGCGCGGCGCGCCGGGCGCTCCTCGGATTCGGGGCCCCCGCCCTCGTCGGCACGGCGGGCGCACTCCTCATGGGTGCGGGCGTGTGGCTCTTCCTCGGGCTCGACCCCGTGCACCCGGTGAAGTTCTGGCTGCTGCTCGTCGTCGCCTCACTCGCGTTCATGGCGTTGGCGTACTGGATCCGACTCGTGCTCGGCTCGCCGCAGACGGCCGTGTTCCTCGTGCTGCTCATCCTGCAGCTGCCCGCCTGCGGCGGCGTGTTCCCCACGACGATGCTCAACCCGTTCTACCAAGCGCTCTCGGTCGTCTCGCCGATGAAGTACAGCGTCGACGCGTTCCGAGTCGCGATCTCCGGTGGGCAGGACTCGCACTACTGGGTGGCGCTCGGCGTGCTCGGTGCGATCCTCGCCGTCTCGCTCGGGATCATCGGGTTCCTCGTCCACCGCAAGCAGCGGTTCGGCATGCGCGACCTGCACCCGCCGATGGTGACGTCGACGAGCACGGCCGACTATGCGTTCTCCGTCCACCCACGCTGACACCGATCCGCCCCGTCGCTCCGCCCCTCCAGGGCGCCGGAGCGACGGGTCGCCGTGGCCTTCGAGGGTGTCAGCGCACGTCGTAGGGCCGGAACTGCACGCTGATGCGCGGGCCCACGGCGCCGGCGATCTTGGGGATCGCGTGGTGCCACGTGCGCTGGCACGAACCGCCCATGACGACGAGGTCGCCGTGGCCGACGACGAAGCGCAACGTGCCGCCGCGGTGCTCGGCACGGGCGCGATCGGACACGGGGCGGAGCAGCAACGGCCGCGGCGTGCCGAGGGAGACGATGGCGACCATCGTGTCGTGCGTCGCCGACCGGCCGATGTCGTCGCCGTGCCAGGCGACCGAATCGCGCCCGTCGCGGTAGAGGCACATGCCCGCCGTGACGAACGGCTCGCCGAGCTTCGGGGCGTAGTGGCGGGAGAGGGCCTCACGGGCCTCGCGGAGGACCGGATGGGGGAGTGGTTCGCCCGCTCCGTAGAACCGGAGCAGGCGGGGTGTGTCGACGTCGCGGTCGTACATCCGGCGACGTTCGGCCCGCCAGTCGACGCGCTCGTGCAGGTGGGCGAACACCTCGTCGGCCCCGGTGAGCCAACCGGGGCGCACGTCGACCCACGCGCCGTCGGCGAGCGGTGTCCGCCGTGTCGCGGCCAACGGCCTCAGCCCGATCTCGTCGACGTCGTCGAGGAGCGACCCCTGCAGGTGGAACATGTGTACGAGTATCGCACGCGTGTTCGCGTCACCGCCATGCCCTGACAGCCGCACCGCCTCGTCGACCCGCCGGTCTCCGACACGACCCGGCCCGTGTGCTTTGCTGTCGGACGATCACGGAGTTCCTCCACGGCGGCCCGACCGGCCGCGTGAGAAAGGCGGGGCGCATGCTCGCAGCGTTCACGGGGGCCGGCCTGTCGGCGGCGGCCGGTCTCAACGCCTACGTCCCGTTCCTCGTCGTCGCGCTCGTCGCGCGGTTCACCGACGTCCTCGTCCTCCCACCGGAGTTCGCGTGGATCTCGAGCTGGCCCGCGATCGTCGTCGCATCGGTCCTGCTGCTCTCGGAGGTCGTCCTCGACAAGGTCGCAGTCGTCGACCACGTCAACGATGCGGTCGGCACGTTCGTGCGGCCTGCGACGGGTGGCCTCATCTTCGCGGCGACGTCGGCCGCCTCGACGTACGAGGCGCAGTCGGAGTTCATGGCCCGCAACCCGTGGGTGGGCGTGCTCCTCGGCATCGTCACCGCGGGGATCGTCCATGCCGGCAAGACCGTGACCCGCCCCGTCGTCAACACGACGACGGCCGGCCTCGGCACCCCGGTCGTCTCGGCGATGGAGGACGGGCTCGCCGTCGGGCTCTCGCTCCTTGCGGTGTTCGTCCCCGTGCTCGTCGCGGTCGGGCTGCTGCTCCTCGTCCTCCTGGGCGTGCTGCTCCGGCGCCGCGCCCGGGCTCACCGTGCCCGACGCACCGGACGCAACCTGCGCGGCGCCTCGGCCGCGGTCGACACCGACGGGCGTCCGGCGTCGTGAGGTCGGTCGTCCCCGCGGCCGCCCCGGGTCCCGACGTGCGCCGGGAGCGGGTGATCCGGGTGTTCGCCGTCCTCGGAGTGGTCTTCCTCGCCCTCCTGCTCGCGGGGCTCGTCGCCCTCGTCGGCCTCACCCGGCCGCTCTCGGGCGCACCGGGGTCGGAGGTGACGGCACCGTCCTCACCCACCGCGCCCGCGCCACCGACCGATCTCGCCGAGGGGGAGGCGTGGATCTCCGACGCCGACGTCGCATCCCCGCGGATCCTCCTCGGGGAGGGACAGGACCTGCGTGCCGTGAAGGCGAAGATCGGCGGAGTGCGACTCGCCGCCGACGGCACCATTCACCTCGCCCGCCTCGACCTCGACGGCGTCGTCCCGTTCTCCGTCGTCGAGGACGAGGTCGGCCGCGGCATCCGCCTCGCTCCCGCCGAGGACGGGCTCGTCCGCGTCACGGTGCCCGTCGGCGCCTTCGGTCGGGGCCTCGACGTCACGGCGCTCGCGCGCGTCCAGGCCGACGGCGAGCGCATCGCGGTCACCCCCGTCCGCGTCCTCGGCGAGGGGCTCCTCGACGGGGAACTCCCGGGGTTGCCCGCCATCCGTCAGCCCGTCCCCAACCTCCCTCCCGGCATGCGCCTCACCGACGTCGCTGTCGAGACGGGGGGATTCCGCATCCGCGCCGTGGGTGACGACGTCCGCCTCTCGCGCTGACCGGGACGAGCCGCGCACCTCTCGCAGCGACCGGGTGTGAACGGGTGTCGGTGGCGAGGGGCAGAATGGCGAGGTGCCCCTCTACCGCGACGCCGCCATCGTGCTGCGCACCCAGAAGCTCGGGGAGGCGGACCGCATCATCACGATGCTCACCCGCGGTCGCGGGATCGTGCGCGCCGTCGGCAAGGGGGTCCGCCGGACGAAGAGCAAGTTCGGTGCCCGCCTCGAACCCGGCATGGTCATCGACGCCCAGCTCTACGAGGGACGTAGCCTCGACACGGTGACGCAGGTCGACGTCCTCGCTCCCTACGGCGACCAGATCGCCCGCGACTACGTCTCGTGGACGGCGATGGTCGCCGCGCTCGAGACGGCCGAACGGCTCACCGAGGGGCAGGATGTCGGCACGGCCCACTTCACTCTCCTCGCCGGTGCCCTCGCGAGCCTCGCCGGGCACGACCACGACTCCGGGCTCGTCCTCGATGCCTACCTCCTCCGAGCCGTCGCGACGGCCGGGTGGGCGCCCAGCTTCCACGCCTGTGCCCGCTGCGGTGCCGAGGGGCCCCACCGGGCGTTCAACGTCGCCGCGGGTGGATGCGTCTGCCCCTCCTGCCGCCCCGCCGGATCGGTCGCGCCCGCACCCGCGACGTTCGTCCTCCTCGGTGCGCTCCTCGAGGGCGACTGGGCCACGGCCGAGGCGGTGAACCCGTTGCATCGCCGGGAGGGCAGTGGCCTCGTCGCCGCCTACCTCCAGTGGCACCTCGAACGCGGTGTCCGTTCCCTGCGCCTCGTCGAACGGCCCTGACCGACGCCGGGCGCGGCTCCGTCGCTCCCCGGGCGTCCCACGGCGCGCGGGTAGTCTTCGGGCGTGGCTCCGACCTCTCGTTACGACGACCCGTTCCCCCACCCCACCGGCGTGACGCCCCCGCAGATCCCCGGCGAGGTGATGCCGCGTCACGTCGCCGTCGTCATGGACGGCAACGGTCGCTGGGCGAACGAGCGGGGTCTGCCGCGCACGAAGGGGCACGAGGCGGGGGAGGGGGCCCTCCTCGACGTCGTCGCCGGGGCGCTCGAGGCCGGGGTGACGCACCTGTCGGCCTACGCGTTCTCGACGGAGAACTGGAAGCGCTCACCGGCCGAGGTGCGGTTCCTCATGGGCTTCAACCGCGACGTCATCCGGCGGCGACGCGACCAGCTCGACTCGTGGGGCGTGCGAATGCGCTGGGTGGGGCGTCGCCCCCGCCTCTGGAAGTCGGTCATCGACGAGCTCGAGATCGCCCAGGAGATGACGAAGGACAACGACAGGCTCACCCTCTACTTCTGCGTGAACTACGGCGGCCGCGCCGAGATCGGCGATGCCGCGCGGGCCATCGCCGAGGCGGTCGCCGCCGGGCGGCTCAAGCCGGGGTCCGTGGACGAGAAGACCGTCGCGAAGTTCCTCCCCGAGCCCGACATGCCCGACGTCGACCTCTTCGTGCGGAGCTCGGGGGAGCAGCGCACGAGCAATTTCCTCCTCTGGCAGAGCGCCTACGCGGAGATGGTCTTCCTCGACACCCTCTGGCCCGATTTCGACCGTCGCCACCTGTGGGAGGCGATCGACATCTACGCGCGCCGCGACCGTCGGTACGGCGGTGCCGTCGACGTTCCCGCCACCTCCGGCTCTTGAGGGGGAGGGGTCGGGGCTCCGTTCCGGCGTCGTGGGACGTCGTGCCCGTGCACGAGGGTCGCCGGTCGGCCTCACCGCGTGCCAGGGGGATTCGATCCTCGAGCGTCCACGGGTCGAGACACTTGCATGAGCATGCATGACTATGCATAAAATGGGCGCATGTCCAAGGTCCTCACCAAGCTCCCCGCCGGCGAAAAGGTCGGCATCGCCTTCTCCGGAGGCCTCGACACCTCCGTGGCCGTCGCCTGGATGCGCGAGAACGGCGCCATCCCCTGCACCTACACGGCCGACATCGGCCAGGCCGACGAGCCCGACATCGACTCCGTCCCGTCCCGGGCCACGGAGTACGGTGCCGAGATCGCCCGCCTCGTCGACTGCCGTCGCGCCCTCGTCGAGGAGGGCTTCGTCGCCCTCGCCTGCGGCGCGTTCCACCTCCGCTCCGGTGGCAAGACGTACTTCAACACGACGCCGCTCGGCCGCGCGGTCACCGGCACCCTCCTCATCCGCGCGATGATGGAGGACGACGTCCAGATCTGGGGCGACGGGTCGACCTTCAAGGGCAACGACATCGAGCGGTTCTACCGCTACGGCCTCCTCACCAACCCGCGGCTGCGCATCTACAAGCCGTGGCTCGACGAGGACTTCGTCACCCAGCTCGGCGGCCGCGCCGAGATGAGCCAGTGGCTGAGCGAGCGGGACCTGCCCTACCGCGACAGCAAGGAGAAGGCGTACTCCACCGACGCCAACATCTGGGGTGCGACGCACGAGGCGAAGAAGCTCGAGCAGCTCGACGCCGGCATCGAGATCGTCGACCCGATCATGGGCGTCCGGTTCTGGGACCCCGAGGTCGAGATCGCTCCCGAAGAGGTGAGCGTCACCTTCGAGTACGGCCGCCCCGTCGCGATCAACGGCGTCCGCTACGACCAGGACCCGGTCGCGCTCGTCCTCGAGGCCAACCGCATCGGTGGCCGCCACGGCCTCGGCATGGCCGACCAGATCGAGAACCGCGTCATCGAGGCCAAGAGCCGCGGCATCTACGAGGCGCCGGGCATGATGCTCCTCTTCGTCGCGTACGAGCGGCTCGTCAACGCGATCCACAACGAGGACACCCTCGCGAACTACCACACCGAGGGTCGCCGCCTCGGTCGTCTCCTCTACGAAGGTCGCTGGCTCGAGCCGCAGTCCCTCATGGTCCGCGAGTCCCTCCAGCGGTGGGTGAGCACGGCCGTCACCGGCACCGTCACGCTCCGCCTGCGTCGCGGCGACGACTACTCGATCCTCGACACGCAGGGCGAGAACTTCAGCTACCACCCGGACAAGCTCTCGATGGAGCGGACCGAGGGTGCCGCGTTCGGCCCGACCGACCGCATCGGCCAGCTCACGATGCGCAACCTCGACATCGCCGACTCCCGCAACCGCCTCGAGCAGTACGTCGGGATGGGCATGCTCGGCACCGCCGGTGAGGAGCCGCAGGTGGGCCGCGCGAGCACCCACCTCGTCGGCGAGCTCGAGCCGGGTGGCGCCAAGGCGATCGCCACGGCCGTCGCCCCGGCCGACGACGAGGCCCTCGACTACGCGGCCATGGAGGCCGGCAACGACTGACCGAGGACTTTCGGACGCCGCGGAGGTCTCCGGTGCGGTCGACACGATCGGCGTCACCGAGACCGGCGGTGCTCCTGGACGGACATGACACGATCCCCGTCCTCTCCAACGAGGGGGCGGGGATCGTCGTGTGTGGTGCGCGGGTGTCGTGCGTGCGCGGTGTGTCGCCGGCGTGTCGGTCGCTCCGGCACGCATGGCGTCGAGCGTGTGCTCAGGCGGCGGGGGCGATCCGGACGACGGCCACGGCGACGACGACGAGCGCGATCGCGAGGCGCATCATCCGTTCGACCGGCGGGATGTCGGGCCAGAGGAGCACGAGCATGCCGAAGAGGACGACGACGGCGAGGCCGAGCAGGACGGCGCCGATCGGGCCGCCGACGACGAGCCCGAGGACGATCGCGCCGATGAGCACGCCCGCGCTGACCGCCGTCGGCACGCGGAAGAGACGGTTGATGAGGTCTTCTCGAAAGGTCGCGTCGGTCACGGGCCCACCCTATGCGGTCCTCACGCCGTGGCCCTCGGGCCGCCTCGGCGTCGTCGCGCCGGCTGCCGAGGTCGCCACGGTCGCCCCGGTCGGCCTGTGAGGTGGGTCGGACCAGGGCGTGCGAGGCGAGGGAGTCGCTGTCCGTACAGTGGGCGGGCCGTGCGCGGGATGCCGCACCGTCGTCGGCTCCGGCGAGGAACGCGTCGCCGACGGCACCGAGAACCACGTCGACAGGACCCTCACGATGACCACGCCCCCGTCGTCCCCCACCTCCATTCCGGGAAACATTCCGGTGATCCCTGACGGCTCTGACGGCTCTGACGGCTCTGGCAGCCCGGGTGGCCCGGCCTCGTCCGCGGCCGGGGGAGGCGCCGCGGCCCGTGAGGCGGCGAGTCCCCGGCGGCTCCACTACGGCGCGTTCTACGGGCTCGAGCTCCTCCCCGAGGACGACGGTCGGCCCCTGGCGATCGTCCTCGGCAACTGTCAGGCCGAGAGCATCCGTGTCCTCCTGGGCGACGGCCCGGCGGCGGCGACGCGGAGCGTCCGGGTACCGCCCGTGTTCGAACTCGCCGAGGACGACCTGCCCCACCTCGCGCGTCTCCTCGCCGAGGTCGACGTGCTCGTCGCCCAACCCGTCCGCGACGACTACCGCGGGTTGCCGCTCGGCACGGCGCAGGTGGCGCGTGGCCTGCCGGATGGGGCGCGGGTCGTGCGCATCCCTCCGCTGCGGTACGCGGGCCTCTACCCCCGTCACGTCATCGTCCGTTCCGGGCCCGCGGGGGAGGCAGGCGATCCTCCCGTCGCCCCCTACCACGACCTCGCGACGGCCGCGCTCGCCGCGGGTCGCGCCCCGCTCGGTCCTGTCCCGGAGGTCGGCGTGCGGGCGATCGCCGCCGAGTCCGTCGCACAGGTCGAGCTTCGCGAGCGTCGGCACGACACCGTCGTCGCGAGCGACCTCCTCGTCCCCGCCGGCGTCGACGCGGCCCACACGATCAACCACCCGGGCAACACCGTGCTCCTCGGCCTCGCGGCGCGGGTGCTCGACCATCTCGCCCTGTCGGGGGAGGTCGTCGATCCGGGGCGCACCCTGCTCCGGTCGATCCTCGCGCCGGTGCTCCCCGAGACCTGTCGCGCCCTCGGGCTCCCCACGGACGCAGCCCGGGAGGCGTGGTCGATCAACGGCACCACCGTCGCCGACGAGGAGATCCGCGACCGGCACCTCGACTGGTATGCCGCCCACCCGGGCCTCGCCGAGCACGTCCTCGACGCCCGGGCCGACACCCTCGCCCACCTCGGCGGGTGAGGCGGCGGCGGCCCCGCGGATTTCCTCCACGCCGACGTCGAGAGGAGAATGGGCGGTCATGACCGCGACGCTCCCGTACCCCACCGGTTCCCGTGACACCACCGCGCGTGACACAGGGCGCGACACCGGCGTGAGCGACGTTCCGACGACGGACGCCCCCGCGACGCCGACCTCTCGTCCCGTGCTGCCGCCGTTGCAGCTCGGGTGTGTCACCGTGCCGACGCCGGTCGTCCTCGCGCCGATGGCCGGGATCACGAACCGGGCGTTCCGACGCCTGTGCCGGGAGTTCGGCGAGTCCGCCGGGGTGGGGGAGTCCGGCCGGTGCCTCTACGTGAGCGAGATGATCACGTCCCGCGCCCTCGTCGAGCGCACGCCGGAGTCGATGCGGCTCATCACCCACGACCCCGACGAGAACCCGCGCAGCGTGCAGCTGTACGGCGTCGACCCCGCCACCGTGCGCGCCGCGGTGCGACTCCTCGTCACCGAGGACCGCGCCGACCACATCGACCTCAACTTCGGCTGCCCCGTCCCCAAGGTCACGCGCAAGGGCGGCGGCTCGGCCCTGCCGTGGAAGACGGAGCTCTTCCGCGGAATCGTCGCAGGCGCCGTCGCCGAGGCGGAGCCCTACGGCGTGCCGGTCACCGTCAAGATGCGCAAGGGCATCGACGACGACCACCTCACCTACCTCGACGCGGGCCGCATCGCGCGTGACAGCGGGGCCGCCGCGGTCGCGCTCCACGGGCGTACGGCGTCACAGTCGTACTCGGGGACGGCCGACTGGGACGCGATCGCGCGCCTGCGCGAGACGCTGCCCGACGTGCCCATCCTCGGCAACGGCGACATCTGGTCCGCCGAGGACGCCCTCGACATGGTCGCCCGCACCGGCGTCGACGGCGTCGTCGTCGGCCGCGGCTGCCTCGGACGTCCGTGGCTGTTCGCCGACCTCGTCTCGGCGTTCGCTGGCGGCGACACGCGGGTGCGTCCCTCGCTCGGGGAGGTCGGGGCCGCGCTGCGACGCCACGCCGTCTACCTCACCGAGTTCTACGACGGCGACGAGAACCGGGCCTGCCGTGACATCCGCAAGCACATCGCCTGGTACCTCAAGGGATTCCCCGCCGGCCACGAGATCCGCCACCGTCTCGCGCTCGTCGACGCCCTCACCGACATCGACGACCTCCTCGCCGCACTCCCCGCCGACGCGCCGTGGCCCGGAGGACCCGCCGAGGGACCGCGCGGCCGTGCGGGGTCGCCCCGTCAGGTCGCGTTGCCCGACGGGTGGCTCGACACCCAGGAACTCACCGGCGCCGCGGCCCGCATCGTCGCCCAGGCCGAACTGTCCGTCTCCGGCGGATGACTCGCCCGGTGGGCTGACGCCGCCGTGTTGCCCGAGCCGTCGCGCCGGGAGCGCGAACCGCCGCCGAACGACGCCGCCGCCCGCACGCGGGTGGCGTGGAGCGGCGAGGACGGTGAGGCGCGGGATCGTCACATGTGGCCGGGTTCGGCTCCGACGGCGACGGGTCGGGAGGGGTCGCTGATCCAGTCGGACCACGAGCCGATGTAGACGGGCACCACGTCGCCGAGACCGGCGACGGCGATGGCGAGCGAGACGTGCGAGGCCTGCACGCCCGAGCCGCAGTACGTCGCGACGGGCGCCTCGCCGTCGACCCCGGCGGCGCCGAGCACGGCCCGGAGCTCCTCGCGGGGGAGGAACCGGCCTGCCTCGTCGGTGAGCGACCGGGCCGGGAGGTTGACCGCCCCGGGGATGTGGCCGTGGACGGGGTCGATGATCTCGTTCTCGCCGCGGTAGCGGTCGGCCGGGCGGCAGTCGAGGAGGAGACCCTGCTCGGCGAACATCGTCGCCTCGCGCGGGCCGAGGACGCGCGTGTTGCCGCGACGGACGGAGAAGTCCCCCTCGTCGACGAGGCGGATGCCCGACTCGAGCGGGTACCGGTGCGCCTTCCACTGCGAGAGGCCACCGTCGAGGACCTGCACGTCGTGCTTGCCGAAGTGCCGCAGGAGCCACCAGCAACGCGCCGCGGCGAGGGATCCGCTGTCGTCGTAGCAGACGACCGGCCGATCGTTGTCGACGCCGCACTCCGCCATGTCGAGCTCGAAGTCGTCGACCGTCGGCATCGGGTGTCGACCGCCGACACCGTTCTCGCCCGACTCTCCCGCGAGGTCGCGCTTGAGGTCGACGAACACGGCACCCGGCAGATGACCCTGCAGGTAGGAGTCGTAGCCGTCGTCGGCACCGAGCGCCCAACGGACGTCGAGGAGGAGAGGCGCCTCACCAGGACGGGCGCGGAGCCACTCGTACAGCTCGCTCGGGGAGATGAGGGGGTGACGATCCATGTCATGACCTTACGAGAGAGGGCGGAGGAGGTGGCTCCCGGCAGAACGTGTGGCATGGACTGAACCACGCGTGGATCGACCCTGGACTCTACAGTGCGGGTGTGACGGGTTACGACCGCGAGGACCGCACGAGGTGGGTGGCCGAGGATCCCACCCGTAAGAACGCACATCGCACCGACTTCGCGCGCGACCGCGCCCGACTCCTGCACGCCTCCGCGCTGCGTCGTCTCGCGAACAAGACGCAGGTGATGTCGCCGGGGAGTGACGACTTCGTCCGCAACCGGCTCACGCACTCCCTCGAGGTCGGTCAGATCGGCCGGGAGCTCGGCGCGGCCCTCGGCTGCGACGGCGACCTCGTCGAGACGGCGTGCCTCGCCCACGACCTCGGACATCCGCCGTTCGGCCACAACGGGGAGAGCGCCCTCGCACGCGCGTGCGCCGACATCGGCGGGTTCGAGGGCAACGCGCAGACGTTTCGACTTCTCACCCGGCTCGAGGCCAAGCGTTTCCGCCCCGACGGCCGGTCCGCGGGGCTCAACCTCACGCGGGCCGGTCTCGACGCCGCGACGAAGTACCCATGGTCCCCCGCCGAGAGGCCCGGCACGCGCAAGTACGGCGTCTACGAGGACGACGTCGAGGTGTTCACGTGGATGCGCGAGGGTGCTCCCGGGCACCGGCGATGCCTCGAGGCGCAGGTCATGGACTGGGCCGACGACGTCGGGTATTCCGTCCATGACGTCGAGGACGCCGTCGCCGCCGGGCGGATCGACCTCGGCGTGCTCACCCGCGAGGCCGACCTCGAGCCCGTCCTCGAGGTGGCGGTGCGGCTCTACGCCCCCGACCTCATCGAGGCCGACGTCGCCGCCGCCGCACGTCGTGTCCAGGGGGCGGGCTTCGTCGTCGAACGGAGCGACGGCAGCCGCGCCGCGCTCGCCGCACTCAAGGACATGACGAGCATGCTCATCGGCCGCTTCGCCCGGGCCGCGGAGGACGCGACGCGTGAGCGGTTCGGCGACGGGCCCCTCACGCGGTACGCCGGCGACCTCGTCGTGCCCGACGCGACCCGTGCCGAGTGCGCCCTCCTCAAGGCCCTCGCCGCCCACTTCGTCATGTTCCGGCCCGAGCTCGAGGAGGGGCGTGCCGTCGAGCGCCGCGTCGTCACCGACCTCCTCCACGTCTACCGGGAGGACCCGGGACTGCTCGACCCGCTCCACCGCGAGGATCACGCCCGTGCGACCGACGACGCCGCCCGTCTGCGCGCCGTCGTCGACCAGGTCGCCGGACTCACCGACGTCCGCGCCTGGGCCCTCCACCACCGCTGGTGCGGGGAGGAGGGCGCGCAGGCGCGTCGGGACGCCGCGGAACGGTCCGGCGGAGAGCCGGGCGAGTGGGCCGGCGGACGCCTCTGAACCGGTCCACCGTCCACAGGTGCGGCGGTGCGGCCGGGCGGATGCCGCGCGACGCCTAGACTCCGCACAGAGGAGGTCGCTCGTGGGAGGACGCATCAAGGCCGAGGACGTCGAGGCGGTCAAGGACAGGACGTCCGTCGAGGCGGTCGTGCGCGAGCACGTCACCCTCACCCGCGCAGGCGCGGGCCGACTCAAGGGGCTGTGCCCCTTCCACGACGAGAAGACCCCGTCGTTCACGATCCGCCCCGCCGTCGGCCGGTGGCACTGCTTCGGATGCGGCGAGGGCGGCGACGTCATCTCGTTCGTCCAGCAGGTCGACCACCTCACGTTCACCGAGGCGGTCGAGCGGCTCGCCGCCGCGGCCGGGATGGAACTCCACTACGAGGAAGGCGGCGGCCCGCGCGAGCCCGGCATGGGGCGTCGCGCGCGTCTCGTCGAGGCCCACCGCGTCGCCGAGGAGTTCTACCACGAGGCCCTCCTGCGCTCCCGGGACGCGCGCATCGGCCGTGACTTCCTCCGCGAACGTGGCTTCGACAGCGCCGCCGCCACCCGGTTCGGCGTCGGGTACGCCCCGCGTGGTGGCGAGGACCTCGTCCGGCACCTCCGCGAGAAGGGGTTCAGCGAGGAGGAGATGACCCTCGGCGGCCTCGCGGGCAAGGGCTCCCGCGGGCTGTACGACCGCTTCCGTGGTCGGCTCGTGTGGCCGATCCGCGACATCACCGGCGACACCGTCGGATTCGGCGCCCGACGCCTCTACGACGACGACCGCATCGCTGCGAAGTACCTCAACACCGCCGAGACGCCGATCTACAAGAAGACGCACCTCCTCTACGGGCTCGACCTCGCGAAGAAGGCCATCTCGACCGGGCGTCGCGCCGTCGTCGTCGAGGGGTACACCGACGTCATGGCGTGCCACCTCGCGGGTGTCAAGTCCGCCGTCGCGACGTGTGGCACCGCGTTCGGCGCCGACCATGTCTCCACGCTGCGACGCATCCTCCGCGACGACGCCGCCGGTGGCGCCCGCACGGTCTTCACGTTCGACGGCGACGCCGCCGGGCAGAAGGCCGCGATGCGGGCCTTCGAGCTCGACCAGCGGTGGGCGTCGCAGAGCTACGTCGCCGTCGCGCCCGACGGCATGGACCCGTGCGAACTGCGCCAGCAGCGGGGCGACGACGCCGTGCGGCGCCTCGTCGACGACGCGGTGCCGATGTTCGAGTTCGCCGTGCGCACCCTCCTCTCCCAGGTCGACCTCGACACCGCCGAGGGGCGCGTCGCCGGCATGAAGAACGTCGCGCGGATCATCGCCGAGATCCGCGACCCCACGCTGCGTCCGGAGTACACGCGCACCGTCGCAGGATGGATCGGCGTCGACATCGAGCAGATGCGCGAGGTCGTCGCGCACGCACCCAAGGGGTTGCCCCCGGTGGGGGACGTCGCCCCGCGGCAGCGGCGCGGCGATGCGGAGGCGGGGCGTCAGGAGGAGGACGAACCCTCGACGCTCCTGCCCGCGCCCGACCTGCGTGACCCGACAGTCCTCCTCGGCCACCTCTTCCTCCAGGTGCTCGTGCAGTTCCCGCGATCGATCGCGCCGGAGGACCTCTACCGGGTGGTCGAGGAGTCGTTCGTCGCGCCCGCGCACCGGGCGGTGTTCGTCGGCACGCTCACCGCGCTCGTGAGCGGGGCGGCCGACCGGCCGAACGAATGGATCGACGCGATCATCGACGCGAGCCCCGCGCCGGTGGACTCCCTCGTCGAGACGCTCGCGATGGAGCGGATCCAGGCCCGGGTCGACCCCGAGACGGGGGAGCCCGATGCGCGGTACATCACCGATCTCCTCACCCGCCTGTGGGAGGCGCCGCTGCAGGCGCGGATCGCCGACGCCGCGAGCGCGTTGCGTCGCGTCGAGCACGACGATCCGGCGCGGGCGCACGAGATCGCCGTCGAGCTGCAGGGGCTGCAGCTCGAACTCACCGAACTGCGCAGCCGGCGGGAGTGACCCGCAGCGTCGTCGAGGCGCGGTCGCGTACGGCCACGGTCGCGAGAGGTCGAGGCCCGGGGGCGCGCGGGGCGAGCACGGGCAGGCACGGCAGGCACGGGTAGGCACGGGTAGGCACGGACGAGTCGGCAGGGAAGGTGGACGGGTGGCGTTCTGGAGGCGAACCGAGGAGGGCCCTGCGGACGCGGCGGCGCGGCGGATGCGTCGCGCGCCGGGTGACCGGGTGATGGCGGCGGCCGTGGATGTGACGACGGGGTCGATCGTCGTCGGCACGGTGCAGGAGCTCGTCGTCCTCGCGCCCGACGGCACCGAGGTGCGGCGGCGTCGGTGGCTCGATGTCGACGCGGGCAGTTGGGAGAGCACGACGGGCAGCGTGTCGGTGACGTGGGTGGACGGCTCACGGGGCACGCAGTGGATGTTCGGCCCGGAGGAACGGAAGTTTCCGGAGGTGTTCCGTGACCGGGTCGAGGCGAGCCGGGTCATCGACACGCCCGTCGTCGACGAGGGGCGCACAATCGGTCGGGCGGCGATCCGCAAGGACCTACGCACGGGGGAGCTCGTGCCGCAGCTCCTCTACGAACGCCGCATTCGCCGCGACGACGCGATGGCGCACCTCGTCGGCGAACGGGCCCTCGCCGACCTCGAGGAGCAGGCCGGGCTGTGAGGACGCCCCGCATGCGACGGCGACCCGGATGCGGGGTGCCCGGCGGCCGCGCAACCGCGGTGGAAGGGCTGCCGACACGTCGGTTTCGCGCTGAGCGGGGTTCTTTGCTACATTGTTCGAGCGCCATTCCCCTGTAGCTCAACTGGCAGAGCATTCGGCTGTTAACCGGAGGGTTGTTGGTTCGAGTCCAACCGGGGGAGCAACGCGAACGGCCCCGACCTTGTGCTCGGGGCCGTTCACCATATCCGGGGCCTGTAGCTCAGCCGGTCAGAGCAGCGGACTCATAATCCGTCGGTCGTGGGTTCAAGCCCCACCGGGCCCACCGGCCTCCGACGATCGCGCGGCAGGACCCTGATATGACGCGTCGCCCGCAGCGGGCGGCATGACACGCGTTCGTCCCGCGTCCCGGCCCCCGAGTGCGGGTCGTCCTCCCCGAGACCCGACTGAGCCCCGCTGTCCTCTCCTGGGACCGCGACCAGCCGTGTCGCCCGCTTTCGGATGTCCCGCCGATGCCGCAACCGCCCAGGCGCGGGCGCGAGCGCTCCGACGGTGGGAGGCGCCCGTCAGCTCGCGACGGCGGGGCGGGAGGTGACGCCGCAGGTCTCGAGGATGATCGAGGCGACCTCGTGGTGGCGGGTGTAGTGCGGGTAGTCACCCGCATCCAGGCCACGCACCGTGACGAGGTCGTTCTCCAGCGCGAGGTCCCGCTCCCGGTTGGCGTGCTCCCGGTCCAGGCCGTCTCCGAGCTGCACGATGACGACCGGCACCCGCACCCGGTCGAAGAGCTTCTCCGCCGGATAGAAGCGGTCGCCCTCCTCGAACGAGATCATCGCGAGGATCGTCTGCGGCAGAGGAAGATTCACCCACCCACCCTCCGGGTGGGAACGGATCGAGTACATGATCTCCTCACGCAGGCCCTTGAACCCGATGACCCGCCAATCCTTCGCGAGGCGCACGGCGATGTGGTCGGCGAGTGCGTGCGCCTCCTTGCGCGTCCGCCCTCGCGATCCGAAGAAGAACCGCTGCCGCAGCAGTTCTGTGAACTGCGGCGACGTGTAGAACGCGATCTCGTCCTCGGCGTTCTCCTCCGACCGCACGCAGGCCCCACCGAAGGTGACGACGCCCGCGAACGTGTCCGGCTCCTCGATCGTCGCCGCGAGACACGCGTGGGACCCCTGGCTGATCCCCACGAGGAGCGGCTTCGTCAGCTCGAGCACCTCCGTGACGGCGATGATCGCCTTCCACGCGTCAGACGCGCGACGCATCGGCGCCGTCGACCCGCCGTGACCGGGAAGATCCAGCGCGACCGCCCGGACATGACCTCCGAGCGCCTCCCCGACCTGGTCCCAGGCGAGCGCACAGAACCCCGCCGCATGGACGAGGATGACGGCAGGTCCCTGCCCTCCGTAGTCGCGCACGGTGAGGGTCCCGGTGCCGTACGCGATCTGGTGTTCGGTGACGTTCACCCCTCCCCATTCGACAGCACACCCGCATCTCTGACGATTCACACGCACGTTGTCGAGTCGGATGAGACGAACGGACGTCCGCCTCACCAGAGTTCGCGGTACGTCGCGAGCGCGTCCGAGCGCGTCTCCGACGTGGGCGCCACGCTGTCGTAGGCGAGGACCGACGTGCGGGCCGAGACATCGAGCCAGTCCGCGACCCGTTCGACCCGCTCCGCGTCGACCGCCTCGTC
This sequence comes from Mobilicoccus pelagius NBRC 104925, assembly GCF_000247995.1. Taxonomy (GTDB): domain Bacteria; phylum Actinomycetota; class Actinomycetes; order Actinomycetales; family Dermatophilaceae; genus Mobilicoccus; species Mobilicoccus pelagius. The sequence continues at coordinate 87,381 of NZ_BAFE01000027.1, forward strand.
GAGCTCCCAGTGCAGCGCCAACCGGCGCCGGTGCGCCCGCGCCCACGTCGACCAGTCGGCAAGCCCTCCCGGCCCCGCCACCTGCGCCGCCCACGACGGCTTCCGCGACAACGGCACCCCGACGACGTCGACGACGTCGTCACCCGGCCACGCGGCCGCCACCACCTCGGGGGACGCGCCCTCGCGGACGGCCCACTCGACCGCCACCCCCGGCGTGCGCCGCACCGCCACCGCGGCGCGTCGGAAGGCCGCCGCACACCGTTCGGCCTCCTGGCCGGCCGGCAGGACGATGCGGACGACGGACTGTCCGCCGTCCCGGGCGGCCAGCTGCCCCAACGCCGTCCACGCGTCGTCGTGTCTCCCCGACGCGATCTCCTCCAGCGGCGTGCGCTGCACGTCGAGCGGGACGGACCACACGACCCGCCGGCCACGCACGAGGTCGAACGCGCGGTTCGAGGACGACAACTCGTCCCACCGGTCGCCCGGCAATGCCACCTCGACGACGTCGCGCGGCCGCACGAGCTGTACGGCGGCGCGGGGAAGGTCCGCCGCCTCGATGCGGACACCCGACGCCCACGTCGGTCCCGAGGAGCGGTCGCGGCGAGCGAACGACCGCACCGCAGACGCCGCCGACTCGCGGGGAGGACGCCGGTCGACGACGGGGCCCGTCACCTCCACCGGCGGTGAGGCGGAGCCGGGCGGCGCCGGAGTCGGGCGGCTACGACCGGGCAACGCGGCCCCCGAGGACGACGAGGTGGGTGCCGAGGGGGAGGTCGGCGCGCTGCCCCGACCCGTGCCCGCCGTGAGGGGATCCGTTCCGCGGCGTCCGGGGTAGGCCGACGAGGGTGTCGCCACCGGGGGCGGGAACGTCGCCGACGTCCCGGAACCCGGCTCGGTGCCCTGCGGGCCGGGGGCGGTCGTCGACGTCGGGACGCCGGGGCCGGCGGGCGTCGTGGTCGGCGGTGTCGGGGGTCGGGGCGTGGCCGTCGACGGGGCCACTGTCGTCGGGGCCTGCGGGGCCTGCGGGGCCTGCGGGGCCTGCGGGGCCTGCGGGGCCTGCGGGGCCTGCGGGGCCTGCGAGGGGTGCGGGGCGTGCATCGCACCGGGCCGCCGACGCGTCGCTGGAGCGTCGGAGACACCACCGGTGGACCCCGTGCCCGGGACCACCGGTGGCGTCCAACCCTCGGTCGTGCCCGACCCCGTGGGCGGGGGCGCTGCCGTCGCCGGGGCCGACGTCGTCCCGCCGGGCGACGTCGGCCCCGAGGGCGTCGTGGGTGAGGTCGATGCGGGCGATGTCCGTGTGGGGGACGTGGGGACCGAGTTCGACTGGTGGAGAACACCACCCGTGTCCGTGGTCGTGCCCGTGGTCGTGCCCGTGGTCGTGCCCGCGGTCGTGCCCGCGGCCGTTCCCGAGCCCGAGGCGGGCGAGGTCGACGCACCCCGCGTTCCGGTCGGCGCGCCGCCCCTGTGGCCGGTGTCGCCGGTGACCCCGTGCCCTGGCCGGTGCGTGGAGGTCGCTCCGGGCGACGCAGACGGTGCCGCAGTCGTCGAGGGACGCTCCCCGGCAGGCGTCCTCGGAGGTGCGGGACGCGGGTGTGTCTCGGCCGGGCGTCGCCACGGCCGAGACGTGGCATCGCCGCTGTCTGCCGACGACGGCGTCGAGGTCGGTGTCGTCACTTCGCCCGTCGTCACTCCCACCGACCCGCTCGAGGCGACCGGTCCGTCCGGGACGTCACCGCGAACGGAGGACGTCTCGGCGTTCCGGACGCCCGCGGCGTCGGCGGGTGGGGGCGGGACGAACCCCGGGACGCCGGGAGAGACCGACACCGAGACGGGGCGTCGCCCGACGTCGACGGGAACGAGTGCCCGCACCCGTGCCTCCTCGCCGGCCGATCCGGCGGGGGTAGAGAGAACCTCGTGGCGTTCGTCGGTCGATGTCACGGCCCTCTGAGCAGCGACGGCACCTGGCGGCGGAGGCGCGGGAACGGAGGGGGACGCCGCGGGGACCGCAACGACCGACCACGCGACGATCGCGGTGAGGGAGACGCTCATCGGGGCACCGGACCGTGCCTGTCACCGGAGGACCACCCGGATCCCCCACCGGAGGTCGCCCCGCCGGGCGGGCGCGCCGCCTCACCGTCGCCGGAGCCGCGGTGCTCGCCGGTGGCACGATCGCCGCCGCCCCCGTCCCCGTTCTCACGGCGGCCCCGTTCGTCGGTCGTGCTCCCGCCTGCGCCCCCACCCGTCCCGTCCTGGCGGCGGGTGGGGGAACCGGCGGCGTCGGAACGTCCGTCCCGGACCGTCGGGGAGGAGGTGGCCCCGGTCGACGGGGCGGGCGAGGCGCCCGCCCCACTCGTACCCGAGGACCCTGCCGTGCCCGAGCCGCCCCCGGATGCCGCACCGGAGCGTGCGCCCTCACCCGTAGTACCACCGAGCGCGGCGAGTCGACCGGCGAGGGCCTCGCCCGCGAGCGGCACCTGCCCGTCGCCGATGGAGTTCGCGATGTAGCTCTCGGGCTCGTCGAAGTAGACGATCGAGTGGACGATCCCGTCCTTCGCATGCTCCGCGGCGAGGAAGTCCATGACGACGCCGATGTAGTACGGGTTGTCGCCGCCGCCGTGGTCGTTGCCGGGCGCGACGCCCCACTCGGGCACGGCGAACTTCTTGCCGTGGGAGCGGGCGAAGTCGACCCAGTACTTCCACCCTTGGTCGCCGTCCCGGTGCTCGGGCCAGGTGGATTCGCTGTACGCCGGCCACCAGTCGTAGGCATCGAGGGCGATGATGTCGACGGCTCCGTCACCGGGCCACGCCTTCGAGGCGTCGGCGAGGGAATCGCCCTTGCCCTTGTTGGGGTTCCACGTGACGAGCAGACTCGGTCCGCCCTTCTTGAGCGCGGCCGACGCCCGACGGAACGCCTCCGTCCACTGCTCGACGTTCTCGTCGGTCGCGTGGTGCATCCACCCGCCGAGGTTGAACTCCCACCCGATGCGGACGCTCGAACCCGGGTACTTCGCCTCGATCGTGCGGCCGAGTTCCTCCCATTGCGCGTCGTATCCGCCCGCGGCGGCGGTGGCGAGATCGCCGTCGTCCTGCCACAGGGGGACGCCGACGTCGAGCGTGCCCTGGAATCCGGGCGGGGCGGTGTCGAGCCACCACGTGTCCATGATCGTCTTCCACGACCCGCGGGCCGGGAACACGCCGAGCACCTCGACGGGACGCCCCACCTTCTCCTGGAACCGACCGACGCGATCGGCGCTGTGTCCGAACACCCCGAAGCGGAATCCGCCCGTGGCCGAGGACTCCTGCGAGCCCGGGGCGGTTCGGCGTGATGCGCTCGGGGCACCCGGGGCGGCGGAGGGCCCCGCGTCGGTGGCCTCTCCCAGGGGTGCCGACGACCCGCCGGGCGTGGGAACGGTCGTCGCGCCGGGCCCGGAGGAGGAGTCGGGGGCGGGATCCGTCGGGGGCGGCGTGGTGCTCCCACCCTCGTAGGTGGGGCGGGCGGTCGGTAGGGGCGGACACGTGCGCACGGAGCCCGTCGTCGGTGAGGTCGTCGTCGGCGAGCCCGTGGTCGGGGACGACGGCCCGGAGACTGCCCTCTCGTCGTCCGAGGTGCCCTCGGACGCCTCACCGGCGGCGACGGGGGCGGTCGGCGCCGTCGTCGACGGAGCGGTGACGGTGGGCGTGGCGGTCGGGGCCGGCGTCGATCCACCGGCGGGCGGTGGGGTCTCGGTGCACCTCGACGGAGTGGCGGCGGAAGGGGCCACGGGAGGGACGACCGACGAGGTCCCAGGAGGGGCCGGCGCGCCCGTCGTCCCGCTCGGACCGGCGCCGGGTGGCGTGGCCGTGCCGGGGGCGACGACGACGGTGATGCCGCCGTCGACGACGGGCAGGACGACCTGCACGGTGGGCGTCTCCGGTGCGAAGGTGGGGGCGGCCGCCGAGACGACGGCGGGGGCCCCGGTGAGCACGACGCACGAGGACGTGACGAGGAAGAGGCGGGTAGGGCGGGCGAGGCGGGTCATGAGGCGGTCCTTCGGGCGGGGAGGAGGTAGACGGTGTCGTCGCGGCGCCGGGGGTCGGTGCCGGCAGAGGTGTCGGTGTGGGGTGCCGGCCCGCGGACGAGCGCTCCGGCCGTCGTGAGCGCCACGGGGATCGCCTCGCCGGAGGCGAGGACGCCGCGGGGGATCGACGGGCCGACGACGACGGTCTGCCCCTCGATGTGGCCGTATGCGCGGTCGGCCGTGACGGTGCTCGTCGACCATCCGCCGAGGTCGTCGACGCGACCGGTGCGCAGGTCGACGAGTGCCCGGCCGAGCACTCCCCAACTGCCGGAGGGGGAGGCACTCCATGTCACGCGGCCGTCGGGCGGGAGGACGACGGGCCCGCCGAAGACGTGGCGGACGTCCGTCGTGCGGTCGGCGTGTGCCTCGACGGTGGCCGGGCCGCCGCCGGCGTCGGGGCGCACGAGGAGGACGAATCCGCCGGTGTAGCCGAGGACGGTCGGTGCCGGGCTCGACGCGTTCTCCCAGCCCCCGTGGGATCGGGTGGCGCCGTCGGGGCCGAGGTGGGCCCATCCCGTCGGTCCGGCGAGGGTGATCTGGCCGTCCTCGTGGGCGGCGAGGGCAACCATCCCGGGCGGGACGGAGACGGGGCGCGCGTGCCGCGTGGTCATCGGTGTCACCTGTGAGCCCGTCGCGACGAGAGGGACCTCGCCGAGGGTGGAGACGATCGAGCCCTCGGGGATCCCCGTCTCGTGGTGGGTGCCGTCCGCGGTCTCCCACCACCTGAGTCGGCCACCGACGTGGAGGGCGAGGACGTCGGTGCCGTCGATGCGGGTGAGGGCGGGTTCGCCGTGGACGTCCCCCTCGGGGAGGGCGGCCCGCCAGCGCACCGTGCCGTCGGCTGCGGAGACGAGCAGGAGGGTGCGGTCGGAGGAGACGAGTGCGACGGCATCGCCACCGACGACGACCGGGTCGACGTCGGGGAGGAGCGGCGGGGAGGCCCATGTCGCTGCCGGGCCCCACTCGGCGGGGGCGGTGCCGGGATAGCGGGCGACGTCGCGGATCGTGTCGACCCGCCCGGCGAGGAGCGTCCACACGGACAGGGTGACGACGAGGAGGAGGACGACACCGAGACCGACGAGCCACGGCAGGCCGACGTGGTCGACCACCGACGCCCCGGGACGCGTGCGAGCGCGGTGCCGGCCGCCTCCCCGGGGCGGGACGCCGACGGGTGGGGTGCCCGGACGGGCGGCGTCGCGACCGAAGGGACGCACGGGCCCGTCGGCGTGGGAGCGGACGAGGGAGGGGGGCACGGGAGCTCCTGAGGTCACGGTCGGGCGAGGTGGCAGAGGGTGGGGGCCTGTCCCCGGCGGGCGAGAACCGCGCGACCCGGCGGGAGGGGACGCATCGGGGCGCCGGGCCACGGCGGACCCTCCTCCGGATCGCCGGAGAGGAGGAGGCCGGGGCAGCCGAGTTCCTTGATGCGGCCGAGGACCGGGTCGTAGAGCGCCCGCGCCGCACCGCCCGAATGGCGGGCGACGACGAGGGTGAAACCGAGGTCGCCCCCCGTGGCGAGGTACGGCTCGAGCGGCCCGAGCGGGTCCGGCCCGGCGAGGAGTTCGGCGTCGTCGACGACGAGGACGATGCGGCTCGTGCGGCGTCCGCCCCCGCCACCGTGGCGTGGGGATGTGGCCTGCGGCGCACTCGTCGACCGGGCTCGGAGCTCCTCGGTGAGGGACAGGACGACGGACGACGTCTCCACCCCGGTGCTCGCGTAGGCGACGAGCCGCTCGGCGGGGAGGTCGTCGATGAGCGTGCGTCGCGGGTCGAGGAGGGCGACGACGGTGTCCTCCTCGTCGAGGCACTGGCGCAGGATGGTGCGCAGGAGCGAGGTGCGTCCACTGCGCCGGTCGCCGAGGACGAGCAGGTGTGGTCCGTCGGCGCCGACGCCGGTGGGGGCGAGATCGTCCTCCTCGACGCCGATCCACCATCGGGTCGCCGTGTCGAGGTCTCTCGTCGTGTCGACCCGGGCGAGCAGTTCGCCGAGACGGAGGTCGGTCGGCAGCATCGGCACGGGCCGCGCCCGGTGGGGGAAGACGTTGGCGAGGGCGACGTAGCGCTCGCGTTCGGCGTCCCCGAGGCCGACGACGGCGAGGTGGGCGATGCGCCCCGCCGCGACGAGGGCGCGCCCCGGGGTCTCCGCGGGGAGGTGTTCGGCGAGACGACGGTCGACGGCGGAATCGAGGGGGTCGTTGAGACGCAGCTCGAGTCTGGCGTGGACGGAGGTCTGGACCGGGGGTCGGAGGTCGTGCCAGCGGGAGGCCGTCATCGCGACGTGGACGCCGACATCGGCGCCCCGCGTGAGGATCGCGAGCACCTGCTCGTGGAGGTCCTCGCGCGACCGGAGGGTGCCGTACCCGTCGACGAGGAGGAGGACCTCCGGGGTGCCCGGCGCGCGCGGGGAACGGCGGTCGATCTCGCGGAGCGTCTCCCGGAGGATCCGCCGCAGCAGCTCCTCGTCGCGCCGACCCGCGATCGATCCGGCATGGGGGAGCACCTCGAGCGGCCGGAGGGCGTCGCCGTCGAGATCGATGCCGTGGACGACGAACTCCGCGGCCGTGTGGTGCCGCGCGACCGCGTAGGCGAGGGTGCGCAGGGCCGTGGAACGCCCACTGTCGGGTCCGCCGAGCACGGCGACGTGACAGGCGCCGTGGCGGAGGTCGAGGTCGAACGGCACGACGGTCTGCTGGGAGGGGAGGTCGAGCAGACCCACGCGTGCGACGAACGGGCCGGGCGCGGGGTGGCGGCTCAGGAGCTCGTCGACGCCGAGGAGATCGGGCAGGGGCGGCAACCAGACGGGGCGCGTGCGCGGCGCGGCGTCGGTCATCCGCGCGACCGCCGCGTCGAGGACGGTGACGGTGCCGGATGCCTCGTGCTCCGGTGGCGCCGCGGCGCACCCCGACGTCGATCCCGTCCGGCTCGTCGGCTCGGACGCGGACGCCGACGTGGAGGTGTGGGGGAGCCAGTCGACGACCTCCACGGGGGCCGCGGCCCGCCGGGCCCCGGCCTGGGGTGCCGAGACGTAGGCGGCCTCGAACCGCACTGTCGTGTCGGTGCGCAGGTAGCCGCCGCCGGGTGCCGATGGGAGGCCCGCCGCCGCGGTCGATCCGATGACGGCGCGGGACTCCTCGACGGTGAACGTGCGCAACGCGATGCGGTAGGAGAGGAACGCCTCGAGGCCGCGGAGGCGCCCGTCGTCGAGGCGTTGCGAGGCGAGGAGCTGGTGGACGCCGATGGAGCGGCCGATGCGGCCGATCGTCGTGAAGAGGTCGTGGATGTCGGGGACGGCCGTGAGGAGCTCGGCGAACTCGTCGATGACGACGACGAGGTGGGGGAGCGGCTCGCGGCACTCGGCGCGACCGGCGGCACGGGCCGCGCGGTAGGCGTACACGTCGGTGAGGCGGCCCGCGTCGTGGAGGACCTGCTGGCGCCGCCGGATCTCGCCGAGGAGGGCGGTGTGCATGCGGTCGACGAGGCCGAGGTCGTCGCCGAGGTTGGTGACGACGCCGGCGACGTGGGGGAGGGCCTCGAGGCCCGAGAACGTCGCGCCGCCCTTGTAGTCGACGAGGACGAAGGTGAGGTCGTCGGGGTGATGGGTGCCGGCGAGACCGAGGACCATGCTGCGGAGCAGTTCCGACTTGCCCGACCCCGTGGCCCCGACGAGCACACCGTGGGGTCCCGAGCCGCCATGGCCCGACTCCTTGAGGTCGAGGCGCAGCTCGGTGCCCCGCTCGTCGCGTCCCACGACGACGGTGAGGAGGTCGCGTTCGGCGTGGGGTGCCGTCCAGGCGACCTGGGGGTCGAACCGGTCGACGTCGTCGACGCCGAGGACGCGCGCCGGGGGGAGCGGCCCCACCGGGCCGTCGTCGTCGGGGGCCCCGAGGCGGGAACGGGCGGCGATCGCCCGAGCGAGCGTTTCGGCGAGTCCTGCCCCCACGGCGTCGGGGACGCCCTCGCGGTGGACGATCCCGTCGTGGAGGAGGACGAGGCGCGAGGCCCCGGACTCGACGAGCACCTCGGTGGGCACCGGGTCGCCTCGGTCGATGTCGTGGGCCGCCGTCGTCCCGGGCACGAGGTGGAGGACCCAGCGCCCCGGCACCGCGTCGGCGCCGAAGGGCGGCCGTGACGGCACGAGGACGGCGGGCCTGTCCGCGTCGTGCTCGACGACGACGAGATGGAGGATGGCGTCGTCACCTGCCCCCGTGTCCCACGGTCCGACGTCCGGGGAGTCGCCTCCGGCGTGCCGCTCATCCCCGGGGATCCCGTGGAGCCGTACCCGGCCGTCGGGGCCGAGGAGGTGGGGCAGCCACCGACACCACGCATGGTCGGCCGGGTCGGGGGCGACGACCGTGATCCGCAGCCGTTCGGGGCGTGCGGCCGCCGCGGCCTGGAGGAGGGCGGACCGGGCCACGGCCCGCACGTCGTCGATCCCACCCCGGAGGGCGACGTCGCCGTCCTCGGGACGCAGGAGGATCGGCGCGCCGGGGAGGACCCGGTGCGCCCGCGCGAGGGAGGCCATCGCCCGAGCCGTGACCGGATCCGTCTCGGCCTCGGGGACGACGACACGGACCGGATGCGGTGCGGCTCCGACGCCCACGCGGAGGGCCCACGCGTCGGCGTCCCGCAGTCGTCGGGCGCGGACCTCACCCGCGACGACCCGAGCGAGGAGGGCGACGGGATCCGGGTGGGCGTCGTCGTCGTGGCGCCGCTGGGCCCGCGCCTCCTCGCGGAGGTCGGCCCGCACGTCGTCGAGGTGACGCAGGTACTTCTCGCGCGCGAACGTGAACCGACGTCGACTCCCCGAGCGCGTCGAGACGTACATCCCCACGGCGCCACCGACGGTGACGACGAGCATGACCATGCCGGCGACGAGCAGGAGGACGTTGCCGCCCGCGATCATGAAGAGCACCATCCCGACGCCGCCGAGTGCGGGCAGGAGCACCTGCATGAGGCCCCCCGCGGGGGTGGCGTCCGCCGGCGGGGGCGGGCGATCGAGGACGCGGGTGCGGGGGAGCGGTGCGGGCGTCGCGCGATGGGACGCGGGAGCGAGGGACACACCGCCTCCTTCGGGTCGGGTCGTGATGTCGTCCCCAGCCTCGACGCCGGGTCGTCCGTCGTGGGCACCACGCGGAGAAGGCCTGGGGATACGCTCGCGTCCCCTCCCACGAAAGCGGCGAACACGAGATGACTGCCTCGATCCGCCGGGTCGTCCGGCTCACCGTCCTCCTCCCCGACGACCGCGTCGACGTCGCGGTCGCCGACGACGCCGTCGGCGCCGAGGTCGTGCGCGTCGCGCGCGCCGCCTCCCGCACACCCGTCGGTGGCGGTGACGTCGACGGATGGGTCCTCCTCCACCCCACCGCCGGGCCGATCCCCCTCGACGCGACCCTGCAGGAGTCGCTCGGCCGGGGGCGGGGCCCGGCCGACGGGGAGGTCCTCACCCTCGCTCCACGGGGCGCTGCGGACACGGCTCCTCCCGTCGACGACGTCGCCGAGCACTCCGCCGCCCTCCTCACGCCTCGGGGAGAGCCCCTCGGCCCGCGACTCGCGGCGACGATCGCCGTCCTCGTCCCGGTCGTCGCCGGTGGCGTGGCGTGGGCCAACGGCCGCGACGTGCGCGCGGTGGCCGTCGCCGGCCTCCTCATCGCGCTCGCGACGGCACTGTGGGGGCGTCTCCGGCCCGAGACCGGCGTCGTCGCCGTGCCCGTCGTCGGGGTCATGGGGGCGGCCGGAGCGCTCGCGGCCTCGGGGACCGGCCCCACCTGGGCGCTCGTCGCCGCCTGCGGTGCGCTCGTGCTCTGTGGGGTCCTCCTCCTGCCGACCGAACCCCGTCTGCGACCGTGGCTTCTCGCCGCGACCGCCACGGGCGCGCTCGCCGGGACCGCCGCGCTCGGGGACGCCGTCCTGCCCCGCCCGGGGGGCCTCGCTCCCGCAGCCCTCGCCGCCGCTCTGCTCGTGACGACGGCGACCCGGATCTCGCTCACCACCTCCGGCCTCGGCCGCCTCGACGACCGCGTCGCCCGCGGCGAGTACGTCGGTGAGGCCGGTGTGACCGCTGCGGTCGCGCGGGCGTCGGACGATCTTGCGGCGCTGCTCTGGCCGGCCTCGACGGCGGCGGTGCTCCTCGCCGCCCCGCTGGCGGCGACGGGACGCTGGGGTCTGTGCACCGCGCTCGCCCTCGCGCTCGTCGTGGGCACCGGGGCGAGGTCGATGATGCGGCCGCGGCACGTCACGCCGCTCGTGCTCGGTGGCGGACTCGCGGCCGTCGCCGTCGCGATGTGGGGGATGGGGGAGGCCTCCCCGAGAGCGATCCCCGCCGCCGTCACGGCACTCGCCGTGCTCGTCGGGATCGGCGGGGCGGGTGCGGGTGCCGGGCTCCACCCCGTGACGGTGAGCCGGTTGCGGCAGGCCGCGGACGTCGTGGGGAAGGCCGCGGTGCTCGCCGTCCCGCTCCTCGTCCTCGGCGTGTACGACCTCTACCGCGTGGTCTGGTCCGCCTCGCCGTTCTGAGCGGGTGGGGCGGCCGCTCCCGGTGCGATCCACGACCCGTAGGGGCGGGCACCGGTCTCGCCCGGGGAGGGGGCGGTCGACCCGGCGCCGTGCGAGGGACCCCCCAACGCCGGAGGGACGGGCCCGGGCACCGGTCGACCGGCGCCCTCCTGCGGGGCGGGCCCCGAACGGGCCGAGGAGTCGGGGGAACCCTGGGTCTCCGAGACGCCCGAGGTCGCGGGACGCGCGCCGGGGAGGTGCCGGTGGACCGCGGAACCGACGGCCGTGCCGCCGAGGGCGAGCGCGGCGAGGACGACGCCGACGGCGGCGGTGCGCCACGTCGGTCCGGGCCGGGGGGCGGTCGTGCCGCGACGGAGGGCGTTGCCGAGGCGGGTACGCCGGATGCGGTGCTCATCGACGACGTCGTGGTCGTCGAGCACCGGACTCGCGAGGTCGGCCGGGGCATCCGCGGTGGACGCGACCACCGTCGACCGGTCGGAGGCGCCCGCAGCGGGGTCGTCGACCCCGTCGGCATGGGCGACAGGAAGGGGCCCCGGCACGGCCGTACCCGTCCGCCGCGCGGACGACGCCGGTCCGAGGACGGCTCGGGCGTCGGATCCGCCACGAGACGCGTGTCCGGCGCCCGGCACGAGGCCGGACGCCGGACGCGGGGAGATGGTCATCGGGGATCGCTCACCCGGCGAGCATCGACCGCACCTGCTGGCGCATGCGGTCCACGGCCTGCGTGTTCGTGTTGAGCGCCTGGGTGATGCGGGTGAGGATCTCGTGGATCTCCCGCGCCGCGTTGTCCCAGCGGCGCTGGATGTCCTGGTAGAGGAGCTTCTCGTCGCCCTCCCAGCCCGCGCAGGCCCCGGCGACATAGGACGACAGCTCCTGCAGCGTCTGCTCGAGCTGGGCGGCGGTGGCGCGAAGGCCGGCCTCGGCCTCGCCTGCGGCGGCGGAGTCGTAACTGACGATCATGGCGGTCTCCCTCAGCCTCGGAACGAGCCGGCGGACCAGTCGACGGACTGGCCGACCTGGCGCAACGCCTGCGCCTGGTCGGTCTCGCCCGTGTCGTAGACCGCCGCGGACGTGGCGACCCGGGTGCGGATGTCGTCGAGGGCGCGGTTGAGCTCGGTGCCTGCGCTCTGCCAGTGCGCCTGGACCTCGCGGAAGGACGCGAACGAGGCACCCTTCCACACGGCGGGCAGCCCGGCGAGGGAGGTGCCGAACTTCTGCAGGGCGACGTTCATCGACCGGTGGGTGGCGTCGAGGTTGGCGGCGTGTCTCGCGACCGCGCCGTCGGAGACGGAGTAGCGGGTGCTCATGCTCATGGAGTCCTCCGGGAGTGGCTGGGATCTCCCACGCTAGGGAGAGCCGCCGTTCCCGATCGGGCCCCGCCCTGACCCTGTGGACAACGACGCCGCCCCACCGAGGGTGGGGAGGACACCTCGGTCACCCACGGACCGGGCGATGGCGAGCACCATGCGGAGCCTGGAAGGACGCGACCCTTCCCGACGCCCGCGACGGCGACATGGGCCCGGCCGGCCGACGCCGCCCGGCCTCGTCTTCCCGACCCTCGACACGTCCCCCGAGGGGACGCCACGCCACCGGCAGGCCCCTCCCGGCATCCGGGCGTCCGTCCTTCTGCTTCGGCCCCGGTACCCGTCGGCGGAGGACCATTTCTTCGTCAGGCCCCCGTCAAGAACCCCCGGGAAGCGACCTCGCCCGGTCGGGCCTCGGTCACCCTCGATGACCATGAGCCGTTTTCCCCTGAACGGTCTCGCCCGCTCCGTCGCCGTGACCGCAGCCAGTGCTGCCCTCCTCGTGACGACCGCCGGCCTGACCGCACCCCCCGCGTCCGCCCGTTCCTCCTGGGTCCCGCCGTCGGTCCGACTCGCCGAGACGGTGGCGAACCACCCGCAGTCGGCGTTCGAGTGCCGCCTCATCGACACCCCCGGAAGCCGGGGGCTGCGCAACTGGCCGTCGGCCGTGCGTTCCCGGATCGCCGCGCAGTTCGGCCTCACGGACATCGGTGGCTACCGCCCGGGCGAGGGCAGGAGCGACCATCACAGCGGCCGCGCCCTCGACATCATGGTGCGCGGTGACGCCGGCACCGAGGTCGCCGAGTGGGTCCGCGCCCACGCGGGTGAGCTCAACGTCAAGTACGTCATCTGGCAGCAGGGCTACTGGCAGCCCGGCATGAACGGCTACCGCCCGATGAAGGACCGCGGCAGTGAGACGGCGAACCACTGGGACCACGTCCACGTGTCGTTCTACCGCGGCTCGGGCACCTGCCCCTTCCGCTGACCCCGTTCCCGCCCTCCGGATGCCACGACGACCCGGCCCCTCCAGGGGCCGGGTCGTTCGTCGTGTGGGGGCGTCGCCCTGTCCGGCCCGGAGGCCCGCGCGTCGTCGCCCGGTGCGGCCTTCGCGGGGCCGCTCGACAGGTTCCGTTCGAGCTGCGCCGTCAGGCGTCGGCGAGCGTGAGGCCGATCGTCGAGAGCAGCTCGTACGGCGGGATCTTCGTGCCGCCGGAGGCGATCGCGAGGAGCGCCGAGGCGAGGCTCGCCATCGCCGAGGTGAGGATGAGCGGATCCTGCTCGTCCATCTCGTCACGGAGGACGTCGACGTACTCGTTGACCGTGCAGCCACCGTCCATGCTCTGAAGCCGGGCCGTGAGGATCGCCATCGCGCTCTGCATGCCGGGCGCCGGCGTCGTGGTGTTCTTGTTCATGGGTGTGTCCTCCCCGGTTCTTCGGGCGCTTCCGCCTCCCCCCGCGGTCGCGGCTTCGTCCGCGTCTGCCCGTCGGTGGACAGTGAATCGCACGTCTTGATCGGGTGTCCAGCAGAAAGAGCACGAATGGGATGCATCAGGTCATCCGACCTGGTCAGACGTTCAGGAGCGCCCGTACGGCCGACCTGGCGTTCTCTTTCTCGCCTTACCGGATCTTGACCCGGCAGGGGGTTGGTGGTGGGGGTGTCGCTGGGGCACAATGAAACGACATCGCCGGAATTCATATTTCTCCGATGTGTCACAGACGCGTTCGTGGGTCTTCGCCCGCGTCGCCATATATCGAGTTTCATCGGGCCTTCGGGTCCCGTCACGGTTCGGTCCGTCCGTGTCCTGCATCGAGGTCGTTGGGGAAGACGTCCCTCACACGCAGGAGGTCCGGATGTCTGTCGCGCCGTCGACGTTGATGACCACTGGGATGGTGTTCGTTCACTCCACCCCGGTGGCCTTGTGCCCCCATATCGGGTGGGCACTGGATACCGTGCTGGGTCAGCCCATCCGTCTGGACTGGCAGCCCCAGCGGCTCGGTCGTTCCCTCATGCGTGCCCAGTTCGCCTGGGGTGGTGAGGCGGGCACCGGTGCGCGCCTGGCCAGTGTCATGCGCGCATGGGAGAGCGTGCGTTTCGAGGTCACCGAGGACGCCAGCCCGGGCTGCGACGGCTCCCGCTGGTGTCACACGCCGAGCCTCGGCATCCACCACACGTGGCTCGCCGCCAACGGCGACGCCGTCGTCAACGAGGACCGGCTGCGTGCGGTCCTCCGTTCCGCCGACGGCCCCGCGCTGCGCGAGGAACTCGACCGCGCACTCGGCACCGCGTGGGACGCCGAGCTCGACCCCTTCCGTCACGCCGGTGACGGCGCGCCCACGCGGTGGCTGTACCGCGTGAGCTGATCATCCGTCCCCCTTGGGGGTGCCGGGACACCGTCTGCGTGGACGTCCCGGGTGACGTGGTGGTGAGGTCGCGCACCGACCCATGGGGATGGGGCCGGTTCGCGGCGAGGCACCGTCCGCGTCGGCAACGACAGAGCCGTCCGGGACCCTCGGGGGATCCCGGGCGGCTTCGTCGTCCCGGCACACCGTCGAGGGGCCAGCCGGGAGGCATCCCGGCGAGGACGACCCAGGGCTCGCCGGGGCGGCGGGAGTGGCTCGCCGTGCGCCGGGGCGGGTGCGCACCCGAACCGCGCCGGGGAGTCGTCCGTCGGGAGCGCGGCTCAGTGCGCGCCGTGCTCGTGGGCGGCGTGCGCGGCGGGTTCGAGCTGGAACGTCGAGTGCTCGACGTCGAAGTGTCCGGCGAGGCAGTCCTGCACTTCGTCGAGGAGACGCGGGGCGTGTCCGTCGTGGAAGCAGGAGTCGTCGACGACGACGTGGGCCGAGAGGGCGGGCAGGTCGCTCGAGACGCTCCAGGCATGGAGGTCGTGGACGGCGTGGACGTGGTCGAGCGCGAGGAGATGGGCGCGGACCGCGTCGAGGTCGACCCCGGGCGGGGTGCCCTCGAGCAGCACGGTGCCGGTGTCGCGGAGCAGACCGGTGGCGGCACGGAGCATGAGGGCGCACACGAGCAGCGAGGCGATCGCGTCGGCACGGGTCCATCCCGTGAGGAGGATGACGACGCCGGCGAGCAGCGTCGCGACGAACCCGTAGAGGTCGGTGAGGATGTGCTGGTAGGCGCCCTCGACGTTGAGGCTCGACCGGTTGGCGCGGGCGACGATCCAGGCGACGACGACGTTGACGACGATCCCCACGGCGGCGACGACGAGGACGGGGCCGCCTGCGACCGGGGGCGGGGCGACGAGGCGGCGGACGCTCTCGACCGCGAGGGCGAGCCCCACGACGAGGAGGGTCGCGCCGTTGACGGCGGCGGAGAGGATCTCGGCGCGACGCCACCCCCACGTGAACTGCTCCGAGGCCGGACGCCGCACGAGGCGGGTCGCCCACCACGCCATCGCGAGGGCGCCGACGTCGGAGAGCATGTGGCCCGCGTCGGAGAGGAGCGCGAGGGATCCCGAGGAGAGACCGACGACGACCTCGCCGACGAGGAACACGAAGAGGAGCACGAGAGCGAGAGCGAGCGGGCGCGCCTGCGCGTCCGGGGTGACGCCGTGATGGTGGCCCGCATGGTCGTGGCCGGTACCGTCGTGAGCTCCGAGGCGACGATGCGCGTGGGCGTGGCGACTCGCGCCGTCGGAACGCGTGGTGGCCGCGCGGCCGGTGTCCTGTTCATGGCCGGGGCCCGAGGAGGGCGAGTCGTGCGGCACACCGGCCCGGTCCCCGCGGGACGTCGGTGCGCCTCCGTCCACCGCTGTGCACCGGCCGCCCGCGGCGCGGGGTGGGGGCAGGGCGCACCCGCCGTTCGAGCAGGTGGTCATGATCCTCCTTCCTCGCGACGGTCGCCTCCGGTCACGGGAGGATCGGTGTCTCCCACACCACCTCCCGTGACCCGGCCGCTGCCCCGCCCCTCGTGGGGGGCAGCGGCCGGGCGGTGAGGTCAGACGCTGCGGAAGGCGAGGGCGACGTTGCAGCCGCCGAAGCCGAAGCTGTTGTCGAGGGCCACGATATCACCGGAGGGGAGCGGGCGAGGCTGCCCGACGACGACGTCGAGGTCGATGGCCGGGTCCTTGTCGTCGAGGTTGATCTGCGCCGGGGCGATGCGTTCGGCGAGGGCCTTGACGGTGAAGATCGCCTCGAGGGCGCCGGCGGCGCCGAGGAGGTGGCCGGTCATCGACTTGGTCGCGCTGACGGCGAGGTGGTCGATGCGGTCGTCGAACGCGGCGTGGATCGCCTTGCACTCGGCGATGTCGCCGACGGGCGTGGAGGTCGCGTGGGCGTTGACGTGCACGACCTCGCGGGGGTCGATGTCGCCGAGCTCCATCGCCTGTCGCATCGCGGCGGAGGCGCCGATGCCCTCCGGCTCGGGGGCGGCGGCGTGGAAGGCGTCGTTCGTCAGTCCGGCAGAGACGAGTTCGGCGTAGATGCGGGCACCGCGCGCCTTGGCGTGCTCCTCGGTCTCGAGGACGAGCATGGCTGCACCCTCGGCGATGACGAACCCGTCGCGGCCGACGTCGTAGGGCCGGGAGGCGCGCTGCGGTTCGTCGTTGCGGGTGGAGAGCGCCTGCATCGCGGCGAACCCGCCGATGGGCAGGGGGTGGATCGCGGCCTCGGTTCCGCCGGCGACGACCATGTCGGCGCGTCCCTCGCGGATCGTGCGGATTCCGCTGGCGATGCCTTCGGCGCCCGAGGCGCAGGCGCTCACGGGGGTGTGGCCGCCGCCGCGGGCCTCGAGGTCCATCGCGACGGCGCCGGTGGGGGAGTTGACGAGGAGCATGGGGACCGACGTCGGCATGACGCGACGCGGGCCGCGGGTGCGCAGGGCCTCCCAGGCGGTGATGAGCGTGTCGATGCCGCCGATGCCGGATCCGACGGCGACGGCGAGGCGCTCGGGTTCGATCCCCGGGGCGCCGGCGTCGGCCCAGGCCTCACGGGCCGCGATGAGGGCGTACTGGGCGCACGGGTCCTGACGGCGGACCTCGACGCGGGTGAGGACGTCGGAGGAGGGCACGGCGAGGGTCGCGCCCATCGTCACGGGGAGGGAATACTCGGCCACCCAGTCGGCGTCGAGGGCGCGGGCGCCGGAGGTGCCGGCCAGGAGCGCGTCCCACGTGGAGGGCACGTCACCGCCGAGGGGCGTCGTCGCGCCGAGGCCGGTGACGACGATGCGGTCACGGGTGGTGGACATGGTGGATTCCTCCTGCGGGACGTGCGGGGTTCGGCGGGTGCGTGGGGTGAGGGGCGGCGGATCGTCGGGCCGGGCGTGGGGCCCGGCCCGACGATCGGTGCTCAGGCCTGGGCGTTCTTGACGTAGTCGACGGCGTCGCCGACGGTGCGGAGGTCCTTGACGGCCTCGTCGGGGATCTTCACGCCGAACTTGTCCTCGGCCTCGACGACGATCTGCATCATCGAGAGCGAGTCGATGTCGAGGTCCTCCTGGAAGGACTTGTCGCGCTCGACGGCGCTCGTGTCGAGGCCGGTCTCGGCGTTGATGATCTCGGCGAGGCCCGCGAGGATCTCCTGGTCGGACGTGATGGTGGCCATGGGGTTCTTCTCCTTGTGTCGGTGCTGCTGGTGGTCGTGCTGCTGGGCTGGTGCGGATTGCGGTGCGTACGTGGGGTCCCGACGTACGGCGGGGGATCAGGGGCGGCAGGCCCGGTGCGGGGTGCGCAGGCGGGCGGGAGGGGCGTTCACGGGACGCGGACCACCTGCCCGGCCCAGGCGAGTCCGGCCCCGAACCCGAGGAGGAGCGCGAGGTCGCCGGAGCGTGCCCGGCCCTCGCGTCGGAGGCGGGTGAGGGCGAGAGGGACGGACGCGGCGGAGGTGTTCGCCATGTCGACGAGGTCGTCGCGGGCGACGACGACGTGGTCGGGCAGGTGCATCCGCTTGACCATCGCGTCGATGATGCGGACGTTGGCCTGGTGTGGGACGAACACGTCGAGGTCGTCGGCGGTGATCCCGGCGGTCGCGAGGACGTCGGCGGCGACGGCGGCGACGTGGGTCACGGCCCACCGGAACACGGCCGGCCCCTCCATGCCGATCGAGGGGAACGGTGCGAGGTCGTCGGGGACGACGCCGGAGTCGCGCATCGTCTCCCAGTCGTGACGGACCTGCGTCCAGTCACGCGTCTGGGCGATCTGACCGGCGCCGGCGCCGTCGGCGCCGAGGAACGAGGCGGAGATGCCGGGGGAGTCGGACGGGCCGACGACCGCGGCGGCGGCGCCGTCGCCGAAGATGAACGCCGTCGTGCGGTCGTGGGGGTCGCGGAAGTCGGAGAACTTCTCGGTGCCGACGACGAGGACGTGGCGGGCCGAGCCGGCGCGCACGGCGTCGTCGGCGACGGCGACGCCGTAGCAGAACCCGGCGCAGGCGGCGCCGAGGTCGTAGGCGGCGGCGCGGTGGGCACCGACCGCGTGCGCGACCATGGGGGCGGCGGCGGGGGTCTGCCAGGGGTGGGTGATCGAGGCGACGACGACGAGGTCGACGTCCTCGGCGGTGATGCCGGCGTCGTCGAGCGCGGCGCGGGCGGCCGTGGCGGACATCGTCACGACCGTCTCCTCGGCCGTGGCGAGGCGGCGGGCGGCGATGCCCGATCGGTCGCGGATCCACTCGTCGCTGCTGTCGATCGCCTCGACGATCTCGCTGTTGGGGACGACGTGGGCCGGGCGGAAGTCGCCAAGGCCGAGGATCGCCGTGAACTCGTGTCCGCGGCGCTGCGCGAGGCGCACCTCGCTCACGGCCGGCCGTCCCGGGCGGTGACGCCGGCACCCACGGGCTGCGGCGACGCGTCGACGGCGCTGGCGTGCTCGGCGACGAACGCCCGTGCCTCGTCGAGCGACTCGGGACCGGTGAGCGCGCAGAGCGCGACGCCCTTGAGTCCGCGCTTGGCAAGTCCGACGAGGGTGCCGGAGGGGACGAGCTCGAGGATGCCGGTGACGCCGAGGGCGGCGAACCGCTCCATGCAGAGATCCCAGCGGACGGGGTTGCTCACCTGGTCGACGAGTCGACGGAGGAACTCGGCACCGGACGTGACGGGCTCGCCGTCACGGTTGGAGACGATCGGCACGACGGGGTCGGCGACGGCCGCGGTGGCCGCGGCCTGCGCGAGCGCGTCGACGGCCGGGGCCATCCAGCGGGTGTGGAACGCGCCGGCGACGGAGAGTGGGACGACCCGGGTGCGGGCGGGAGGTTCGGCGGCGAGGGCCGCGAGGGCCTCGAGGTCGCCGGCGGCGACGATCTGTCCCGCGCCGTTGACGTTCGCGGGGGTGAGTCCGTGACTCTCGATCGCGGCGAGGACCTCCTCGGGGCGACCGCCGAGGGCGGCGCTCATCCCGGTGGGGTGGGCAGCGCTCGCCTGCGCCATGGCGCGCCCGCGG
The DNA here is from genome assembly GCF_000247995.1 of Mobilicoccus pelagius NBRC 104925. Classification (GTDB taxonomy): domain Bacteria; phylum Actinomycetota; class Actinomycetes; order Actinomycetales; family Dermatophilaceae; genus Mobilicoccus; species Mobilicoccus pelagius. The sequence goes on from NZ_BAFE01000027.1 coordinate 106,647, forward strand.
ACACCGACGAGCGAGAGGGCCTCGGCCGGGGTGAGGGCGCCGGCGAGCGCGGCGGCCGTGAACTCGCCGACGGAGTGACCGGCGACGGCGACGGCGGGGGGCACGCGGAGGGCATCGTCCGTGCCGTCGGGGTCGAGGAGGGCAGCGTGGCTCAGGAGGCCGCTCGCGACGATGAGCGGCTGGGCGACCGCGGTGTCGCGGATCGTCTCGGCGTCGGACGTCGTGCCGTGGGCGAGGAGGTCGAGGCCGGCCGCGTCGGCGTACGACTCGAGCCGGGCCTGCATGCCGGGCAGCTCGAGCCACGAGGAGAGGAGACCGGGGACCTGGGAGCCCTGTCCAGGGCAGGCGATGACGAGCACTCGTTCAGCCTCCCGGACGAGCGTCTGCCGGTCAGTCTCGGACGGTGACAATTACCGACGGGTCTTTTGGAGGAATCCTCCAACTCGTGGGGCGCGTGTGGCTGCGACGCCGGGAACGACGGAGACCTGCGACCGCTCATACGAGGCCTCTCGGCATCCGGTGGCGACGGGGCAGGATTCAGTCGATTCAGTCGCCGGTGCGCCCGGAGCCGTGGAACCGCTTCTCGGAGTGCGCGAGCCGCCCGAGCGCGATGCCGGTCGCGAGGACGTGCGCCTCGCGGGGCGAGGTGGGGTCGAGCCCGACGAGGTCGCCGACGCGGCCGAGGCGGTACCGGACCGTGTTGGCGTGGACGAACAGGGACCGCGCGGTGGCCTCGAGGACCCGGCCGCACTCGAGGTAGGCCTCGACGGTGGCGAGGAGATCCCCGCCTGCGGCCTGGAGCGGGGTGAACGTACGGTCGACGAGGTGGGCGCGGGCGGGCCGCTCGCCGAGGAGGACCCGCTCGGGGAGGAGGTCGTCGGCCTCGACGAGGCGTGGTGCGCCGGGCCAGGCGGGGGCGGCGAGGAGTCCGGACATCGCGGCCCGGGCGGAGCGTCCGGCGGCGAAGAGCCGGGGCACGACGGGGCCGACGGCGACCGGCCCGTCTCCGAAGTGCGGGGCGAGGGCGGCGACGGCCTCGCGCACCTCCGCTCCGCCGAGCACGGCGACGAGGGTGCGCCCCTGGACGCCGAGGAGGCAGGCGAGGCCGCGTCGTTCGGCGTCGCGGCGCAGGGCGTCCATCCCGATGTCGGTGTGGTCGGGGGCGCGCCCGACCGCGACGAGGACGGGTGCCGTGTCGGCCCACCCGAGGGCGTTGGCGCGCAGCGAGATGTCCTCGTCGGTGTCGCCCCGCAGCAGCGCGTCGACGACGAGCGACTCCAGCCGGGCGTCCCACGCTCCGCGCCGTTCGTAGGCATGGGCGTAGACGTGCGCCGCGGCGAACGCGACCTCGCGGGAGTACCGGAGGATCGTCTCCGAGAGTGCCATCTCCTCACCCGGGGCGGCGAGGTCGTCGACCTTGGACTCGACGACCTCGAGGACCCCACGGATGAGGTCGAGGGTCTGCGAGAGGGAGATCGAGCGGGTGAGCTCGGTGGGGGCGGCGCCGAAGACGACCGAGCGGAGGCGGGCGGTCTCGTCCAGGCCCTTGCACCACCGGAGGAACGAGGTGAGGCCCGTGTGGGCCACGAGGGAGACCCACGACCGTTCCTGGGCGGGCAGCGCCCGGTACCACGGGAGGGTCGCCTCGAGGTGGCCGTTCGCGGCGGTGGTGAGTGCGCCGATCGAGCGTTCGAGGCGCTGGATGGTCTCCTCCCCGCACCTCGGTTCGCACATGGGCGTCACCCTAACCCGCCCGGCCGGGTGCCCCCGCGGTGGACGACGGGGCGCCCGGCCGGAGGGGGAGGACGGAACGCAGGAGGAGGGCTCGGGGTCGTCTGCCGTCGGGGCGTGGTCGGCGGACGACGGACGACGGACGACGGTCGGCGGACGACGGTCGGCGGACGACGGTCGGCGGACGACGGTCGGCGGACAGCGGTCGGCCGCAAGGTCGGCGGGGTCGCGACCTGCGCTGACGGTGACCTCCTCGATCTGCGCCCACATGGCCGGGGCGATCGTGATGCCGTCGTGGCCGAGCCGCTCACGGGAGCGGTGCTCGGGATCGCCGGGGAGGAGGACCTCCGCGGTGCTTTCGCGCACGTCGAGGACGCGGCCCAGCGACGGGTCGCCCGGCATGGTGGGCGACGCGCGTCTTGTCGAGGGCGAGGTGGCTGGTCGCGAAGTCCGCGAGCACGGTGCTGCCGTCGCCGCGGGGGGACGCCGGGGCGACGGGGTTGGTGCCCATCCGCGCGGCCGCGCCGTCGTGTGGGCGACGAGGTCTCGCCGGTGACGCTCACGAGGTGGATCGTCGCGGAGCCCGCAGCGGCGCACTGCTCGGCCCAGTGGCCGACCCGACCGATGTGGTGGGTACGGCGCAGACCGACGGCGGCGGCCTCGTGCGTCGCGGCCCGTTCGATGCCGAGACGCATCGCGTCGCGTGCCGTCACCTGGGCGGGACCCATCCCCGCGTCGAGGGTGACGACGACGCCGGTGTCGGCGACGACCTCCGGGTGGCGACCGAGGGGGAGGGGCCCCGCCGCGAGGGACGCCGCATACTCCGGGATCATCCCGACCCCGTGCCTCGGGTGGCCGGCGACCTCGGCGGCGACGAGGCGGTCGGCGAGTCGTCGGGCCTCCTCCGCGGGGCCACCGAGAGCCTGCCAGATCGCGAGCGTGACGGCGCGGAGGTGGTCCGGTGCGTGCGTGATCGTCGGGGCCGTCATGTCTTCGTCGGTATCGAGGCCGTCCTCCCGCCTCTCGCCTTGCCCCTGGTCACGGCCCCGTCGCGAGGCGTCCTGCACCTGTTCCGGGCCCCGCTGCTCCGGATCCGGCTTGCCCCCGGACGTGCGGACGCCCCGCATCCTCGAGGGGATGCGGGGCGTCCGGTCTCGCCTGGGCGAGGACGCGCGTACGGGTCAGCTCTCGCCGCCCGCATTGCCGGAGTCACCGGCGGTGACGTCGAGCAGCTTGTACTTGCTCGCCGCGGCGTGCGGCACCGAGTCCTCGACCTCGCCGCGCGCGGCGAGCATCTGCAGGGTGCGCACGACCATCGACGGGCCGTCGATGTGGAAGAACCGGCGCGCCGCCTGGCGGGTGTCGGAGAACCCGAAACCGTCCGCGCCGAGGGCGGAGAAGTCGCCGGGGACCCACGGGGCGATGAAGTCCTGCAGCTCGCTCGCGTAGTCGCTCGTCGCGACGACCGGGCCGGGGGCGTCCTCGAGGCACCGCGTGATCCACGGGGTGCGCTGGGGGGCATCGGGGTGGAGGAAGCGCTGCTCGTCGCAGGCCTTGGCCTCGCGGCGGAGTTCGCCCCAGCTCGTCACGCTCCACACGTCGGCGACGACACCCCAATCCTCCTCGAGGAGCTGCTGCGCCTCGAGGGCCCACGGCACGCCCACGCCGGAGGCGAGGAGCTGCGCACGCGGTGCGGAGTCGGGGTTGTCGAGGCCCCCGCCGTCACCGGCACGGAAGAGGTACATGCCGCGGAGGATCCCGTCGACGTCGACCTCGTCGGGCTCGGCCGGCTGCTGCATCGGCTCGTTGTAGACCGTGAGGTAGAAGATGACGTCCTCGGGGTCCTCGCCGAACATGCGCTCGAGGCCGCTCTCGACGATGTGCGCGATCTCGAACCCGAAGGCCGGGTCGTAGTGCACGACGGCCGGGTTCGTGTTGGCGAGCACGGGGGAGTGGCCGTCCATGTGCTGGAGGCCCTCACCGGTGAGGGTGGTGCGTCCGGCGGTGGCGCCGATGAGGAACCCGCGGCTCATCTGGTCGGCGGCCGCCCAGATCGCGTCGCCGGTGCGCTGGAAGCCGAACATCGAGTAGAAGACGTAGACGGGCAGCATCGGCTCGCCGTGTGTCGAGTAGCTCGTGCCGGCCGCGGTGAACGCGGCGACGGACCCGGCCTCGTTGATGCCGAGGTGGAGCATCTGCCCCGTCGCCGACTCCCTGTAGGCGAGCATGAGTTCCGCGTCGACGGCCGTGTAGTTCTGGCCGTGCGGGTTGTAGATCTTGCTCGTCGGGAAGAAGCTGTCCATCCCGAACGTGCGGGCCTCGTCGGGGATGATCGGCACGACGCGCTTGCCGAACTCCTTGTCGCGCATGAGGTCCTTGAGCAGCCGGACGAACGCCATCGTCGTCGCGACCTGCTGCTTGCCGGAGCCCTTCTTGAGCGAGCCGTAGGCGGAGGCGTCGGGCAGGTGGATGTGCTGCTTGCCGGAGCGGCGCTCGGGGACGAATCCACCGAGCTTCTCGCGGCGCTCCATCAGGTACTGGATGCGCTCGTCGTCGGGGCCGGGGTTGTAGTACGGCGGCTGGTACGGGTCGGCCTCGAGCTGCTCGTCGCTCACCGGGATGTGCAGGGTGTCGCGCAGCGCCTTGAGGTCGGCGAGGGCGAACTTCTTCATCTGGTGGGTGGCGTTGCGGCCCGCGAAGGAGCTGCCGAGGGTGAAACCCTTGATCGTCTTGGCGAGGATGACGGTCGGCTGGCCGGTGTGCCGCATCGCGCGGTCGTAGGCGGCGTACACCTTACGGTAGTCGTGACCGCCGCGGCGGAGCTTCCACCAGATGTCGTCGTCGGTCCAGTTCTCGACGAGCTTGCGGGTGCGCGGGTCGCGTCCGAAGAAGAAGTCGCGGACGTACTTGCCGTCGTTCGCGCGGAACGTCTGGTAGTCGCCGTCGGGCGTGCTGTTCATGAGGTGGACGAGCGCGCCCTGGCTGTCGGCGGCGAGGAGCTCGTCCCAGCCGCTGCCCCAGACGGTCTTGATGACGTTCCAACCCGCACCGCGGAAGAACGCCTCGAGCTCCTGGATGATCTTGCCGTTGCCGCGGACGGGCCCGTCGAGGCGCTGCAGGTTGCAGTTGACGACGAACGTGAGGTTGTCGAGCTCCTCCATCGCCGCCCACTGGAGGGCGCCGCGGCTCTCGACCTCGTCCATCTCGCCGTCGCCGAGGAACGCCCACACGTGCTGCTCGGACGTGTCCTTGATGCCGCGGTTGTGGAGGTACTTGTTGAACTGCGCCTGGTAGATCGCGTTGATCGGGCCGAGACCCATCGACACGGTGGGGAACTGCCAGAACTCCGGCATGAGCCGCGGGTGCGGGTAGCTCGGCAGGGCGAGCGGCCTGCCGTCGACGACGTGGCTGTGCTCCTGGCGGAACCCGTCGAGCTGCGCCTCGGGGATACGGCCCTCGAGGTAGGCGCGGGCGTACATGCCGGGGGAGGCGTGGCCCTGGAAGAAGACCTGGTCGCCGCCGCCGGGGTGGTTCTGACCGCGGAAGAAGTGGTTGAGGCCCACCTCGTAGAGGGTCGCGGCGGAGGCGTACGTGGAGATGTGGCCGCCGACGCCGACGCCGGGCCGCTGCGCACGGTGCACGAGGACGGCGGCGTTCCAGCGGATCAGACGGCGGAACGCGCGCTCCATGTCCTCGTCGCCGGGGAACCAGGGCTCCTGCTCGACGGGGATGGTGTTGACGTAGTCGGTCGTCGTGAGGGAGGGGACGCCCACCTGTCGCACGCGCGCGTGCTCGAGGAGGCTGAGCATGATGTAGCGGGCGCGCTGCTGACCGTGGGCGTCGATCAGAGCGTCGAGCGACTCACGCCATTCCTGGGTCTCCTGCGGATCGATGTCCGGGAAGTTGCTCGCGAGGCCGTTGATGATCGGGCCTTTGTCAACCGGTCGCACGGGGTGTCCTTTCTGCCGGTCACAGTCGCCGAAAGCGACCTTAGTCACGGTCAGAATAGTGCTCGCCGCACGCGCAGCGGTGCGCAGGGGCGCGTCGACGCGGCGTCGGGGGCCACCTGCGGCACGCGGTGGCGCGGCGCGTGACGCCGTGGGCGCCCTCGCGGCACGCGGTCCGCTCCCGGGGGCGGTGACGCGATCAGGAGACTCCGAGCCGTTCGGCCCCGGAGTACACGGTGAAGCGCGGCGGCCGCAGGAATCCGACGAGGGTGAGACCGGCGCGGTCGGCGAGATCGACCGCGAGGCTCGTCGGGGCGGACACCGCCGCCATGACGGGGACGCCGGCGAGGACGCACTTCTGCACGAGTTCGAAGCCCGCCCGCCCACTGACGAGGAGGACGTGGTCGCGCCGCAGGGACCGGCCCTCGCGTGCGGCCCACCCGACGAGCTTGTCGACGGCGTTGTGCCGACCGATGTCCTCGCGCAGCGCGACGAGGTCCCCGTCCGTCGTGAACAGCGCCGCGGCGTGGACCCCTCCGGTGCGGTCGAAGCCCACCTGGTGGGCGCGCATCGTGTCGACGAGACCGCAGAGCACCTCGGGGTCGACGCGGACGTCGCCGCCGCTCGCCCTCAGATCGGGCGTGTCGGCATTCATCACGGCCTCGATGCTCTCGGAGCCGCAGATGCCGCAGGCGCTCGAGGTGTAGCTGCGACGCGCCGAGACGCCTTCGGCGAGTTCGGCGCCGGGGGTGAGGGTCACTTCGACGACGTTGAACGTCGGGGAGCCGGACTCGTCGACGTCGGTGCAGTGCATCATCGCCGCCACGTCCTCGGCCTGCGAGATCGCGCGCTCGGACAGCAGCCAGCCGAGGGCGAGGTCGAAGTCGTCGCCGGGTGTGCGCATCGTCGTCGTGAGCGGGGTACCGTCGACACGGATCTCGAGGGGCTCCTCGACGGCGACGGTGTCGGGGCGGGGTCGCGTCGTGGGCCCCGAGGGGGTCGTGTCGACCCGTATCGCGGGGGTTCGCGCCGTCCGTCGGCCCACAGTCACATCCTCGTCCGGGGGCGTTCTCGCCCGCCTCCACGGGGGCGAATCGCCCGGCGATCGGGCCCGCGTGCTTGCAAGATCGCACGTGAGCCGCTGCACTAGAGTCGAAACGGTACATCGGGACGGCCAAGCCGCCCACTCATGAGAGGTTGATGCGCGTGGTTGGCACGTCCACGGCGGGTCCGGTTTCCAAACTGGGTCTGGCCGAAGACCAGGTAGTTCTCGAGCTCGGGTACGACGACGACGTCGACGACGAGCTCCGTTCCCAGATCGAGGCCGTCGTCGGCCGTGGCCTCGAGGACGAGGACTACGAGGAGGTCGTGGACGCGGTTCTGCTGTGGTGGCGCGACGACGACGGTGATCTCACCGACGCACTGGTCGACGCCCTCGTCACGCTCGAGGACCACGGCTTCATCGTCCTGCTCACTCCCAAGGTGGGTCTCGACGGTGACGTCGACGCGAGCGACGTGGCCGAGGCCGCCGAGACGGCGGGGCTCCACGCGTCCGTGAGCGTCAACCTCACCCCGGAGTGGTCGGCGACGCGCCTCGTGGCGCCCAGGACGAACCGCCGCTGACGAGTCGGGGGCCGCTCCGCGACTCGCCGCTCTCGGGCTCTCCCGAGCGCAGGCGAGGAGCGAACGTTCTTGGCAGACTGGGGGGATGACTCCCCTCTCGATCGGTGACGCGGCTCCCGCCTTCGCCCTGACGAACCAGTTCGGCAAGGTCGTCACGCTCGAGGAGCTGACGGCCGACCGGGCCGCGCTCCTCGTCTTCTACCCGTTCGCGTTCTCGGGGATATGCACCGGGGAGCTCCAGGCGATTCGTGACGATCTCGCGCGGTTCCAGAGCGAGCACGTGACGACGGTGGCGATCAGCTGCGACCCGATGTTCACGTTGCGCGCCTGGGCCGACTCCGACGCGTTCTTCTTCCCGCTGCTGTCGGACTTCTGGCCGCACGGGCAGGTCGCCCGCTCCTACGGCGTCTTCGAGGAGGAGGGCGGGTTCGCCACACGGGGCACGTTCCTCGTCGTCCCCGACGGCACGATCGCGTGGACGCTCGTCACGGGACCGGGTGAGCAGCGTGACTTCTCGGGCTTCCACCGCACCCTCGCCGACCTCGTCGGCGCCTGACACGTCGTCGCGGCGGGGAGGGGTCCACGTCGCGAACGTCGTTCCTGCCTCGGCGTCCCCGGATGCGATAATGGACGTCGTGCGTCCGCCGGGCTTCTCGGTGGCGTCGACTCGCCCGTCCGCGGGCACGGGCCTGTAGCTCAGGTGGTAGAGCACCGCGTTTACACCGCGGGTGTCGTCGGTTCGAGCCCGGCCGGGCCCACCATCTCCCCCCTGGGCGCTCGCCCGCCGTCCCGGCACTCCGGGGTCGGGTCGTCCGCGACACCGTCGCCGCTCAGTAGGCTGGCCGTCACGAGAGACCGGCCTCACGGGCGGGCCGAGCGAGGGGAAGGCACGAGACATGACGAACGACAATCGCGACGCCGGGAGTCCCCGCACCACCGGGGCCACGGGGGACGACGCGGACATGGTGACGCTCGCGCAGGTCGTCGAGCTCCTCGAGGGTTTCTACCCGTCGGGCACGGCGCAGTCATGGGACCGGGTAGGCCTCACCACCGGAGATCCCGACCAGCCGGTCCGTCGCATCCACTACGCCGTCGACCCGACCCTCGGCGTCGTCGAGGAGGCCCGTGACGCGGGCGCCGATCTCCTCATCACCCACCACCCCCTCCTCCTGCGTGGCGTCCACTCCGTCGCGTCGACGAGCGCGAAGGGCGCGACCGTGACGGCACTCGTCGTCGCCGACATCGCGCTCTACTCGGCCCACACGAACGCCGACGTCGCATGGCCGGGGGTGTGCGACGCCCTCGCGCAGGCGTGCGGACTCGGCGAGGTCGAGACGCTCACCGTCGAGGAGGGCCAGGATCTCGGCCGGGTCGGTGACCTCGCCGAGTCGATCTCGCTCGGCGACCTCGCGCGTCGTCTCTCCTCGCGCCTGCGCGCCACGGCGGGGGGCCTGCGCGTCTCAGGACCGGCGGACGCACCCGTCCGTCGCATCGCCGTCCTCGGCGGTGCGGGCGACTCGCTCTTCGATGCCGTGCGGGCGTGCGACGCCGACGTGTACGTCACCTCCGACCTGCGACACCACCCCGCGCTCGAGGCGCGCGAAGAGGCCCGGGGCGGCACCCCGTACCTCGTCGACGGCGGCCACTTCGCGACGGAGTACCTGTGGCTCGCCGACGCCTCGCGTCGTCTGCGCGACGCCCTCGCCGGGCTCAGCGAGGCGGGCGCCGTCGTCGAGCATCACGTGAGCACGCTCGTCACCGATCCGTGGACGTTCACCGTCGGCGCCCGCGACCTCGCCGACCTCGACGCGGACGACGACACCGGCAACTCCGACGACCTCGCCGGGAATTGACCGGACTGCGTCGCCACCCGGCCTCGGACCGCCCGCACCGGAGCCATCCGAACCGCATCCCCGTCCGTCTCCCACGGACACGAAAGGACCCTTCGTGAAGGCCGACCCCGCCTCCCAGCTCCGCCTCCTCGACCTGCAGGAGGACGACACGCGCGAGGCGCAGATCGCGCACCGTCTCGCGACGCTGCCCGAGAACGCCGAGGTCGACGCCGTCACCGGCGAGCTCGCGGCGCTCGACGCCGAGCTCGACCGCGCCCGCGCGGAGGCCGAACAGGTGCGGCGCGAGGTCGCGGCGGCGGAGGCCGAGGTCACCCAGGTCCGCGAGCGGGCGACGCGCAACCGTGCCCGTCTCGACGCCGGCCAGGGGTCGGCGAAAGACCTCCAGGCCCTCACCCAGGACCTCGATTCCCTCGCCCGGCGCCAGGACGAGCTCGAGGAGGTCGAGCTCGAGGTCATGGAACGGGCGGAGGAGGCCGACGGGCGGGTCACCGCGCTCGAGACGGACCGCGAGCCGATCGTCGCCCACCTCACGGCGGCGAGGGAGGCCGCGGCCACCGTCACGGCGGTCCTCGACGCCGAACGTGCCCAGATCGCCGCCCGCCGTGCCGACCTCGCCGCGGGCGTCCCGGAGGATCTCCTCGCGCTCTACGAGAAGATCCGGGGTCTCTCGGGGACGGGGGCGGCTCCGTTGCGTCGACGCCAGTGCGAGGGCTGTCATCTCGAACTCGGACCGAGCGACCTCGCGCGGGTGGCCAAGGCCGCCGAGGACGACGTCGTCCGCTGCGAGGAGTGCCGTCGCATCCTCGTGCGCACGACGGAGTCGGGCCTGTGAGCGCGATGCGTCGTCTCGTCGTCGAGGCCGACGGCGGTTCCCGCGGCAACCCCGGCGTCGCCGGCTACGGCGCCCTCGTGCGCGAGGGCCGTTCGGTACTGCGGGAACTCGCGGCACCGCTCGGCAAGGAGAGCAACAACGTCGCCGAGTACACCGGCCTCATCGTCGGCCTGGGTGCGGCGCTCGAGATCGCCGCGGGCGAGCCCGTCGCGATCGACGTGCGGATGGACTCCAAGCTCGTCGTCGAACAGATGAGCGGACGCTGGAAGATCAAGCACGCCGACATGCAGCGGCTCGCGCGGGAGGCGCGGGCCCTCGTCGCCGACGTCGTGGCTAACGGCGGGTCGGTCGACTTCACGTGGATCCCCCGCGCCGAGAACAAGGCCGCCGACGCCCTCTCCAACGAGGGCATGGACGGTCGCCACGTCGACCGCACCCCCGGGGGTTCCGCGCCCGGGGGCTCCGGGGACGAGGACGACCCGGGCGAGGCGGCACCCCCGCCGGCCGGATGGCGTGAAGTGCTCACCCGGCGGTCGGGCGTGCAGGAGGGGGCCGCGACCACGGCCGGGACGGCCGAGCCCACTGGGGCGTCCGAGGCGACCGTGCACTCCGTCTCGGGAGGGGCGGAGGACGAGACGACTGCGATGACCGGGACGCCGGCTCCGACGGGCGCGGCGGCGACGCCGGCGGCGACCCCGGCGCCGGACCTCTCCCCACCGGTCCGCATCGCACTCGTGCGTCACGGTGTCACCGAATACACCCGGCAGGGGCGGCTCGACGGACGAGGTGGATCGGATCCGGCGCTCACCGCGGAGGGGACGGCGCAGGCCCGCGCGGCCGCCCGCGGCGTCGAGGCGTTCCTCGGCCGGGGGGGTGTCGTGCGGGTCGTCACGTCGTCGCTGCAGCGGGCGCGACAGACGGGGGCGGCCGTCGCCGCGACCCTCGGCGTTCCCGCCGAGGTGGAGGCCGACCTCGATGAGCTGTGCTTCGGTTCGTGGGAGGGGCGCACCGTCGCCGAGCTCACCCGCGAGGAGGTCGACTCGCTCCAGCGGTCCCGCACCGCCGAGGACGTGCCCCCGCCCGGCGGGGAGAGCTATACCGACCTCGCCGATCGCGTCCTGCCCGCGATGCGTCGTCTCGTCGACGAGCTCCGCGACGAGGCCGCCCGCACCGAGGCGGGGGGAGCACCGGCGGTGTCGCCGACGCTCGTCCTCGTCACCCACCGGGGCCCGATCGGCGTGATCCTCGCCGACGTCCTCGGCCTCCCGCGTCCGCACGTGTGGCGTCTCGCGACGGCGCCGTGCTCGCTCACGTCGATCCGCACGTGGCGTGACGGCGGTGTCGTCGTCGAGTTCGTCAACGACACTTCCCACCTGCGTTAACCCCGCCCGCAGGGAAGCGCGTCTCCTAGGCTGGACGCATGCCGCTCCCCAGCTACCGCCTCGCCGGTGACGACGCGACCCTCGAGGCGGCGTTGGACGCCGTCCGTACCGAGTTCGACGTGCCCACGGCGTTCCCGCCCGAGGTGGAGGCGGAGGCGGACGAGGCCGTGGATCGGGCGCGGGCCGCCGCAGCGGAGCTGCCGGACGCCACCGAGCTGCCGTTCCTCACGATCGACCCGCCCGGGAGCATGGACCTCGACCAGGCGATGCACCTCGAGGCCGACCGCGAGGGGTTCCGCGTGCGCTACGCGATCGCCGACCTCTCGGTCGTCGTGCGTCCCGGCGGGGCGATCGACGCCGAGACGCGCCGCCGCGGCCAGACGCTCTACCTCCCCGACGAGCGGGCCCCCCTGCACCCGGCCGTCCTCAGCGAGGGCGCCTGCAGCCTCCTGCCCGGGGAGATCCGCGCCGCGTACGTGTGGGACCTCCGCCTCGACGCGGTGGGTGAGCTCGTCGAGGCGCACGTCCGGCGGCAGCGTGTCCGCAGCGTCGCCCGATACGACTACGGGCAGGTCCAGGCCCTCCTCGACGGGCACGGCGAGGCCGTCGACCCCCGCACCGACGCGCAGCTGCCCCTCCTCGCCCGCATCGGCGAGCTGCGGGCCGTCGGCGAACTCGCCCGTGGTGGAGCGAGCCTCCAGATCCCCGACCAGGAGATCGACCGGGAGCCCGACGGCAGCTACCGCCTCTCGTTCCGTCCCCTCGTACCCGCCGAGGACCACAACGCCCAGATCTCCCTCCTCACCGGCATGGCCGCGGCCCGACTCATGCTCGACGGGGGAGTCGGCCTCCTCCGCACGATGCCCGAGCCCGCGGAGAAGGATGTCGCGCGGTTCCGGCGGCAGGCCGAGGCCCTCGGTCTGCCCTGGCCCGCGGACCTGTCCTACGGCGCGTTCCTCCGGACCCTCGACGGCTTCCGACCGCGCGATCTCGCACTGCTCCACGCGGCGACGGGCCTGTTCCGCGGAGCCGGGTACACCCCCTTCGACGGTGCCCCGCCCGAGCAGGATCGCCACTCCGCGATCGCCGCGCCGTACGCCCACGTCACCGCCCCGCTGCGACGACTCGTCGACCGGTTCGATCTCGCGATCTGTGAGGCGCTCGACGCCGGCGCCGAGGCGCCCGCCTGGGTGCGGGAGGCGCTGCCGGAGCTGCCACCCCTCATGTCCGACAGTGACCGGCGCGCCTCTTCCGTGGCCCGGGCCTGCACCGATGCCGCCGAGGCGGCCGAGCTCGCCCACCGCGTCGGGGAGACGTTCGACGCCGTCGTCGTCGAGGACCGTGGGGAGAAGGGGCTCGTCGTCCAGCTCGCCGACCCGGCCGTCGTCGGGCGGGCCGGCGGCCACGCCGATCTCGGCGCCCGTGTGCCCGTCACGCTGCGGGAGGCCCGCATCGCCGAGCGTCGGGTGCGCTTCGAGGTCGCCGCGCCCGGCAGCTGCGCCTGACCGACACGCTCCGGAGCGGAGACCGGTCCTCCGCGCGTACCGAGGCGCGGGAGGGGATCTCAGCCCAGGGTGGCGAGGATGAGGTCGGCGAGGGCGGCCGCGCCGCGGGGCGTGGGGTGGACGCCGTCCTCGACGTAGTCCTCCGCGTCCTTCGCCACACGGGCGACGAACTCGAACCACCGGACGAGTTCGATCGTCCCGTCAGCGGCGGCGCGTTCGAGGGCGAGGCCGAGGATCGCGCAGTTGCGCATGTCGGCCGATCGCGCCGAGGGGCGGCTCACGTACGGCGTGACCCAGACGAGACGGCGCTGTCCGACGATCGCGCGGGCCCGATGGATCTGCTCCTCGAGGTGCCAGGGGTCGAACACGTCGTTGCTCCCGCAGACGACGAGGACGGTGGGGGCGAGGCGACCCGCCGCGGCGGAGTCCGCGAGCCGGTCCAGGGCCGGGGCCGTGGGGCGCCCGTTCCAGACGTCGTGGGAGAGGGGGCGGGGGGAGAACCGCTCTCTCAGCACGGGGAGGAGACGAGCCCCGATCGAGTCGCCGAGGAGGTGGACCCCGTCACCGGCGGCGGCGGCCACGTCGGTCGCGGCATCGGAGGCGTCGTGGCGGGAGCGCCCCCAGTTGCCGAGCGCACCCGAACCGAACGGCTCCTGGGCCCGTGTGCCCGGTGGTGGCGGTGCGGGTGGGTGGGGGAGCCCGGCACCGCGGTGCGCCGCGGCGGCGGGCGGGGCGGCACTCGCGGTGTCACCGGCGACACGACCGGCGAGGAACGCGCCCGCGCCGAGGCCGCCGAGGAGCAGCACGGAACGACGCGACGCCCGGGGGTCGTCCTCCGGGAAGGTCGCGCGCCACGGGGCTCGCTCGATTCTCATCGTCCGCCCCATCGGCTGCCGGGAAGCGATCACAAGGAGTCCGGGAGACGAGTTTCCGCTGAGGCGAGGCGAATCGAGGGCGCATCGGCGTGCCTACCGGCGCGTCACCTGCCGGTCGGTGCGTCCCGGCGGGGGCGGGTGAGTCCCTTGAGGACGTGCGGTAGGGCCTCCCTCGCGAGGGCGAGGAGATCTTCCTCGCCTGCGAGCATGGCGTGCTCGATGGACCGCGAGGCGACGGCGACGACGGTCTCGGCGACGGTCTCGAGGGCGACGGCGGGTTCGAGGCCCAGTCGGGCGAATCCCTCGGCGAGGATGTCGTGGATGCGGGTTCGGGACATGCTCTCCGCCACCGCGCCGATGCGGGCGAACTCCGGTGTGCGCAGGGCGAGGAGCGTGATCTCCGCCTGGAGGAGGAACATCTCCCGGTCCGGGTCCTGGGTCGCGAGGATCGCCTCGATCGTCGCCTCGAGGGTGTCGCCGGGGCCGATGCGGGTACCGGCGTGCACGGAGTCGAACACCCGGTCCTGCTCGCGTCGGACGAGGGCGAGGACGATCTCGTCCTTGTCCGCGTAGTTGGAGTAGAAAGCACCGCGGGTGAAGCCGGCCGACTCGCAGATCTCCTCGACGCTCGCCCCGTGGAACCCCTTCGTCGCAACGACGTCACGGGTCGCGTCGAGGAGTCGGTCGCGCGTCGCCTGGCGACGGGTGGAGACCGGTTCGTTCCTCTGCGACGATGATTCGCGTGCCGGTCGCGTGGCCGCGCCGTCGTCTGCCGCCATGGGTGGGGCCTTTCGTGCGCACGGGGGACCTGCTGACGACTTCACGATACACAATCGTATCGAGTACAGTCGTGAATTCAATACGGTTCTGTATCGAGCCATGTCCGCGAGGAGCTGCACGTGTCGTCATCCCTGTTCGAGCTGGGGCGGTTCTGCTACCGGCACGCAGGCCGCGTCATCGGCGCCTGGCTCGTCGTCCTCGCGCTCCTCGGCATCGCGGCCGGAGTGATCGGCGAGGGGACGAGCGAGGTGTACGAGGTCCCCGGTTCGCAGGGGCAGGAGGCCCTCGACTCGCTCCAGGGGCGGTTCCCCGAGCTCAGCGGGGCGGCGGGACAGATCGTCGTCGTCGCTCCCGAGGGGCGGACGGCCACCGACTCCGGCACCCGCGCCGACGTCGACGCCCTCGTCTCCCGCCTCGAGAAGGTCGACGGCGTCTCCGAGGTCGCTGACCCCTACGACGACGGCATCGAGGGCGCTCTCAGCGACGACGGGCGCGCCGCGCTCGTCAACGTGCAGCTCGACGGGCAGGCCGTCGACGTCACCGACGAGACGCGCGACGCCCTCACCGACTCCGTCGGGCCGCTCCGCCGCAAGGGCTACACCGCGGAGGTCGGCGGGTCGGCGTTCATGTCCCCGCCGCCCACGATCTCCTTCCTCGAGGTCGTCGGTCTCGTCGTGGCGATGATCGTCCTCTACGTGATGTTCCGGTCGCTGCGGGCGGCCGCGTTGCCGCTCGTCTCCGCCCTCGCAGGGGCGGGCGCGACGGGGGCGGTCATCATGACGGTCACGGCCGCGGTCGACGTGCCCGGCACGGCGCCGCTCCTCGCGCTCATGATCGGTGTGGCCGTCGGCATCGACTACGCGTTGTTCATCCTCGCCCGGCACCGGGAACAGCTCGCGGGGGGCTCCGACCCGGAGGAGTCGGCGGCGCTCTCCATCGCGACGGCGGGCGGCGCTGTCGTGTTCGCCGGTCTCACCGTCCTCATCGCGCTCCTCGGTCTGTCGCTCGCGGGCCTGCCGTTCCTGTCGACGATGGGCGTCGCGGCCTCCGGCGGCGTCGCGATCGCCGTGCTCAGCGCGATCACCCTGCTGCCCGCGCTCATGGGGAGGCTCGGCGCCCGGCTGGTCCCGCGCGGGGCCCGCGACGGTGATGGGACGCACCACAGCCGCTGGGCACACGGGTGGGTCCGCGCCGTCACCGCCGCGCCGCTCGTCACCGTCGTCCTCGTCACCGCCGCGCTCGTCGCCCTCTCGGTGCCGGCGCTCGACCTGCGTCTCGCACTGCCCGACAACGGCTCGATGGCCCTCACGGAGTCCCCGCGCCGCGAGTACGACCTCGTCGCCGAGCACTTCGGCCCCGGCGACAACGGGCCGCTGCTCGTCACCGCCGACATCATCGACTCCGACGACCCCCTCGCCCTCATGGACGACCTGGAGGAGGAGATCGCGGCCGTCCCGGGCGTGGAACGGGTGACGCTCTCGACGCCCAACCGCAAGGCCGACACGGGCGTCGTCGTCGCGATCCCCGAGACGGGACCGACCGACGCGCGCACCGCCGACCTCGTCCGCGACCTGCGTGACCGCCTGCCGAGCCTCGAGAAGAAGTACGACACGAAGCTCGCCGTCACGGGCCACACCGCGATTCAGATCGACGTGTCCGACCGGCTGGCCAGGGCGACGCTGCCGTTCGCGCTCGTCGTCATGGGGCTCTCGCTGCTCCTGCTCACGATCGTCTTCCGGTCGCTGCTCGTGCCGCTCACCGCGACGCTCGGATTCGTCCTGTCGACGACGGCGGCGTTCGGCGTCATCGCGGGGGTGTTCGAGCACGGGTGGTTCTCCGACGTGTTCGGCGTGACGCGGCTCGGGCCCGTCATCAGCTTCATGCCGATCATCGTCATGGGCGTCCTCTTCGGCCTCGCGATGGACTACCAGGTCTTCCTCGTCTCCCGCATGCGGGAGGCCCACGTGCGCGGCGCCTCGCCCAAGGACGCCGTCGTGCGGGGGTTTACGTCCTCCGGACCCGTCGTCGCGGCGGCCGCCGCGATCATGGTCGCCGTGTTCGCGTCGTTCGTCCCCCACGGCGACGCCAACCTCAAACCCATCGCGCTCGGACTGGCCGTCGGCGTCCTCCTCGACGCCTTCGTCGTCCGCATGATCTTCATCCCCGCCGCCCTCGCGCTGTGCGGGCGGCACACGTGGGAGTTCCCGGCCGTGCTCGACCGGACGCTGCCCCACATGGACGTCGAAGGAGGTGTCGTGCACGACCATCTCGAACGCAACCGTGAGGTGCGGGAGCACCCGAACCGGGTCGTCGAGGCCCGCGGCGTGACGATCCGCGGCGGTCGGGGCGTCGTCGTCTCCGATCTCGACCTCGCGTTCGACGAGCCGGGCGTGTGCCTTGTGCAGGGGCCCGACGGGTCGGGGAAGACGTCGATCCTCCTCGCCCTCGCGGGGCGGATGCCGTTCGAGCAGGGCGTCGTCGAGGTCGCGGGGTACCTGCTCCCGGAGCAGGCCGCGGCGGTTCAACGCCGGGTGGCCCTCGCCGAGATGCACGGCATCAACGACCTCGACGACGCCCTCACCGTGGCGGGGCACATCGCCGAGCGCCTCAGCGCCCGCACGCTCATGCCGTGGGCGCGGCGCCGCGACATCGACCGCGTCATGAATCGGTTCACGGCGGCCCTCGTCGCGGCGCGAGAGGTGAAGGGGGCCGTCGTCCCGCGCACGCAGATCGACCCCACGTGGTACGTCGGCGACCTCAACAGCGTCGAGCGCGAGCTGCTCGGCGTCGTCCTCGCGCTCGTCGAGCAGCCGCGGGTCCTCGTCCTCGACGAGAACGGCGAACTCCGTTCCGAAGCGGACCGGTGGGCCGTCGTCGCGGGCGTCGGCCACCTCGTGCGGTCCGCGCGCGAGACGGGCCAGACGGTCTCGGTCATCGGCGCCTCGACCGAGCCCATGGCCCGCGAGCACATCGCCCACCTCGCCGGTGTCCCGGTCGAGGAGGTGACGATCGTCGAGGTCGGCCGCCACCAGGTCGGTGGCGACGCCGAACCGCGCGGTGCACGGCGTCCGGTGACCGCGCCCGCCCCCGGCGTCGGCCCCGGCGCCGGTGCCGCCTCCGGGGCGGCGTTCGGGACCTGGTCCGACTTCTGGGAGGGGCGGGGCGACGATCCCGCAGCAGAGGGCCGACGACGCCCGGCCCCGGAGGAGGCGCCCGCCGCGGCGGCATCCGGGGACGCCACTCCCGGAAATGCGGGGGACCTCCCGCGTGTTGACGAGGGGGGCGACACGCGTCGTCACGAGGGATTCGACACGGCCACGAGGCCGTTCACCGGAACGCCCCTCGTCCACGTCCACGACACCCGCGAGGAGGGCTCCGACGAGGCGCCCACCCGCGTCGTCCACACCGTCCACGGCATCCCGGACGCCACCCGCGTCCACGACGTCCCGGCCGGGTCCGCTCCGGAGGCGGAGGCCGGACAGCCCGTCCACGGCGGCGACGCCCACGGCGACGAGGCCGCTCCGGACGACACGCACGACCACTCACCGAAGGTGACGCCCTGATGTCCTTCCTCCCGTCCCTCTCCAGCGCGGAGTTCCGACGATTCTCCGGCTCCTGGTTCAGCCGCATCGTCCTCGTCGCGATCATCACCGTGCCGAGCCTCTACGGTGGCCTCCTCGTGTGGGCCAACCGTGACGTGACGACGCACCTCAACGGCATGTCCGCCGCCGTCGTCAACAACGACGAGATGGTCGAGATCACGGGCGACGACGGCAAGAAGCAGCCGGTCATGGTGGGTCGTCTCGTCGCGTCCAAGCTCACGACGAGCACCGACAAGCAGAATCTCGACTGGGAACTCACCGACGCCGACACCGCCAGCAAGGGGCTCGAGGACGGCACGTACTACGCCGTCCTCACGATCCCCGAGGGTTTCTCGTCGGCCGCGGTGTCGACGCAGGACGCCGACGGGGTGCGTGCAGCGACGATGGACCTCAAGACGAACGATGCGGTGAGCTACCTCTCGGGCAACATCGCCTCGACGATCGGGCGTGTCGTCGCCGGTGAGGTCGGCAACCAGCTCAGCGAGCAGTACCTCGACAAGGTGTACGTCGGTCTCAACACCGTGAAGAAGAGCCTCACCGACGCCGGCAACGGCGCGGGCAGGCTCGCGAAGGGCTCGAAGGACCTGTCCTCGGGCGCCGGCCAGCTCGACCAGGGCACCGAGCGACTCACCGTCGGCCTGTCCGACCTCGCGAACGGCGCCGACAAGCTCGCCGCCGGCACGGGCGACCTCTCGGGCGGCATCGGTCGTCTCTCGAGCGGCGCCGGTGACCTCGCCGACGGCGCGGGGACCCTCGCGAGCGGCAACACCCAGCTCGCCCAGGGTCTCGGCCAGCTCGAGTCGTCGACGGCGGCCCTGCCTCAGCAGGTGGGGCAGCTGTCGGCCGGTGCGAAGAAGGTCGCGGACGGCAACCGTCAGCTCGCCGACGGCGCCACGAAGTTGAGCGACGGGCTCAAGCGGGCGCAGGCGCCCGTGTCCCAGCTCCCCACGCAGACGAAGGCCCTCGCCGACGGCGCGACGAAGCTCGCCGACGGCGCCACCGCCCTCGGCAAGGCCGGGCAGCAGCTCACGCCCGCCGCGGGGCAGCTCACGACGGGTGCGGCCGGCCTGCGGGCCGGCGCCGACAAGCTCGCGGACGGCGCGGACCGCCTCTCCGCCGGCACGAAGACCCTTGCGACCGGCGCGCAGGACCTGTCCGCCGGGGCGACGAAGGCCTCCGAGGGGGTCGGGCGGTACACCGGCGCGGTGTCCCAGCTCGCCGCCTCGTGCGAGAAGTCGGGTGCGGCTCCCCAGTACTGCGAACAGCTCGCCGCCGTGGCGGCCACCGGGCCGCAGCTCACCGAGGGCAGCGACGCGGTCGCGACGGGCGCGCAGCGTCTCGCCGTGGGCGCGGCTCCCCTCGCCAAGGGCGCGGGTGACCTCGCCATCGGTGGGCAGGCCCTCGCCGACGGTGCCGTGAAGTTCGCCGACGGCGCGACGAAGTACGCCGACGGCGCCACCCGTCTCGCCGACGGTGCGACCCGCCTCGGCACGGGCGCGACGCCGCTCCGCGACGGGCTCACCAAGCTTGCCGACGGTATCCCCGCCCTCGCCAAGGGCATCGGTGACGCCTCGACGGGTGCCGACCGTCTCGCCACGGCGACGGGCCAGCTCGCCACCGGCTCGGAGAAGCTCTCGGCCGGACTCGACAAGTTCGCCGCGGCCACCCCGCAGCTCGTCGGTGGCATCCAGCGAGCCTCCACCGCGGCCGACCAGCTCGCGCAGGGCGCGACGAAGCTCTCAGCCGGGGCGACGCAGCTCTCCACCGGTGCCCGCAGCGCGGCGCAGGGCGCGCAGAAGCTCGACGACGGCGCCAGCAAGCTCGCCAAGGGCACCGCCGACGCGCAGGACGGCGCAAGCAAGCTCAACGACGGCACCGGCAAGCTCGTCGACGGCAGCAAGGAGCTCGCGAAGGGCAGCGACGAGCTCGCCACCGGTCTTCAGGACGGTGCGAAGAAGGCGCCGTCGTACTCGAAGAACGACCGCGAAAAGCTCGGCGAGGTCGTCGCCGACCCAGTGCGTGCCGACGTGAGCCGCATCAACGCCGTGCCCGGTTACGGTCACGGACTCGCGCCCTACTTCATGGCGATCGGCCTCTGGGTCGGCGCGATGGGCATGTTCTTCGTCATCCGTCCTCTTCCCAAGCGGGCCATCGCCTCGACGGCGGCGTCGTGGCGGGTCGCCCTCGCCGGGTACGCCACGCCGGCGCTCCTCGGCATCTGCCAGGCGATCCTGCAGGTGCTCGTCGTCCGGTACTGGGTCGACCTCGACGTGGCGCACCTGCCGGCGCTGTTCGCCCTCGCGGTGCTCACGTCGCTCGCGTTCATCGCGATCAACCAGGCGCTCGTCGCGGCGCTCGGCACGAAGGGACGGTTCGTCGCGCTCGTCCTCGTCGTGCTGCAGCTGTCGGCGGCGGGGGCGACCTACCCGATCGAGAGTTCGCCGGAGTTCTTCCAGAAGCTCCACCCGTGGCTGCCGCTCACGTACGGCGTCAACGCGTTCCGGTCGCTCATCGCCGGTGGTGGGCTGCACGTCGGCCCCGCGGTCGCCTCGCTCACCGCGTGGATCGTCCTGTCGGGCGCGGTGACGATCTACGCGGCGCGGTCGCAGCGCACGTGGACGCCGCAGCGTCTGCGTCCGCACCTCGCCCTCTGATCGGGACGGCATTCGGCGGGGTCACCCCGTCGGTGCCCTGTCGACACGGAGCCGTCGGTCCCCTCGCGGGGTCGGCGGCTCCGTCGTGTCACCGCCGGGGCGCGCGCCCCGGGTCCTGCGGGGTCGGGCGTGCGGCGTGCGGGTGGTGAGCGGGGGAGTGGCGGGCCGGTAGACTCGCGCGTGGATGAGTCGGCCAGGCGGTCGCGTCGGCACCTTCGGGTGTCGCCGAGGAACGTCCGGGCTCCACAGGGCAGGGTGGTGGCCAGCAGCCACCCGGGGTGACCCGCGGGACAGTGCCACAGAAAGCAGACCGCCCACGAACCACCCGTACGCGGGGAGGCGTGGGTAAGGGTGAAACGGTGGTGTAAGAGACCACCAGCGCCCCCGGTGACGGGGGCGGCTCGGTAAACCCCACCCGGAGCAAGACCAGACAGTGTGCGTTCGAGGGCTGCCCGCCCGAGCACACGGGTAGGTCGCTCGAGCCGTGCGGCAACGTACGGCCTAGATGGATGGCCGCTCAACGACAGAACCCGGCGTATCGGCCGACTCATCCACCCACCCCTTCGGACATGCCCCGGCACCGGTGACGACCGTCCCGGACAGCAGGCGCGGGGGTCGACGGCCCTCCCCGCCCCGGGTCGCGCTCCGCACTGCTCTCGCCGCCGAGTGACGTCGGTGTGCCGAGGCATGTGCCCACGTTCGCCGTCCGCCGTCGACCACGGCGTCCTCGGCGGTCATGCACGCATGTAGGTAGACAGCCTGACTAGTTAGCCGTACGATCTAGTCATGGCCGATCAGACCTGGCCCGGGGACTGGCTCCGGGGACCGCTCGTCCTCGCGGTGATGCGGATCCTCCTCGACGGGCCCACCTACGGGTATGCGATCGGGACCCGGCTCGAGGAGGCCGGGCTCGGGTCGATCAAGGGCGGCACGCTCTACCCGCTCCTCAGCCGGCTCGACGCCTCCGGGCTCGTCGTCACGCAATGGGAGCAGGGAGAGGGCGGGCCCGGCCGTAAGTACTTCGAGCTCACGCCGGAGGGCCGCGCAGACTTCGCCGCTAGATCGGCGCAGTGGTGCGAGTTCGCCCGGCTCACGACGACATTCATCGGAGAAGCAGGATCATGAACCACAGCGACACCGACACCCGCCGGTGGATCGACGACATGGTCGTCGAACTCCGCCTCCGCGACGTCAAGGGCGCCGCCATCGGCGACGCGGTCGCCTCCGTCGAGTCCCATTGCGCCGACAGCAGCGAGACACCCCGCGAGGCGTTCGGCGACCCGAGGGAGTACGCCGCGTCCCTCACCTTCCCCCAGGAGGATCGCACCGGCGACACCATCCGCGAATGGGCCACCGTCATGGCGCCCGTCGTCGTCGGCCTCGCCGGGTTCTCCCTCACCACCGGAGCCGTCACCGCGCTGCTCGAAGGCGAGGGGGTCCCCGTCACGTGGGGCGGGATCGCCGCCGCGGTGTTCCTCGTCGTCGCGGTCGCCCTGCTCGTCCGGTATCTGCGGGCGCTCCTCGACCACGGCATCGGCGGGGCGCTCGCCCTCGGCGGCACGATCGCCATCGCCGCGATGTTGCCGGTCCTGTGGCGCGACCCGGCGTTCGCCCTGCCCGCCACGGTCGCCGGTATCGGTGGCCTCGTCCTCCTCGCGGCCTCCGTCGTCCTCGGGCGACGCGCCCGCAGGCTCGACGACCCCGTCGTCGACCCCGTCGACCGCAGCGACCGCTATGCCTCCAGGCGGCCCGTCCTGTCCACGCTCGTCACAGGGGAGTGGATGTTCGTCACGGCGACGATCGTCCTCTCGCTCGTCCTCTGGGTGCTCCACGCGACCCTCGCCTGACCGACGCACCCGACACGCCTGCGCGGACGACGGAACCCGTCACCGATCCGCCCCGGTGTGCTCGGGTGCGGCGCTGCGCGGTCGACAGGAGGGGCATGAGAGCAGCCGCCCCGTCGTCGCCCGAGAACGCCGACACCTCAGCCCCGCTCACCCTGAGCGACGTCGTCGACGTCGACGAACGCGTCGCGGTCGGCGGCGAGGCCGTCCCGACGCACGTCCGCTTCGTCCTCGGCTTCGACCGGGCCCCGAGCGAGGACGAACTCGTCGCCGTCGCCGACCTCCTCGCACCCTTCGACGTCGTACAGAGCGTGACCCCCGACGGGGTCGAGATCGTCACGGCCAACCGAGACGAACCGGCCCGCCAGGTGCCCCACATCAAGGACACCGTCTCCCGCGCGAGCGAGGAGGCGCAGCGTCGCGAGGCCGCCTGCGCCGAGCAGGAGGCCGCGAAGGAGGAACGCTCCGGCGGACTTCGCGAGGAAATCGGCGCCGTCGTCGACGGCGCCTGAGGCTGCCGGCCGAGCCGCGCGCGGTGTGCTCAGCCGAACTGCAGCAATCCGAGTCGCTGGGCGGCGTCGGCGGCGAGCAGGAGGCCGACGATGCCGAGGACCCAGCCGAGGATGTCGTCGGCGTTGCGGTCGAGCCACGTCCCGAGCCGCCGCAGGAGCGGGTCGAGGGCACGGCGAGCGACCAGGCGGAGCGCGAGGAGGGCGAGCGCGGGGGCGACCATGGCGAGGACGTACGCGAGGAGCACGCCGGCGACGGTCACCGGCCCGGGGTGTGCCGCGGCGATGATCCCCACGGCCGCCAGATAGGGCAGCATCGATGCGGCCTCCACGAGCCCCGCACCGAGGGCGACCGCGACGACGACCCGCGCGCGCGGCCGGTCGTCGACGAGGGCGGCCTGCCACCTCTCCCGCCGGGTCGGGCCCGTCTCGACCCCCGAGGCGGCGCGGCGTGCCGTGCGCCGGCGGGTGGCGTTCCCGTCGACGGTCCAGCTGAGCGCGAACAGCGTCACGCCCGCCGCGAGTTGGGCCCACCCGAGCACGGGCAGGTCGGCGACTCCCGCGAGTGTGCGGGTGAGCATGTCCGCCCCGCCGAGGAGGAGGAGGCCCAGCGCCCAGTAGAACCCGGCGAGGGTCGCGAGGAAGAGCAGGAATGCCCGCACGTGGACGCGCTCGCGGGCGAGGAGGAACACCGGGATGCCCAGGGTGCCGAAGCTCGTGCTGTCGACGAGGGCGAGGCCTGCGAGGGGCACGAGGTCGGTGGGGGTCATCGGAGCCCCCCGGCGGTTTTGGCACGGCTGTGTGAAAACATGGCCGCACAGTTGCATGAGAAAGGGTCGCAGTGCAAGTGTGCGAGAATCCGGTCGTGCCCAAGATCGTCGACCACGCCGCGCGCCGCGAGGAACTGGCGCGGTCCGTCTGGGCGCTCGTCGGCCGCGAGGGGATCGAGGCCGCCACGGTGCGTCGCGTCGCGGCCGAGTCCGGCTGGTCGATGGGCGCGGTGCGGCACTACTTCGCCACCCAGCAGGAATTGCTCGCCTTCGCGGGCGAGATCATGGCGCAGCGGGTGGGGGAGCGCATCGCCGGGCTCTACGCCGGTGTCGACGCGCGAGACGCCGGGCCGCGGGCGGAGCGTCTCGACCGGGCGTGCCTGGTCCTCGAACAGTTGCTGCCGATGGACGAGGAACGCGCCGTCGAGGTCGTCGTGTGGCTCGCGTTCATGACGCGCGCCCGCACCGATCCAGGACTCGACGGGCTGCGGCAACAGGGGTGGGCCGGCGAGCGGTTCGTGTGCCGATCGGCCGTCGCCGACGCGTGCGGCCTGCCGCTGCCGACCTCGCTCGACGCGCGCCTCGACGGCGCGGGGGAGGAGGCCGTCGACCGGCTCCAGGTCGGCGTCGAGGGCCTGTCGCTCATCGCCTCGACCCATCCCGAGCACTGGCCCGCCGACGCCCAACGCGCCGCGATGCGACGAGTCCTTCTCGACGCCTGCCGCGAGATCGAGAGGGGCGCCTGAGGCCCCCACCACTTCCCGACCCAGATCGCAGCCGGGGAAGCGGCCCGGCGGTCGCCGTGCCGAGCCCTCACCTCATCCTCGCCCGGTGGCCCGGTGGCCCGGTGGCCCGGTGGCCCGGTGGCCCGGAGGTTCGTGAGCCGAAGGGATGTCGGTGCGCGGTGTCAGGGTGCTCCGCATGGCAGGCGGATACCCCAATCGCGGCGCGCTCGGCGTCCCCATCGGTGATCGGAGCCCCGGCGCGTCGGGAAGCTCCGGTGCGTCTCGGCCACCCGCTTCGCCGACCGCCGCCGGCGCTGCTCCGAGTCGCCCCGCGGTGCCGTCGAGGTCGGCCCGGCCTGCGACGTCGGTCCCGCCGCGGCGGCGCCCGTTCGTGTTCGTCGGTGCGGAGGGCGCCCCGGGGCTCGTCGTCGAGCAACGGCGCACGGAGTCGGGCTGGCAGGTGCTCGTCGCGCTGGTCGACACGACGTCCGACGGTGGATCAGGCCTGGCCGTGCGGTGGTTCGACGCCTCCCACCTACGGCCCGCGGGCACCTCGGCGGCAGTCGACACGCCGGGGGAGCCTGCCGACACCGCCGCCGGGACCTCCCGTCCCCCGGGTGCGGCGCGCGATCGGCGTTCCTAGGGTGGCGGTATGACGATGCGAACAGAGACAGACAGCATGGGTGCCCTCGAGGTGCCTGCCGACCGCTACTGGGGCGCGCAGACGCAGCGCAGCATCGGCAACTTCCCCATCGGACGCGACACGTTCGTGTGGGGCCGCTCGATGATCCGCGCGCTGGGGCACCTCAAGCTGGGTGCGGCCCGCGCCAACCGCGAGCTGGGTGAGCTCTCCGCCCTCGACGACACAGCGCTCGACGCGCTCGAGCAGGCCGCCCGCGAGGTCGTCGCAGGCGACCTGGACGAGCACTTCCCGCTCGTCGTGTTCCAGACGGGTAGCGGCACGCAGTCCAACATGAACACCAACGAGGTCATCTCCAACCGCGCCATCGAGATCCTCGGCGGCGAGATGGGCTCCAAGAGCCCGGTCCACCCCAACGACCACGTCAACCGCGGCCAGAGCAGCAACGACACGTTCCCGACGGCCATGCACATCGCCGTCGTGCTCGACCTGCACGAGTACCTCTACGACAACGCGACCAAGCTGCGCGACACGCTCGACGCCAAGGCGAAGCAGTTCGCCGACGTCGTCAAGGTGGGTCGCACGCACCTGCAGGACGCCACCCCCATCACGCTCGGCCAGGAGATCAGCGGCTGGGTCGCGCAGCTCGACTTCGCCCTCGCCGGTGTGCGTGAGGCCGAGAAGGGTGTGCTCGCCCTGGCCATCGGCGGCACCGCGGTCGGCACGGGCCTCAACGCGCACCCGGAGTTCGGTGAGCTCGCGGCGAAGAAGATCGCCGAGGAGACCGGCCACGAGTTCCACCAGGCCGACAACCTGTTCTCCTCGCTCGCGGCCCACGACGCGCTCGTCGCCCTGAGCGGCGCGCTGCGCGTGCTCGCGATGGCGTCGATGAAGATCGCCAACGACGTGCGCTGGCTGGCCTCCGGCCCCCGCAACGGCATCGGCGAGATCACGATCCCCGAGAACGAGCCGGGCAGCTCGATCATGCCGGGCAAGGTCAACCCGACCCAGTGCGAGGCGCTGACGATGGTCGCGACGCGCGTCTTCGGCAACGACGCCACCGTCGGGTTCGCCGGCAGCCAGGGCAACTTCGAGCTCAACGTGTTCAAGCCGGTCATGGCGCACGCGGTCATGGAGTCGATCCGCCTGCTCGGCGACGCGTTCGGGGCGTTCACCGACCACTGCGCCGTCGGCATCGAGCCCAACACGGAGCGCATCGAGGACAACCTGTCGCGCAACCTCATGCAGGTCACGGCCCTCAACCCGCACATCGGGTACGACAAGGCCGCGAAGATCGCGAAGAAGGCCCACAAGGAGGGCACGACCCTCAAGGAGGCCGCCCTCGCGCTCGAGTTCCTCACCGAGGACGAGTTCGACGCCTGGGTCGTGCCGATGGACATGACCCACCCGCGCACGGTCGACACGGAGGGCTGAGACGTGGCCGATCCCATCAAGGATCCGGAGCTGTACGAGAAGCTCCGCGAGGAGGGCAACTCCAAGAGCAAGTCCGCGGCCATCGCGAACGCGGCCGCGAACACCTCCCGCGAGCACGTCGGCCGCAAGGGCGGCAAGGCAGGCTCCTACGAGGACTGGACCGTCGAAGAACTGCGCGATCGCGCGCGGGAACTCGACGTCGAGGGCCGGTCGACGATGACGAAGGACGAACTCGTCGAGGCGCTCCGGAACACCTGACCGGGCGCCGGGCGAGGACGACCGCGGAGGCGGGGCGCGTGATGCGTCCCGCCTCCGTGCGTCTCGTGGTGCCCACCCCGCCGGGCCGACGTCAGGGGCGCGTGGCGTCGACGGTGGCGCGGGAGTCCGCCTCGACCGTATCGGTCCTCGCCGTCCGCACACGGCGGTCGGCGACGAGGCTCGTCACCGTCGTCACGGCGAGGGCGCCGACGATGACGCCGAGCGAGGCGAGCGTCGGCACGGTCGGCACCTCCGGCCACACGCCGTGCGCCCAGTGGAGGACGAGCTTGACGGCGATGAACGCGAGGATCACGGCGAGGCCGTACCCGAGGTGCCGGAGCCGCCCGAGCGCGCCCTCGAGCACGAAGTAGAGCGCGCGGAGGCCGAGGAGCGCGAACGCGTTCGTGACGAACACGAGGTAGGGGTCGCCGGTGATGCCGTAGACGGCGGGGACCGAGTCGACGGCGAAGACGACATCGGTGCCGAGGATGGCGATCGCGACGAGCCCCAGGGGGGTGAGGGCGCGGCGTCCGGCGTCACGGACGGTGAGGCGAGCCCCGCGGTAGTCGTCGGTGACGGGCACGAACCGGCGCGTGAGGCGGACGATCGGGAGCTGGTCGACGTCGACGGAGTGACCGCCCTGGTGCGCGTCCCGCAACACGCCCCACGCGGTGACGAGGAGGATCACGCCGAAGAGGAGGAACATCCACGAGAAGCGTGCGATGAGGGCGGCGCCGACGGCGATGAAGACGGCGCGGAGCACCAGCGCCCCGATGATCCCGATGAGGAGCACCCGCTGCTGCAGCACCCGCGGCACGGCGAAGGCCGAGAGGACGAGGATGAAGACGAAGAGGTTGTCGACCGAGAGCGACTTCTCGACGAGGTAGCCGGTGAGGTACTCGAGCCCGGTCTCACCGCCGTGGGCCCGCCACAGCCAGGCGCCGAAGAGCAGGGGGAGGGCGAGGTAGAAGACCGACCAGCCGACGGCCTCCCTCATCGTCACCTCGTGGGGGCGGCGGGTGAGGGCGACGTCGAAGGCGACGAGGCCGAGGATGCCCGCGAGGGTGATCGCCCAGAGGGTGGGGTCGGCGATGGTGGTGACGCCGGTGGTCGGCGGCGCCGCGGAGGACAGGGGCGCGGCGGGCAGGGTGGACGGAAGGGGGGTCATGCACTCCTCGCATCGTGGTCGACGGTGCGAGGTCTCCTCCACCCGGATCGGGCGTGCGCCGAACGGGACGTGTGGTCCCGCGCAATGACCGGCGGCAGCTTGACGGAGTACTCCCCTCGGGAGTTCTCAGCCTAGAAGAGCGGTGGGGGACGCGTCAACCACCGACGTCAGCGTTCGGCGCGGCCCCGGCGCCAGTACGCCACGGCGTCGAGCAGTGCGCGCTCGACGCCCGCCTCGGTGAGGAGGTGCGTGCGCAGCGTCGTCACCGCCTCGGCCTCGGCGCCCACCCAGACGACGACGCCGGGCCCGGCGGTGCGCAGGTGGGGTGCGAGGCGGCCGACGAGTTCCCCGGTGTCGCCGTCGTGCTCGGAGTGCAGCCACCACGTCACGTCGGTCGTCGCGGGGGAGGGGAGGTCGATCTTCTCGGCCTCGTCGGCGACCTCGACGTGGACCTCGGCGGAGGCACCGGCGGGGAGCTGCGCGAGGATCTCGCGGAGCGCGGGCAGGGCCGTCTCGTCGGCGACGAGGAGGTAGCGCGTGTGGCTCGGGTCGAGGTGGAACTTGCCCATCGGCCCGGAGAGCACGAACTCGTCGCCCGGCTCGACGCGCTCGACCCAGCGTCCGGCGATGCCCTCGCCGTGGCGGACGAGGTCGATGGCCGCGGTGCCCGCGGCGGGATCGAGGTCGCACAGGGTGTAGGTGCGGCGGCGGCGACGCGCCCCGGCGTACTCCTCGGACTCGACGCCCTCGGGCCCGAACGTGCGCCCCTCGGGCAGGACGATCGTCGCGCGCTGGGCCGGGCTCACCGACTCGACGCCGACGAGGTCGTCGCTGCGGAACCGCACCCGCCGCAGGCGGGGCGTGAGGTCGACGACCTCGGTGACGACGCAGAGCCGCGGCGCCCCGGAGCGACGCATCGACCCGTGGCCACGGGCGGACGTGGACGGATCACCAGGACGTGGCACGAGGTCTCCCTTCGTCGGACCCGGCCGCGCTCTGCACACCGACGCGTGCCCGGGAGTGGAACTCGCCGATGGTACGGGCTCCCGCGGAGGTGAACGAGCTGCGCACCCCCGAGACGATACGGTCGAGGAGGTCCTCGACGC
Source organism: Mobilicoccus pelagius NBRC 104925 (assembly GCF_000247995.1). Lineage (GTDB taxonomy): Bacteria > Actinomycetota > Actinomycetes > Actinomycetales > Dermatophilaceae > Mobilicoccus > Mobilicoccus pelagius. Next base: position 135,885 of record NZ_BAFE01000027.1, read on the forward strand.
CTCCGGCGGTGGGGTCGAGGTACATGCGCGAGCTCGAGATGCCCTCCTCGAAGAGTGCGGACCGCGCCCGGGCGGACGACGACTGCTCCTTCGTGCGGGCACGGACGGCGCGGCCGACACCGACCCTGACGATGTCGGCGTCGCCCTCGGCGAGATCGTGGGTGCTCTCGGCGGCGACGACGTTGCCCGCGGCGACGGGGATGCGGCGACGGGGACGGGGCAGCCGGTGCGGGCCTCATGGGCGTCTCGAACCGCGACGGCGGCGGCGAGCGCGTCGAGCATCTTCTCCTGGCGGCCGTGGGCCGTGTCGACGACGAGGACGTCGACGCTCCCGGCGAGGAGTCGCTCCGCGCGTCCCGAGACGTCACCGTTGATGCCGACGGCCGCCCCGAGCACGAGTCGCCCCTCGGGTCGAGGGAGGGGGGAGGGGGGAGATCGCCGAGCGGAGGATGCCGGTGCGGGTGAGGACATCGACGAGCCGGTCGTCCTCGAAGACGGGCGCGAGGCCGAGGTGGTTCGACTCGAGCGCCCCGTACGCCTCGTCGAGGTCGACGCCGGCGAGGAGGGTGAAGAGGTTGCGCCGCAAGACGTCGGCGACCGTCGCGTACCGGTCGACCTCGTGGCAATCGCGTTCGGTGACGAGGCCGACGGGCCGGTGGTCCGCATCGACGACGAGGGCCGTGCGGTGCGTGCGTTTGCCGAGGAGGGAGAGCGCGGTGGCGATGGGATCGTCCTCGGTGACGACGATCGGGGCCACGAACGGGCGGGCGCCTGGTCGGCACCCGCCCCTTCGTGGGGCTTTCGTCGGCATGGGTCGACCGGCCGACGGGAGCGCAGGATCAGCGTCCGGGCCGGCCGGCCTTCTGCGTCGCGATCCACGCCGCGCCGATGATCCCCGCGTCGTTGCGCAGGGTGGCGGGGACGATGGGCGTACGGATGTCGAGGAGCGGCAGGTACTTGTCGGACTTCTTGGAGATACCGCCGCCGATGACGATCAGGTCGGGCCAGAAGAGGTTCTCGACGTGGCGGAAGTACCGCTGGAGTCGCTTGGCCCACTTCTCCCACGAGAGGTCGTCGGCCTCGCGGGCGCCGTTGGAGGCGCGCTTCTCCGCGTCGTGGCCGTCGATCTCGAGGTGGCCGAGCTCGGTGTTGGGCACGAGGATGCCGTCGACGAAGAGGGCGGACCCGATGCCGGTGCCGAGCGTGACGACGAGGACGGTGCCCTGGGCTCCGCGACCGGAGCCGTACTGCATCTCGCCGACACCCGCGGCGTCGGCGTCGTTGAGGAGGTGGACGGGGCGGCCGAGCGCCTCGGTGAGCATCGCGCCGGCGTCGGCGCCGATCCATCCCTTGTCGATGTTGGCGGCGGTGTGGACGACGCCACCGGAGGTCACGGCGGGGACCGTGACGCCGACGGGGCCGTCGCCGCACTGCGACTCGAACTCGCCCGCGATCTCCTTGACGATCTTGATGACCGCCTTGGGGGTGGACGCGCCCGGCGTCTCGATGCGGATCCGGTCGGCCGCGAAGGAGCCGGTCTCGAGATCCACCGGGGCTCCCTTGATGCCGCTGCCGCCGATGTCGATACCGAGCGGGAGGGGGCTGCGGGTCATAGGTCGTGACTCCTCGATCGTGGACGTGAGGCGAACAGGATAGGTCGGCAAGGTGACGAGACGTGCCGTCGTCGTCGTCAAGCGGTCCGGCGCGCTCGGCATCGAGCCGCGCGGGCGCGAGAGTTGCTCTGCCCGAACGGGTTCCATCGGCTTCGTCCGGAGACGTGATGCCGACCACGCGGACCCCCCGGAGGGGGTGTCGATCCCCGAGCGCCGGTCCTCGACGGGCGGCCCGGTCGTGTCCGGTGCGTACGGAGGTGGCGGCCGTCAGTCGACGAGCGTGAGGACCTCCGCGCCACGCTCGGTGACGAGGAGGGTGTGCTCGAACTGGGCCGAACGACGACCGTCGGCGGTGAGCGCCGTCCAGCCGTCGTCCCACTCGGTCGTCTCGGGCGTGCCGAGGTTGAGCATCGGCTCGATCGTGAACGTCATGCCGGGCTCGATGATCGTGTCGTACCCGGGCGCGGCGTCGTGGTGGGGGATGACGAGCCCGGTGTGGAACGCGGTGCCGATGCCGTGGCCGGTGTAGTCGCGGACGACGCCGTAGCCGAACCGCTTGGCGTAGCTCTCGATGACGCGGCCGATGACGTTGATCTGACGGCCCGGCATGACGGCCTTGATGCCACGGCGCAGGGCCTCCTGCGTGCGTTCGACGAGGAGGTGGGACTCCTCGTCGACGTCACCGACGAGGAACGTCGCGTTCGTGTCGCCGTGGACACCCCCGATGTAGGCGGTGACGTCGATGTTGACGATGTCGCCGTCGGCGAGGGGACGGTCGTCGGGGATGCCGTGGCAGACGACCTCGTTGACGCTCGTGCAGCACGACTTGGGGTAGTGCCGATAACCGAGGGGAGAGGGGTAGGCGCCCTCGCCGATCATCGACTCGTGGGCGATGCGGTCGAGCTCGTCGGTGGTGACGCCCGGCGCGACGGCCGCTCCGGCGGCCCCTAGGGCCCGTGCGGCGACCTTGCTCGCGTGCCGCATCGCCTCGATCGTGGCGGCGTCCTTGACCTCACCGTCCGTGTACGGCGCGGGCGCGTCCCGGTCGACGTACTCGGGGCGGGGGATGGAGGCGGGGACGGGGCGGCGTGGGCCGACACGGCCGGGGGTGATGGCGGGGCTGGGCATGGGCTCCACTGTAGGCGGACCCTCCGACACGGTGTTCGCCCTGTTCCCGCGCCCCTCGCGGCCTACAGTGGCGGGACGAGTTCGCATCACGAGAGGCGGGATCCCCATGTCGTTCTGGTTCAACATCAAGACGCATCAGGTGGAGGACGACGAGCACACCTCCCCGAAGGAGAACCTCCTCGGCCCCTACCCCACGCGGGAGGCGGCGCAGAACGCCCTGCAGAGCACGGCCGATCGTACCGCGGCGTGGGAGGAGGAGGAGCGTCTCGAGCGCGAGGCGAAGGAGAAGGAGAAGGAGTTCTGACCCGGCGCCGCGGCGACGCGGCGAGCGAGCCGGTCGAGGTGACCGGACTCGGTGCGGCCGGTGAGGACGCCCACACCGGCAGAACGTGCGAGACGGCCGACGGGCCTGCCCCCATCGTGGGGCAGGCCCGTCTCGCGTCGGAGGGGTCAGCGTTGGACGAGGCGGTCGAGCGCCGTCTCCCAGCGTCGGGTGAGGGCCTCGCGGTCGGCGGAGGCGTCGAGATGCTCGTGGCGGAGGGTGAGCAGGCTGCCGTCACCCTCGTTCTTCATCCGGAGGTCGACGAGGGTGGCGGGCGCGTCGTCGTCGGCGTGCCAGGAGACGCGGATCTGCTCCTCGGGGTGGTAGCTGCGGGTGACGCCGTACGTACCATCGGCGGCACGCCAGGGGTCGCCCTTCCCACCGAGCATCGCGCCCTCGCCGAGGAGGGCCTCGATGCCCTCCCTCTTCGTGAGCCGTGCCCAGACCTCACCCACCGGGTGGGCGACCTGCCGGACGACCTCGACCGCGTCGTCGCCTGCGGGCGTCGCCGCCTCCGTGTCGTGCTGAAGAGACATGGGACCTCCTCGTTGACGTCCCGTCGAGGCCATCCCTCGACGGGGACTTGCTCGTCCCCCCACGAGACCATCCCGGGGGGTCCCCAGTCCATGACCTTGGGCCCGCTTTTCCGCAGGAGGCTGCGATTCCCGGCGCTCCGACGCCCTGCCGTGTCCGTCGGCGACGCCGGGAGGGTGTCGGCCGGCGTCGGCCGGAGCGGGAGCCGGTCCGCCTACGATGTGCGGGCCGAGGAGGTGGTGGGATGAGTCCCGTGCCGGCCCAGATCGCGCGGCCGTGGGGCGAGGTCGCGCTTCGCGCGCTCGCGGTCGTCGTCGTGTCGACGCTGGCGTCGGCGGGGGTCGCCGTCCTCGCGTTCGGTGAGGTGGGGGACCTGTCGGGCCGGGGGCTCGACCTCCTCGCCCTCCTCGCCTTCGTCCTCCTCGTCGTCGCGGGCACGACCGCCGTCCACCACCGCACCCGGCGCGGCGCGGTGTGGCGGGGGCGCGCCGCACGGTGGTGGTTCGCCGGGCTCGTCTCCCTCATGACGGTCTTCGCCGTGGCGGTCGTCGCCGTGGTCACCGCGTTCCTCGTCCCTGCCGGCCCCAAGGATCCCGGGGCGGGCACCTCGACGCTCGACGTCGCGTTCCTCGTGGGGCTCTTCCTCCTCGCGTTCACCGGCCTGCCCGCGTGGACGTTCTTCATGGGTGCGGCGGTCGGCCCGCCCGCCCCGGCCGAGCCGGGTGGGCCGGACGAGCCGCGATCCGCACGTCGTTCCCAGGACCCGGGCTCGCCGACCCGCCGCGGGTGATGAGGCAGGATTGCCCCATGGACCGGCAACAGGAATACGTGCTGAGGGCGATCGAGGAACGTGACATCCGGTTCATCCGGGTCTGGTTCACCGACGTCGTCGGCACGCTCAAGTCCGTGGCGGTGGCCCCCGCCGAGCTCGAGAGCGCGTTCGAGGAGGGGCTCGGCTTCGATGGGTCGGCGATCGAGGGCTTCTCGCGCATCACCGAGTCGGACATGCTCGTCAAGCCCGACCCGGCGACTTTCCAGGTGCTGCCGTGGCGCGGCCAACCTCCCGTCACGGCACGGATGTTCGCCGACATCCACACCCCCGACGGTTCCCCGAGCCCGGGCGACCCGCGTCAGGTGCTGCGACGGGCGCTCGACAAGGCCGCCGACATGGGGTTCACGTTCTACACCCACCCCGAGATCGAGTTCTTCCTGTTCGAGCCCCCGATCGTGCCGGGGGAGGCGCCGCGACCCATCGACCAGGCGGGCTACTTCGACCACGTCGCCGACAGTCGCGGCCAGGATTTCCGCCGCGAGGCCATCGGGGTCCTCGAATCCATGGGCATCTCCGTCGAGTTCAGCCACCACGAGGGTGCGCCCGGCCAGAACGAGATCGACCTCCGCTACGCGGACGCCCTGTCGACGGCGGACAACATCATGACCTTCCGCACCGTAGTCAAGGAGCTCGCCGCCCAGGCCGGCTGCTACGCCTCCTTCATGCCCAAGCCCCTGTCGGGCCACCCGGGATCGGGCATGCACACCCACCTCTCCCTCTTCGAGGGAGAGAACAACGCCTTCTACGAGGCGGGCGCGCCCTATCAGCTCAGCCGTATCGGTCGCCAGTTCATCGCCGGTCTGCTCCGCCACGGCGCCGAGATCAGCGCGGTCACCAACCAGTGGGTCAACAGCTACAAGCGACTCTGGGGCGGCGGCGAGGCGCCGGCGCACATCTGCTGGGGCCACAACAACTCGAGCGCGATGGTGCGGGTGCCCCTCTACAAGCCGGGCAAGGAGAACAGCTGCCGCATCGAGGTGCGCACGCTCGACCCCGCCTGTAACCCCTACCTCGCGTTCGCCGTCCTCCTCACCGCGGGGCTCGCGGGCATCGAGAACTCCTATGAGCTGCCCGACGAGGCCGAGGACGACGTGTGGCGTCTCACCGACGCCGAACGGCACGCCCTGGGGATCCTCCCCTTGCCCTCCTCGCTCGACGAGGCCATCGGGGCGATGTCGCGGTCCGAACTCGTCGCCGACGCGCTCGGCGAGCACGTCTTCGACGTGTTCCTCCGCAACAAGCGCCGCGAGTGGACCGACTATCGCGCCCAGGTCACGCCGTTCGAGCTCGAGCGGCTCCTCCCGCTCCTCTGATGGCGGGGCGTCCGGAGTCCACGACCGGCCTGTTCGCCAGGCTGGGGTTCGACGACACCCGTCGGGCGCGGTCGTTCGCGTCCTCCCCGGTCCTCGCGGAGCTCGTCGATCTCGACCACGACGCCACGGGGCTGCTGCAGGCGTTGGCCCGCACGGCCGAGCCCGACCTCGCGCTCGCCGCGCTCGTGCGACTCCTCGAGGCCGCCCAGGTCGCCGGGACCATGGGGGTCACCGACCGTTCGGGTCGGCCTGCCGGGCAGGCGGGCGGGATCGATCTCCCTGCGCTTCGGTCGGTCCTCGCGGCCGCGGGGGAGGAGCGGAGTCGCCTCCTCGCCGTCCTCGGCGCCTCCGCCGCGCTCGGGGACCACCTCGCCCGCCACCCCGAGCAGTGGCGGGAGTGCACGACGCCCGGCACGCTCGACGCGGCCGCGCGGGTCGCCGACCTCGTCACCCGCGTCGGGCCCGACGCGCGGGGGGAGACGCCCGGCCCGGACGCCCTGCGGGTCGCCTACCGGGCGCAGCTGCTCGGCATCGCCGCCGTCGACCTCTCCGCCGAGGACCCACTCGCCGTCTTCACCACGACGGCGGGGGCACTCGCCGACCTCGCGTCGGCCGCCCTCGAGGCCGCCCTCGTCCTCGCTGCCGAGGAGCACCCGGACGACGCGGCTCGGTGCCGCCTCGCGATCATCGGAATGGGTAAGTGCGGGGGGCGCGAGCTCAACTACATCTCCGACGTCGACGTCATCTTCGTCGCCGAACCGCCTTGTCATGCGGAGGAATCCGGCGACGCTCGGCGACCGCTCGACGGCGCCGTCGAGCGTGTCGAGGAATCCGACGCGATCGCCTCGGCCACCCGACTCGCCACGACGACGATGCGCATCTGCTCCGGTCACACCGCGGAGGGGACGCTGTGGGAGGTCGACGCCGCCCTGCGCCCCGAGGGCAAGCAGGGCCCGCTCGTCCGCACCCTTGCGAGCCACGAGGCGTACTACCGGCGGTGGGCGAAGACGTGGGAGTTCCAGGCACTCCTCAAAGCCCGCGTCGTCGCCGGGGACGCCGAGGTGGGGCAGGCCTACCTCGACCTCGTCTCGCCGATGGTCTGGCAGGTCGCCTCCCGCGACCACTTCGTCGAGGACGTCCAGGCGATGCGGCTGCGCGTCGAGGCCCACCTGCCACGCGCCGAGGCCGACCGCGAGATCAAGCTCGGCGTCGGTGGTCTCCGCGACATCGAGTTCAGCGCACAGCTCCTCCAACTCGTCCACGGCCGCACCGACGAGACGCTCCGCTCGCCCCGCACCCTCGACGCGCTCGACGCCCTCGAGAAGGGTGGGTACGTCGCCCGTGAGGACGCCAACCGTCTCGCCACGGCGTACCGGTTCCTGCGCTGCCTCGAGCACCGGATCCAGGTCCACAAGATGCGGCGCACCCACCTCATGCCGACCGGCGAGGCGGATCTGCGGCGTCTCGGTCGATCCATCGGTCTGCGTACCGAGCCCGCGAAGGCCGTCGTCGCGCGTCGTCACGAGGTGACCCTCGAGGTCCGCCGGATCCACGAATCCCTCTTCTACCGGCCGCTGCTCGCCGCAGTCGCCCGTCTCTCCGACGACGAGGCGCGGCTCACCCCCGACGCCGCCCGCGACCGGCTCGCCGCCCTGGGCTACCGGGACCCCAAGGGGGCGCTGCACCATCTCAGGGCGCTCACGACGGGCGCATCGCGTACCGCGGCGATCCAGCGCACCCTGCTGCCCGTCATGCTCGGCTGGTTCGCCGAGGAGGCCGACCCCGACGCCGGGCTCCTCGCCTTCCGGCAGGTGAGTGAATCCCTCGGTCGCACACCGTGGTACCTCAAGATGCTCCGCGACGAGGGGCGGGCGGCCGACCGGCTCGCCCATGTCCTCGCCCGCAGCCGGTACGCGGCCGACCTCCTCGCCCACGCCCCCGAGTCCGTGCGGATGCTCGGAGAGGCCACCGGTCTGCATCCCCGCAGCCGCGAGGCCGTGCTGCGCACGATGCGCAGCGCCGTCTCCCGCAAGGACGACGCGGGATCGGCGATGCTCGCCGCGCGCGTCGTCCGACGTCAGGAGCTCTTCCGCATCGCTCTCGCCGACCTCGTCGGCGAACTCACCCTCGACGAGGTGGGTGTCGGTCTCACCGACCTCACCGAGGCGCTCCTCCAGGTGGCACTCGAGGTCGCCGTGCACAAGACGGAGGACGACCGCGGTCGCCCCGTCCCTGCGGATCTCGCCCTCGTCGGCATGGGGCGTCTCGGCGGCCGGGAGATGGGTTACGGCTCCGACGCCGATCTCGTCGTCGTCCACCGTCCCCACGAGGGCGCCGACCCGGCCGACGTCACCGCCGCCGTCGGGGCTGTCGTCCAGGAGCTCCGCCGTTCGACGCGTGCGCCCGGCCCCGGCCCCGCGATCGAGGTCGACCTCGACCTGCGGCCCGAGGGCAAGAACGGGCCCCTCAGCCGCACGATCGAGGGCTACCGGACGTACTACGCGCGCTGGTCCGACGCCTGGGAGCACCAGGCGCTCCTGCGAGCCCGCCCTGTCGCCGGCGAGCCCGAGCTCGGGGAGGCGTACGTCGAGATGGCCGACGCGGTGCGGTACGCACCCGACGTCCTCGCCGGATCGGCGCTCAGGGACATCCGGCGCCTCAAGGCACGCATGGAGGCCGAGCGCCTGCCCCGCGGCGCCGACCCCAAGACCCACCTCAAACTCGGCCGCGGTGGACTCTCCGACGTCGAGTGGACGGTGCAGCTCCACCAGCTCCGCCACGCGCACGCCGTCCCCGACCTGCGCACGACATCCACCCTGCCCGCTCTCGCGGCCGCCGTGGAGGCGTCGCTCGTCGACGCCGGTGACGCGGAGGCTCTTTCGGAGGCCTGGAGACTCGCCTCCGCCATCCGCAACGCCTCCGTGCTGTGGCGGTCCCGCAACACCGACACCGTCCCCGGCAGTCTCCGCGACGCCGAGGCGGTTCATCGCATCCTCGGCGGGCCGCCCGGCAGCGGCGTCGAACTGGGGGAGCGGTACCGCCGCGTCGCCCGCCGTGCCCGGGGCGTGACCGAACGACTCTTCTACGGCCAGGGGTAGGCCGCCCCCTACCGCCGCCCGGCGGCGCGCCCCACCCGGCTCGGCTGGGGGAGGCGGGTGTCGGTGTGGCACGGTGGACCGACGACGAACGCCGGGCCGACGCAACGCGCGCCCGAGGAAGACGAGGTGAGCATGCCGATCAGGGTGTACCTGCTCGACGACCACGAGATCGTGCGGCGCGGCCTGCGAGAACTCCTCGAGCTGGAGGACGACCTCCAGGTCGTCGGGGAGTCCGGCTCGGCCGAGGAGGCCGCCCGACGCATCCCCGCGCTGCGCCCGCACGTCGCCGTGCTCGACGCGAGGTTGCCCGACGGCTCCGGCATCGAGGTGTGTCGCACCGTCCGTGCGCTCGACGAGAACATCGCCGGGCTCATCCTCACCTCCTTCGACGACGAGCGTGCCCTCACCGCGGCCGTACTCGCGGGGGCGGCCGGCTACCTCCTCAAGGACATCCGCGGAGCCGACTTCGTCGACGCCGTCCGCCGCGTCGCCGCGGGCGAGAAGCTCATCGCCGAGACGGACGTCGAGGACGTCCAGGAGCGCATCGCCGGCACCGAGTCGGGCGATCCGCGGCTGCGGAGCCTCACCCCGCAGGAACGCCGCATCCTCCTCCACGTCGCGAAGGGCATGACCAACCGCCAGATCGGGGCCGAGCTCTTCCTCGCCGAGAAGACCGTGAAGAACTACATCACCGCCGTCCTCGCCAAGCTCGGCATGGAGCGACGCACTCAGGCGGCCGTGTTCGCAGCCACCCATGCCGACGAGCTCGACGAGCGCCCGCCCCGCTGACGGGTCGCTTCGTCGACGCCCCCGCGCGACGTGCCGACGGGCCTGCGGTCGGCGTCGCGAGGCTTCTACGATCCGTGCCGGGACGGGGCCGAGATCGCCCTCCAGGCCCGCCTGCGGGGCGACGCCGTAGGTCCGAGGACCTTCGACCCTTGGCCCGCGGTGCGATCCGGGAGAGCCTGTCGGCATGACTCGTGGCCTCTCGGACAGGGCAGGCGGGGCGCATCAGCCCGCCCTCGACGTCGTCGCCGGCCTCGTCCCCGGATCCGCGGCCGCGCACGTCGCGCGTGCCGCCGTGCGCGAGGCCGCCGCCCGCGGCGCCCGGGTCCGGTTCGTCCAAGTGCTCGAACCCGCCGCGAGCGAGGCCGAGCGGGACGACAACGGCGCGAGCACCTTCGCCGCGGCCCTCAAGGCGCTGCGCGAGACGAGCCGCGTGCCCGTCTCGTTCGAGATCGCCGTCGGCGAACCGGGAGAGGTCCTCTCCGAACGCAGCCGGAGCGCCGGGCTCCTCGTCATCGGCGACGACGACGGCTGCTCGCGCTCCGACGTGGTGCGTTACTGCCGGGCGCATGCCGGCTGTGATGTGCTGTGTGCCGCCCCCGCGACGGCCGGCGCAGGTGGTGGACGCGCACCGGGCAGGTGCTGATCAGGACGTCCGGAGCAGCCCCGGTACCCTGACGGGATGACCGACCCGGATCCCGCCAGCGGCCCGGCCCTCCCGGGCTTTCCCGCACCCTCGATGCTCGACCTCGAGGACCTGCTCGCCGAGATCCGCACCCGGGCACAGGGTGCCAGCCTCTTCCAGACCCGTCTCGCCTCGCTCCTCGACGCCGTCGTCGCGATGAGCAGCGAACTCGACCTCAAGGTCGTCCTCTCCCACGTCGTCGAGTCGGCGTGCGCCCTGCTCGACGCCCGCTACGGCGCCGTCGGCGTCGTCGACCCGGCGGGTGGGCACCTCGTCGAGTTCGTCCAGTGCGGCATGCCTGCCGAGGTGGTCGCCCGCCTCGACCATCCGCCACGCGGGGAGGGTGTCCTCGGCCTCCTCCTCGACGACCCGGTGCCGCAGCGCATCGCCGACCTGTCCGCCCACCCGTGCGCCGTCGGCTTCCCTCCGGGCCACCCGCCGATGACGTCGTTCATCGGCGTCCCCATCCGCGTGCGCGGGATCGTCTTCGGCAACCTCTACCTCACGGAGAAGTCCGGCGGACGCCGGTTCACCGGGGATGACGAGTCCGTCCTCGTCGCCCTCGCCGCAGCCGCCGGCATCGCCGTCGAGAACGCCCAGCTGTACCGGCGGGCCCGTCGGGCCGAGGCGTGGTCGAAGGCCGTCGGGGAACTCACCCAGACGCTCCTCGAGGGGCGCAACGAACGCTCGACGCTGGCCCGCACCGTCAAGCACGCCCGCGAACTCGGCGAGGCCGAACTCGCCGCGCTCCTCGTGCCCGACCCCGACGGTGGGCTCGTCGTCCAGGCCGTCGACGCCGTCGGCAAGGGACTCGGCCTCCGTGGCCGCGTCCTCACCGACCATCGGTGGCGTCTGCTCATGGCGAGCCGCACCCCCGTCATGCTGCGGGTCGAGGAGGGGGACGTCGGCGGGGGGGAGCTGTCCGACCAGGTGCGCACCCCGGCCGATCTCGACGGGCCGGCGACCACCGCGGTCGTTCCCATGGCCGTGGGCGAGGTCGAGGTGGGTCTCATCCTCCTCAGCTGGGGCGTCGACGCTCCCGTCGACGTGGGGGAGACGATGGACCTCCTCACCGGGTTCGCCGACCGCATGGCCCTCGCGATCGAGGCCGCCCGCGCCCAACGCCACCGCTCGCAGGCCGTGCTCCTCGAGGACCGCGACCGCATCGCCCGCGACATGCACGACCACGTCATCCAGCGTCTCTTCGCCGCCGGACTCACCCTCCAGGCGGTGAGCCGCCACGCGGAGGGAAAGGTCGCCGACCGGGTCGAGTTCGTCGTCGACGAGCTCGACCTCGCCGTCAAGGACATCCGCTCGGCGATCTTCGAGCTGCACCACGGGTTCCCCCAGGGCGGCCTCGGGCCGGAGCTCGAGTCCGTCGTGGAGAAGGCGACGGTCGCGTTCGGATTCGTGCCCGACGTCGCGTTCGAGGGACGACTCTCCGACATCTCCGACGACCTCGTGCCCGACGTCGTCGCCGTCGTCCGCGAGGCACTGTCGAACGTCGCCCGCCACGCCCGCGCCACGGACGCGCGCGTCCGGGTCGTCAACACCGGCGACGACCTCGTCGTCACCGTCGTCGACAACGGCGTGGGCCTGCGGCAGGATGCCGACCGCAGCGGTCTCGCGAACCTCGCCGGTCGCGCCGCCCGCCACGGGGGCACGTTTTCGGCGATGTCGACGCAACCCTCCGGCACCCTGCTCCGATGGTCGGTCCCGCTCGGCATCGACGCCGAGGCTCGTGCCGGCGGCGTCGTGCCCGACGCGGCCGCTGAGTAGGGTCGCTCCATGACCGCGACGACCGACGCCCGCATCGGCTCGACCGTCCAGGAGCTCCGCGAACGCCGGGGCCTCACCCAGGTCCGGCTCGCCGAGGCGATGTCCGCCCGCGGGCACGCCTGGCACCAGCAGACGGTCGTCAAGACGGAGAAGGGACTGCGCCCGCTACGCCTTACCGAGGCGTGCGACCTTGCGTCGGTGCTTCATGTCGAACTGCCGGTGCTCGCCGGGCTCGAGGACACCCGCACCGCCCATCTCGAGATGCGGGGCCACCTCGACCGTGCGGAGGAGGCGGAGCGCGCCCTCGCTGCCGCCGAGGCGGCGGCGGAGGCCGCACGTGCCTCCCTGCGGATCGCGGCCCGCGGCGTCGACGACCTCCCCGCCGACCTGTCCGCTCGCGTCGAGGCGCTGCTACCCGAGGCGAGGACCCGAACCGCTCGCGAGGTGCCCGCAGACTTCTCACACCGGCCGTTCCCGGCCGCCGAGGACCGCAGCCCGGCGGGTAGCGCGGAGACGTCCACGGAGTGAGACGGAAGGGTGTCGGATGCGCGGACGTAACCGTCCGCCGCCCAACCGATCTCGGGGCCTCGTGTGCGTCCACAGCGAGAACGACGAGACCGCGCCGAGCGCGGCTGCGATGCTGGTCACGGCGCACGGCCTCCTGAACCGACGCCGTACTCGGGTAGACGACATGCCCTCCACCCAGGTGGCCGGAGGGCATGTCGTTCCCTCTCCGGGGAGAGAGATCGTCGGCCTCACCGCCGGGGGCGTTCCGCCACCCGCCGTGAGGCCGAGGACGTCACCAGCGCAGGAGCGCCAGGCCCGCCGCCATCCCGCCGCCGAATCCGGCGAGGAGCACGAGGTCGCCCGAGGAGAGCCTGCCCGCACGGGCCGCATCGTCGAGCGTGATGCCGACGGAGGCCGCGCCCGTGTTGCCGTACCGGATGACCGTGTCGTGCATCTCCGCGTTCGTGAGCTTCAGCGCCGGGAGCAGCTCGGTGAGCATGAGCCCGTTCGCCTGGTGCGGCACGAAGTGGTCGACCTCATCGGGGGAGACCCCCGCGGAGGCGAGGAAGTCCGCGACGAGGGGCGGCAGCTGCCGGAGGACGAACTCCTTGACCGCCCGGCCCTGCATCGTGAAATATGCGAGCCCCGTCTCGTGGTGGCGATCCTCCATGGGCAGGCGGCTCCCGCCGGCCGGGACGATGATCCGGTCGTTGAGGTCACCGAACGTGTGCAGTTGCGTCGCGACGACCCCGTGGCAGGAGTCCTTCGACGGACCGAGCACGACCGCCCCCGCGCCGTCACCGAAGAGGACGACCGTGCGGCGGTCCTCCGGGTTGAGGATCCGCGAGTACACGTCCGCGCCGATGACGAGGGCGTACCCGCCGCCCCCGGCGATCATCCGGGCCCCCACCGCCATGGCGAAGACGAACCCGCTGCAGACGGCGTTCATGTCGAACGCGGCGGCGTTCTGCGCCCCCAGCGCCTCCTGCACGTACACGGCCGTCGGCGGCTGTGGGTGGTCCGGAGACGACGTCGCGACGATGATCGTCGTCAACTCCGCCACCGCCACCCCGGACGCCTCCACGGCCTGCCTCGCCGCCGCGATCGCCAGATCCGACGTGGCCTGCTCGTTCGCCACCCACCGGCGTTCCTTGATGCCCGTCTTCGACGTGATCCACTCGTCGTTCACACCGGCACGACGACCCACCTCGTCGTTGTCGACGACCCGGTCCGGCACGTACGCGCCCGTACCCCACACAGCGATGTTCATCTCGACCTCCTTCGGCCCCCAGTCTCCCAGCAACCGCTACCCGTGGGTAGGGAGCGAGGGTGAGACCGACCACAACACCCCACATGCGAGAAAGGCGGTCTCGGATCACCGGATCCGACACCGCCCCTCGCCACGACCCACCCCGGCATCAGATGTCACCGACCCACTCCGGCATCAGATGTCGTACCGATTGTCGCCACTGACCCGGAGTGGGCGGTGGCAGGATGCTCGCTGCGCTGCGCTCCTACCACCGCCCACTCCGGGATCAGATGTCGTAGTACATCTCGAACTCGTACGGGTGCGGCCGCACCCGAAGCGGCGCCACCTCGTTGTCCCGCTTCCACTCGATCCACGTGCGGACGAGGTCCTCGCTGAACACATCGCCCTCGAGCAGGAACTCGTGGTCCTCCTCCAGCGCGTTCAACACCTCCTCGAGCGTGCACGGCACCTGCTCGATCTCCGCGTGCTCCTCCGGAGGCAGCTCGTACAGGTCCTTGTCGATCGGCTCCGGCGGCTCGATCCGGTTACGGATACCGTCGATGCCCGCCATGAGCTGCGCCGCGAACGACAGGTACGGGTTCGCCGACGGGTCCGGGATGCGGAACTCGATGCGCTTCGCCTTCGGCGACGCACCCGCCACCGGGATCCGGATGCACGCCGACCGGTTCCGCGCCGAGTACACGAGGTTCACCGGCGCCTCGAAGCCCGGCACGAGACGGTGATAGGAGTTCGCCGTCGGGTTCGTGAACGCGAGCAGCGCCGGCGCGTGCTTGAGCAGACCACCGATGTACCAACGGGCGAGATCCGACAGTCCGCCGTAACCCTGCTCGTCGTAGAACAGCGGTTCGCCGTCCTTCCACAACGACTGGTGCGTGTGCATGCCCGACCCGTTGTCCCCGAACAGCGGCTTCGGCATGAACGTCGCGCTCTTGCCGTAGTTCCAGGCGACGTTCTTGATGACGTACTTGAACTTCATCACGTCGTCGCCCGCACCGAGCAGCGTGTTGAAGCGGTAGTTGATCTCCTGCTGGCCGGCCGTGCCGACCTCGTGGTGGCTGCGCTCGACCTCGAGGCCCACGTCCGCCATCTTCAGGCACATCTCGTCACGGACGTCGGCGAAGTGGTCCACCGGCGGCACCGGGAAGTAGCCGCCCTTGAACGCCGTCTTGTAGCCGCGGTTGCCGCCCTCCTCCTCGCGCCCCGTGTTCCACGCCGCCTCCACGGAGTCGAGCTTGTAGAACGTCGACTGCGGCGAGCACTCGAACCGGATGTCGTCGAAGACGTAGAACTCCGCCTCCGCCCCGAAGAACACCGTGTCGGCGATGCCCGTCGACCGCAGGTAGGACTCCGCCCGCGCCGCGATGTTGCGCGGGTCCCGCGAGTACGGCTCGTCCGTGAACGGGTCGACGATCGAGAAGTTCATGATGAGTGTCTTGTGCTCACGGAACGGGTCGACGAACGCCGTCGTCACGTCCGGCACGAGCTTCATGTCGGACTCGTGGATCGCCTGGAAGCCACGGATCGAGGACCCGTCGAACGCCTGACCCTCCGTGAAGAAGTCCAGGTCCATGGTTCTCGCCGGGATGTTGAAGTGCTGCATGACACCGGGCAGGTCGCAGAAACGGATGTCGACGAACTCGACACCCTCCTCCTCGATGTACGCGAGAACCTCTTCAGGGGTGGTGAACACGGCATCTCCTCGATGATCCGGACGTCGGGCGGCCCGACGTCGACGTCACCCCGAGGCTATCGAGTCGCCGTTAAGCGCCCGTCACCGCCGTGTTTCGGCCATGTTTCGCGTCGCGGCGCGGCCGGTAGGCTGACGGCATGATCGACCGTCGTGACATCGGCTCCTGGCTCTCCGGACCCCCGGTCGACGTCGACCCCGACACCTATCCCGGCGACCGCCTCGGCCTCCCCGAGGACGGCCCCGGCTCCGTCGCACCGTTCACGCGCCGCGTCCCGGCACTCCTCGTCGACGGCGTCGTCTGCCAGCTCATCGCGATGGCGTTCCTCGGATACCGGCAGGGCGCGGGCGGGCTCGGCGTGTTCCTCCCCACCCTCGTCTTCCTCCTCATGCACGTCCTCATGGTCGGCACGGGTGGCTACACGATCGGGCACCGCCTCCTCGGCCTGCGCGTCGTGCGCGTCGACGGGGGCTGGGCCGGGCCCGTCGCTGCCCTCGTGCGCACACTCGCCCTGGCAGTGCTCGTCCCCGGCCTCATCTACGACCGCGACCAGCGCGGCCTGCACGACCGGTTCGCAGGCACCGTCCTCGTCCGCACCCGCTGACGCACGGCCGCCCAGTCACGCACCACACGCACGACACGCACGACAGGCACCGCGACGACGAACGCCGCACCCCTGGCCGGGGATGCGGCGTTCGTCGCGTCGGTCGGGGCCGGTCAGCGGAACTGGCCGCCCCGCCCCATCGAGCGGACCCGGGTGGGGTCGATGCCCTTGGGGATCGGAGGACGCTGCGCGCCGAGGGCCCGCAGACGACGGTCGACCTCGGTGACCTCGGTCTTCGTGAGCGACTTCGGCAGCCGGGACATCTTGCGGACGACGTCGCGCGGGGCGACGACCTCCTCGCCGGTCTTGGGGTTCGGGTCGCCGGTGCCGATGCGGTACAGCGTGACCGGCACGTTCGGCGTGAGCCGGTTGACCTTGCGGCGCTCCGCGAGAAGAAGCTTGGAGGCGCGACCCGTCGGGCCCTCCCCGATGAGGACGACGCCGGGGAGACCCACCGCGCGGAACACCATCGCGGCGTCCTGGAAGTGGCTGCCGCGGCCGCCCTCCACGGCGACGGGCTCCTCGCTGTAACTCCACCCGCGACGCAGCCCCTGGAGGACGGCCCCACCGGCGCCGGGACGACCCTCGAGCGTGCTGTAGGCCGCCCGCTCGGCACGCCGCGTGAGGAAGATGAACGCGGCGAGGATCCCCAGCGGGAGGAACACGAACGCGAGGTAGATCGGTCGGCCGATCGCGAAGCCGATGAGCAGACCGAGCAGCGTGATCCCCAGTGCGATGCCGAGGAGCTTGCCGAGGATCTGGGGGTCGTCGTGCTTGGCGAGGGCGTAGATCTGCCGCAGCTTCTCGAACCGCTGCTTCTTGGGGGCCTCGACGGCGGTCGAACCGCCGCCCTTGCGAATGCGGGCCATCGTGTGGTCCTGCTCCTTGGGTCGGTGGGTCAGCGGGAGGTCGACGACGCCGCGTGACGCGTGAGGAGGCTCGAGGCCTCCTGGCGGGCGGGCTCGTCGGCGCTCTTCTCGAGGTGGGCGAGGTGCTCGGGCAGGGGACGCCCGGCGCGACGCATCGCCTGCGCCCACAGGCGCCCGGCCCGGTAGGAGGACCGGACGAGCGGGCCGGCCATGACCCCGAGGATCCCGGTCTCCTCCGCGTACTCCGACCACGTGATGAACTCCTCGGGCTTCACCCACCGGTCGATCGGGTGGTGCAACGGCGAGGGGCGCAGGTACTGCGTGATCGTGAGGATGTCGCAACCGGCGTCGTGGAGGTCGCGGATGGCCTGGGCGATCTCGTCCTCCGTCTCACCCATGCCAAGGATGAGGTTCGACTTCGTGACGAGGCCTTCCTCCTTGGCCATCGTGATGACCTTGAGGGACTTCTCGTACGTGAACGCCGGGCGGATCTTGCGGAAGATCCGCGGCACCGTCTCGAGGTTGTGCGCGAACACCTCGGGGCGGGCGTCGAAGACCTGCCCGACGAGCTCGGGCTTGGCCCCGAAGTCGGGCGGGAGGATCTCGACGCCGGTGTTCGGGTTGAGCGCGTGGACCTCGCGGATGGTGTCGGCGTACAGCTTGGCCGCGCCGTCGGGAAGGTCGTCACGGGCGACGCCGGTGATCGTCGCGTACCGCAGGTTCATCTGTCGGATCGACTCGGCGACCTTGCGGGGCTCCTCCTGGTCGAGCGGACCCGGGCGGCCCGTGGCGATGTCGCAGAAGTCGCAACGCCGGGTACACGTGTCACCGCCGATGAGGAAGGTGGCCTCCCGGTCCTCCCAACACTCGAAGATGTTGGGGCAGCCGGCCTCCTGGCACACGGTGTGCAGGCCCTGGCCCGACACACGCTTGTTCATCGCGGCATACTCCGGACCCATCTTGGCGGTGGTCCGGATCCACGACGGCTTGCGCTCGATGGGCGTCTCGGCGTTGCGGGCCTCGACGCGGAGCAGCCGGCGACCCTCTGGTGCGACGGTCACGACGTCTCCTTTCGTGATGGGGCTCCCAGCGTACTCGTGGGAGGTGTGGGGGTCCGCCACGTCATGGACACACGTCCGGGACGTGGCGGGGTGTCCGAGGCGGCGGGATCGCCGGCCCGGGCGGGGATCACGCCGACGCCTGCTCCTGGGCGGTGGTCTCGTGGTGGGACACCAGGTCGAGCACGCGGTCGAGGTGCTTCTTCGCGAGGGGGAGGACCTCCGCGACCGTGACGTCGCGGCCGAGTTCCTCGGAGAGGTTGGTGATGCCCGCGTCGGCGATGCCGCACGGGACGATGACCTGCCCCCAGGACAGGTCGCAGTCACAGTTGAGGGAGAACCCGTGCATCGTCACCTCGTGGCTCACGCGGATGCCGATGGCGCCGATCTTGCGCTCGGGGCGGGTGTCGTCGGTGGCGATCCAGACACCGCTGCGGCCCTCGACACGGCCCGCCTCGACACCGAGGTCGGCGCAGACGCCGATCATGGCGTCCTCGAGCCGCCGCACGTGGGCGACGACGTCGACCGGGCCGGGCAGGTGGACGATCGGGTAGCCGACGAGCTGGCCGGGACCGTGCCACGTGATCTTGCCGCCGCGGTCGACCTCGACGACGGGGGTGCCGTCCAGCGGGCGCTCGTGCGGCTCGGTGCGCTTGCCGGCGGTGTACGTCGGCGCGTGCTCGAGCAGGAGGACCGTGTCGGGCAGGGTGCCCGCGACGACGGCCTCGTGGACCTCCCGCTGGCGCTCCCACGCCTCGACGTAGTCGACGAGGTCGGGGGCGAAACCCATCTCTTCGTACCGCAATCCACTCACTCCTTGTCACGCGTGACGAGCCACTGCGCCGCCGTCTCCCCGGTGGGGGAGGCGAAGGTGAAACCCGAGTCGAGGAGGACGTCGGGTCGGACCCGTTGACTGCCGAGGATGTCGTCGGCGAACTGCCCGAGCATCGCACGGAGCGCGAACGCCGGTGCGGGCAGGACCGCCGGTCGGTGGAGCTCCTCGCCGAGGAGCGCCATGAACTCGCCCTGGCGCACCGGGTCGGGCAGGGCGATGTTGACCGGACCGGTGATCTGCGGGTGGTCGACGAGCCACAGCAGGGCCGAGACCTCGTCGTCGAGAGTGACGAGCGGCCACCACTGTTGCCCGTCGCCGAGGGGCCCGCCGAGCCCGAGGCGGGCGAGCGGGAGGACACGCTCCATGGCCCCGCCGTCGGGGGAGAGGACGATACCGGTGCGCGCGAACGCGACCGGGACACCCGCCTCCCGGGCGGGGCGCATCTCGGCCTCCCAGGCGCGCACGACGTCGGCGAGGAACCCCTTGCCCGCCGTGCTCGTCTCGGTGAGGAGCTCCTCGCCGCGGTCGCTGCCGTAGATGCCCACGGCCGAGCCGCTCACGACGCGGACGGGCCGGTCGAGGGTGAGCACGGCCTGGGCGAGCGTACGCGTGCCGTCGATGCGGGACCGGCGGATCGTCCGGCGGTACTTCGCCGTCCACCGCTTGTCGCCCACGCCCGCACCGGCCAGGTGCACGACGGCGTCGACGTCGTCGAGCACCGTCGGGTCGAGGGGCGCGCCCGGGATCCACTCACGCTCCGCCGACGACCGTGCCTGTCGACGGACGAGGTGGACCACCCGGTCACCCCGCGCGGCGAGTCGTTGCGACAGGACCGAGCCGATGAGGCCCGAGGCCCCCGTGATCGCCACTCGCATGTCTTCTCCCTTTCGTTCCCGGCCGTTCCGACGACGGCCACGGACCTCACCCGGGGGCGATACCGCTTCGACGCCGCTCCGGTTCCCCCGCGCCACGAGGGCGGGAACCGTCCCGAACGCCTCCGGGCGCGCGACGGGGCGGTGAGGGTTCCTCACCGCCCCGTCGACGCCTCATCGAGGTCAGACCTCGAACGCGCCCTCCTCGAGACGCTGCTTGAGCGCCGTGAGGAACCGGCCCGCGTCCGCACCGTCGACCACGCGGTGGTCGTAGGTGAGGACGAGGTACTGCATGTGGCGGATCGCGATCGAGTCGTTGCCGTACTCGTCCTGGACGACGACCGGACGCTTGACGATCGCGCCGGTGCCGAGGATGCCGACCTGCGGCTGGTTGAGGATCGGCGTGTCGAGCAGCGAACCGTTGCTGCCGATGTTGCTGATCGTGAACGTGCCGCCGCCGAGTTCGTCGGGGGTGACCTTGTTCGTGCGGGTGCGCTCGGCGAGGTCGGCGACCTTGCGGGCGATGCCCGCGATGTTGAGGTCACCGGCGTCACGGATGACCGGCACGAGCAGGCCACGGTCGGTGTCGACCGCGATGCCGAGGTGCTCGGCACCGTGGAAGACGATCTCCTCGCCCTCGACGCTCGCGTTGAGCATCGGGAACGCCTTGAGCGTCTCGACCGTCGCGAGGGCGATGAACGGGAGGTAGGAGAGCTTGACGCCCTCGCGCTTCTCGAACTCGGCCTTGTTGCGGGCGCGGAGCGCGGCGACGCGCGACATGTCGACCTCGACGACCGCGGTGAGCTGCGCGGAGACCTGCAGCGACTCGACCATGCGCTGGGCGATGACCTTGCGCAGACGGGTCATCTTCTGGCTCGTGCCGCGCTTGTCGGACGGCTGCGGAACCGTCGTCGGAGCGGGGGCGGAACCGGAGGACGCGGCCGCCGGCTTCTCCTCGGCCGCGGGGGCCGGGGCGGACTGCGCCTTCTTGGCCTCCTCGGCGGCCTTGGCCGCGTCGAGGACGTCCTGCTTGCGGATCCGACCGCCGACACCCGTGCCCGTGAGGGTCGAGAGGTCGACGCCGTTGTCGGCGGCGAGCTTGCGGACGAGCGGGGTGACGTAGCTGGATGCGTCCGTCTCCTCGGCCTTGGCGGGAGACTCTTCGGTGGAGGAGGGCTTCTTCGCCGGGGCGGAGGACCTCTCCTCCTTCTTGGGCTCTTCCTTCGGCTCGTCCTTCTTAGGAGCCTCGTCCTTCTTCGGCTCCTCCTTCTTCGGAGCCTCTTCCTTCTCCTCCGGCTCGGCCGGGGCCTCCTCCTCGGCGGGCTCGTCGGCGGCGTCGTCGCCACCGGCCTCGCCACCGATGATCGCGAGGTCGGCGCCGACCTCGACCGTCTCGTCCTCCTGGACGAGGATCTTCGTGAGCGTGCCCGCCACGGGGGAGGGGATCTCGGTGTCGACCTTGTCGGTGGACACCTCGAGGAGCGGCTCGTCGACGGCGACCTCGTCGCCCTCGGACTTCAGCCAACGGGTGACCGTGCCCTCGGTGACGGACTCGCCGAGCGCCGGCATCGGGACCTTCTCGCCGCCGCTCACGTCGCCGCCGGAGGACTTCTTGGGAGCCTCGGCCTTCTTGGGCTCGTCGGACTCGGCGGACGGGGTCGTGGGGGTCTCCTCCGCGGTCTCCTCCGACTCCGGCTGCGCGCCGTCCTCGTTCCTCTTCTCCTCGGTGTCGCTCTCCTCGGCGGAGTCGTCGGAGTCGTCGCCCTCGACGTCGGAGGCGTCACCGATGACGGCGAGCTCGGCGCCGACCTCGACGGTCTCGTCCTCCTCGACGAGGATCTTCGTGAGGGTGCCCGCCACCGGGGAGGGGATCTCGGTGTCGACCTTGTCGGTGGAGACCTCGAGCAGCGGCTCGTCGACCTCCACGGAGTCGCCCACGCTCTTGAGCCAGCGGGTGACGGTGCCTTCGGTGACCGACTCGCCCAGAGCCGGCATGGTCACGCGTTCTGACATTTCTCGTGTCTCCTCGGGTGTGCGGTGTTGTCGCGAGTCTAGAAGAGGACGGCGCGTCAGGTGTGGGCGGCCGGTGCCTCATCGGCGGGTCGGGGCACTCCGGAGCGGATTCGGGTGCTCCGGAGCACCCCCGGGTGGGTGTCGCGGGGGCGACGGGCCGACACGGGTGTGCGGCCCCGTCGGTCAGGGGTGGGCGTGGAGGGGCTTGCCGGCGAGGGCGAGGTGGGCCTCGCCGAGCGCCTCGTTCTGGGTGGGGTGCGCGTGGATGAACTGTGCGACCTCCTCGGGCAGGGCCTCCCAGCCGACGATGAGCTGGGCCTCGCCGACCTGCTCGCCCATGCGGGCGCCGATCATGTGGATGCCGAGCACGGGGCCGTCCTTGCGGCGGACGACCTTGACGAAGCCGCTCGTCGCGAGCATCTGGGACTTGCCGTTACCGCCGAGGTTGAACTCGACGGTGGAGACGGCGTC
Source organism: Mobilicoccus pelagius NBRC 104925 (assembly GCF_000247995.1). Classification (GTDB taxonomy): domain Bacteria; phylum Actinomycetota; class Actinomycetes; order Actinomycetales; family Dermatophilaceae; genus Mobilicoccus; species Mobilicoccus pelagius. The sequence continues at coordinate 158,162 of NZ_BAFE01000027.1, forward strand.
GGCGCCGTGGAGCTCGACGGCGGCGGCCTCGCTGAGGCCGACGGAGGCGATCTCGGGGTCGCAGTACGTGACGCGGGGGATCGAGGACTCCACGAGCGGTTCGACGGGGAGACCGGCGATGTCCTCGGCGACGAGGATGCCCTGGGCGAAGCCGCGGTGGGCGAGCTGCAGGCCGGGGACGATGTCGCCGACGGCGTGGACGCCCTCGACGTTCGTGCGGCAACGCTCGTCGGCGAGGACGAAGCCGCGCTCCATCGTCACGCCGATCTCCTCGTAGCCGAGCCCGGCCGTGACGGGTCCGCGGCCGACGGCGACGAGGAGGAGGTCTGCCTCGATGCTCTCGCCGGACTCGAGGGTGACGGTGACGGCGTCGTCGGTCTGGGTGGCGCCTCCGAAGCGCACGCCCGTCTTCGCGACGATCTTGCGCTTCTTGAAGGCGCGCTCGAGAGTTTTGGAGATCGCCTCGTCCTCGAGGGCGACGAGCCGGGGCAGGGCCTCGACGATCGTCACCTCGGCGCCGAACGAGCGGTAGACCGAGGCGAACTCGCAGCCGATGACGCCGCCGCCGAGGACGACGACGCGCTTCGGCACGGTCTCGAGCGCGAGGGCCTGCTCGCTCGTGAGGATGCGGCCGCCGATTTCGAGGCCGGGGAGGGTCTTCGACGTGGAGCCGGTGGCGAGGACGAGGTGTGCGCCCTGGAGGCGGCGGCCGGCGACCTCGACGGTGTCGCGGGCGACGACCTTGCCGGTGCCCTGGACGTACGTGATGCCGCCGGCCTTGACGAGCCCCTGGAGGCCCTTGTGGAGGCGGGCCACGACGCCGTCCTTGTACTTGAGCACACCCGGCATGTCGATCGCGTCGAACGACGCCTTGACGCCGAACTTCTCGCTGTCCCGGGCCGAGTCGGCGATCTCGGCCGCGTGCAGGAACGCCTTCGTGGGGATGCACCCGCGGTGAAGGCACGTGCCGCCGAGGAGGTCCTTCTCGACGAGGGCGACGCTCTTGCCGAGCTGCACGGCCCGCAGCGCGCAGGCGTAACCGCCGCTGCCGCCGCCGAGGATGACGATGTCGAAGGTCTCGGGGGCCGAGGTCGGGTCGGTCATGCGGGCGGCTCCTTGTGGGGGCGCGGCGTGCGCGGCGGGCGGGGACGTCGCCGTGGTGCCGGCGACGACGTCGGCGCCCGTGTCGGCGCCGACGTGGGCATCCTCCCATGTCGCACCGGTCGGGGTGCCGTTTCCCGAGGTGAGGGGCCGGTTCCGTGACACACCTCGGGAGTCGCCCGGGTGGAGGGTGGCGAGGGTCCGTCGGTGGCGGCCCGCGCGGTCACCGCCGTGCCGCGGCGGCCGCCCTGTCGAGGAGCGGCCCGGCGACGGCGGGTGCGGCGGCGGGGGAGAAGTGCGACCCGTCGGGGCGGGCGAGGAGCGTCGTCACCGGCGCGGGGAGGGTGGGGTGCACCTGCGGCGTCTCCGGGGCGGGCACGGGGGGGCCGGTGGGGAGCCGGTCGTCGCAGGGGACGGCGGCGTCGCGGCAGTAGACGTCGTCGATGCCGACGACCCGGATGCGCGCGTCACGCGCGGCGACCTCGGTGACGAGGTCGTTCCAACGACGCCGGAGGTCGTCCTCGAACCACAGCCGGTGGAGGAACGGGTCGCACCGGCCGGGGGTGCAGCGCGAGGCGAGGCCCACGCCCGGACGGTCGGTGAGGACGACGACGAGGGTCGCGCCGCGGGACGTGAGGCGGGCGGAGTCGGCGAGGAAGGAGGCCCGCTGGGCGGCCCAGAACTCGGGGGTGCCGGCGCGGAGGACGCGACCGTCGTCGCCGAGCCGGTCGGCGAGTTCGTACCGGGACCACCAGAGCACGATGCCGGGGTCGTAGGTGGTGACCGCGGCATCCTGCGTCGCGCGGACCTGGTCTGCGCACGCGCCGTCGGCGAGGAGGCGGCCGTCGGAGCCGAGGGCGGGGACGGTGAGGGCGGGGCATCCGCCCCGGGCGGCCTCGACGACCGTGAGGCCGCGGGCCGTGCCGGCCTCGCTGAGGGCCGGGGTGAGCCGCCGGGCGACGCTGTCCCCGACGACGAGCACGGTGCTCCGCTCGGCCGCCGCGGCGGGCAGCGACCCGGACAGCGGGTTGAGGCGGCTCACGGCGGTACCGCCGAGGAACGTCGAGAGGACGAGGACGCTCGCGATCGACCCGGCCGCGACGGGGAGGAGCCTGATCGGCGCGAGACGGGTGAGGACACCGGTGCGAACCGGCACCTCGACGAGGTGGTAGCTCAGGGAGGCGAGCAGGACGGCGCCCGTCGCGACGAGGGCGGCGCGCAGCACGTCGAACCCCGTCTCGGGGGCGAGCCACACGGTGAGCGGCCAGTGCCACAGGTAGATCCCGTACGAGATGCGGCCGAGGTAGGCGAGCGGGGCGAGGCCGAGCGTGCGGGCGACGACGTCGCCGTTGCCGCCGGCGGTCGCGGCGGCGACGAGGACGGCGCAGGCGATGGAGAACGCGACTGCACCGCCGGCGAAGTAGGCGGGGGCGGGGCCGCCGAGTGTCGCGACGCCGACGCCGAGCCCGACGAGCCCGGCGACCATGAGCCCGACGTGGTGTCGGACGACGACGCGTTGCACCCGCGCGCGGGTCATGAGCGCTGCGGCGACGGCACCGACGAGCGGTTCGAAGATCTTCGTGTCGGTACCCATGTAGGCGCGTTCGGGCGCGGCGGGGTCGTAGAGCCACCAGAGCCCGACCGCCGACGCGGCCGTGAGGACGAGGGCGGTGACCCCTGCCGCGAGGACGACGGCCTGCCGTCGCCGACGGTCGCCCTCGACCCGGGAGGACGAGTCGAGCGGACGCCCGGCCGGGGCCGTGGCCGCCGCGGCACGATGCCACGCGAACGCTCCGACGAGGCCGAGGAGGAGCGGCCAGACGACGTAGAACTGCTCCTCGACCGCGAGCGACCACACGTGGAGCAGCGGGGAGGAGGTGCCGTCGTCGGTGAAGTATCCGGCGGAGCCGATGAAGCGCCAGTTGCCGACGTAGAGGAGCGACCACAGGGCGTCGGCGCCGATCGACGGGCGGCGGAACGGGGGTGCGAGGGTCGTCGCCCAGACGACGACGGCGAGGATCACGAGGAGGACGGCGGGCATGAGGCGGAGAGCGCGACGCGCCCAGAACCGGCCGAGGTCGATACGCCCCGTCGCCGAGAGCTCCCTGAGGAGCAACGTCGTGATGAGGAACCCGGAGAGGACGAAGAAGACGTCGACGCCGAGGTACCCGCCGGAGAACCCCGGCACGCGCAGGTGGAACGCGACGACGAGGAGGACGGCGATCGTCCGCAGCCCGTCGAGGGAGTCGACCCGCGACCCGCCGCGCGCGCTCACGCCGCGGCCCCTGGCCCGGCTCCGACGTCTCGCCGCATCTCGCTGCTCCTCGACCGTGACTTCCCTGGACCACGGGCCGGCCGGCGGGAGCGTCACCGGCGCCGGTGGGTAGGACCCGACACGGCGCGCGGGGAGCCCGCGACGGGACCCGTCGGGTGACCCATCGTCAGGAGGGCGGTTCTCCTGAGCGATCGCCTTGCGGGGGTGAGGATTTGGGGAGTGCTCGGGTGACCGACGGCCCCGGCTCCGCACGGGGCGGAGCCGGGGCCGTCGAGATGGTGCAGGGTGCCGCCCGGAGGGGGCGACGTCGTGGATCAGTCGCGGGAGCGGGCGTAACCGCGGGCGAACTCGACGAGGGTGGGCACGCCGAAGCCGGTGGCGCCCTTGCCGGTGTAGCCCCACGTGCCGCCTTCGTTGAACGAGGGGCCGGCGATGTCGATGTGGCCCCACGGCTGCGTGCGCGCGGGGTCGTCGTCGGTGGGGGAGGCGAACTCGCGGAGGAACGCGGCGGCGACGAGCGTGCCCGCCGTGCCAGCCTCACCGATGTTCTTCATGTCGGCGACGGTGCTGTCGAGGTGGCTACGTACCTCCTCGGCGATGGGCAGCGGCCACACGGACTCGCCCGCGTCCGCGGCGGCCTGGGCGAGGGCGCCCTGCAGCTCGTCGTCGTTGGCGAGGATCGCGGCGGTGCGCTTGCCGAGTGCGACGATCTGCGCACCGGTGAGGGTGGCGATGTCGACGATCGCGTCGGGGCGGGATTCGGCGGCGAGGGCGATGCCGTCGGCGAGGACGAGGCGGCCCTCGGCGTCGGTGTTGAGGACCTCGACGGTGAGGCCGCCGCGCTGCGTGATGACGTCGCCGGGACGCGTGGCCGACCCGCTCGGCATGTTCTCGGCGAGGCACAGGTAGCCGGTGACGGCGACGGGCAGCTCGAGCTCGGCGACGGCGAGGACGGCGGCGGCCACGGCCGCGGCGCCACCCATGTCGGACTTCATCGTCATCATCGAGGCCGGCGGCTTGAGCGAGAGGCCACCGGAGTCGAACGTGATGCCCTTGCCGACGTAGGCGAGGGAGGCGACGGCCTTGCGGGGCGAGTACGTCATCGTGACGAGACGCGGGGGACGCACCGAGCCCTGCCCGACGGCGATGAGACCGCCGAAGCCGCCTGCGGCGAGCTTCTTCTCGTCCATGACCTCCACCTTGACGCCCTTGCCGGCGGCCTTCTCGACCAGCTCGGCGAACGACTGCGGGTAAAGCTCGTTGGGGGCGGTGTTGACGAGGTCACGCGTGAAGCACTGGTGACGCGCGACGATCTCGGCCTCCTCGACGGCCTTCGAGAGGTCGGAGGCGGAGACACCGGGGGCGAGGGACTTCTTGCCGGCGACGAGGGTCGCGGACACGAGGGGGGCCTCGGCGGCGGCCTGCGCCTTGGCGCCACGGTGGGCGTCGAAGCGGTAGGAGCCGAGGACGAGGCCGGCGGCGACGGCCGCGGTGTGCTCGGGCGTCGCGACGGGGAGGGCGACCGCGGCCTCGCCGTGACCGGTGAGGGTACGGGCGGCGGCGCCGGCGGCGCGGCGGACGGCCTCGTGGGTGGGCTCCTCACCGGCCGGGACGGAGCCGAGGCCCGTGACGACGACGACACGAGCGGCGACCTTGGGCACCCCGGTGAGGGTGCGGACCTCGTCGGCCTTGCCGGTGGCCTTGAGCGCTCGGAGGGACTCCTCGAGGTGGGAGATCGCGGCGCCCGGCAGCGTGTCCGCGCCGACGAGACGGGGGGCGGCCATCATGCCGGACGCGGGCGCGCTGAAGACGACGAGCGCGTCGGCCCGGGCCGATTCGGGTGCGGTGGTGGCGAAGGCAAGCTTCACGGGGTCCTCCTGGGGTCGGGTGCGACCCGGCGGGTACCGGGCGCGGGGCACGTCCCGGACGGTCGGGCGCGGGTGGGGCCCGCGGATCCTCGGTGCCGAGGTGGGCCCTGGTCCTCCTGGGCGCGGCGGCGCCGGGACGAGTGGGGCGGGTTCGTGCCAACACCGAGAATAACGAGGGGTGAGGCGTCTACGGTGGCCGTATGACAGAGACCGACCTTCTCACCTCACCGCTCCACTCCCGTCACACCGCCCTCAGCGCCAAGATGGCCGACTTCGGTGGGTGGCTCATGCCCATCGAGTACCCCGGTGGCGGCGTGCTCAAGGAGCACGAAGCGGTGCGCGAGCGTGTCGGCATCTTCGACGTCTCGCACCTCGGCAAGGCCGTCGTGCGCGGCCCGGGTGCCGCCGACTTCTGCAACTCGTGCTTCACCAACGACCTCCGCAAGGTGAGCCCGCCCAAGGCGCAGTACACGATGTGCTGCGACAAGGAGACGGGCGGCGTCGTCGACGACCTCATCCAGTACTACAAGTCGGAGGACGAGGTCTTCCTCATCCCGAACGCTGCGAACACGACAGAGGTCGTGCGCCGCATGCGCGAGGAACTGCCCGAGGGCCTCGAGCTCCTCAACCAGCACAAGGAGTACGCCGTCATCGCTGTCCAGGGCCCCCGCTCGGACGAGGTGCTCCAGGCGCTCGGCCTGCCCACCGGCCACGAGTACATGAGCTTCGACTCCACCGAATGGAACGGCAAGCCGCTCACCGTCTGCCGCACCGGTTACACGGGCGAGAAGGGCTACGAACTCGTGCCCCGCTGGGAGGACGCCGAGGCACTGTGGGACGCGCTCGTCGAGGCGATGAAGCCGTACGACGGCATGCCGTGTGGTCTCGGCGCGCGCGACACGCTGCGCACCGAGATGGGGTACGCCCTCCACGGTCACGAGCTGTCGATGGACATCACGCCCAACATGGCCCGCGCCGGTTGGGCCGTGGGCTGGAACAAGGACGACTTCTGGGGCAAGGACGTCCTCGCGGCGCAGCGTGCCGAGAAATCCTGCCCCCTGTCGTGGGGCCTCCTCGTCGAGGGCCGTGGCATCCCCCGTGCAGAGTGCGTCGTCAAGGACTCCGAGGGCAAGGAGATCGGTGTCGTCACCTCCGGCACGATGTCGCCGACGCTCCGCAAGGGCATCGCTCTCGCGCTGCTCGACCGTGGCGTCAAGGAGGGCGACTCCGTGACGATCGACGTCCGCGGCCGTGAGGTCGCCGCCACCGTCACCAAGCCCCCGTTCGTCGAGGCGGGCGTGCACGACTGATCTCGCGGTCGATCGGTCTCGGAACGAGACGAACGGGCGGGCTCCTCATGGGGGCTCGCCCGTTCGCGTGTCCGCGAAGCGGTCGGGAGGGTAGAGGACGGCGGCGTCGTGGAGTCGCTCGGTGAGCGGGTGCCGTCTCACTCGCGGGGTAGGGTGAGGCCTCCCGCCCGCCCGCCGGTGGATGGCCCCCACCTACGCCGTCGCACAAGGAACCGTCATGCGTCCCGTCGCTGCTCTTCTCGTCCTGCCGTTCCTCACCCTCGCCGGCTGCGGAGCGCCCACCGATGGCGGGGGTGCACAACCCGGGGGCACCGGCGCCGCCACGAGCACGGTGAGCGACTGCCGCAAGGACGCGCTCAAGGTGCGCACGCCGGGAAAGCTCACGATCGGCACCGACACCCCGGCCTATGCGCCGTGGTTCTCGGACGACGACCCGAGCAACGGCAAGGGATACGAATCGGCGGTCGCCCACGCGATCGCCGACAAGCTCGGCTTCGCGAAGAACGAGGTCGCGTGGGTCGACGTCCCCTTCAACACCGCCGTCGCGCCGGGGCCGAAGGGCTTCGACCTCGACCTCAACCAGATCTCCATCAGCGAGGACCGTCGCCAGGCCGTCGACTTCTCCTCCGGGTACTACGACGTCCGCCAGGCTGTCGTCACCTACAAGGGGTCGCCGCTCGAGGGCAAGACCGGGGTCGCCGATCTCGCGGGCGCGAAGCTCGGCGCGCAGGTGGGCTCGACCTCGTACGCCGCGATCACGTCCCAGATCGAGCCCACGACGCCCCCCAACGTCTTCGACACGAACGACCTCGCCGTCCAGGCCCTTAAGAACCGGCAGATCGACGGCATCGTCGTCGACCTGCCCACGGCGTACTACATGATCGGTGCACAGCTCGACGGCGGGATCATCGTGGGCCAGTTGCCCGAGGGTGACGGGACCCCCGACCAGCTCGGGGCCGTCCTCGACAAGGGGTCGCCGCTCACGGGCTGCGTGTCGCAGGCCGTCGACGCTCTGCGCGTGGACGGCACCTTGAGGAAGCTCGAACAGCAGTGGCTCGCCGGGCAGACCGCTCCCGAGCTCCACTGATCCCATGAGCTCCGTTCACTCCGGGGGTCCGGAAGACGCGTCCGCCGCCACGAGCGCGGACTCGTCCCTCTCCGACGAGGGGTGGGCACCCTCGACCCACCAGCGCGAGCGCACCGCTTATCGGCGCTCCCGCGCCGTGCGGTCCGCAGCGGTGTCCGCCGCGAGCACGGTCGCCGTGGTCGTCGCGCTCCTGTGGGTCCTGACGAGTTCGCCCGGGTGGCCGCGCGTACGCTGGACCTACTTCGATCTCGACAAAGCCGTCGCGTCGTTCCCCGCCGTGCTCTCCGGCCTGTGGCTCAACGTGCGGATCATGGTGATCTGCGGGATCGCGATCTTTGTCCTCGGACTCGTCATCGCAGTCCTCCGAACGCTGCGCGGAGCGGTCACGTACCCGCTGCGTCTCGCCGCGACGATCTATGTCGATCTGTTCCGCGGTCTTCCGCTCATCCTGGTCCTCCTGCTCCTCGGCTACGGCGCCCCTGCTCTCCGCCTCTCGGGGCTGCCGACGAGCGTCCTGTTCTGGGGCTGCGTCGCTCTCGTGCTGAGCTACTCCGCCTACGTCGCGGAGGTGTTCCGTGCCGGAATCGAGTCGGTGCACCCCTCTCAGCGTGCTGCGGCGCGCTCACTGGGTCTCACCTATGGGCAGACGTTGCGACACGTCGTCGTCCCCCAGGCGATCCGCCGCGTGCAGCCTCCGCTTCTCAACGACCTCGTGTCCTTGCAGAAGGACTCCGGGCTCATCTCCATCCTCGGCGTCGTCGACGCAGTCAGGGCCGCGCAGATCGAGACGGCCAGCGATTTCAACTACACCCCGTACGTCGTCGCCGGGCTGTGCTTCATCGCCCTCACCGTGCCCATGGCCCGGTTCACCGACTGGGTCGCTCGACGTCAGGGCTACCAGGGAGCAGGAGGTCATCTGTGAGCAGGTCGGCGAACACCCCTGGCGGGCAGCGTGACTCGGCGACCGGTCCGACCGGAGGGGCGAGGGAGACGGAGGAGCCGCTGCTCACCCTCCGCGGGGTGCGCAAGTCGTTCCCGGGTCGGCGGGGTGCCGAGCGCCACGTGGTGCTGCGGAGCATCGACCTCGACGTCCACGCGGGGCAGTGCGTCGTGCTCATCGGTGGGTCGGGCTCGGGCAAGTCGACGTTGCTGCGATGCGTCAACCTCCTGGAGGTCGTCGACGACGGCGTCATCACCCTCGAGGGCCGGGAGATCACCGACCCGCGTGTGAACGCCGATGAGATCCGGTCCCGCATCGGCATCGTGTTCCAGGGCTACAACCTCTTTCCGCACCTCTCGGTGCTCGACAACATCACGCTCGCGCCGGTGCGCGTCCACGGCCGGTCGAAGGCGGAGGCGAGGGAGACCGCCCGGGACATGTTGGAGCGGGTCGGTCTCGCCGAGAAGGCGGACGCCCGGCCCGACGACCTCTCCGGCGGGCAGCAGCAGCGCGTCGCGATCGCGCGGGCGCTCGTCAACCACCCCCGGCTGTTGCTCCTCGACGAGGTCACCTCGGCGCTCGACCCGGAGCTCGTCGGCGAGGTGCTCGACCTGCTGCGCGACCTCGCCGACCAGGGCATGACGATGATCCTCAACACCCACGAGATGGGCTTCGCCCGCCAGGTCGCCGACGTCGTCGCCCACCTCTCGGGCGGTGTCATCGCCGAGATCGGCACGCGCGCGCAGGTCATCGACGCCCCGCAGACCGAGGCGACCCGACGCTTCCTGTCCCGCCTCCACGCGTAGGGGGCGTCGGCGTTCGGGGCACGCCCCCTGTCCGGAGGCATCGGGTCGGTTCGGCCGGGGCGCGCCCTGGCCCGGTGCGTGGGCGCGGTTCACTCTCTCCGCGTGATCCATCCGATGCGGGGTGCATTGCCGACGGGTGAGCCGTCGGAGCGACGCCAGTGGACGCCGTGGTCGTCGACGAGGTGGCCTTGGCGGTGGACGACGGTGTGGTGATGCCGGCACAGCAGGGCGATGTCGGGCAGGTCGGTGGTGCCGCCGTCCGCCCAGTGGCGGATGTGGTGGCCGTCGCACCAGACAGGTGGGGCCTGGCAGCCGGGGTAGGTGCAGCCCTTGCCTCGGAGGGCGAGGGCGATGCGCTGGGAGGGTGACGAGGCGGGTGCGACGTCCGGGGACGAGAGCTTACCCGCGGCCACCCAGGACGGCGGGCAGGACCTCCGCGTCGCAGGCCAGGGTGCGGACCTCGGCGGCGGTGAGGGTGGTGTCCAGGTGGGTGGCGACGCTGCCTGTCGCGGCGGTGAGGTCGGCGAGGGGCCGAACGCGCGGTCCGACATGACGTACCCCTGCGGGCAGATGTCGGTCCATGACGACCGGGGGACCGGAGGCGAGGACAAACCCCTGTGACCCTGGCGGTCACGGCAGGGGCAGCAGCTGTCCCGTCACCACGGCTGCGGCGACGGTGAGGGCGCAGGCGCAGGAGATCTCGACTGCGGCGCCGAGGACGTCGCCGGTGATGCCGCCGAGGCGGGTGACGCAACGACGCACGAGCAGCGCCGTCGCGACCACCGGTGTGAGGACGATCAGGGGTGCACCCCACCACGGTCCGCCTGCGGCGGCGAGCCCGAGGGCTCCGACGACGGCGAGGAACAGTCCCGCACCGGCCGCGGCCGGGCGGGAGACGCTGCCCGCGACGGTGGCGCCCAGGCCGCCGGGCCGAGCGGACGGCACACCCCGCATGCAGGCCAGGGCGAGGGAATACCGCGAGGCGCACACCGCGAGCAGGCCGAGGACGACGACCCGCGCGAGCGCCGCCGGGGCGAGGACGAACAACGCCTCACCGGCGGTCACCTGGAGGAGCAGCACCAGGGCGATGGCCGCGGCGCCGCTCGGGCCGACGTCACCGGTCTTCATCACCTGCAGGGCGCGGTCACGGTCGTAGCTCGCCGAGAGCCCGTCGGCGGTGTCGGCGAGGCCGTCGAGGTGCATGGCCCGAGTGGCGAGACACATTCCCGCGACCGCGACGACGGAGAGCACCAGCGGCAGGAGCGCCGCCGATGCGACGACCGCGCACACGATCCACACCGCGGCCACGGGCAGCGCCGCGACGGGAGCGAGGAGCATCGCGGCACCCGCGACCCGGCGATCGATCCGCGAGGGCGGACGCACGGGCACGGCGGTGAGCGTCCCGACGGCCATGCGCCATCCGTCGACGAGCAGCGGCGCGGCGGGCGGGTTCTCGGCGTTCGTGATCTCGGCGTTCGTGATCTCCGTGTTCGGGTTCTCGGCGCTCATCGTTCCGTCCTCGTCGCGAGGAAGTCGTCGATCCGTGGTGTGGGGGAGAGGTCGAGGACGCGCCCGGCGACGACGAGGAGCACCTCGTCGGCGAGGGCGGCGACCGCGGCGTTGGTGCGGCCGAGCTCGTCGCGGAACAGTCGCCCGGAGGCCGTGGCGGGGACGACGCCGAGTCCGACCTCGTTGCTGACGAGCACGACTTCGCAGCGGTATTCGCGGAGTGCGGCCAGAAGATCGTCGCGTGCGTCGGCGATGGCGGCGTGGGCGCGAGGCCGGTCCTCCCAGGCGCCGGCGTCGTCGACGACGCGGGTGAGCCACGTGCCCAGGCAGTCGACGAGCACGGGATCACCCGGCGTCCGGAGCACACCCGCGACGTCGCCGGTCTCGACGGTGGTCCATGACGGACCTCTTCGGGCCTGGTGGGCGGCGACGCGGTCGGCCCATTCGGCGTCGGCCGGGTTCATGGGGTCGGGCACGGGGCCGGGGGCGACGTAGCGGGCTCGCCGCCCGCGGAGGAGGCCCTCGGCGAGGACGCTCTTGCCGCTGCGGGCACCGCCGAGCACCAGGGTGATCACGACGCCTCACCCCGCACGAGGGACCGCGTTCGGGGAGGACGGGGCTCGGGAGACGCGGACGCGGGGTCGACGCGCCGGGGTGATCCGGCGCGTCGACCCCGCGCGGGTCGTGACAGAAGGGTCATCAGCCCCGCTGGCCGCGGCGGCGACGCATCATCCACGCCATGGCGCCGATGGCGATCGCACCGACGGCGGTGAGGGCCCACCACATCGTGTTCGCCTGGGACGGGTCCTGGCTCACCTCACGCTCGGGGTCGACCGGATCGGAGGTGCTCTTGAGCTCGACGGGCGTCTCGGAGCCCGCGGGCGTGGTGGGGGTGGAGGTGTCCGCGGGCATCGACGCGGCGACGACGGATACGCCCGCCGGGGCGGAACCGGGCGGGAGGGCCTGGGCCGGAGCGGAGACGGCCGTGGCCGCCAGTGCCCCCGCGGCGACCGCGAACGAGAGGCGCTTGAGGGAGATGGGACGGGTCATGGCGGGTGACACCCCTTTCGCACACGCGGGCGGTGAACCGTCCCGGTCGCATGCCTCGACGAACCTGGTGGACGGATCCGGGCGGGTGGTCCGACTCGCCGCGTCGCGGCTCGCGGTCGGGGCCGGAGGCGTTCCGCCTCCCGCGTCGTCTCCGTGCTGTGCCTGCACGTTCCCATCGTGGACGGCCGTTCGCAACCGGACGCGCCGGGCCTGACAGACTGGCCGACGTGAATCTCCCAGCGCGGACGCTCGGCCTCACCCTCGGATACGCGGCGGACCTGCGGTTCGGCGACCCGCGGCGGGGGCATCCCGTCGCCGCGTTCGGGAGCGTGGCCGGGCGGTTGCGCGGGCACCTCGGCCCGGAACGGTCGGGACGGGGACGTCGGGGCCACGGCGTCCTCTACACGAGCGCGCTCGTCGGGGGAAGCGTGGCCCTCGGGGCGGCCACCGAACGTCTGGCGCGCGGCCACCGGGCCGCCGAGACCCTCCTCGTCGCCGCCGCGACGTGGGCCGTGCTCGGGGGGACGAGCCTCGCCCGAGAGGGCGCGACGATGGCAGGCCTCCTCGACGACGCGGGGCGCACGGGCGACCTCGCCCCCGCCCGGGCGCGACTGTCGCACCTGTGCAGTCGTGACGCCACCGACCTCACCGACGACGAGATCGCCCGTGCCGCGGTGGAGTCCCTCGCCGAGAACACCTCCGACGCCGTCACCGCGCCCCTGTTCTGGGGTGCCGTCGCCGGGGTGCCCGGACTCCTCGGCTACCGCGCGGCGAACACCCTCGACGCGATGGTCGGCTACCGCACCCCGGAACTCCGCGAGTTCGGTTGGGCCTCGGCTCGGTTCGACGACCTCGTCAACCTCGCCCCGGCCCGGCTCACGGCGGCGCTCACGTGTGTCCTCGCCCCGCTCGTCGGTGGCCGTCCCGCCGAGGCGTGGCGCATCTGGCGTCGCGACGCGGCGGGGCATCCCAGCCCCAACGCCGGTCCGGTCGAGGCGACCGCGGCGGGCGCGCTCGGACGACGCCTCGGCGGTGCGAACACGTACGCAGGGGAGACCGAGGACCGCGGGCGACTCGGCGACGGCCCGCCGCCCGGCACCGCCGATCTGCCTCGCGCCGTGCGGCTCTCGCGAGCGGTCTCCCTCGGCTCGGTCGTCGTGTGCGCCGTGCTCGCCCTCGTGCCGACCCGCGCCTCCCGCGCCACCTCGACACCGACCCCGACCCCGACTCCCCAGGAGATGCCCCGATGACCGGTCTGCTGCTCGCCGGGACGACGTCCGACGCCGGCAAGAGCCTCCTCACCGCGGGGATCTGCCGCTGGCTCGTGCGGCGGGGTGTGCGCGTCGCCCCGTTCAAGAGCCAGAACATGTCGAACAACTCGATGGTCTGCCCCGACGGCGCCGAGATCGGTCGTGCGCAGTGGGTGCAGGCCGTCGCCGCGCGGGTCGTGCCCGAGGCGGCGATGAACCCCGTCCTCCTCAAGCCGGGCTCGGACCGCCGCAGCCACGTCGTCCTCCTCGGGCAGCCGCACGGTGAACTCGGCACGGGGGAGTGGGCGACGGGCCGCCGCGAACTCGCCCGCGCCGCCTTCGCCGCGTACGAGGACCTCGCCTCCCGCTTCGACGTCGTCGTCGCCGAGGGCGCGGGCAGCGCCGCCGAGGTCAATCTCCGCTCCGGGGACTACGTCAACCTCGGCCTCGCGCGGGCGATGGGCCTGCCGGTCGTCGTCGTCGGCGACATCGACCGCGGGGGTGTCCTCGCGGCGATGTACGGCACGTGGGCGCTCGTCGACGAGGCCGACCGGGCCCACTTCGCCGGCTGGATCGTCAACAAGTTCCGCGGTGACGTCGACCTCCTCCGACCCGGTCTCGAGATCGTCACCGAACGCACCGGCCTGCCCGTCCTCGGCGTCGTGCCGTGGCTCGAGGGGGCCTGGCTCGACGGGGAGGACGCGCTCGCCCTCGGTGGATGGTCCCGCGCCGTCGACGCCCACGAGGCCGCGGCGGGCACGCTCCGCGTCGCCGTCGTGGGGCTCCCGCGCCTGTCGAACGCGACCGACGTCGACGCCCTCGCCGCCGAACCCGGTGTCGACGTCACGGTGACCGCCGATCCCGCCGTCGTCGCGGGCGCCGACCTCGCCGTCCTGCCCGGCAGCCGCGCCACACTGAGCGATCTTCGCTGGCTGCGGGAACGCGGTCTCGACGAGGCCGTGGCCGCCCGAGCTCGCCGTGGGGCGCCCGTGCTCGGCATCTGTGGCGGCTACCAGATGCTCGCGGAGCGCATCGTCGACCCGAGCGGTGTCGAGGCCGCGGGCGGCGAGCGCGAATCCGCCGGTCTCGGCCTTCTGCCGACCCGTGTCGACTTCGGCGAGGAGAAGGTCCTCGGCACCCCCGTGGGCGCGTGGCACGGCCACGAGGTTCGGGCCTACGAGATCCACCACGGTGTCGCCTCGCTCGTGGCCGACGCCACGTCCGATGACGGGAGGGACGATGGGTTCCGGGAGTCGGTGGCGCCGTTCCTCGACGGCTGGCAGCAGGGGGCCACGTACGGGACGACGTGGCACGGCGCGTTCGAGAACGACGACTTCCGTCGCGCGTTCCTCACCGAGGTCGCCCACCGCAGCGGCAGCGGCTTCGAGGTGTCCACGTCCGCACCGGGATTCGCCGCCCGGCGCGAGGCGATGATCGAACGCCTCGGCGATGCCGTCGAGGAGCACCTCGACACCGACGCCCTCCTCGCCCTGCTCGGACTCTGAGCCCCGCATCCCCCGGCGACGGGCGGAGGTGATCCCGGGCCCGTGTCGACGACCCGGGGGGGGGTGTCATCCCCGCACGCACCCCGGCCCGCACCGGGAGTTCCGGTGGGGGCCGCGGCGTGGGGACCGTGGGGGAGGCGTCAGACGCCGAACTCGGCGTCCTTGAGTTCGGCGACGGCCTGCTCGGTGCCCTCGAACCGCAGGTCGGCGACGGAGCCGCGACCGAAGGCGAAGAGGACGAACTCGCTCGGGACGCCTTCGAGGACGACGGTGCCCTTCTTCGTCGGGCCCTTGACGGAGTGACGTCCGTGCTCGGCGGAGAGGAGGACGACGCCGACGGGGGAGCGGCGGAAGAGGAGCTGCCCGGCCTGCTTGAGGCGGGCCCACAGCGCGGCCTGGGTGTCGGCGGAGACGGCACGGGCCTTCGCCGGGCTCCAGTCCGGGGCGGCGCGGAGGACGTCCTCGTGGTGGACGAAGAACTCCGCGAGGTTGATCGCGTCGTCGACGGCCGGGACGCGCGTCGGGTTCCACCCGGGCGGGCCCTCGCGGACCATGTCGACGAGGGCGGTCCACTCCTGCGCGGCGTAGGAGTCCTGCACGCGCTGGGTGTGCTCGGCGAGCGCGGGCATGAGCACCCCCGGCAGTGCGTCGGGTCGGCGTTCGCGGACGACGAGGTGAGCGGCGACGTCGCGGGTGCGCCACGGGGAGCACAGCGTCGGCGCGTCGGGGCCGACGTCGACGAAGGTGGCGCACAGGGCTTCGCGTTCGAGTTGGGCGAGTCCGGTCATGGGCCCCATCATCACAGCCGAGTCCCGCACCGGCGAGTCCATCTGCGACGCGAGCGGTGCGCGTCGGCGCACGCGGCGGCCCCGTCGCACACGACACCTCCGGCGCCGAACGTCGCTGCGGCCGTACTCCTGGCCGGAGTACGGCCGCAGCAGCTCTTTCCGCGCGACACGCGGACGGGTCTACTCGGGGTGAGGCTCAGGGACGAGAGCGGTCGTCCAACCGCGCGGTGACGCCCTGCCGGTCGAGCTTGGTGGCGGCGATGCCGGCGCGCCGGCGTTCGGCGGCGGTGGCGTGACGTCCACCGGGGGCGTCGACGGAGCGCTGCAGGGTGCCACGAGAGTCGAGGATCGCGTTGCGGACGAGAGAGGCGGTCCCGTCGGTGAACGCACGGAAGTTGGGCTCGAACGAGAACGCGGTGACGCGCCCCTGCCCGACCTGCTCGTCTACGAGGGCGGTGCTGCTCGCGATCTCCTCGATGCCCTTGGCGAAGCCCGAGACGGCCCAGGCCGGCGAGTCGGCGCGCGGGTAGGAGAGGACGACCTCGCCACGCCCGGCGGTCATGATCGGGTCGGCCTCGTACATCGTCCACACGTCGGATCCCGCGCCCTTCATGAGGGGGCCGCTGCGAGGGGCGGTGGCCCGCACGAGAGCACCGGGAATCTCGTTGGCCGGGTTCTTGAGGACCGCGGACGAGAGCCCTGCGAGCGCGGCGTACTGCGTGCCGCCCTTCCACGTGACGAGGCGACCGCCGTCGCGTACCCAGGTCGCGAGCGCGGCGTTGCGTTCGGTGCCCATGGCCGCGTTGAGTGCCTTGCCGTCGATGTTCGGCACGAGGAGCACGTCGAGCCCGGCGAGGGTCGAGGCGGTGATCTGCGAGGCCTGCAGGGTCGTCGAGGGGATCCGCCAGTCCGACCTCAGCCGCCACTGCAGCCAACCCGTGCTCTGGTTGGGGTTGAACGGACTGGCCGAGGCTGTGAGCACTCCGACGTTCGGCAGCCCGGCCGGCAGTGCGGCACGCGGCACCGAGACCCGGGGCGTGGGCGTCGTGCGCATCGCCGGGACGACCGGCGCGGAGCCGGCGGAGACGTCCTGCAGCAGGGGCATCGACCAACCGGAGACATCGTAGAAGTACGGGAAGGGAACGTAGGTGTCCTCGCCGAGCATCGCCTGGATCCAGTGCTTCTGGCCCTGCGCCATCGGGATCCAGTAGCTCCCGGCGGGGACGACGGTCGTGGCCGCGGGCTTGCCGTAGGCCTTGAAACCGGGCACGTGGGCCGGGGCCTGCAGCGTGTGCACCTCGACCCCGTCCTGCTGCAGCCGGGAGACGAGGGTTGCGACCTCGCGCCGTCGGCCCGGGTCGTCGTTGCGCACGAAGTACCCGCAGACCCGCACGTCGGGCACGGCGCGCTGCACCGTGTTGCCGGGGTTGTCGACGTGGTTCGGCTGCAGGGTGCACGCCCGGCCCTGGGCCTGCGCCTCGACGAACTGCTGGTGGTACTCGGTGTTGATGCGCTGACGGGCGCGGGCGGTGGCACGCAACGCCGTGATGCCGGCCATGAAGTGCTTGTCGACCTGGTCGGCGAACGGCGCGGCCTGGCCCACCTCGTGGGTCATGCCAGCGGCCCCGTGGCGCAGCACGGGGTAGGTGTCGCCGTAGCCGGGGTAGAAGAGGTCGAAGCCCGCCTGCCAGGTCTCGTAGGCGTAACCCTTGGTGCGGAACGCCTCCGCACTCGCCTTGCCTGCGATGTCGTCGACCCAGCCGAGCGGCTGACGGGCGGTCTCGTGGAAGATCGGGTCGGCGTTCGGCGGGAAGTAGTAGCCCTTGCCGCCCATGCCGTGCTGGTCGACGAACACGTGTGGCGGGAACTTCGCCAGCAGCGCCTGCTTGGCTCGGGTCTCGGGCTGGGTGCGGGCGAACCAGTCGCGGTTCATGTCGAACGCTGCGGCGTTCGCGCGGGTGTTCGCGTTGCGTCCGTCGGGGTTCTGGATGGGCACGACGACGACGAGGGCGTTCGCCAGCACGTCGGTCGCACCGCAGTCGGTGCGGTCGGCGAGCTCGTGGATGAGGCGCATCTCGGCGTCGGTGGAGGCAGGCTCGTTGCCGTGCACGTTGCCGGCGACCCAGAGGATCAGCGGACTGCGCGCTGCGATCGCCGCGGCCGTGGCGGCCGGCGTGCGCGGGTTCCGCAGCGCCTCCACGTCGGCGGTGATGCGGCCGGACTGCGCGGCCGACAGCACGTCAGGGCGCCCGACGAGCGCGTACTTCAGCGGCGCGCCCGTCGCGGTGCGGCCGAAGGTGCCGACCGTGACCTTGTCGCTGGCCAGGTCCACCTGGTTCAGATAGCGGTACACCTGGTCGACGCTCGCCTTGCGGGTGCCGAGGTCGAAGCCGAGCGACGAGGAGGGGGTGGGCACCTTGCCGGCGAAAACCGGGGTCTCGGAGCAGGCCCGAGTCGGCGCTGCGGGTGCGGCCGACGCGGGCGGCGTCACCGTGGGGGTGGAAGGGGCGGCCGCGGCCGGAAGACCGACGGCGAGTGAACCCGTGAGGGTGATCGTGCCGAGGGCGGCGGGGAGAAGGGGACGGATGGACATGGGGCGACTCCGTGATCGGCCGGGCACACGCGGGTGCCACGAGAACGACGTTTCGCTCTCGTTGAAAGCCGATGATAGGCAACGGAGTTCGTCTCATCCGGGAAGTGACGCCACCGCCCGTCATCGGTTGTCGGGGGCACCCGGCACAATGCGGGGCGTGATGACACACCCTTTGCCACCCGAGGCCGCCGGCCGGCTCCGACGCGACGCCGCGGGTCTCGTGGCCGCCGTGATCCAGCAGCACGACACCGGTGAGGTGCTCATGCTCGGCTGGATGGACGACGAGGCGCTCCACCGCACGCTCACGACCGGGCGGGTGACGTTCTGGTCGCGCAGCCGCCAGGAGTACTGGCGCAAGGGCGACACCTCGGGGCACCGCCAGCACGTGCGGTCGGTCGCACTCGACTGCGACGGCGACGCGCTTCTCGTGCGGGTCGATCAGGAGGGCGCCGCCTGCCATACGGGCGAGCGCACGTGCTTCTTCACCGACCTCGGCGCCGCCGTCGACGGCGGGTCCGACCCGCGCGACGGGGAGACGGGCACGGCCGAGGACGAGCGGGGAGGCTGGGCATGAACGCCCCGCAGGGCGCCCGCCCCGGTGCGGCCGAGCTCGGGGCGACCTGGCCGGACCTGCCGACCTTCCTCGACCTCGCGCGCGAACGGAGGATCATCCCGGTCGTCCGGCGTCTCCTCGCCGATGCCGAGACCCCCGTCGGCATCTACCGCAAGCTCGCGAAGGACCGGGTGGGGTCGTTCCTCCTCGAGTCGGCCGAGCACGGCGGGGTGTGGTCGCGATACTCGATCGTCGGCGCCGCGAGCTCGGCCACCCTCACCGAGTGCGACGGGGAGGCGACGTGGCTCGGCACCCCGCCCGTCGGTGTCCCCAGCGGTGGGGACCCCCTCGAGGCGTTGCGAGACACGGTCGCGATGCTCGCCACCGAACCGCTGCCCGGGATGCCGCCGCTCACCGGCGGGCTCGTCGGCATGATCGGCTACGACGCGGTGCGCCGGTGGGAGTCGGTCCCTGACGAGAACCCCGACGACCTGCGCCTCCCCGAGCTCGCGATGATGCTCACGACCGACCTCGCCGTCCTCGACCACGCCGACGCCACCGTGCTCCTCGTCGCGAACGCGATCAACGTCGACGGCCGCCCCGAGCATGCCGAGGAGGCGTACACCGACGCCGTCGCCCGCCTCGACCGGATGACCGACGACCTCAGCGCCCCCGCCCCGAGCACTGTCGCGACGATGCACCGCCCGACCCCCGAACCCCGGTCGACGACGACGGAGGCCGGGTACCTCGAGATCGTCGAGGCGGGCAAGGAGGCGATCCGCGCGGGCGAGGTGTTCCAGGTCGTCCTCTCGCAACGCTTCGACGTGCCGTGCCCCGCGGACGCCCTCGACGTCTACCGCGTGCTGCGCGTGTCGAACCCGAGCCCGTACATGTACCTCCTGCGTCTGCAGCGGCCGGACGGCACGCCCTTCGACGTCGTCGGTAGCAGCCCGGAGGCGCTCGTCAAGGTCACCGGTCGGCACGTCATCACGCATCCCATCGCCGGCTCGCGTCCCCGCGGGGCGACACCCGAGGAGGACCGCGCCCTCGAGGACGAGCTCCGCGCCGACGAGAAGGAGTGCGCCGAGCACGTCATGCTCGTCGACCTGTCCCGCAACGACCTTCAACGGGTCTGCGAGGTGGGCAGCGTCGAGGTCGTCGAGTTCATGGACGTCCGTCGGTACAGCCACATCATGCATCTCGAGTCGACCGTCGTCGGCGATCTCGAGGAGGGCCGCACCGCCTACGACGCGCTCGCCGCGACGTTCCCCGCGGGTACCCTGTCGGGAGCGCCAAAGCCCCGGGCCCTCGCCCTCATCGACGAGCTCGAGACGACCCGACGCGGCGTCTACGGCGGCGTCGTCGGGTACCTCGACGTCCACGGCGACCTCGACATGGCGATCGCCATCCGTACGGCCGTCATCGGCGACGGCCGCGCCTACGTCCAGGCCGGGGCCGGCATCGTCGCCGACTCCCGTCCCGAGGCCGAGTACGCCGAGACCCACCACAAGGCCGCCGCGGTCCTGCGGGCCGTCGCGGCCGCGTCGACGTTGGAGGCGCCGTGAGCACCGCAGGAACGAGCGGGGACGGACACGTCTCCCAGGGGTGGACGGCTTGCGCGACGCGGGGTCGCATCGTGCTCCTCGCCGCAGCGGGGGCCCTCCTCACCCTCGGTGCGACCGTGCCCGTGTGGGTGACCGCGCGCCTCGTCGACGCCGCCGGCACGACGTCTCTCCCCGCGGCCGGCGCCGAGAGCAGCGGGATCGTCATGCCCGTCGCCCTCGCGGCAGCGGCGGGGGCGTTCGCCCTCACCCTCGTCGACGGGTGGCTGCGACGCGTCGTCGCGGCCGTCGTCGTCGCGTGCGGGATCGGGATCGTGCTCGGCTGCGCCGCCGTCCTCGTGGACCCGATGGCCGCCGTCGCCGCGCCGGGCGTCGTCCCCGTCTCGGCGGTGACGGGCGTGGCACCGTGGCTCGCGCTCCTCGGCGGACTGCTCGTCTCCGCCGGTGGGCTGCTCGCGTTCGTCACCGGCGGTCGGTGGACGCCTCGCCCCGCCCGCCGCGCCGACGGCACCGCCGGGCGTCGCCCCTCCCGTGAGGCGCCGGTGCTGAGCGACTGGGACGCCCTCTCCGAGGGGGACGACCCCACCTGACACGCCCGCTCGCAGCGGGGGCGGCCGTGGGCCACGATGCCCCCCGGACCGGCACTCATCCGCGCCCGACCCGGGAGTGCCTCGGCTCGCCGGGGCGACATGCCACCGATCGATCGGGCCGCCTGCTCACACCTGCATCGCCGGGCCTGTCACAATGTGCCCGAGACGTATCCGCGGCGGGACGCCCACGAGGGCCCTCCGACGCGGCCACCCTTCGCACCGAGACGACCTCCGAGGAGCACACACGCATGGCCGAGTCACACGGAAACAGCCCCGCCGCCTGGACGGGGGTGGCCATCATCCTCGTGGCCAGCGCGCTCATCTGCTTGGGCATCATGTTCGACAAAAGCCTCCTCTGGGGCGGCGGCATCCTCGGCATCGTCCTCGGCGTCGCCGCCTGGGTCGGTCTCCAGAAGGCCGGTCACGGCGAGCACTCGCCGCGTGCCGACAGGCCCGCGCACGAAACGGCCACCTCCGAGGACGAGCGTGACCACCACCACCGCGCCGACGACGCGACGGGCACGCAGGTCCGCCGCTGACCCTCACTCCCGACGGCACGCCCGCTGTGTCCCACGGGCAACCCGCGTCGCGACGCGACGACGGGGGCGGTTCCTTCACGTGAAGGAACCGCCCCCGTCGTCGTGTCGGGTGGGGCCGCCGGTCAGGTGCGGTTGCCGGCCTGACCGGTGTCGACGCCCCACTCCTCGAACCTCTTCTCGATGCACTGCTGCTGCTGCGTCTCCGAGGGCAGCGAGGCGCAGTCGGTGAACTGGGAGCCGAACTTCAGCAGGGCGCCCGAGAAGAGGATGTTGAAGAGGAGGGCGAGCGCGCCGAGGACGAGGCCGGTGATCGCAAGGCCGCGACCGGCGCCGGTGCCCTTGCGGACCTTCGACAACGCCACGATGCCGAGGACCACGGCGACGAGGCCGAGGATCGAGGCGAGGAACGGCACCCAGCCGAGGAGGAAGGCGATGACGCCGAGCACGAGCGCGGCGATGGCCGTGCCCTGGCTCAGACCGCGGCCGGGCCCCGCACCGTAGGGGCTGCCGTACGCACCGGGGTGGCCCTGGGCAGGCTCACCGTAGGCGGGCTGACCGTACTGCGACTGCGCCGCGGCGTGCTCGGAGTACGACGGAGCACCGTGCGAGGGGGCGCCCGCGGACTCCGGATACGCGGACCCGCCGTAGTTCTCCGGACGCGATCCCTCCGGGGTGGAACCCTGCGACCAGGTCTCACCGGGACGCGCGGCACCCTGCGGGTCGTTCCAGGCGGAGGAGCCGGAGTCGTCCGGGTTCCTCGAGCCGTACTGATCGGACATCGTCACTCCTGACGTCATGGTGTCGTGCGAACGCGTCTCACCCTACGGGGAGAGCGTCCGGGGGTGTGGCGACGCGGGGGAGCGGCGGGTTTGTGTCCCTGGCGGGTGCTGCGCTTAGCCTGGCGGGGTGGCAACGGTTCTCGACGAGATCATCGACGGCGTCCGTGAGGACATGGAGGCCCGCACGGCCCGTGTCCCGCTGGAGGCGTTGAAGGAGCGCGCCTCACGCGCCGTCCCGGCCCGCGACGCGGCCGCGGCACTGCGTGCCCCCGGCGTCTCGGTCATCAGCGAGGTGAAGAGGTCCAGCCCGAGCAAGGGTGCCCTCGCGATGATCGCCGACCCCGCGTCGCTCGCCGCCGACTACGAGGCGGGCGGCGCCTCCGTCATCAGCGTCCTCACCGAGCGGCGCCGGTTCGGCGGCAGTCTCGAGGACCTTCTCGCCGTCCGGGCGGCCGTCGACGTGCCCGTCCTCCGCAAGGACTTCGTCGTGACCCCCTACCAGGTGTGGGAGGCACGGGCGTTCGGCGCCGACGTCGTCCTCCTCATCGTCGCCGCGCTCGACCAGCCGGAGCTCGTCGGGCTGCGGGAACGTGTCGAGTCCCTCGGGATGACGGCCCTCGTCGAGGTCCACGACGAGGAGGAGACGGATCGTGCCCTCGACGCCGGTGCCACGGTGATCGGCGTCAACAACCGCAACCTCCGCACGCTCGACGTCGACCGGAACACGTTCGCCCGTGTCGCGCCGCGGATCCCCGAGGGCATCGTGCGCGTCGCGGAGTCCGGCGTCCGGGGCCCCCACGACGTCCTCGAGTTCGCCCGGGCCGGGGCCGACGCCGTCCTCGTGGGGGAGTCCCTCGTCACCGGTGGCGACCCGAAGGCCGCCGTCGCCGATCTCGTCGCGGCCGGTGCCCACCCGGCCCTCCGCGCGGGGAGCTGAACCGCCGGGCGCGGGGAAGGACGCCGACGCGCCGTGCCGTCCCAGGCGGGTGCGACACGTTCCCGTCGGTGGAACCCCACCGCCCACACGTGCGTTCACCTGGCACACTGCACCTCGCACCCGTCCCCGACCGCCCCACGAAGGATCCCCGATGACCGCACCAGACACGCCCGGTCGCTTCGGCGGCTTCGGCGGCCGCTACGTGCCGGAGGCGCTGGTCGCCGCACTCGAGGAGCTCGACCAGGCCCGGCTCGAGGCCGCCGACGACCCGGAGTTCCAGGGCCGCCTCGCCGCGCTCCACCATGACTACACGGGACGTCCGAGCCCCCTCACCGAGGTGCGGAGGTTCGCCGAGCACTCCGGCGGCGCGCGCGTGTTCCTCAAACGTGAGGACCTCAACCACACGGGCTCCCACAAGATCAACAACGTCCTCGGCCAGGTCCTCCTCACCGAGAAGATGGGCAAGCGACGCATCATCGCCGAGACCGGTGCCGGTCAGCACGGCGTCGCCACCGCCACGGCCGCGGCGCTGCTCGGGCTCGACTGCGTCGTCTACATGGGGGAGCGCGACACCGAGCGCCAGGCCCTCAACGTCGCCCGCATGCGGCTCCTCGGCGCCGAGGTCGTCCCCGTCACGCACGGCAGCCGCACCCTCAAGGACGCGATCAACGAGGCGATGCGCGACTGGGTGACGAACGTCGAGGACACGCACTACTGCATCGGCACCGTCACCGGCCCGCACCCGTTCCCCGAGATGGTGCGCGACTTCCACTCGGTCATCGGCATCGAGGCGCGCGAGCAGATGCTCGAGTGCGTGGGCCGGCTGCCCGACGCGGTCGTCGCCTGCGTCGGTGGCGGGTCCAACGCGATGGGCATCTTCAGCGGGTTCCTGAAGGACGACGGGGTCCGACTCCTCGGCATCGAGGCAGGGGGGCAGGGCGTCGCCTCTGGCCGTCACGCGGCCCGGTTCGAGGGCGGTGTCCCGGGCGTCCTCCACGGCGCGTCGACGTATGTCCTCCAGGACGAGGACGGGCAGACGATCGAGTCCCACTCCGTCTCCGCCGGTCTCGACTACCCGAGCGTCGGTCCCGAGCACGCCCACCTCCACGACGTCGGCCGCGCCGAGTACGTGAGCGCCACCGACGACGAGGCGATGGAAGCGTTCGCGCTCCTGTGCCGCACCGAGGGGATCATCCCCGCGATCGAGAGCGCCCACGCGCTCGCCGGGGCGCTGCGCCTCGGCCGCGAGCTCGGCGAGGAGGCGACGATCCTCGTCAACCTCTCCGGCCGCGGCGACAAGGACGTCGACACCGCCGCCCGTTGGTTCGGGCTCGTGAGCGGTGAGGAACTCGTCGAGGCCGAGGCGCTGCGCGCCGAGGAACCGGTCGAGGACGTGGAAGGGAGCGGATGGTGAGCGGCGCGATCTCCGAGGTGTTCGCACGGACCCGGGCCGAGGGCCGGGGCGCGCTCGTCACCTACCTGCCCGCCGGCTACCCGACCGTCGAGGGCTCCCTCGCCGCGATGCGCACGCTCGTCGAGGCGGGCGCCGACATCGTCGAGGTCGGCGTGCCCTACAGCGACCCGCTCATGGACGGGCCGGTCATCCAGACCGCCGCCCACGTCGGCCTCGCCGGTGGCGTGCGTCTCTCCGACACGTTCCGCGCCGTGCATACGATCGCGGACGCGGGCGGCGTCGCCGTCCCGATGACGTACTGGAACCCCGTCCTGCGCTACGGCATGGACCGGTTCGCGCGTGACCTCGCCGAGGCGGGCGGTTCCGGTCTCATCACCCCCGACCTCACGCCCGACGAGGCGGGGGAGTGGCTCGAGGTCGCCGCCGGTCACGGCATCGATCCCGTCTTCCTCGTCGCACCGAGCAGCACCGACGAGCGTCTCGCGATGACGTGCGCCGCCTGCCCGGGCTTCGTCTACGTCGCCTCGACGATGGGCGTCACCGGCGCCCGCACGAGCGTGGGGGAGGGCGCGAAGGTCCTCGTCGAGCGGGCCCGTACCGTCACGGACGTCCCGCTCGCCGTCGGACTCGGCGTCTCGACCGCCGACCAGGCCGCCGAGGTCGCGTCCTTCGCCGACGGCGTCATCGTCGGCTCCGCGCTCGTCTCGTGCCTCGAGCCGCGTGACGGGGACGATGAGAGTGCGCCGCTTGACCGGTTGCGCGCCCTCACCGAGGACCTCGCCGCCGGCGTGCGCAGGGGACGCCGATGAACGGCGCCCACACTCCCGGTGGCGCCCCCGCGGGAACGGGCACCGACACGCGACCCGCAGGAGGCGGCGCCCCTCGCCGCCCGCACGGCGCCGCGTCGTGGATCGGCCTGCTCGCCCGACTCGTCCTCGGCGGCACCCTCCTCGCGGCCGGGCTCCTCAAGATCGGCCACCCCCGTGCTGCGGCGCGGGCCGCGCAGGCCTACCAGATCCTCCCGTTCGACGTCGCCGGCATGGTCGGGCTCGCCCTGCCCGTCGTCGAGATCCTCCTCGGGGCGCTCCTCGTCCTCGGCCTCTTCACTCGGACGGCGGCCCTCCTTGGGATGCTGCTCCAGCTCGTGTTCATCGCCGCCATCGCCTCGGTGTGGGCGCGCGGCATCGCGATCGACTGCGGCTGCTTCGGCGACGGCGGCCCCGTCTCCGCGGGTCAGACGCAGTACGGCTGGGTCATCGCCCGTGACGTCGGGCTCGCCCTCTGCGGGCTGTGGCTCGTGCTCCGGCCCCGCGCCCCCTTCAGTCTCGACGCACGACTGTCTCCCGAAAGGACCCCTGCATGAGCACCGCCGCGAACGGCCCCGTCGACCGGAGCGACCGCCAGGCCAAGATCCAGGCAGCCGCCCCCAAGGAGAGCAAGCTCAAACCGATCCTCGCGATCATCATCGGGCTCCTCGCCCTGGCCGCGATCGCCGCGGCCGTATGGTTCGGGGCGCGCAAGGACGACACCGCGGCGACGGCCGGCCGCCCCGCCGGAGCCGTCTCCGACACCGGCGGCATCATGCTCAACGCGAAGGACCCGGGCGCCGGCGTGCCCACCCTCGACATCTACGAGGACTACCAGTGCCCCTACTGCGGGTACTTCCACGACAGCCTCGGCAAGACCGTCGACGAGCTCGCCGCGTCCGGCAAGGCCAAGGTCGTCGTCCACCTCAAGACGTTCCTCGACGACGGCATCCCCGGCGAGAAGTCGCTCACGGCCGCCAACGCGTCGGCGTGCGCGTCCGACATCTCCCCGCAGGCCTTCGCCAAGGTCCACGACGGCATCTTCGCCGCTCGCCCCGAGAAGGAGGGCGACCCGTGGCCCGACATGACGTTCTCCGACGTCGCGACGAAGGCCGGGATCACCGGTGAGCAGAAGAAGACGTTCGACTCCTGCGTCAAGAACACGACGTACCGCTCCTACCTCGGCAAGGTCGAGGACCAGTCGACCAAGGACGGCGTCAACGGCACCCCGACGTACCGACTGAACGGCAACGACATCGACCTCGAGCCGTACGTCGACCCGGCGACGAAGCTGCCCGCGCCCGAGGCGCCGGCGCTGCTGCGCAAGGCCGTCGAGGACGCGTCGAAGAAGTGATCGCCGCGATCCCGAGCCCCGAGCAGGCGGTCTGGCACCTCGGGCCGTTCCCGGTGCGTGCCTACGCGCTCTGCATCCTGGCCGGGATCGTCGCCGCCCTCCTGTGGACGGGGCGGCGCCTCGACGCGCGAGGGGCACGACCCGACGCGGTGTGGGACATCGCGATCTGGGTCGTGCCCCTCGGCATCGTCGGAGGCAGGCTCTACCACGTCCTCACGACGCCCGGGCCGTACTTCGGCCCCGGCGGCAACCCCGTCGACGCCCTGAAGATCTGGCACGGCGGCCTCGGCATCTGGGGGGCCGTCGCCCTCGGCGCCCTCGGCGGGTGGATCGGCTGCCGGCAGACCGGAACCTCGTTCCGCGACCTCGGCACCGCCATCGCCCCGGCCCTGCCCGTCGCCCAGGCCATCGGTCGCTGGGGAAACTGGTTCAACAACGAGCTCTACGGCGGCCCGACGACCGCCCCGTGGGCGCTCGAGATCCACTCCTGGGACGCCTCCCGGGGCCAGGCTGTGCGCGACGCCGCGGGGAACGCCGTCGTCCTCGGCACCTACCACCCGACGTTCCTCTACGAGTCGCTGTGGTGCCTCGTGATCTCCGGTCTGCTCGTCCTCCTCGAACGGCGGGCCCACCCGCGCCCGGGGCAGCTCTTCGCCGCATACGTCATGCTCTACACGCTCGGCCGGGGTGTCATCGAGACCCTCCGCATCGACGAGGCCCAGATCGTGCTCGGCCTCCGCCTCAACGTGTGGACCTCCGTCCTCGTCTTCCTCCTGGGCGCGGCCCTCTGGTGGTGGTGGGGCCGGACCCGCGACCCGCATCCGACGGTCGCCGATCGCGCGGCGGCCTGACCCGCCGGAGCCGTCTCCGGGCACGACACACCTCCCACGGGGTCGCCCCTCTTCCGGGGCGGCCCCGTCGTCGTCGTGGGGGAGGCGACCGGTGCGACATCGCCCAGGTATGCGTCCACATGTCGAGACCCACGGGTGCTATCTCGAATTCTGAGACGGTGCCTATCTCATGGCGAGACGCAGGTTTACTCTCTCGTCACTGGCCATCGTCGTCCAGCACACGGCGCCTCGCCCCACCACCATTGCGGTCCAGGGGGTTCCGGGACGCCGCTCCGCTCCCGGCTCGTCCTCCCCGCGAGGCGTGCGGGATCGGCTCCCACCCTCCTCGGCCCCGGCCGAGACGCCTCCAAGGACGGTGAGACATGCCTCCTGCGTTCTCCGCACTCCCGGCCGCCCAGGGTCTGTACGACCCGGCGCGCGAGCGTGACGCCTGTGGTGTCGCGATGGTCGCGACGCTGCGCGGCACCCCCGGGCACGACATCGTGCAGCACGGCCTCCAGGCCCTGCTCAACCTCGACCACCGCGGCGCGACCGGCGCGGACCCCGACGTCGGGGACGGCGCGGGCATCCTCACGCAGATCCCGGACGCGTTCCTCCGCGAGGTCGTCGAGTTCGACCTGCCGCAGGCGGGGCACTACGTCATGGGGACGGCCTACCTGCCGCAGGACCCCGACGAGGCCGCCGAGGTGCGCGAGGGCATCGCCCGCATCGCCGGGGAGGAGGGGCTGACCGTCCTCGGTTGGCGTGACGTCCCGATCGACACGACCGGGATCGGGCAGGCCGCGCTCGACGTGGCTCCGACATTCGCGCAGGTGTTCCTCGCCCCCGACACCGCGGGCGTCAAGGGGCTGCCACTCGAGCGGCGCGCGTTCTGCCTCCGCAAGCGGGCCGAGCGGGACCTCGAGGTGTACTTCCCCTCGCTGTCGTGCCGCACGCACGTCTACAAGGGCATGCTCACGCCGAGGCAGCTCACGACGTTCTTCCCCGACTTCTCCGACCCGCGCATGGCGAGCGAACTCGCGCTCGTCCACTCCCGGTTCTCGACGAACACGTTCCCCACGTGGACCCTCGCGCACCCGTTCCGCCTCATCGCGCACAACGGTGAGATCAACACGGTCAAGGGCAACCGCAACTGGATGAGCGCCCGCGAGTCCCGCCTGAGCACGGACGTGTTCGGCGGCGACCTCTCGCGACTGTTCCCCATCTGCACGCCCGGCGCGTCGGACTCGGCGAGCTTCGACGAGGCCCTCGAACTCATCCACCTCGGCGGTCGCTCGCTGCCGCACGCGGTGCTCATGATGATCCCCGAGGCGTGGGAGAACCACGCGGAGATGGACCCGGCCCGTCGCGCGTTCTACGAGTACCACTCGATGTTCATGGAGCCGTGGGACGGCCCGGCGAACGTCGCGTTCTCCGACGGGCGCCTCGTCGGCGCGGTCCTCGACCGCAACGGCCTGCGTCCGGGGCGCTACTGGGTCACAGACGACGGCCTCGTCGTCCTCGGGTCCGAGGCGGGCGTGCTGCCCGTCGAGCCCGAGCGCGTCAAGCAACGTGGCCGGCTCAAGCCGGGCCGCATGTTCCTCGTCGACATCGAGCAGGGGCGCATCGTCGGCGACGACGAGGTCAAGGCAGCCCTCGCCGCGGAGCACCCGTACGAGGAATGGTTGAAGGAGGGCGTCGTCCACCTCGCCGACCTGCCCGAGCGGGAGCACATCCTCCATTCGCCCGGATCGGTCGCGCGTCGTCAGCAGACGTTCGGCTACACGCAGGAGGAGCTCCGGCTCATCCTCGGCCCGATGGCCCGCAGCGGTGCCGAGGCGCTCGGTTCGATGGGGACGGACACGCCCATCGCCGTGCTCTCGGAGCGTCCGCGCCTCGTCTTCGACTACTTCACCCAGCTCTTCGCGCAGGTGACGAACCCGCCGCTCGACGCGATCCGCGAGGAGATCGTCACGTCGATCGGCTCCGTCCTCGGCCCGGAGGGCAACCTCCTCCGGCCCGGCCCGGAGCACGCCCGGCAGATCACCGTGCCGTTCCCCGTCATCGACAACGACGACCTGGCGAAGATCGTCCACCTCGGCGAGGACGTCTTCGGCGAGGTGCAGGGCGAGCGGCTCACCGTCGTCGTCAAGGGGCTCTACGACGTCGCCGGGGGAGCCCCCGCGATGAAGAAGCGCCTCGAGATGATCTTCCAGGAGGTCTCCCTCGCGATCAGCCGGGGCGCGCGGTTCATCGTCCTCTCGGACCGCGACTCGGGCCCCGACCAGGCGCCGATCCCGTCGCTGCTCCTCACCGCGGCGGTGCACCACCACCTCGTCCGCGAGAAGACCCGCACGGACGTCGGTCTCATCGTCGAGTCCGGCGACGTGCGCGAGGTCCACCACGTCGCGCTCCTCATCGGGTACGGCGCGGCCGTCGTCAACCCCTACCTTGCGATGGAGTCCGTCGAGGACCTCGTGCGTCGGGGTGGGCTGCCCGGCGTCGCGGCCGAGGACGCGGTGCGCAACCTCATCAAGGCGCTCGGCAAGGGCGTGCTCAAGGTGATGTCGAAGATGGGCATCAGCACCGTCGCCTCCTACCGCGGTGCGCAGGTGTTCGAGTGCATCGGGCTCTCCCAGGAGGTCGTCGACGCCTACTTCACGGGCACGACGAGCCAGCTCGGCGGCGTCGGTCTCGACGTCATCGCCGAGGAGGTCGCCGCCCGTCACGCCGTCGCCTACCCCAAGGACGGCATCAGCCCGTCCCACCGGGTGCTGCCCGTCGGCGGGGAGTACCAGTGGCGTCGCGAGGGCGAACCCCACCTCTTCGACCCCGAGACGGTGTTCCGCCTCCAGCACTCGACGCGGGCGCGTCGCTACGACATCTTCAAGCAGTACACGCAGCGCATCGACGACCAGAGCCGTCGTCTCATGACGCTGCGAGGCCTCTTCACGTTCAAAGAGGGCGTCCGCCCGCCGGTGCCGATCGAGGAGGTCGAGCCGGTCTCCGAGATCGTCAAGCGGTTCTCCACCGGCGCGATGAGCTACGGCTCGATCAGCCAGGAGGCCCACGAGACCCTCGCGATCGCGATGAACCGTCTCGGCGGCAAATCGAACACCGGTGAGGGCGGCGAGGACCGCGAGCGGCTGCTCGACCCCGTGCGTCGCAGCGCGATCAAGCAGGTCGCCTCCGGCCGGTTCGGCGTGACGAGCCTCTACCTCACCCACGCCGACGACATCCAGATCAAGATGGCGCAGGGCGCCAAGCCCGGTGAGGGCGGTCAGCTGCCCGGCACGAAGGTGTACCCGTGGGTCGCGCGCACCCGGCACAGCACGCCGGGCGTCGGCCTCATCAGCCCGCCGCCGCACCACGACATCTACTCGATCGAGGACCTCGCCCAGCTCATCCACGACCTCAAGTGCGCCAACCCCAACGCGCGCATCCACGTCAAGCTCGTCTCCGAGGTCGGCGTGGGCACGGTCGCGGCGGGCGTGAGCAAGGCGCACGCCGACGTCGTCCTCGTCTCGGGTCACGACGGCGGTACGGGCGCCTCGCCGCTCACCTCGCTCAAGCACGCCGGCGCGCCGTGGGAGCTCGGCCTCGCCGAGACGCAGCAGACCCTCGTCCTCAACCGGCTGCGGAGCCGCATCGTCGTCCAGACGGACGGTCAGCTCAAAACGGGTCGTGACGTCGTCATCGCCGCGCTCCTCGGCGCCGAGGAGTTCGGCTTCGCCACGGCACCGCTCGTCGTGAGCGGGTGCGTGATGATGCGCGTCTGCCACCAGGACACGTGCCCGGTCGGCATCGCGACGCAGAACCCCGAGCTGCGCGAACGGTTCTCGGGCAGGCCCGAGTTCGTCGAGACGTTCTTCGAGTACATCGCGGAGGAGGTGCGCGAGCACCTCGCCGCGCTCGGGTTCCGCGCGATCCAGGAGGCCGTCGGCCAGGCGGGTCTCCTCGATACCGCCGACGCCGTCGCCCACTGGAAGGCCTCCGGTCTCGACCTCGCACCCCTCCTCGTCGAGGCCGTGCCCGACGACGGTTCGACGCGGTACTGCAGCGAGGGTCAGGACCACGCCCTCGGCGAGTCCCTCGACGTCGACCTCATCGCCCAGGCGCGTGCCGCGATCGACGGCGGTGACCCCGTGGAGATCTCCGCGACGATCCGCAACGTCGACCGCACCGTGGGCACGATGCTCGGCCACGAGGTCACCCTCGCCCACCCCGACGGTCTGCCCGACGGTCACATCACCGTCGAGTTCACGGGCGAGGCGGGGCAGAGCCTCGGCGCGTTCGTCCCCGCGGGTGTCACGCTCCGCCTTCTCGGCGAGGCCAACGACTACGTCGGCAAGGGCCTCTCCGGCGGGCGGATCGTCGTCCGTCCCGCGCCCGGTTCGCCCGTGGCGGCGGAGTCGAACATCATCGCCGGCAACGTCGTCGGTTACGGCGCGACGAGCGGGGAGATCTTCCTCCGCGGCCAGGCGGGGGAGCGGTTCTGCGTCCGCAACTCCGGCGCCACCGCCGTCGTGGAGGGCGTCGGCGACCACGGCTGCGAGTACATGACCGGAGGCCGCGTCGTCGTCCTCGGCGAGGTCGGTCGAAACTTCGGCGCCGGCATGTCCGGCGGTGTCGCCTACGTCCTCGACCTCGACGACCGACGCGTCAACGGTGAACTCGTCGACGTCCTGCGTCTGCGTGACACCGACGAGCCCGTGCTCCGCGAGCTCCTCGAGCGTCACGTCACCGAGACCGGGTCGGCCGTCGCCGCCGGGCTCCTCGCCGACTGGCAGGCCGCCCGCGCGCGGTTCTCGCTCGTCCTCCCGCGCGCCTACCAGCGCGTCCTCGACGTCCGCGAAGAGGCGGCGTCACAAGGCCTTTCCCCCGACTCCCCGGACGTGTGGGAGCGCATCATGGAGGTGACCCGTGGCTGACCCCCAGGGCTTTCTCAAGCACCGTGAGCGGGCGCTGCCCGCCCGTCGTCCCGTCCCCGTCCGCATCAAGGACTGGCGGGAGGTCTACGAGGAGCAGGCCGAGGGCGAGCTCCGCGACCAGGCGAGCCGCTGCATGGACTGCGGGATCCCGTTCTGCCACAACGCGTGCCCGCTCGGGAACCTCATCCCGGAGTGGAACACGTTCACGTGGAACGGTCGCTGGCCCGAGGCGATCGAGCGCCTCCACGCGACGAACAACTTCCCGGAGTTCACGGGCCGCCTCTGCCCGGCGCCGTGCGAGTCGGCCTGCGTCCTCGGCCTCAACCAGCCGCCGGTGACGATCAAGCAGGTCGAGGTAAGCATCGTCGAGAAGGCGTTTCACCTCGGCCGGGTGGAAGCGATCGTCCCCGAGCGTCTCTCGGGGCGCACGGTCGCCGTCGTCGGCTCCGGTCCGGCCGGTCTCGCCGCCGCGCAGCAGCTCACCCGGGCCGGGCACACCGTCGCCGTCTTCGAACGGGCCGACAAGGCGGGCGGCCTGATCCGCTACGGCATCCCCGAGTTCAAGATGAAGAAGTCCGTCCTCGACCGCCGTCTCGCGCAGATGCGCGCCGAGGGCACCCGGTTCCGCACCGGCATCGAGATCGGCGTCGACATCACCGCGGAGGACCTCCGGCGCCGCTACGACGCGGTCGTCCTCGCCATCGGTGCCACGGTGCCGCGCGACCTGCCCGTCCCGGGGCGGGAGCTCGACGGCATCCACCAGGCGATGGACTACCTGCCCCAGGGCAACCGCGCCGCGCTCGGCCAGGAGGTCCCCGGGCAGATCCTCGCCACCGGCAAGGACGTCGTCGTCATCGGCGGCGGCGACACCGGCGCCGACTGCATCGGCACCGCCCACCGCCAGGGCGCGCGCTCGGTGACGAGCCTCGAGATCATGCCGATGCCGGGGGAGGAGCGCTCCGAGGCGCACCCCTGGCCGACGTACCCGATGCTCTACCGCGTGGCGAGCGCCCACGAGGAGGGCGGCGACCGCGTCTACTCCGTGAGCACGAAGGAGTTCCTCGGCGAGAACGGCCACGTCACCGGCCTGCGCCTCACCGAGGTGCGCTTCGAGGACGGCCGACCCGTCGAGGTCGAGGGCAGCGAGCGGGTCCTGCCGGCCCAGCTCGTCCTCCTCGCGATGGGCTTCCTCGGCCCGCAGGGCACCGGGCTCGTCGATCAGCTCGGGCTCGAGAAGGACGCGCGGTCCTCGCTCGTGCGCGACGCGAACTTCATGACGAGCGTCCCCGGCGTCTTCGTCGCCGGCGACGCGGGCCGCGGCCAGTCGCTCATCGTGTGGGCGATCGCCGAGGGACGCAGCGCGGCGGCGGGCGTCGACGCCTGGCTCACCGGCACGTCGACCCTGCCGCGCCCGATCGCGCCGGAGGACCGCCAACTCGTGGCCTGACCTGCGAGGATGTGCTGAGCTGGCCCCTCGTTTGCGCAACGTTCACCCCGCGGCCCCCCGTCATCGACCGATCCGATGCGGGGGGTCGCGGGCGTGCCGCCTACCATGGGAGGCATGCGTCGCGCCAAGATCGTCACCACCCTGGGCCCTGCCGTCAACACCAAGGAGGACATCCGTCGCCTCGTCGATGCAGGTATCGACGTCGCCCGGATCAACCGCTCGCACGGCTCCTACGAGGAGCACGAGCAGTCCATCCGTTGGGTGCACGAGGCCGCCGCCGAGTCCGGGCGCGCCGTCGCCATCCTCGTCGACCTCCAGGGCCCCAAGATCCGTACCGGCCGCTTCTCCGGTGGCCCCGTCCACCTCGCGGTGGGCGACACCTTCACCATCACCACCGACGACATCGATGGTGACTCCGAGCGCGTCTCGACGACGTTCAAGGGTCTGCCCGACGACGTCAAGGTCGGCGACATCCTCCTCATCGACGACGGCAAGATCACGCTGCGCGCCACGGAGGTCACCGACACCGACGTCAGGTGCGTCACCGTCGAGGGCGGCACCGTGAGCAACAACAAGGGCATCAACCTGCCCGGCGTCGCCGTGAGTGTCCCCGCCCTCTCCGAGAAGGACGAGGAGGACCTCCGGTGGGCGCTGCGCGTCGGTGCCGACTGGATCGCCCTGTCCTTCGTCCGGGACGCCTCCGACATCACCCGGGTCCACGAGATCATGGCCGAGGTCGGCCTCGTCCGCCCGGTGCTCGCCAAGATCGAGAAGCCGCAGGCCGTCGCCAACCTCGCCGACATCGTCCGCGCGTTCGACGGCATCATGGTCGCCCGTGGTGACCTCGGCGTCGAGATGCCGCTCGAGGAGGTGCCGCTCGTGCAGAAGCGCGCCGTCGAGCTGGCCCGCCGTGACGCCAAGCCGGTCATCGTCGCCACCCAGGTGCTCGAGTCGATGATCGAGAACTCCCGTCCCACCCGCGCCGAGGCCTCCGACTGCGCCAATGCCGTCCTCGACGGCGCCGACGCGATCATGCTCTCCGGCGAGACGAGCGTGGGCGCGTGGCCGATCCTCGCGGTGCAGACGATGGCCCGCATCATCGAGAACACCGAAGACCACGGCCTGTCCCGCATCCCCCCGCTGGGCACGACGCCACACACCACCGGTGGTGCCGTCACCAAGGCTGCGGCGGAGATCGGCGACGAGCTCGACGCGAAGTACCTCGTGACGTTCACGACCTCGGGTGACTCGGCCCGTCGCATGTCGCGCGTGCGTCCGACGCTGCCGATGCTCGCCTTCACGCAGAAGCCGCACACGCGTCGCCGCCTCGCCCTCACGTGGGGGATCACGGCGTTCAACCTCCCCGAACTCGAGGACACCTCCTCGATGATCGCCTCGGTCGACCGTGTCCTCCTCGAGCAGGGTCGCTGTGCGCACGGCGACACGATCGTCGTCGTCGCCGGCCGCCCCCACGGCGTGCCGGGCTCGACGAACGCGCTGCAGGTACACCGCGTCGGCGGGCTCGCCGACTGATCCACGACGTTCCTCCGCCGCTCGTCGCCCGACACCTGGGCGGCGAGCGGCGGTGTCACCCGGAGGGGCCGCGCGGGTAGACTGGGCGGGCCTCCACGCCGGGGTGGTGGAATGGCAGACACGGAGCACTCAAAATGCTTTGGGCGAAAGCCCGTGCGGGTTCAAGTCCCGCCCTCGGCACCACAGCACGCGAGCGGCCCGTCCTCCGATCACAGGGAGGGTGGGCCGCTCGTCTGTCGCGGCCCCCGTGGTCGGCTCTGCACGTTTGCGCACGAACCCCGTCCGGGCAGCGCCGTGGCGAGCGAGGGTCGTATCGTGGACGCGTGACTTCAACGGAGAACCCCAGCGCCGCCGTGCCCGACAACATGCGGATCGTCATCGCGGAGGACGAGGCCCTCATCCGGCTCGACCTCGCGGAGATGCTGGAGGAGGCCGGGTATGAGGTCGTCGCCCAGGTCGGCGACGGGGCCGCGGCCGTCGAGGCCATCCGCGAGCACCGCCCCGACCTCGCGATCATGGACATCAAGATGCCCGAGATGGACGGCCTCACCGCGGCGAAGACCGTGGGGGAGGAGAAGATCGCCCCGGTCGTCATGCTCACCGCGTTCAGCGACAAGGACCTCGTCGAGCGGGCCCGTGACGCGGGCGTCATGGCCTACGTGGTCAAGCCGTTCTCCATCGACGACCTCCGCCCCGCCATCGGCATCGCCCGCTCCCGGTGGGAGGAGTGGCACGCCCTCACCGCCGAGGTCGCCGACCTCGCCGACCGCCTCGAGACCCGCAAGGTCGTCGACCGCGCCAAGGGCATCCTCATGAAGCAGCTCAAGCTCTCCGAGCAGGACGCGTTCCGCTGGATCCAGAAGACCGCCATGGACCGACGCCTCGGCATGAAGGAGGTCGCGGAGGCCGTCATCTCCGGCCTGCCGCAGAAGTAACCCCAAGACCCGGTTCCGCCACGCGGGCCGCCACCCCTCACCGGGGAGGCGGCCCGCAGGCGTCGTGGGGCAGTCCACCGGGGCGCGTCGCCTGCGTCCTCGGGGCCGTCGACGCGTCAGGGCGTCGACACGCGACCATTCACGGTGGAGGGCGTCGTCGGAGGCGTCGGGTGCGGCGCTCTCCGCCCCGCAGGCCGCGCGCGCGAAGCCGACTGCGACATGGCCTCGGCGGCGGCCGGGCCGGTCACGTCGATGCCCGCGTGGGCGAAGCTGACCGTCACGGCGTCGAGGAGTGGCGACAACGGTACGCTCACGCGCAGGCGCCACAGGACCCGCCCTCGGGTCGGCCCCGCCTCGAACGTGCCGCCGAGCAGGCGGGTCCGTTCGCGGAGGCTCTCCAGCCCTACTCGGTTGGACGGTGAGCGCGGCTCGGCCGCGGCGGTGCCGAGTTCACTGTCCACGATGGTCACGAGGTCGCCTCCCTCCTGCCGCACGGTGATGCCGCAGGAGGCGCCGTCGGGGGAGTGCTTGAGGATGTTGGTCACACCCTCACGCACGGTCCGCGCGGCCAGGGCGTCCACGGTGGCGGGAACGACCTCGGGCAGTTCGACGAGAACGCCGACAGACCTCCCCGTGGCGCGGATGTCGGCGGTGGCCCGGTCGAGGGAGTCGACGAGTCCGGGATCCACGGTGGTGGGGGTCGTCTGGGCGAGCCCGTCCTCCCGCAACGCCCGAAGGAGTCGGTGCACGTGGTCGAGCCCCTCGCTCGTGGCGCGCTCGATCTCGCGGCGGGACAGCGACCGGTCCTCTGGGGTGGTCTGCTGGTCGAGCAGGGTCTGGTGGACTCGAGCGCTGTTCAATGCGCGGGCGATCCCGTCGTGCAACTCGGTGACGAGCGCGGCGCGTTCCAGCCGCCGGCTCTCCTTCTCCTCCGCCAGACGCGCCTCGGCGAGTGCCTGGGCGCGGCGGTGGCGCTCGAGCGCCTCGTGGATCGCGAACCCGACGCCAACGAAGATGAGCGGGGGCAGGGGGAGATCGATGATGTCGGCGATGAGCTCGCCGGGTCGCATCGAGATGGCGGCCGCGGACCAGAGCAGCGTGACCAGCACCATCACCGCGGCCCGGCGTCGATCGCCCCGAAGACCACAGGCGAGCAGAAGCGCCGACGCGGTGACGATGCCGTAGACGAGCACGCCGGTGAGGAGCGTCATGACCAGGCAGCCGGTGGCGAGAACCATCGTGACGACCCCGGTCGGCCGACGCAGCATAGCCGTGACGAACGCCAACCAGAGGACATCGCCCATCAGCTGCTCGACCCCGCGGCCAGCCGTGAGATTGTCCCAGATGGAGTACACGCCGACGACGACGCAGTAGGCCCACAAGACCCAGGCGAGACAGGACCGCACCGACACCATGGTCGGCCGGAAGGACCCCGTCATCGAACCGGCCCGGCCTCGACGCCCGGGTCGACCTCATCGGCACCCTGCAGCGGGCACAGGATGGGGAGCTGTCGACACCATGGCGGCAACTGATCCGTACCGCCCCCATCCACCGGCATCGGCGTGGTCGATGCGATCGTGGTGGCGGCAGCCACCACGGCCGCCATCTGCCTGAACCGTCTCTGCATCGTTCGCTCCCTCGCGCGCGGATTCGACCACGTGTCCATCCCGCCGGGTGACGGGAAGGCGACAGCGGCACGCCGCCACCTTCGAGGGTGGCGTGCCGCTACGGTAGCCCGTGGAGGTGGCCCGGTGGAGAAGAGAATTCGCGTGTTGGTGGTCGACGACGACACGGCGCTGCGGCGGGCGTGGGCGGCGATCTTCTCTCAGGCCGCACGGTTCGAGCTCGTGGGTGACGTGGCGAACGGGGCCGACGCCGTGGAGTTCTGCCGTGGGCAGTGTCCCGACATCGTGCTCATGGACGTGCGTATGCCGGGGATGACGGGGCCCGAGGCGACGCGGGTGCTCCGCTCGCTCGACCCGCCTCCGGTGGTGATGGCGTTCTCCAACGTGGGCGATGTCGCAGGGATCCGTGACATGGAAGCGGCCGGGGCGGAGGGGTACCTGGTGAAGAGCCTCACCCCCGCGTTCGTCATGGCTGCGATCGAGGAGACCGTGGCGGGCCGGGGTGTGCTCACGGCGGGTCACAGCCCGGCCGCGTCACTGCCGATCCCCGCGTCACCCGCGGCGACACCCCCCGGTCGAGCGGCGTCGGAGCGAGCACCCAAACTCACCGACGCCGAGCAGGCGGCGTTGGACTGCCTCGCGCGCGGCCTGTCCAACGCCGCCATCGCCGACGAGCTGTACGTCACCGAGGCGACGGTCAAAACCCGCCTCAACCGGGTCGCGGAGAAGCTGGGCGTCCACGGGCGCGTCAGTGTCGTCGTGCGAGCCATGCAACTGGGGTTGGTGCAGATCGAACCGGACGAATGAGGACGGCCGGTCCTGCGCTCGGCAGTCGTCAACGAATCGTTCGATTCGGTTTCTCGGTGGGGCGAGCGCTTCACGCTCGTTTTGTCGCCGAACGATTCTGTTCACGGCGGGTGCGGGGCTCGTAGAGTCGTTCCTGCATGGGGGGAATCGAGGATGCATCGACGTCAGGAAGGAACGATCATGAAGATCTCACGAATGGCTGTGGCGGTGGCGTGCGCGACGACGTTGCTCGGTGGAGTGGGTGGCGGTGTCGCGATGGCGGCCGATGGCGACCCGTCGCCCGCGGCGCCGACGGATCTGCCGTCGCCCACGACGAACGCGCCGAATGCGTTGTTCGGCGAGTGTGGCCGCGTCGGTGTGCTCTGCATCCAGGACCTGGGGAATGGCCGACTCGGTCGGATCAGTCAGGACAACGCCGACTGGGGCAACCTTGCCGGATGGGACTGGCGGAACCAGGCCGACTGATTCTACAACAACAACCCCGATAACCAGGTGTCGGTGTACTCCGAGCGCTTCAGGGGCGGGACGCACTTCACGATCTCTTACGGACAGACGGCTCCTTCGAAGTACAAGAACTTCGGCCAGTCCAACTACTGGCGCGGCTAGGCTAACCGAGGGCTGCATGCGGGCCCGTGTCCTCTTCCAGGGCGCGGGCCCGCGCCACCGGTACATCATAGGGCTGGAGAGGTGTATGAGATTTTTTCGGATCGTCAGCGTAGGATTGGCTCCTTGGGTGTTGCTCACCGGCTGCAATTCTGGAGGCGGATCCACGCCGGCCGTGCCGACGTCGGCAGCCGCGACGGCAGTCCTGCCCGGCGAGCGCGAGGCATTCGGTGGCTTGTTGGGGGAGGCCGACGAGGCGGGCCGAGTCTTGCGGCTGGCGGAGGGGAAGAAGACCGCCGAGTGCATGAAAGAGCGGGGCTTCCGCTACACGCCGCACGAGCCGGTCGAGACGACCATGCCCTCCAGCGCCCGACGGGGTGATGTCGCGACGGCCCGCAAGTACGGTTACGGCTTGTCACCGAGATTGAAGCAAGGTCTCGACGAAGCAGCGAACGCGGCTGACCCCAAGCGCGGTGCTAACTACGCGGGCATGGACAATGTTCAGGTTCGGGCGTGGGCCCGCGCCCTGGGTGGCCCCGTCCCGGGGGATCCGGACTTTGAAGAGGGGCGGGTGTCGGTGGAGGGCCCGGATGGGCCGAAGACGTTCAACAAGAACGGGTGCGTGGCGATCGCGCAAGAGGCCGTGCGGGGGGACAACGTCGCGTACATGCAGGCGGAGATGCGTGTCGAGTCGTTGACAGGCGAGGTGTGGTCTCGAATGGTGGCCGATCCCGAGTGGGCCGCAGCGCAGAAGCGCTGGAGCGCCTGCATGAAAGGGCGCGGGTATTCCTACTCCAAGGCGGATGACGCGTCGGACGACATCGTGCGGCGTCTTCGTGAGTCGCGGAACACAAAGGGCGCGGATGCAGCCAAACGGG
>NZ_BAFE01000026.1 GCF_000247995.1 Mobilicoccus pelagius NBRC 104925
AGATGAGGGTGTAGGTCGTGGTCGGCTGAGGACGGCGCGTCGGTGTGGGGTAGGGGTCGAGGTCTTCCGAAGGTGAAGGTTCATACGCCTGACACCTGGAAGACCTTGAGGTGTTTGACGCTACCTTCACGACGCCTGACGTGACCACCTTCACCGGCCTGGACGCTTTGGGTCTACAGGCCGTGGGCCAATGCCTACAACCTGACCGTGCCGTGCTGGCCTGCACAGTCATCGCCGAGGACCGCTGGTGCTGCGGGAGTGAAGGACGCGTACGCGACACGATCATGCGGGGGACTGGCCCGCGCCCCGCTGGGATGGGGCCTGACCCCGGGGAGTGGACACGCTGAATCCCGCATCGCGGGTGAGAGCGAGATGATCTGTCCATCATGGCCAGGAAGACCTACTCCGAGGAGTTCCGCCGGCAGGCGGTCGAGTTGTATGAGACGACCCCGGGTGCCACGGTCCGTGGGATCGCGGATGATCTGGGGATCGTGCGGGGCACGCTGACTCAGTGGCTGCGCGAGCACGGCACGGGCAAGAAGGTCGCCGCTGACGGCACCGCGGTCGATAGCCCCGTCCACCACGCTGGCGCGCGGGCTGGGGCGGCCCCGCCGGCCGATGAGACTCCCGAGCAGGAGTTGGCCCGGTTGCGGGGGTCAGATCATGATGTGGTAATCACCATCTTCCCAGATCAAGGGGCGCTTCTGCCGTCACGACGCGCTCACACGCTCACCCCGGACGGTGGATCAGGGTTCAAACAGCACCTACACCGTTGATTCGGAAGAGCCGG
>NZ_BAFE01000025.1 GCF_000247995.1 Mobilicoccus pelagius NBRC 104925
ATCCCGGTGACGACCCAGCACAGCCAGTAGGTCCAGCCGGAGAAGAACCCGGCCCACGGTCCGAGGAACTCGACGCTGAAGTCCTGGAACGACTTGTAGTTCAGGTCGTGCAGGAGCAGCTCGTGCTCCTTTCGTGTGAGTGAACGATCACGACAACGTGAGTGAACTCAGGCTGTCGCGCGAGACCCGATCGGCGGGGCACATCCGCGTGTGGCGCCTGTCACCCTCGTCCGCTCTCTCCCGCCCTCGTCCCTCACCGCGCCGGAGAAGACGACGGGACCGCGGCGGGGAGCACCCGCCGCGGTCCCGTGGTCGGCCGTCTCCGGCCGGGCCGGACGTCTCAGTCCTGGAGCTCGCGCGACTTCTGACGGTCGACGTAGCTCCGGGTCTCCTTGACGACGACCCCGGAGAGGAGGAGCACGCCGATGAGGTTGGGGATGGCCATGAGCCCGTTGAGGGTGTCGGCGATGTCCCACACGACCTTGAGGCTGCCGACGGCGCCGGCGAGCACGGCCGCGACGAACACGATCCGGTAGACGAGGATCGCCTTCTTGACGTGCGCCGTGTGGCGGAACAGGAACTCGAGGCTCTTCTCGCCGTAGTAGGACCAGCCGAGGATCGTCGAATAGGCGAACATCGCGAGACCGATCGTGAGGCCGATGCCCCCGATCGTTCCGGGCAGGCCGTGGTTGAATGCGGCGATGGTCAGGGCGGCACCCTCGTGCTCCGCCTGCCACACCCCCGTCGTGACGATGACGAGCGCGGTCATCGTGCAGATGACGATCGTGTCGACGAACACCTCGAAGATGCCCCACAGGCCCTGCTCGACGGGCTCGCGCGTGTTGGACGCCGCGTGGGCGATCGGTGCGGAGCCGAGGCCCGCCTCGTTGGAGAAGACGCCGCGGGCGACACCCATGCGGATCGCCTGCGCAAGCGTGAATCCGGCCGCGCCGCCGAGGGCCGAGGCCGGGTCGAACGCCGACCGCACGATGAGGCCGAGCGAGGGGAGGATCTGCCCGGCGTGGAGCGCGAGCAGCGCGAGAGACATGACGACGAAGAACACGGCCATGACCGGGACGAGCTTCTCGGTGACGCGGGCGATGCTCTTGATGCCGCCGAGGATGACGACGGCGGTGAGGACGACGAGGACGATGCCGGTGACCATGCGGTCGACGCCGAAGCTGCTCTCGACGGCTCCGGCGATGGAATTGGCCTGCGTCATGTTGCCGATGCCGAAGGTGGCGAGCGTCGCGAAGATCGCGAAGAGGTAGGCGAGCCACGGCTGCTTGAGGCCGTCGTGGATGTAATACATGGGTCCACCGACGTAGCGGCCCTCGCTGTTGACATGGCGGTACTTCATCGCGAGGACGATCTCGGCATACTTCGTCATCATCCCGAAGAAGGCACTGACCCACATCCAGAAGACCGCACCGGGCCCGCCGAGGCTGATCGCCGTGGCGACGCCGACGACGTTACCGGTGCCGACGGTGCTGGCGAGGGCGGTGGAGACGGCCTGAAAACCGCTGATGTTCTCGTCGTCGGCCTTCTGGCTGCGCCCGCCGAGCACCCGGCCGATCGTGTTCCGCATCGCGTAGCCGAACTTGCGGATCTGGAAGAACCCGGTGCGGACGGACAGGTACACGCCCGTACCGACGAGCACGATGAGCATGACCGGGCCCCAGACGAAGCCGTTGACGGCCTCGTTCAGGGCGAGCAGACCTGGCAGCAGTTGTTCCATTCGTCCATCCCTCGAGTCGGTGACCACGGCCGGATGTCCCCCGGGGGTGGACGTGCGGGAGCACAGCCGGTGTGAGGGGGATCGCCGTCGACAGAGTGTGGCAGCAGGACGGGGCGGATGGGGCGCTGCGCACGCACCGTCTCGCCGAACCGGCGCCGCGGATCGACGAACCGACGTCGCCGGCCGACGAACGGCGGCCGCCGCGGACGGCGCCGGCCGATCGTGAACGACGAAGGACCCGACCGTCGCGTGACGGGCGGGTCCTTCGTGACGGCCCCGCCCGACCTCGTCGGAGGCGGGCGGCGACTCGTACCGCGGAGCGGTGTGTCAGTCGACGATCTCGGCGTCGACGACGTCGTCGTCGCCACCGGTGTCGCCGGCCGTGACGTCGGCGTTCGGCGTCGTGGCCGCAGGGTGGGCGGCCTGCTCCCCGAGCGGTCCGCGGTCGGCGAGGACGAGGTGGTCCTCCGCCAGGTCCACGTCCACCTCGACGACGTGACCGTCGCGGACCTCACCGCCGAGGAGCGCCTTGGCGAGCCGGTCGCCGATCTCCTTCTGCACGAGCCGGCGCAGCGGGCGGGCACCGTAGGCGGGGTCGTATCCCGTGAGGGCGAGCCACTCGCGGGCGCCGTCGGTGACCTGGAGGGTGATGCGTCGATCGGCGAGACGACGGCCGAGGCTCTGCACCTGGAGATCGACGATCTGCGAGAGATCGGCGGTCGAGAGCGGCTCGAAGATCACCGTCTCGTCGAGGCGGTTGAGGAACTCCGGCTTGAACGAGGCGCGCACGGCGGCCATGACGGCGTCGCGCTTGGCCTCGGGCGTGAGGGATTCGTCGACGAGGAACTGGCTGCCGAGGTTCGACGTCATCACGAGGATGACGTTGCGGAAGTCGACGGTACGTCCCTGACCGTCGGTGAGACGGCCGTCGTCGAGCACCTGCAGGAGGATGTCGAAGGTCTCCGGGTGGGCCTTCTCGATCTCGTCGAGGAGCACGACGGAGTACGGACGCCGCCGCACGGCCTCGGTGAGCTGACCGCCCTCGTCGTAACCGACGTAGCCGGGTGGGGCACCGATGAGACGCGCGACCGCGTGACGCTCGCTGTACTCGCTCATGTCGATGCGGACCATCGCCCGCTCGTCGTCGAAGAGGAAGTCCGCGAGCGACTTGGCGAGCTCCGTCTTGCCGACACCCGTCGGGCCGAGGAAGAGGAACGACCCGGTGGGGCGGTCGGGGTCGGCGATGCCGGCCCGGCTGCGACGCACCGCGTCGGACACGGCACGCACCGCGTCGGTCTGGCCGATGAGGCGCTCGCCGAGGTAGCTCTCCATGTGGAGGAGCTTCTCGGTCTCGCCCTCGAGCAGCCGACCGGCGGGGATGCCCGTCCAGCTCGAGATGACCTCGGCGATGTCGTCGGCGCCGACCTCGTCCTTGACCATGGGGTCGACGGGGACGGCGGCCTCGGCGGCGCTCGCCGCGGCGATCTCCTTCTCGAGCGCGGGAATTTCGCCGTAGAGGATCTTGGAGGCCTCGGCAAAGTCCCCCTCGCGTTGGAGACGCTCGGAGGTGCTGCGCAGCTCGTC
Organism: Mobilicoccus pelagius NBRC 104925; assembly: GCF_000247995.1. Taxonomy (GTDB): domain Bacteria; phylum Actinomycetota; class Actinomycetes; order Actinomycetales; family Dermatophilaceae; genus Mobilicoccus; species Mobilicoccus pelagius. Next base: position 3,323 of record NZ_BAFE01000025.1, read on the forward strand.
GAGGCGTGCCTTGAGGTCACCGACGCGGTTGAGTCCGGCCTTCTCGGCCTCCCACCGGGCGGTGAGCCCGGCGAGTTCCTCCTGCTTGTCGGCAAGGTCGGCCCGCAGCCGCTCGAGGCGTTCGGCGGAGGCCTCGTCCGTCTCGCGGGAGAGGTGGAGCTCCTCCATCTTGAGCCGGTCGACGGCGCGACGGAGCGCGTCGATCTCGACCGGAGAGGAGTCGATCTCCATGCGGAGGCGGGAGGCGGCCTCGTCGACGAGGTCGATGGCCTTGTCGGGGAGCTGCCGTGCCTGGATATAACGGTCGGACAGCGTGGCAGCGGCGACGAGCGCGGAATCGGCGATGGCGACCTTGTGGTGCGCCTCGTACCGCTCCTTGAGTCCGCGGAGGATCGCGATGGTGTCCTCCACGCTCGGCTCGCCGACGTAGACCTGCTGGAACCGGCGCTCGAGGGCGGCGTCCTTCTCGATGTACTTGCGGTACTCGTCGAGTGTGGTGGCACCGACGAGGCGCAGCTCACCGCGGGCGAGCAGCGGCTTGAGCATGTTGCCGGCGTCCATCGAGCCGTCGCTGCCACCACCGGCGCCCACCATCGTGTGGAGCTCGTCGATGAAGGTGACGACCTTGCCCTCGGCCTCCTTGATCTCGGTGAGGACGGCCTTGAGGCGCTCCTCGAACTCGCCGCGGTACTTCGCGCCCGCGACCATGGCGGACAGGTCGAGCGCGATGAGCCGCTTGTCGCGGAGGGACTCGGGCACGTCGCCCGCGACGATGCGCTGGGCAAGGCCCTCGACGACGGCCGTCTTGCCGACGCCGGGCTCGCCGATGAGCACGGGGTTGTTCTTCGTGCGGCGGCTGAGCACCTGGACGACGCGACGGATCTCGGAGTCGCGGCCGATGACGGGGTCGAGCTTGCCCTCGCGGGCGGCAAGGGTGAGGTCGGTGCCGTACTTCTGCAGGGCGTTGAACTGGTCCTCGGGGTTCTCCGAGGTGACCCTGCCGCCGCCGCGCATCTGCGGGATGAGCCGGTCGATGGCTTCGGCGTCGAGGCCGAACTCGCCGGATCGCGCGAGCGCGAGGAGGAGGTGGTCGGTGGACACGTAGGTGTCGCCCATGGCCTCCATCACCTGGCGGGCCTGCTCGAGGACGCTCTGGGCACCGCGGGAGAGGCTCGGGGAGGTGACGGTGGAGCCGGAGACCTGCGGGAGCTGGGCGAGCTTGGCCTCGGCCGCGCGGCGTGCGGCGAGCATCGAACTGCCGGAGGCGTCGAGCAGCGGGCCCGTCGTCGTGTCGGTCTGGTCGGTGAGGGCGGAGAGAAGGTGGGCGGCCTCGACGTGAGGATGCCCGGCGGCGGCGGCACTGCGCACGGCCGTCGAGAAGGCGTCCTGCGCCTTCGTCGTGAGTTGGAGAGACATAGGGGCCCTCCTCGGGGCTGTGTGGTCGGAACGATGGTCGATGGTGGACCGCGGTCCACGTCTCACTGATCACAACATCACAAAAACTGCGTCTATTCCACTCAACTTTGGCACATGGCGTCAGGCCGGGCCAAGCAGGCGAGGACCCGGAGGCCACCATGGCGGATCCGTGGAGACCAGCGGGGCCCCCGCCGCTCGGGGCCTACCGTGTCGCAGCCTCCTGCCCCTCCGGACGCGCGGCGGGGAGGACGAGAAGGGCGGCGAGCGACGCCGCGCCGACGGCGAGGAGCGCGCGGAGGACGCCGACGTGGTCGCCGAGGAACCCGATGAGCGGTGGGCCGCCGAGGAACGCCGTGTACCCGAGGGTCGACACGACCGACAGACGCGCGGGCGCCTGCGACGGGTCGTCCGAGGCGGCCGACATCCCGACGGGGAACCCCAGGCTCGCACCGCACCCCCACACGGCGGCGCCGACGATCGCCACGGGGAGGCTGCCGAGGCACACCATGAGGCTGCCGATCGCGGCAGCGGTGAAGAGGGCGCCGAGCACCGGCACGCGGCCGTACCGGTCGAGGACGTGGGTGCCGAGGACGCGGGTGAGGGTCATCGCCGTGAGGAAGAGGCCCATGATGAGGACGCCGAGGTGGGCGGGCAGGCCGTGGCCGCTGACGAACGCGACGGCCATCCAGTCGTTCGCCGTGCCCTCGGCGAACGCCGCGGCGAGGACCATGACGCCGACGAGCAGGGTGCGGGGCTCGGTCCAGGCGCTCCGGACGACGGTGCCCTCCGCGTGCTCCTCCATGGCGCCAGCAGGGAGGAATCGGCCCGCCGCCACGCCCGCGAACGCCGTCGCGAGGAGAGTCGTCACGACGACGTGGACGACGGTGGGGATCCCCAGCGCGATGATCCCGGCGCCGACGAACGCGCCGACCACGGTGCCGCCACTGTAGGCGGCGTGGAACCACGGCATGATCGCCCGCCCCACGGCCTGTTCGACGATGCCGCCCTCGAGGTTCTGCGCGACATCCCAGACGCCGTTGCCGAGACCGAACGCGACGAGACCGGGCGCGATCCACAGGTGACTCGGTGCCCACAGGGTCGCCGTCGCGGCCCACAGCAGTCCCGCCGAGGCGACGGCGACGCCGAGCTGCGCCGCCCGCACGACCCCGAGGCGCTGGGACACGCGCCCCGCGATGGGGAGTCCGACGAGCGCACCGAGGGAGATCGCGAAGAGGAGGACGCTGAGTGCGCCGGGGGTGAGGTCGAACCGTTCCCGCACGTCGGGCAGGCGCGACATCCACGACGCCATCGCGAAGCCGTTGGCCGCGAAGACGGCGAGTGTGCCGTTCCGTGCCGCGAGCACCCTCGCCTCACCGGCCGGACGGTCGGCGGGGACATCGTCGTGGGGCTGGGTCACGGGGCAGGCTCCTGTCGAGGGGACGGACGAGACGGACGGGGAGGTGGGGCACCCCAGGCGGGGTGCGGAGGTGGGGGACGGCGCCGGCGCCGGGCATCCGACGGGCCCCATGAACGATCCCCCGCCCTCGAGGAGGACGGGGGATCGGTGTAGAGGGTGGGGCCGGTGGCCTCAGCGGCGCCCGGGCCCGTCGACCGGCGGAATGCGGTCGTCGCGGCCGAGGTGCGAGCCCGGCTCGTACTCGGTGCCGTCGGCGACGGGGCGACCGCTGCGCTCGTCGACGACACCGTCGCGGTCGAGGTGACCGCGACCGGTCGTGGCCTGGGGTCGCGTCGCCGTCGTGGTGGTCGTGTCGGCGCGACGGCCGTCGGCGAGGTCGCGTTCCTGCTGCTTCTGCGTCTTGCGGATCGCGCGACGCTCCCTGGCCTCGCGCATCTTGCGTTTGCTCGCCGCAACCATGAGCCACAGGCCGAACAGGATGAGCACGAGGCCGGCGATGCCGAGGATCACGAGGGTGAGGGTCTGGACGACGAGGGTGTTGCCGGCGATGTCGACGCCCATGCCGGGGGCGCCCTCGACCGTCGACTGGGCGGCGCCGGCCATCGCCACCCAGATGGCGAACGCGCCGGCGACGAGGCCGATCAGCAGGAGGAGGAGTCCGAAGGCGACCATGAGGGTCCTTTCAACGCGAGACCGATCGGGCGAGCGGCCCGCCGCCGGTCAAGCGTAACGACCCGGGGCCGCTCACCCCATTCTGCGCGGCGGCCGATCTCACGAGCCCACCGAACATTTGTCAAAAAGCCCTTGAACTTTATTCACGAGGCTCCTAGCGTCGAGGGCATCCCACCCCGACCGAGGAGACATCGTGAGCACCCTTTCCACCCCGCACATCAAGCCGGACGGCGCCCCCATCGCGGAGTCGATCCTCCTGCCCGGCGACCCCCTGCGGGCCAAGTTCATCGCCGAGACCTACTTCGAGAACCCGGTCTGCTTCAACGAGGTCCGCAACATGCTCGGCTTCACGGGGACGTACCGCGGGAAGCAGGTGTCGGTCATGGGCACCGGCATGGGCATCCCGTCGATCTCGCTCTACTCCTACGAACTCATCCACACCTTCGGGGTCAAGCAGCTCATCCGCGTCGGGTCCTGCGGCGGCATGCAGGAGGGCATCGACCTCTACGACGTCGTCATCGGGCAGGCCGCCTCCACCGACAGCAACTACCTCAGCCAGTTCGGCGCCCCCGGCACGTACGCCCCCATCGGGTCCTACCGCCTCCTCGAGCGCGCCGTCGCCCACGCCCGTGAGGCCGAGCAGACCGTCCACGTCGGCAACGTCCTCTCGAGCGACATCTTCTACAACGCCGACGAGAGCGCCCTCGCCCGCTGGACCCGCATGGGCATCCTCGGCGTCGAGATGGAGTCCGCCGGCCTCTACGCCAACGCCGCCGCGGCCGGGGTCGACGCCCTCGGCATCTTCACCGTGAGCGACGACCTCGTCGGCGGCCGCCACACGACGCCGGAGGAGCGTCAGACGGCGTTCACCGCCATGATCGAGATCGCCCTCGCCACGGTGACGGAATGAGCACGGCACGACTCGGGGCCGGCCCGAATCCCAAACGGGCCGTCCCGGTCATCCTCTTCCTCTTCGTCTTCTCGCTCATCATCGACAACGGCTTCAAGTTCGCGTCGAAGTCGATCGGTGACGACCTCGGGCTCTCCGCCTCGACGGTGAGCCTCCAGGCCACCCTCGCCGGCGTCATCATCGGCATCGGCGCCGTCGTGTACGCCGCTCTCGCCGACGCGGTGAGCATGCGCAAGCTGCTCGTCGCGGCCGTCGGGCTCATCAGCGTCGGCTCCCTCGTCGGCTACGCGGGCCGCGCGTCGTTCGAGTGGGTCCTCACAGGACGCATCATCCAGACGACCGGCCTCGCCGCCGCCGAGACGCTCTACGTCATCTACGTGACGAAGTACCTCCCGAGGGAGGACCAGAAGACCTACCTCGGGTTCAGCACGGCCGCGTTCCAGTCCTCGCTGCTCCTCGGCGCGATCGCGAGCGGGTTCATCGCGACGTACGTCCACTGGACGGTGTTCTTCCTCGTCCCGCTCCTGTGCCTCCTCGCCCTCCCGGGCGTGCTGCGCACCGTGCCCGTGCACGAGGCGACGGCGAACCACGTCGACGTGTTCGGCCTGTTCCTCATCGCGACGGTCGCGACCGGCATCATGCTCTACCTGCAGGCGTTCGACTGGTGGTGGCTCATCCCCGTGCTCGTCGCCCTGCCGCTGTTCGTGTGGCACGTGCGGCACAACCCGCGGGCGATCGTCGACCCGTCGTTCTTCGCCGAACCGCGGTACCCGAGCATGCTCGCCGTCGTCTTCGTCCTCTACTCGGCGCAGCTCGCCTACCTGTTCATGTTCCCGTTCCTCGTCGGAGACCTCTACGGCCTGCCGGAGAGCGACGCGTCGCTCCTCCTCGCGCCCGGGTACCTGTGCGCCGTCCTCGTCGGGATCCTCTCGGGCCGTATCGCGCGGGTCCTCGACTCGGCCGCCGCGATCACCCTCGCCATCGGCATGATCGTCGTCGCCCTCGTCGGCCCGGCGATCGCCCCCGAGGCGGGCACGTGGATCTTCGTCGTCTCGTTCACGCTGTTCGGTTCGGGCTTCGCGCTCCTCTACGCGCCGCTCGTGTCGACGGCGATCCGCGACATCCCGCCGGCCAAGTCCGGCGTCGCGATCGGGTTCTACAACCTCACGATCAACATCGCCATCCCCCTCGGCATCGCCGCGACCGCGGCGCTCATGGACGCGAAGCCGTCGTTCCTCTCCTGGGCGACGGGCGCGACCACCGAGCAGGGCGTGCGGTACGCGAACGTCCTCTGGATCATCGCGCTCGCCGCGGTGCTCGCCCTCCTCGTCTACCGGGTGGCCCACGCCGCCCTCGCGAGGCGGGACGCGGCCCTCGGCCGCACCGAGGACCCCGCGGAGATCGCACCCACCGCCTGACCCTCCTCCCCCACGCACGACGAACGGGGGAGGTGCTCACGATGAGCACCTCCCCCGTTCGTCGTGTCCCGGTCTCACCGATCGTCCCGATCACCCGGGCGTCAGCTCACCCGGGCGTCGGGCGGCCGGGTCACCGATCGGGCCGCCGATCAGGCCGCGTCGGGCGCGACGAGCTGCGGGAGGACCGCCTCGAAACGACGCGTGAACTCCGCGGCCGAGAGAACCTTGCCCTTCGGTCGGGCGCTCTCCTGGAGCTGGTAGGCCCAGTTACCGGCGCGCTCACGCTGGTTGGGCGTGCCGTGGTGGCCATTGCTGTCGAAGCCGCAGTCGCCGATCGAGTAGAAGACGCGGAGGAACTGCGTCACACGCTTGATCTGCATGCTCATCCCGCGCGGGTGGGAGAGGAAGTACGCCGCGGCGGCATCGGCGTGGAGCTCGGTGCGGCGCGTGGCCTCCGGGCTCGCGACGTCGCCGTGCATGCGCAGCTCGAACTGCACGTGGTGGCCGAACTCGTGCGCGAGGATCGCCTGCGGGGCGACGTCGCCGTACCCCATCTCACGGTAGGCGCGGAGGATGCCGTCGCCCATGACGATGCGGTCGCCGATGACGCCGAGGCCGTCGACGTCCTCACCGTAGGAGCTGAACGCGAACGCGTTGAGCGTGAACAGCGGGTGGTTGCCGCCCTGGAACTTCGGCTGGGCGATGAACTCGGCGAGGAGCGAGGCGAGCTCGTCCGCCTCGGCCTTCGGCACACCGAACACCGTCTGGTACACGCGGGACGTGCGGGCCGGGTCGCGCATCATGTCGCCGTGCATCGCCATGAGCTGGATGTCGTCGCTCTTGATGTCCCAGAACTTCTTCAGCTTGCGGAACGTCTTCTGCAGGACCTGCGCGTCGCTGCGCAGCGCGAACGCCGGGTCGTTCTCCGAGCCGTAGACGAGGGCCTCGTACGTCGGGAGGTCGAAGGCGCCGAGGGCGTCGAGGATCTGGAAGTCCTCGTCGGTCCAGTCGGCCGTGGACTGCCGCTGCCACGCCGCGAACTCCGTGGGGCCGCACTGGTACTGGGAGCCGTCGATGCGGTGCGGGTCACGGATGAGGCGGTCGAGCTGCCGCTTGGTGGCGCTGTCCGTCTTCGGCATGAGGCGCGCGATGCGCGCCTTGAGCGCGGCCGGGTCGGACGCGGCCGAGGCGGCCACGGCCGTGGTGGATCCGGTGAGGACGGGGGACGCGGTGGCGATCCCGGGAGCGGCGACGAGCGCGGCGCTGAGCGCGACCGCGGCGAAGGGGCGAAGGTGACGCATGCGGAAGGGGTTCCTCTCGGGTCGTCGGCACACCGTCGTGCACGATCTCCCGCATCTTGACGGATCCGACGCCGTTGCGGGGAGATGACGCGCACCCCTCCGTCACACGAGCGGGGCCGCCGTGCGGCCCGAGACGGGGACGACGCCCATCGCGCCCGTCCCACCAGGGCCGTAGCGTGGTGCCGAGACATCGACCGACCCCGGAGGAGCGAGGATGACGACGCCCGAGCGAGACGACCGCGACCTGCACGACGGTGACCAGGAGCTCGCGCTCAGTGATCACCGCACCGAACAGCAACGCGCCGCGGCGGTCGACACCGGAACGGCGCTCGGCGAGCGCACCCAGCGGCCCGACGTCGACATCCCCACCCCGGCGGAGGCCTCCGCGGACATCGGCGTCGTCGGCATGGCGGTCATGGGCAGCAACCTCGCCCGCAACCTCGCCCGCCACGACTACGCCGTCGCGCTCTACGACCACTGGGTCGACCGCACGGCGACGATGATGACCGAGCACGGCGCCGAGGGCACGTTCGTCCCCGCGGGCAGCGTCGAGGACTTCGTCAGGAGCCTCAAGCGGCCGCGGTCGATCATCCTGCTCGTCAAGGCGGGCGACGTCACCGACCAGGTCATCGACACCCTCACCCCGCTCCTCGAGAAGGGTGACGTCGTCATCGACGGCGGCAACTCCTACTTCCAGGACACCCGCCGCCGTGAGGCCAAGCTCGCCGAGCTGGGCCTCCACTTCGTCGGCGCAGGTGTCTCCGGCGGCGAGGTCGGCGCACTCGAGGGTCCGTCGATCATGCCCGGCGGACCCACGGAGTCCTACGAGGTCGTCGGCCCCATGCTCGAGGCGATCTCCGCCCACGTCGACGGCGAGCCGTGCTGCACGCACATCGGCCCCGACGGTTCCGGTCACTTCGTCAAGATGGTCCACAACGGCATCGAGTACGCCGACATCCAGTTCATCGGCGAGGCCTACGAGCTGCTCCGCGCCGCCGGGTTCTCCCTCGAGGAGGCCGCCGAGGTGTTCGAGACGTGGAACACCGGTGACCTCGACTCCTACCTCATCGAGATCACCGCCGAGGTGCTCCGTCAGAAGGACGCCCGCACCGGCAAGGCCCTCGTCGACGTCATCGTCGACGCCGCGGGCATGAAGGGCACGGGCACGTGGACGGTGCAGAGCGCCCTCGACCTCGCCACCCCCGTCAACGTCATCGCCGAGTCGGTGTTCGCCCGCGCCGCGTCGTCCCACGCCGAGTTGCGGGAGCACGCCCAGCGCGTCCTCGCCGGCCCCGACGCGCGCATCGCCGTCGAGGATCTGGAGTCGTTCGTCTCCGACCTCCGCGACGCCCTGTGGTCGAGCAAGGTGATCGCGTACGCGCAGGGTCTCGACGAGATCCGCATGGCCGGGCAGGAGTACGGCTGGGACGTGAACATGGCCGAGGTCGCGAAGATCTGGCGGGCCGGGTGCATCATCCGCGCGAAGATCCTCGACCGCATCCGCGACGAGTACGCGGCGAACAACCTCGCCACGCTCCTCGAGGCGCCGAGCATCCGCGACGGGCTCGAGAAGGCGCAGGGCGGGTGGCGGCGCACGATCGCCCGGGCCGTCGAGGCGGGTGTGCCCGCCCCCGGCTTCGCGGCCGGGATCGGCTACTACGACACGATCCGTGCGCCTCGCGGCAACGCGGCCCTCACCCAGGGGTTGCGCGACTTCTTCGGCTCCCACACCTACCGCCGCATCGACGACGAGGGCAGCTTCCACACCCTTTGGTCCGGCGACCGCAGCGAGATCGCCGTCGACTGAGGCCCGCTCCGCGGCTCACCGATCGCGGCCCCGTCACCGTCCACGGACGGACCGGGGCCGTCGGCGTCCGCGCCCGGATCGGCCCGGCGCCGCCGGGGCTGGTACACCTGGGGGCATGGCGAAGACGGTGTGGGCGGCGAGCGCCGCGCTGTACGTGGGGGTCGTCGTGTGGGCGGCGTTCGTGCTGCCCCCGGACGGCGTGGCCTCGCAGGTGGATCTCGACGGCACGGTGACGAGCCACGGCAGCCGCGCCGGGTTCCTCGGCGCCAACGCACCGCTCACGATCCTCATGCTCGTCGTCGCCCCCCTCATCACCCGGGCCGCGACGCGGCCGCCGGCGACGTTCCTCAACATCCCGAACAAGGACTACTGGCTCTCCCCCGAACGCGCCGAGGCGACGTTCGCGACCGTCTCCCGTGAGATGTGGCTGCTCCTCGCCGCCACGAATCTCCTGGTCGCCGCCGCGATGTTCGACCTCGCCTGGCTCACCGTCCACGGCCACGAGGCGATCGGGTCGGCGCCGTTCCTCGTCTACCTCGTCGGGGTGCTCGTGTGGGCGGTCCTCTTCGTCCTCCGTTTCCGCCGACCGAAGGGCGCATGAGCACCGCAGGGGCGGCGACGCCCCTCCCCGACGACGCCCCGTTCGAGGGGCACCTCCCCGGCAGCGCGGGGTATCGGCGCATCGCCGTCGCTCTGTTCCTCGCGGGTGTCGTGACGTTCGCGCTGCTCTACAGCACCCAACCGATCCTGCCGCTCCTGTCGAGCGAGTTCGGCCTCGACGCGGGCACGGCGGCGCTGTCGGTGTCGGTCGCGACGGCCGGGCTGGGGGTTGCGCTGCTCGTCGCGGGGCCGATGTCGGAGATCCTCGGCCGCACCCCCCTCATGCACGCCTCGCTGTTCGCGGCCTCGCTCGTCTCCCTCGCCGGGGCCCTCGCACCGGGCTGGTCCGTCTTGCTCGGGCTGCGGCTCGTCGAGGGGATCGTCCTCGCCGGGCTCCCGGCCGTCGCGATGGCCTACCTCGCCGAGGAGGTCCACCCGAGCGCAACGGCGCGCGCGGCCGGGCTCTACATCGGCGGCACCGCGATCGGCGGGATGTCGGGGCGCCTCGTCACCGGCGCGATCGCCGAGGTCGCGGGGTGGCGCGCGGCGCTGCTCGGCATCGGGCTCGTCGGCCTCGCGTGCGCTGTGGCCGTGCGGGTGCTCCTGCCCGCGAGCCGCGGATTCACCCCCGCCCCCGCGAGCACCCGCCACCTGCTCGCCACCGCGCGCGCGATCCTCCGCGACCCGGCGTACTGGTGCCTCTTCGCGATCGGCGGCACCGCGATGGGCGCGTTCGTCGGGGTGTTCAACGCGATGAGCTATCGCTTCATGGCCCCGCCGTACGACTACTCCGTCGGCGTCGTGGGGCTCGTGTTCCTCACGTACGCCGTGGGATCGGTGAGTTCGACGTACGCCGGCCGCGCGGCCTCCCGGTTCGGGCAGCGGACGGTCGCGCCGATCTGCGCGGTCGTCATGCTCGCCGGGCTGCTCGGGACGTGGTTCGAGCCGATCGTCGTCGTCGCCGTGTTCCTCACGGTGATGACCGCGGGGTTCTTCGCGCTCCACGGCGTCGCGAGCGGGTGGGTCGCCGCCCGCGCGGCGCGGGGCAGCGCCGCCAAGGGACAGGCGTCCTCGGGCTACCTGTTCACCTACTACGCGGGGTCGTCGGTGTTCGGTGCCCTCGCGGGGCACGCGTGGGAGTCCGGCGGGTGGGACGCCGTCGTCCTCCTCTGCGCCGGGCTCGTCGGACTGGCCCTCCTCCTCACCCTCGCGCTGCGCCGCATCCCCGCGCTCCCCTGAGCCGGGCGTGCGATGGTGAGGACGCACCAGCCCTCGACCCGGGAGACCACCGTGAGCACGTTGACCGTCGCCGCCTGCCAGATCACCGCGAGCGGGGAGCCGCGGGAGAACCTCGAGACGATCCGGGAGGCCGCGACGCGCGCCGCCCACGGGGGGGCACGGCTCGTCGTCCTCCCCGAAGCGGCGATGGCGTGTTTCGGTACCGACCTGTCGGCGGTGGCGCAGCCGCTCGACGGCGAGTTCGCGACCGGGGTACGGAAGATCGCCGAGAAGCTCGACGTGACGCTCGTCGTCGGCATGTTCGAGCCGGCCGGTGACGGGCGCGTCCACAACACCCTCCTCGTCACGGGCCGGGGCGTCGAGGCCGCCTACCGCAAGCATCACCTCTACGACGCGTTCGGGTCGCGCGAGTCCGAGCACGTCGCGCCGGGCACCGAGCTCGTCACGGTGGAGGTTCCCCTGGAGGGGGGCGGCAGCGCGACCGTGGGGTTCGCCACCTGCTACGACGTCCGCTTCGCCGACCAGTTCACCGCCCTCGGCCGGGCGGGGGCCCAGGTCGTCGCGCTGCCCGCCTCGTGGGGCGAGGGGCCGGGCAAGGCCGAGCAGTGGGACCTCCTCGTCCGCGCCCGGGCGATGGACGCGCAGGCGTGGCTCGTCGCGTGCGACCAGGCGTGGCAGCCGCCGCGCGGCGCGCAGGCGCTCGGCATCGGCCGTAGCGCCGTCGTGGGCCCGCTCGGCGAGGTGCGGGCCCGGCTCGACCACCGCGCCGACGTCCTCGTCACGACCGTCGACCTCGGCATCGTCGACGACGTCCGCTCCCGGGTGCCGATCCTCGAGGTCTGAAGGGCGATCGGACCGCCCCACGCCACGCCCGTGGAGCGGTCCCACTGGCGAGGACGACGACGAAGGGGCAAGGTGGGAGTCATGACCGACGAGAAGAAGATCACCGTCAGCCGCACGATCGACGCCTCCCCGCAGGACGTCTGGGCCGTCATCTCCAACCCGGCCCGCCACGCCGAGATCGACGGGTCCGGCCAGATCGTCTCCGACGAGAAGACCGACCGCATCACCGCGAACGGGCAGGTCTTCACGATGAACATGAACGCCCCCCACATGGGTGGCGACTACCAGACCGACAACCACGTCACCGGGTTCGACGAGAACCGTCTCCTCGCCTGGCAGACGGCGCCCGCCGGCACCGAGCCCAAGGGCTGGGAGTGGATGTACGAGCTCACCCCGGAGGGCCCGGACGCCACGCAGGTGCAGCTCACGTACGACTGGAGCAAGGTCACCGACAAGGAGCTCCTCAAGAAGGTGAGCTTCCCGCTCATCTCCGAGGAGCAGCTCGAGGGTTCCCTCGGGCGTCTCGCCTCCGCCGTCGCCGGCAGCTGAGTCACCCGTCACGAACGCTCCCTCCTGCTCAGCGCGGGAGGGAGCGTTCGTCACTGCGTCCCCAGGAGGAACCATGCGTGCGTCGGGCTCGACGCTCGGAGGTCTCGTGGTCGGAGGTCTCGCGGCCTGCGCTCTCGCCCTCGCCACGACGACCCTCGCGAGGCCGCCCGCCCTCGACGCCCGGACGGCTACGGCCACCCTCGACGCCGTGCACGACGCCCGCGCCGGGGCCTACACCCTCGGGGCGCCCACACCGGAGGTCCCGGACGGACTCACCCCGGCGATGCGCGACGAGCTCGCCCGGTCGCAGAAAGCGATCCGTGCCGCCGCCCGTCGCGATGCCGTCGAGGTGTACGACGTGGCGGAGGCGACCGTCGAGGTCGCACGGGTCTCCTGCGAGACGACGACCTGCCGGGTCGACTACCGCGTCGCCACCGACTACCGGCGCCCACCGGCGGCCGTCTCGAACGGCGCCCCGGCCGTCATGGGCACGCACACACGCCGCCGCGCCGAGTTCACCCTCGACCCCTCGGAGCGGTGGCTGCTCGCCTACGACCACCCGTCGGGTCCCCGCGCCGGAGTTGCCGATCCCCTCGACGCGGCGACCGGCGAACGCTGACCGGACCGGCGACGGACTCCGACGGACGCGGACGGGGGCCGCACCCGTCTCGGACGCGGCCCCCGTCGTGCGGGTGATGCCCGGTGTCAGATGACGCCAAGGGCGAGCATCGCGTCGGCGACCTGCGTGAAGCCCGCGATGTTGGCGCCGGCGACGTAGTCGCCCGGCATGTCGTACTCCTCGGCCGTCGTCATGCAGTTGCCGAAGATGCCCTGCATGATCTCGCGCAGGCGGGCGTCGGTGTCCTCGAACGACCACGAGTCGCGCGAGGCGTTCTGCTGCATCTCGAGCGCGGAGGTGGCGACGCCGCCGGCGTTCGCGGCCTTGCCCGGCGCGAATCGTACGCCCGCCTCGCGCAGCGCACGCGTGCCCGCCTGGGTCGTAGGCATGTTCGCGCCCTCGGCGACGATCTCGACTCCGTTCTCGATGAGGGACGCCGCGTGGTTCTCGTCGAGCTCGTTCTGCGTCGCACACGGCAGGGCGATCTGGCAGGGCACGTCCCAGATGGAACCGTCCTCGACGTAGCGCGCGCCGCGGCTCTCCGCGTACTCGGAGATGCGGCCGCGACGGACCTCCTTGATCTCCTTCATGAGGTCGAGGTCGATGCCGCCCTCGTCGACGATGTAACCGCCGGAGTCCGACATCGCGACGACGGTGCCGCCGAGCTGGGACACCTTCTCCGCGGCGTAGATCGCGACGTTGCCGGAGCCAGAGACGACGACCTTCTTGCCGTCGAAGGAGGTCTTGTCGGCGCGGAGCATCTCGTCGACGAAGTAGACGAGGCCGTACCCGGTGGCCTCGGTGCGGACCATCGACCCGCCCCACGTGAGGCCCTTGCCGGTGAGGACACCGGCCTCGTACCGGTTGGTGATGCGCTTGTACTGGCCGAAGAGGTAACCGATCTCGCGGCCGCCGACGCCGATGTCACCGGCGGGCACGTCGGTGTACTCGCCGATGTGGCGGTACAGCTCCGTCATGAACGACTGGCAGAACCGCATGATCTCGAGGTCGGACTTGCCCTTGGGGTCGAAGTCCGAACCGCCCTTGCCGCCGCCGATCGGCATGCCGGTGAGAGCATTCTTGAAGATCTGCTCGAAGCCGAGGAACTTGACGATGCCGAGGTAGACGCTCGGGTGGAAGCGGAGGCCACCCTTGTACGGGCCGAGCGCGGAGTTGAACTCGACGCGGAACCCGCGGTTGATCTGCACCTTGCCGGAGTCGTCGATCCACGGTACCCGGAAGATGATCTGCCGCTCGGGCTCGCAGATGCGCTCGATGATCGAGGCCTGCACGTACTCGGGACGCTTGGCGACGACGGGGCTCAGGCTCTCGAAGACCTCGTGGGCGGCCTGGTGGAACTCCACCTCGCCGGGGTTGCGCCGGAGCACGGTCTCGAACATGGGCTGCAGGGTGGGATGCAGATCGGTGGTCACCGGATCCTCCGTGACGTGAGGGGAACGTGGAGCGGGGTCCTGCCACGTGCCGGGGTCGCGTGACGTGGAGCCGGATTCCACTGTAGGTCGCGCGCCCGACGACGCGTCGCCGCGACCACGGCGCGAGAAGACCCCGCCGCCGGGCTCCCACCGGACGCGGGAACCGCCCGACGCGGGACGCCTCGGCGGAGGCGTGGCTGAGGCGCGGCGAACGCCCGGCGAGATGTCGAACATCACCCCGCGGGGGGGCGTCCGGACGTGCGTCGGAGCAGGTGGCGGGCGATTTCGGAAACGCCGGACGCCGCTGAACCCCGTCGTTACGCTGACCGAACAGCACCCGAAAGGAGATCGCCATGGCATTGGCGGAGCGGTTGACGAGGCTTGGGACGGAGACGGCGTTCGCGGTCTCCCTGGCGGCGAACGAGTGGGGGGCCAAGGGTCATCGCATCTACCCCTTCCACCTCGGCGACATCGACCTGGCCACCCCCTCGGTCGTCACCGAGGCCATGAACAAGGCGATCGCCGAGGGCAAGACGGGGTACTGCCCCGGTGCCGGCGTCCCCGTGCTCCGAGAGGCCCTCGCCGAGGACACGAACGCACGTCGTGGCACGACGTACACGGCGGACAACGTCGTCGTCCAGCCCGGCGGCAAGCCCGTCATCACGAAGTTCCTCCAGGCCGTGATGAACCCCGGCGAAGAGGTGCTCTATCCGAACCCCGGCTTCCCGATCTACGAGTCGCAGATCGAGTACCTCGGCGGCGTCGCCAAGGCGTACCGGTACGTGCCCACCGAGCGCGGGTTCGCGATCGACCTCGACCAGGTCCGCTCGCTCATCACCCCCAACACGCGGGCGATCATCTACAACGACCTCCAGAACCCGATCTCGGCGGAGTCCACCGACGCCGAGCGTGAGGCCGTCGCGCAGCTCGCGATCGAGCACGACCTGTGGGTCCTCTCCGACGAGGCCTACTTCGAGATGCGGTACTCGGGCGAGTCGAAGAGCATCTCCGCGCTCCCCGGCATGGCCCAGCGCACGGTCATCCTCTACACGTTCAGCAAGAAGTTCGCGATGACGGGTTGGCGTCTCGGTGCAGCCATCGCGCCGCTCGACATCGCCCGCGTCATCTCGACGATGAACACGAACAACGAGTCCTGCACGACGCAGTTCATCCAGTACGCGGGTGCGGCGGGCCTCACGGGCGACCAGACGGGGGTCAAGGCGATCCTCGAGACGCTGCGTGGCCGTCGTGACGCCGCGTTCGACGTCCTGTCCACGACGAAGGGCATCCACATCGCCAAGCCCGAGTCGACGTTCTACCTCTTCCCCGACGTCACCGAGGCGATGGCACACAAGGGCGTCGACGAGGTCAACGCGTTCGCCACGGAGGCGCTGCACGCCACGGGCGTCTCGTTCTGCACGCGTAAGCACTTCGGACGGCCGCAGCCGGGCGAGGAGCGCCAGTACGTGCGCTTCGCCTACTCCGGCCTGCCGGAGGAGGACATCCGTGAAGGCCTCGGCCTTCTCAAGCAGTGGATCGAGAGCTGAGGAGCGGTCATGGCCAAGGTCGTCATCACCAACCGGATCCCCCGCGAGGGCGTCGAGATGCTCGAGGCCGAGCACGACGTCACGATGTGGGACTCCGAGGACTGCATCTCGCGGGAGAAGTGCCTCCATATGATCACGGGCGCGGACGCGATCCTCACGCTCCTCACCGAGAAGGTCGACGACGAGTTCCTCGACGCTGCCGGTGACCAGCTCAAGGTCGTCGCCAACGTCGCCGTCGGCTTCAACAACATCGACGTCGCCGCGTGCGAGAAGCACGGGGTCGTCGCGACGAACACGCCCAAGGTGCTCACCGAGACGACGGCCGACACGGCGTTCGGTCTCATGCTCATGGTCACGCGCCGCTTCGGCGAGGGCGAGCGGGTCATCCGCTCGAAGACGCCGTGGCAGTGGGGCATGTTCTACATGCTCGGCATGGGCCTGCAGGGCAAGACGATCGGCATCGTCGGCGCCGGCCAGATCGGCATCGCGATGGCGCGTCGCGCCAAGGCGTTCGGCATGGACGTCGTCTACACCGACGCCCGCGAGATGGACCCGGCGGTGGCGAAGGAGCCCGCCGCCCGGCGCGTCGACATGGACGAGCTGCTCGCCACGGCGGACGTCGTCTCCCTGCACTGCCCCCTCATCCCCGAGGGCCAGGAGGGGTCGACGTTCCACCTCATCGACGCCGACGCCCTCGAGAAGATGAAGAAGACCGCGTATGTGGTGAACTCCGCCCGCGGCCCGATCATCGACGAGGCCGCTCTCGTCGAGGCCCTCGAGAACGGCGAGATCGCCGGTGCCGGTCTCGACGTCTTCGAGAACGAGCCCGCCGTCCATGAGGGTCTCCTCGAGCGTGACGACGTCGTGCTCCTGCCGCACCTCGGTTCGGCCACGGTCGAGACCCGCACGGCGATGGCCGAACTCGCCGCCCGCAACGCGCTCGCGGTGCTCGCCGGCAGGAGCCCGGAGACCCCGGTCACGAAGATCTGACGGGCGGACGAACTCCGGCTCGCACACGCCGATGCCCGGCTCCCCTCGACGGGTGCCGGGCATCGGCGTGTGCAGGCGCCTCTCGACGAGGCGGTTCGGCGCAGGTCAGTACCGGAAGCGTCCGACGAGGGAGTGCAGGCGGTCGAACTGGCCGCTGAGCCGCCCGGCCGTCGAGCGGAGGTGACCGGCGGCCTCGGTCGAGGCGTGGGCCGCGGCCTCCGCGCCCGTGGCGGTGCCGGCGATGCGCCGGGAACCGTCGGCGGCGTCGTGCACGCTGCGCGCCATCTCGTTCGTCGTCGCCGTCTGCTCCTCGACGGCGGACGCGATGGTCGTCTGAGCGTCGTTGATCTGGGCGATGATCGAGGAGATCTGCGTGATGGCCGCGACGGCGGTGTCGGTGTCGCGGCGGATGTCGTCGATGCGGGACGTGATGTCCTCGGTGGCGCGGGCCGTCTCCTGTGCGAGGTCCTTGACCTCGCTCGCGACGACGGCGAAGCCCTTGCCCGCCTCACCGGCGCGGGCGGCCTCGATCGTCGCGTTGAGGGCGAGGAGGTTGGTCTGCTCGGCGATGCCGGTGATGGCCTGGACGACGTTGCCGATCTCGGCGCTGCTCGTGCCGAGGGCCGCGACCGTCGCGTTCGCCTGCTCGGCGGCGCGCACCGCGGAGGTGGCGACGGCGGAGGCGTCGTTGGCGCTGCGGGAGATCTCCTGGATGCTCGCCGTCATCTCCTCGGTGCCGGCGGAGACGGTCTGCACGTTGTCGGAGACGGTGCCGGCGCCGCCGGAGACGAGGCCCATCTCCCGGCTGGCGCGTTCCGCCGAGCCCTGGACCTCGTCGGCGACGGCGCTGAGCTCGGTGGACGTCGCACCCACCGTGGCCGAGGCCTCCGAGACCGCACCGATGAGGCTCTGCATCGCCTGCCGGGTCTCCTCGCAGGCCTGGGTGAGGCGTCCGATCTCGTCGGTGGACGTGGCACGGGCGGGAACGGTGAGGTCGCCCTCCCGCATCGCCTCCATCGTCGCCCGCACCTGCTGCACGGCGGCGAGGATGCGGTTGGTGACGAGCAGGGCGGTGCCGATGATGCCGAGGGCGGCGAGGGTGAGGGCCACGAGGGACGCGATGCGGAGGTTGCGGGCCGTGGCCGCGGCGTCGGCCGTCGCCTCGTCCGCGTACGCGACGGCGCCGTTCTGGAGGAGTTCGAGTTGGGACTGGAGCCCCGAGTACGTCTCGAGCGACTCACGGATCTTGATGTCACCGGCGGCAAGGCCCTCGGGGGTGCCGCTGCGGAAGTTCTCGGCGGCCTCGCCGTCCAGGGCGATGTAGGTGGCGACCAGGTTCTTCACGTCGTCGAAGGTGGCGCGGCCGTCGTCGGAGAGACCCCCGACGGGGAACGAGGTGATGCCGTCCTGCGCGCGGGTGACGGACTGGACGAACGCGCCGCGACGTGGCATGTCGTCGCGGGTCGCGAGCTTGCCGCCGTACGCGTGGACGTCGGTGACGTAGGAGATCTGCGCCCGCTTCGCCTCGGCGAGGAGGTGCTCTGCGGTCTGGGCGGAGTTGGCGGCGGCGGTGGCATCGGCGGCCCGCTGGGATCCCTCGGTCATCCGGCCGACGCCCACCCAGGTGAGCACGGTGAGGAGGAGCACGCCGAGCAGACCGATGGCCCCGATCGTGAGGAGCTTCGTGCGGAGCCCCCACGCGTCGACGACGCCGGTGAGGCCTCGGCTGCGTGTGGGGGTCCCGTCCGGCGCGGGTGCCGTGGTGGCCCCGCCCGCGGCCGCGGGACGACCGCGGCGGCCTGCACGGGCGAGTCGGCTCGATGCCATGAGAGCTCCTTCTGGGGTTCGCGGCCGGGCCGAGGTCGTTCCCGGTCGGCGTCGGCCGCTGGTCGTCGTGGCCGAGTTCGGGTTCGGCTCAGCCGAAGGAATAGGTCTTGGCCGGGGTCCAGGCCCCGGCGCGGAGGACGTTGACGGTGACGGAGCGTGGCGTCACGTCCCCGAACTCGTCGAAGGCCACGGGCCCGCTCGTGCCGTCGATCTTCACCGAGGACATCGCGGAGACGGCGGCCTTGCGGGCGGCCTCGGGGGAGGTCGCCGACGGGAGCGCCGTCGTGAGTGCCGCGAGAGCAGCACTGGCGGCGTCGTAGCCGAGGGGGCCGTAGGAGGTGGCCGACTCGCGGAAGCGGTGGTCACGGTAGGCGGCGAGGTAGGCCTTGCCTGCCTCGACTGTGTCGACGGGGGCACCGGAGGCGGTGCTGAGGTCGCCGCCGGAGACGGGACCGGACTTGGGGATGTAGAGCTCGGTGGCGAGCGCGTCGCCGCCGACGACGGGGACGGTGAGGCCCGCCTCGCGGATCTGCCGGGCGAGGGCACCGCCCTGGATCTCGACCCCACCGAAGAGGACGGCCTGCGGCTTCGCCTTCACGAGTTGGTCGACGACCTTGGTGTAGACGAGTGGCGCCTTGGGGTCGATCTGTGCGGAGGTGACGACCTTGCCGCCCTCCTTCTCGAACGCCTCGGTGAAGGCGGAGGCGAGGCCGGAGCCGTAGGAGTCGCCGTCGTGCACGACGGCGACGCGGCCGGTGTTCTGCGAACGAAGGTGCTGCGCGAGGGCGGGGGCGTGGGCGTCGTCGGGGGCGATGACACGGAAGAACGAGTCGTACTGCCGCTTGGGCTTCTTCGCGTAGTCCTCGCCACGGCTGAGGGTGGGGTTCGTCGCGCTCGGGGAGACGAGGAGGATGCCCGCGTCGGAGAGAGGCTGCTGCATCGCCTTCGTGAGGCCGGAGAAGATCGAGCCGACGACGGCGACGGTGGCCTCGTCGGCGGCAGCCTTCTTCGCCGCCTCGGCGGCCTTGGTCGGATCACCGGCGTCGTCGAGGGGGACGACCTCGAGGGTCCACCCGGGGATGTCGCCGCGGGCCTTGGCCTGTTCCACCGCGAGCTGGGCGGAGTTGCGCATGCCCAGGCCGAGGGCGGCGTCGGGCCCGCTCTGCGGCGAGATGACGTAGATCTTCGCCGTCCTGCCGCCGCCGGCGGCCTGCTGCGCCGTCGTCGAGGTCGTCGGGTCGGCCGAGCAGGCCGCGACGAGGCTCGTCCCGAGGAGCAGTGCTCCGGCGCGGAGCATGGCCCGTCGCGTGTGTTCCACCTGTGTCCCCCTCCATCGGGGGGCGTGGATGGGTGCCCCCTCTCCCCTCATCGGCGGGCGGGGGCCCGCCTCAAGGGGTTCCGTCACCCTCCTCCGAGGGGGTGTGGGCACGATCGACACCGGTGGGGGCGACGACCGACCGGGCTCAGCGGGCGGCGAGGCCCCGGACGTAGCTCACGAGGTTGTCGTCGAGGGGGCGTCGTTGGGCGCCGAGGAGGGCGCGGAGGTAGAGGCCGTCGCCGACGAGCATGACGAGCCGCAGGAGCATCGGGTCCGTGATGTGCTCGGCGAGGACGTCGGCCCAGTGGTCGAGGCTGTCGGCGATGGCGTTCTCGGCGTCGACGCCGGGGGTGCCGATGAGCCGCATCGTCGCGAGCAGCGTGCGCGTGTAGGCGTCCTCGGCGCGGGACGACGTCGCGAGGTAGGCGGTGAGCGCGTCGCAGTCGTCGTGGGTCGCGGCGTCCTGCGCGCCGAGGTCGCGCAGCCGGTCGAGGAGACCGTTGAACAGCGCCTCCTTGCCGCCGAAGTGGTAGAGCAGACCCCCCTTGGAGACCCCCGCCCGTGCCGCCACGGCCTCCAGGGTCGCCGCGCCGGGGCCGGACTCCGTGAGCACCAGCTCCAGGGCGTCCAGGATCCGGTCCTTCGTGTCGATCACTGCGGTGACTCCTGACCTCGTCGTCCGGTCATTCTCCCCGATACCGCGATTCGCTCCCCTCCGGGCCCGGCACCTACTGTGCCGTCTGGACGGTCTGCCCGCGACGGCGGCGCCCTTCCCCCTTTCCCACCGCATCCCGAGCGCCCCCAGGAGGTGCCCCCGTTGTCCGACGCCGACCTCATCGAGGCAGGACCCACGCCTCCCCCACGCGCGGGACTCCGGCAATGGGCGGCGCTCGTCACGCTCGTCCTCCCGGTGCTCGTCGTGAGCATCGACAACACGGCCCTGTCGTTCGCGGTGCCCGCGCTGTCGACGGAGTTGCAGCCCAGCTCGCAGCAGTTGCTGTGGATCGTCGACGTGTACGGCCTCGTGCTCGCCGGGCTGCTCGTGACGATGGGGATGCTCGGCGACCGCGTGGGTCGGCGGCGGCTGCTGATGATCGGCGCCGCGGGATTCGGCCTGGTCAGCGTGTACGCGGCGTTCGCGCCGGACGCGGGGCACCTCATCGCGGCGCGCGTGCTCCTCGCGGTGTTCGGCGCGACGCTCATGCCCTCGACCCTGTCGCTGCTGCGCAACCTCTTCCTCGACGACGGCCAGCGCCGCCTCGCGCTCGCGATCTGGGCCACGGGGTTCTCGGGCGGGTCGGCGATCGGCCCGATCCTCGGCGGGTGGCTGCTCGAACACTTCTGGTGGGGCGCGATCTTCCTCGTCTCCGTGCCGGCGGCGGTCATCCTTCTCGTGGCCGGGCCGTTCCTGCTGCCGGAGTCCCGCAACCCCGACGCCGGGCGTCTCGACGTCCCGAGCGTGCTGCTGTCGATCGGCGCGATGCTGCCTCTCGTCTTCGCGATCAAGCAGGGCGCGGAGGCGGGCCTCGACGTCCCGACCGTCGCCTCGTTCCTCGTCGGTGCCGGGCTGGGCGCGGTGTTCCTGCGCCGCCAGCTCACCCGACCCGATCCGTTGCTCGACCTGCGGCTCTTCACGCGCTCGGCGTTCACGGCCTCGGTCGCCGCCAACTTCTTCTCGATCTTCGCGTTCGCCGCGCTCATGTTCTTCATGACGCAGCATTTGCAGTTCGTCGAGGGCCGCTCGCCCATGCAGGCGGCGATCGTGCTCATCCCGGGTGCGGTGGCCTCGATCGTCGCGGGGCTGCTCGCCGTCGCGCTCGCGCGGGCCTTCGCGATCCCCAACGTCATCGGCGTGGGCCTGTTGCTCGCGTTCGCGGGGTACTGCCTGGGTGTGACCCTGACGACCGACTCCTCGCTCGGGGTCGTCGTCGGCGTGTTCGTGCTGGTGGGAACGGGCGCAGGGCTCGCCGAGACCCTCACGAACGACGTCATCCTCGCCTCGGTGCCGGCCCAGCGCGCCGGCGCGGCGTCGGGCATCTCCGAGACGGCGTACGAGCTGGGGTCGGCCCTCGGCGTCGCGATCCTCGGCAGCCTGCTCACGTCGGTGTACCGGTCGCACATCGTCGTGCCGGAGGGGGTTCCCGCCTTCGCGCGACCCGCGATCGAGAACATGATCGGCACCGCGATGCCCGCCGCCGACCAGCTGCCCGAGCCTCTCGCCGAGGCCGTCCGCGCCGCCGCCCGCACCGCCTTCGAGAGCGGCGTGGCGACCACCTGCCTCGTCGGCGCCGTGGTCATGGGCCTCACCGCCGTCGTCACCTGGACGATCCTCCGCCGCTCCGACGCCCCGTCGGCGGTCTGACCCCGCGGCGGGCGCGCAACCGTCGGGGTGGGCGCCTCCGCGAAACTGTGCACCCCGTAACGCTCTGGGCACCCCGTGCACGGCCTGCACGGTGCGACGAGACCGGGCACAGATTCCGGCGCGGCGCCCCGAGCTTCCGCGCGAGACGCGTCAGGCCATGCCGGCCATGCGGGCGAGAGCGGCGGCGAGGGTGCCGACGACGACGACGCCGAGGAACGGGACGCGCAGGGCGAGGGCGAGCGCGGCGGCGACGAACGCCGCGATGCGGGCGTCGAGCACGAGGTGCTGCCCGGAGGCGACGGTGTTGGTGACGACGAGGGCGGTGAGCAGCCCGACGGTCGCGGCGGCCGAGCCGTTGCGCAGGGCAGGAGAGTCGAGCACGGTCTCGGGCACGAGGTAGCCGAGGAGCTTGGTGAGGAACGCGACGAGGCACGCACCTCCGAGCCAGAACCAGGTGGTCATACCGCTCCCTCCTGCGACGCGCCGCGGCGGTGGCGGAGCGAGGACACGACGACGGCGACGACCGCCGCGAGGACGATGGGGATGCCCGGCGGCAGCAGCGGCGTCGCGATGAGCGTGGCGAGGGCGCAGATCGCAGCGACCTCCAGCGGGCCGCGCCCGCGCAGCCGCGGCCACAAGAGGCCGAGGAACGCGGCGACGGCGGCCCCGTCGAGTCCCCACGCCTCGGGGTCGCCGAGGGAGGCGCCTGCGAGCGCACCGACGAACGTCGCGAGGTTCCAGAACACGTACACGGCGAGGCCCCCGGTCCAGAACCCGCGGCGCTGCTCGTCGGGGGTCTCCTGGCCGAGGGCGGTGGCGACGGATTCGTCGATCGTGAGGTGCGCCATGAGCGGCCGCGTGGTGGCGGACGGGCGGAGGAGTTCGCTCATCTGCACGCCGTACACGGCGTTGCGGATGCCGAGGAGGGAGGCGGCGGTGATCGCCGCGGGCCACGTTCCGCCGCCGGAGAGCACCCCGACGAGCGCGAACTGCGACCCGCCGGTGAACATGAGCAGCGACAGCGCGCACGTCTGAGCGGTCGTGAGCCCGGCGGCGACGCCGAGAGCCCCGAAGCTCAACCCGTAGAGCCCGGTGGCCACGCCGATGGACAGGCCCATCCGCTGCGCGGGTGTGAGGGTGTGGGTGGTCGACGTCACTGCCGCATCGTAGGACCAGGCACCCGGACTGCCCTACCGACGCGGCGGGCTGAGCACGGGCGAGAACGCAGCCGGGTGGTCGTGATCACGACCACCCGGCTGCGTTCTCGACGGCATTCTCGCGCGGGGGCTCCTCCTGGAGGCGGGTGTGCGCGGGTGCGGGCGCGAGGTCAGGCGCGGCGGCCGCCGTAGAGGACGAGGGCCCGCGAGTCCGAGAGTCGGCGGCGGGGGCGTTCACCGGCGCGGACGGCGACGACGTCACCGGCCCGACCGGCGGCGAACACCCGGCGGCTCGCGCCGAGCGCCGCCTGCGTGCGGGCCAGTTCGGCGGTCAACTCGCCGACCCGGGTCCGCAGCGCACCCACCTCGTTCTCGAGTTCCATGATCCGGCGGATGCCCGCGAGGCTCATGCCCTCCTCCTGGGAGAGGCGCTGGATCTCGCGGAGCCGAGCGATGTCCCGGTTGGAGTACCGCCGCCCTCCCCCGCGGGTGCGGGAGGGGGTGACGAGTCCGAGCCGGTCGTACTGCCGCAGGGTCTGGGCGTGCATGCCGGCGAGCTGCGCGGCGACGGAGATGACGAACACGGGGGTGTCGTCGTCGGGCACGAACGCGGTAGGGACGGCCCTGGCTGTGGCCATGTCATCTCCTTTCGTCGGTGCCGCAGGTCCTCGGTGGGTCGGGGCGGATGCGGTCAGGCGCGGGCCTTGCGGAACAGGGCCTCGCGGGGATCGTTGCCCGCCTCCTGGTCGCGGAGGGCCTCGAGCGCGGCGCGGGCCTCGTCGGTGAGCCGCTGCGGCACGGTGACGAGCACCTTGACGAGCAGGTCACCGGCCTGGCCGTTCTTGCGGCGAACGCCGCGGCCCTTGACGCGGAGCGTCTTCCCGCTCGAGATGCCCGCCGGGAGCTTGACCTTGACGGTGTCGCCCCCGAGGGTCGGCACCGAGATCGTCTCCCCGAGCGCGGCCTCCGCGAACGTCACGGGGACCTCGATGCGAAGGTTGTCGCCGTCGCGCGTGAAGACCTCGTGCGGATGCACGGTGACCTTGAGCAGGATGTCGCCCGCCGGGGCGCCGCCCGGGCCGGGCTCGCCCTTGCCGGGCAGACGGATCGTCGCCCCGTCCTTGACGCCCGGGGGGATGCGGGCCGTGATCGGCTTGCCCCCGCCGACGCCGTTGACGACGACGGTGTCGCCCTCGACGGCCTGGCGGAAGCTCAGACCCGCGGTGGCGTGGACGTCGCGGCCCTTGCGTGGGGGGCGGAAGCCGGTGCTGCCGAAGCCGCCCGGGCGCCCGCCCGGGTCGCCGTACTGGCTGCCCCCGCCGGAGAAGCCGCCCTGCCCGAACATGTTGAGCAGGTCGTCGAGGTCCGGGTCCTGGCCGCCGCGGCCGCCGAAGCCGCCGCCGGTGGTGAACCGGGCGCCGTCGCCGGCGTTGAAGATGGTGCTGAACACGTCCTCGAAGCCGGCGCCGGGGGTGCCTCCGCCGGGCCCGCCGGCGGTGAACCTGGCACCGCCGCGGGCCATCGAGCGCACGGCGTCGTACTGCTTGCGCTGTTCGGGGTCGGAGAGGACGGCGTACGCCTCTCCGACGTCCTTGAATCGCTGCTCGGCCGCCGTGTCACCGGGGTTGTTGTCAGGGTGGTACTTGCGCGCGAGCTTGCGGTACTTCGCCTTGATCGCCTTGGCGTCGGCGTCGGCCGAGACGCCCAGCACGGCGTAGAAGTCCTTGTCGAACCAGTCCTGGCTGGCCATCTCGCCTCCTCAGTCGGTGGTGTGGGTGGATGTGGTGGTGGGGTGCGGACGGAGGATGACCGTCCGCCTCTCAGGCCGGGTCTGCGACGGAGACCCGCGCGGCCCGGACGACACGGTCGCCCATGCGGAAGCCGGGTTGCATGACCATGACGACGGTCGTGTCGGTCGTGCCCGGCGGCAGGTCGGCCGTCGTGTGCATGAGCGCCTCGTGGACGGTGGGGTCGAAGGTCTCGCCGACCTCTCCGTACATCGTCACGCCGTGCCCGGCGAGGATGCTCTCGAGCTTGGTCGCGATCTTCGCGAAGGGGCTGTCCTCGGTGAGTTCGCCGTGCTGACGGGCGAAGTAGATCTCGTCGAGCACCGGCAGGAGCGACTCGACGACGTCGGCGGTGGCCCGCTTGCGGTCGTCGGCGCGGTCGCGGTCGACGCGGCGCTTGTAGTTGACGTACTCGGCGTTGAGGCGCTGGTAGTCGGCGAGGCGTTCGGCGGCGAGGCGTTCGGTGTCGGACTGGCCGCCCTGCGGGGCGGACTCCTGGGCCGGATGGTCCTCCGTCGGGGGGTCGGTGAGGTCGCCCTGCACGGCGGCGTCGGGCAGTGTGCCGTCCTCGGCGCCGCTGGCGACGCTCGCGCCGTCACCGGTGTCGGGGGCCGGCTCGGCGGCGGCGGTATTCTCGACGCCCGCGTACGCGGCGCGGGCGGCCGCAGCTGCGGCGGCGCCGGTCGCGGGCGAGGTCGGACGCGCGTGGGCCATGCCGTCGGCGTCGCCGTCGGGCTGGGGGTTCCGACCGGGGCGGGCGGCGGTGTGGTCCTCGGTGTCCGGTTGGCTGTCGTGGGTGCTCATTGCGGCTCCTTATGAGTTCCGGCGCCGCCCTCCCGGCGGTCGGAACGGTGGTGGTGGCGGGTTGGGGTCCGCCCCGGCCTCACGCGGATGATGAGGCCGGGGCGGATCTCAGCAGGTCACGAGGTGTGACGACTCACTTCTTGTCGTCGTCGTCGACGACCTCGGCGTCGACGACGTCGTCGTCGGCTCCGCTCGCCTGGCCACCGGCGGCGCCGGCGTCCTCGGCACCGGGGAACGGACCGGACTGCGCGCCGGCCTGCTCGCCCTCGGCCTGGGTGGCGGCGTACATGGCCGCACCCATCGCCTGGGAGACCTCGTTGAGCTTGGCCACCTTGGTGTTGAGCTCGTCGGCGGAGACGGCCTCGTCACCGGTCTTGCCGAGCGCGACCTTGAGGTCGGTGAGGGCCTCCTCGACGGGCTTCTTCGTGTCCTCGGGGACCGTGTCGCCGTTGTCGGTGAGGAACTTGTCGGTCGAGTAGACGAGCTGCTCCGCGGTGTTGCGGGCCTCGGCCTCCTCGCGACGCTTCTTGTCCTCCTCGGCGTGCTGCTCGGCCTCGCGGACCATGCGGTCGATCTCCTCCTTCGGCAGCGCGGAGCCACCGGAGATCGTCATGGACTGCTCCTTGCCGGTGCCACGGTCCTTGGCGGAGACGTGGACGATGCCGTTCGCGTCGATGTCGAACGTCACCTCGATCTGCGGCACGCCGCGGGGGGCGGGCGCGATTCCGGTGAGCTCGAACGTGCCGAGGTTCTTGTTCGCGGAGGCGAGCTCACGCTCACCCTGGAACACCTGGATCAGCACGGACGGCTGGTTGTCCTCGGCCGTGGTGAAGACCTCGGACCGCTTGGTCGGGATGGCCGTGTTGCGCTCGATGAGCTTGGTCATCAGGCCACCCTTGGTCTCGATGCCGAGGGAGAGCGGGGTGACGTCGATGAGGAGGACGTCCTTACGCTCACCCTTGAGGACACCGGCCTGCAGGGATGCGCCGACGGCGACGACCTCGTCCGGGTTGACGCCCTTGTTGGGCTCCTTGCCGGTGAGCTCCTTGACGACCTGGCTGACGGCCGGCATACGGGTCGAGCCACCGACGAGGACGACGTGGTCGATGTCGGAGACGGAGATGCCGGCGTCCTTGATGACCTGATGGAACGGCGTCTTAGTGCGCTCGAGGAGGTCGGACGTCATCTGCTCGAACTGGGTGCGCGACAGCGTCTCGTCGAGGTGGATGGGGCCGTTCTCGCTCATCGAGAGGTACTGGAGGGAGATGTTCGTCGACGTGGCGGTCGACAGCTCCTTCTTGGCCTGCTCGGCCGCGTCGCGCAGACGCTGCATGGCGATCTTGTCGTTGCTCAGGTCGACGCCGGTGTTGTTCTTCACCGTGGTCAGCAGGTGCTTGACGATGCGGTCGTCCCAGTCGTCGCCACCGAGCTTGTTGTCACCGTGGGTCGCGCGGACCTGGATGGTGGAGAAGCCGTCCTCCGGGTCCTTGCCGACCTCGAGGAGGGACACGTCGAACGTGCCGCCACCGAGGTCGAAGACGAGGATGAGCTCGTCCTCCTTGCCCTTGTCGAGGCCGTACGCGAGGGCCGCGGCGGTGGGCTCGTTGACGATGCGCAGGACGTTGAGGCCCGCGATCTCGCCGGCCTCCTTGGTGGCCTGACGCTCGGCGTCGTCGAAGTACGCCGGGACGGTGATGACCGCGTCGGTGACGGGCTCACCCAGGTACGACTCCGCGTCGCGCTTGAGCTTCATGAGGATGCGGGCGCTGATCTCCTGCGCCGTGTACTTCTTGCCGTCGATCTCCGTGGTCCAGTCGGTGCCCATGTGGCGCTTGACGGAGCGGATGGTGCGGTCGACGTTCGTCACGGCCTGACGCTTCGCGATCTCGCCGACGAGGACCTCGCCGTTCTTGCTGAACGCGACGACGGACGGCGTGGTGCGTCCGCCTTCGGCGTTGGCGATGATGGTCGGCTCGTTGCCCTCGAGGACAGAGACGGCCGAGTTGGTGGTACCGAGGTCGATGCCTACTGCACGAGCCATGGTGTGTGCTCCTTCATGTCTGTCGAATGTCACCGCTGGGCGAAACGCCACCCGTTCGGGGTCGGGCTCGTCGATCACGAACCCGCCCGGGAGGCGCCTCGCCCGCCGCGGCGGGGTTGATGCTCTGGTACTCAACTTTGGGAGGCTCAGGCCCTCGTGTCAATTCGTGCGGCTGAGACGCTCTGCAAAGTTGCGTTCATCTGACTCAACTCCGATCGACGCGGGTTCATTCCCGAGCCCGCAGGTTTCTTCCTCGGGCACCCGTGTGGGATCTCATCGTCTTTGGCGGTTTCTCATCCTTCTGTCGGTCGCGTGTCGGTTGTCTCACTCGTCTGTCGGTAGGCGCAGACTCTTCCCATGGCTCCCACGAGCTTGACTCGCACGGCCGTGCGCTACGTCTCGGAGGACGGGGTACTCGTCGAGACCGATCTGGAGGACGTCTGCGTCGACCGGCTGGCCCGGGCTTTACCGGTGCGAAAGATCCGTTCTCATCGGGGGCAGTTGAACCGTCCCGGCTTGTTCTGGTCCGCAACCACCCGGGACCACATCCCCTACGAGAGCCTCCTGGAGTTGGATCGGCTGCTGCTGGCCGACTTCGACCCGGACGTCTCGTGGATCGCTGCGCAACCGATGCAGTTGGAAGGGAAGGACGGACGACGGGTCCGTAAGCACGTCCCCGACCTTCTACTGACGCGTCACGCCAAATGTCCCCTCGTGGTGGACGTCAAGCCTCCCCAGTTCGCCTCCCGACCTGACGTAGCCGAGGTCTTCGCCTGGACGGCGCGACTCTGCGCTGCGGCCGGGTGGCAATACGAAGTGTGGACAGGTGCGGCACCCGACTTGATGGCGAACGTGCGCACCCTGTCAGTGGTTCGCAGGTTCGTGGATGCTCCTCCGCGCGGCGTAGCTGACCACGCCCTGTGGTCGGCGATGTCTGAGCTGTGGATCAGTGGCGTGTCCCCCAACCGCCCGCTCACCCGAAGCTGGGTTCTCGAAGGAGCGGACCGATGACAGCCGTGATGTTGGAGTGCGGATCGCGGGTTTGGCTAGAGGGCCAGATGTGGACTGTGCGCGAGGTCTCCCCGGACCGCACGCTTCTCGATCACGACTCCCAGCTACGGGCGGTGTCGATCCGGGCCTTGGTCCAGGAGGGAGTGATTCAAGGGGGTGAAGCCCCCGAGCCATCGCCGGACGCACCCTTGAACGTCCTGCTCTCAAGCCTGCCCCCTCGCGCGGCGACTGAGTTGCGTGCCCGTGTATCCGTGGTGCGCAGCCTTACGGAAGACTCCGACGAGACTCTTGCGGCGCGGCTTGCCCGAGTGTCGGCCAGCTCCGGGGTGGCGACAAGGACGCTAGAGCGTTGGATCGCCGACTATCGGGAAGGCGGCCCCGCGGGCTTGGTGAATAGCCGCCACCTGCGAGGCAGGTCCACGGCCGTCGACCCACGCTGGGACGAGGCCTGTTTGGGCGTTCTCCGGCAGTACGTGACGACGTCGACTCCCACCAAGGGGGTCGTCCTTGACCGCGTTGAACTCTTGCTGTCCGAGCGGTATGGCGACGGGGTCGTGCCGTCTCCGTCTCGGGCGACCGCGTACCGGCGGCTGACGGAGTTGTCCAAGGGGCGCCACGCGTTTGGTTCTGGCAAGGCGCGCCGGTCGGTCGCGGAACGTCCGGAGGGCCCTTACGGCCGGCTCCGGGCGACACGCCCGGGTGAGTATGTCGTGTTGGACACCACCCCGTTGGATGTCTTCGCGATGGAACCGGTGACGTTGCGGTGGGTCCCCACGGAGCTCACGATCGCCATGGATCTCTATGACCGCAACGTTCTGGGGATGCGCCTGACGGCCGGTGCGACGACGGCCGCTGACGTGGCCAACGTCCTCTACCAGTGCATGTGCGCACAACCGCGCCCGGAAGACGACGGACAGTGGCCGTTCCACGGCGTGCCGTCCAACGTGCTGATCGGCACCGAGGAACCGGATGGGGTCTCTCAGGAACGGGTGGCGGGGCTGCCTGCCTGCTTCCCCGAGACGATCGTGGTCGACCACGGCAAGACCTACCTGTCCGACCACGTCATCTCGGCCTGCGCGCGGCTGGGCATCAGCATCCAGCCGGCGCTGCCGCACAAGCCCACGGACAAACCCAATATCGAACGCTTCTTCCGACGTTTGCGAGAAGAACTGCTGCAGCACCTGCCCGCCTACAAGGGCCCCGACGTGTTCAACCGCGGCGCGGCCGTGGAGAAGGAGGCCTTCCTCTACGTCGGCGAACTCGAGCGCGTCATCCGGGAGTGGATCGGCACCATCTACCACCACTCCAAGCACGACGGGCTCTGCGTCCCCGAAATCCCGGGGATGAAGTTCTCACCTGCGGAGATGTTCGAGATCGGCCTGGCGAAGACGGGTGGCCTGCCCGTGCCCTCCGACCCCGACCTGGCGTTCCTGTTCCTGGACGTGCGCTGGCGGACCATCCAGCACTACGGCGTCGAACTCGACGGGCGCCGCTATGACGGTCCGGCACTGAACCCTTACCGTGCACGGACCTCCGAGTACGGCGGTAAGCACGCCGGTAAGTGGCCGTTGTTCGTCGACGTCCACGACGTACGACGGATCTGGTTCCAGGACCCCGTCACCCAGAAGTTTGCGCCTTTGGAGTGGGAACACGCACCGGGCCTGGACCAGCCGTTCTCCCGGCAGGCGGCCGAGTACACCAAGCAGATCGCACTACGGACGAACCGCCACGTCGACCCCGGCGAGGCCGTCCGGTCTCTCCTGGAGGCGTGGTCCAAGGACGAGGTCACCGCCCGGCGTGATCGCATCCTGGCCCGCAAGCTGGCCAGTACTCGGCAGCAGAGCGGACCCGAAGAAGTCGAGGAGCCCTCGGCTGCCGTGGAGGTGTCCCAGCTGCCCGGGGTCGTGGACTTGCAGGCGGCCCGAGACAAGCGAGCTCAGCCGCTGGAGGCCGTCGACGACGTGGAGACCCTGTTCCAGGAGTATTACCGGGACCACCCCGACCAGGACACCTTCGAGGTGTTCGACGAATGATCAATCCGTGGGCGCGCTGGCTGGCGAACAATCCGACCAACCGGTTCAACCTGGCGACGAAAACCGGGTGGGACGCCTTCGTCAACACCGCTCCCCGCGCCCCACTGCACGCTCTGACCCGCGCCGAGATGGCGCGCCTGACAGCGGACGAGCTGGCCGACTACAACGAGGCGCGGGCCGTGTGGCATGCCAATCCAGCTGCGGTCAAGACCTCGCAGCTGACCGCCGCTTTCGGGGTGATCGACCAGGTCATGGCTTCCAACCGTCGGGACGGTGACCGGTTGCGCGGCGCCGTGGTCATCGACGCGGCGCCCGCGCTGGGGAAGACCACCATCGCCACTCGGTACGCCCGAGAGTTCCACCGAGCCGCCTACCGACGGTACGGGCCCGTCACCTCCCAGGGTCATCAGCGGTTGCCGGTCGCGTTCATCCCGCTCTCGGCGGGGATCACCCTCAAGGGTCTGAACCAGAAGATCCTGCGGTTCTACGGCCATCCGAACACCGACCGCGCCTCCACCAGCCGCCTGCAGGACATGGCCGTGGACTTCGTCGCCTCCTGCGAGACCCAGCTCATCGTCATCGACGACCTGCATTTCATCGACTTCAAGGACCGCAACGGCGTCGAGGTCTCCAACCACCTCAAAGGCCTGGCCAACGAGATGCCCGTCACCTTCATCTACGTCGGAGTGCGCCTGCGAGAGAAGCGGTTCTTCGACGAAGGACTCATCGGTGAAGACGCGATCTACGCCCAGACCTCGCGCCGCGCGACCCGAGCCGAGGTCTCCCCCTTCACCATCTCGACCCCCGACGGGTTCCGAGCCTGGGTCAGTCTCCTGAGCGCCCTGGAGACACACATTCGGCTCGCCGACGCCGCGACGGGCATGCTGACCAGCCAAGCCCGAGAACTGCACCACCGCACGCAAGGCCACATCGGATCCCTGACCGCCCTCCTCGACCGAGCCTGCCACCTGGCCATCGCCACCGGAGAAGAAGCCTTGACCCCCCGCATCCTGGCCACGGTCGCCGTCGACAATGCCGCCGAACTCGCCAGCCGCGCCTGACCCGCCGTCCCCGTCCGCAGAGCGCGCGAGGACACCTCTGGGGTCCGCACTTCTGCGCTCCATCCCCGGCGGCTACGACATCACCGGCCTGCCCCTGCAGGTCCCACCCCTCCCCGCCGAGAGCGCTCCGTCCTGGCTGCGACGCCTCGCCGACCGCTACACCCTCACGCCTCAACAGATCCTGCGCGTTCTCGGCGACGAAGGCCGCCCCACGACCCTGGCCGCTCTACACGCACACATCGAGCGCAACGCCGCGGGCATCACCCAACACCTGCGCATCCCCGAGGACGACCTCGAGAACCTCTGCTGCGCCCCCGCCCTCGACACCCTGACCGCCGGCTACCTTCAGCTCTACCACCACCGTGCCTGGCAGCCGTCGCCCGCGTCGCGGTACTGCCCGGAGTGCCTCACCCAAGAGCCGACGGCATGGGCTGCCGCATGGCGCAACCCCTACACCGTCATCTGTCCGACCCACGCGGCGATCCTCCACGACCTCTGCCCATCCTGCGGGCAACGACCCTTCGCCACCATGAGCTGGCTCGGGCAGGTCGCCGAACCCTGGATCTGTCCCTCCCGACGCCCCGCACCCCGCGGCCGATTCGGACGCCCCAAACGCGGGGTCCGCCCCTTCTGCGGACACGACCTGCGCACCGTCACACGACAGCCGGCGACCGACGACCGACGACCAGACCCTGGCCCAACTCT
>NZ_BAFE01000024.1 GCF_000247995.1 Mobilicoccus pelagius NBRC 104925
ACATCCCACGCGAGTGAGGTGTCAACATCAGGCTCAGGCAGCCGCGGGCAGAGCGGCTCGTGGGTGCGCTGGCCAGGCGGTCGCGTCGTCCCATTCCTGCCCGTGGGTCAGGCACCACCAGAGCTTGCCGAGGAGCTTGTTCGCGAGGTTGCGCAGAGCGGCGTTGTGATGGTCGCCGGCGGCGCGGCGGGCATCATAGTGGGCGCGGGCAGCGGGTGATCTTGTCAGAGCGGCGAAGGCCCACCAGTGGCAGGCGTCGTTCAATCGCTTGTTCCGGACCTTGCGGGCTTTGACGTAGTGCGATCTGCCGGAGGACCTGGTCACGGGCGCGGTCCCCGCGTAACAGCGTAGGCTCGCCGCGGTGGGGAACCGGGCCGGGTCGTCGCCGATCTCGGCCAGCACCCGGGCTGCCAGGACCGGCCCCAGCCCGGGCACACTGGCCACGATCGGGGCCTGAGGATGCTCAGCGAACGAGGCCCTCAGAGCGGCCTGGAGTTCGTCGACGCCGGCACTCATCGTCTTGGCTACCGCGATCAGTTGGGTCGCGGCAACGCCCAGGGCTGCCTCGACGGCCGGCGGCTGGGCCAGCCCGTCGGCGCGCAGTACCGCCAGGAGGTGCTCGACCAGGGCGGGATCGTTGCGGCGACCACAGCGGTGCAGGGCCGCAACCAGGCCTCGGCGGGTCAACATCCTGGCCTTGGTGGGTGTCGGCGCCAGGGCCAGGACCTCGATCGCCGCTTTGTGCTTGAGGTTCGGGAAGGCCTGCACCGCCTGCGGGTAGAACTCCATCAGCAGCGAACGGAGCCGGTTCAGCACGTCGTGCCACGCCCAGATCGCCTCTTGGTGCTGACGGGCCAGGGCCTTCAACGCCAACCCGTGCTCGGTGATCGCGGGCATCGGGCGGTGCTGGTGGCGGTCGGTGCGCATCACGTCGGCCAGCAGCGCCGCGTCCCGGGCGTCGGACTTGCATCCGGACTGGGAGTGCCGCTCCCGGTAGCGCGCCACAGCGCGCGGGTTGAGCGGGTACACGGTGAATCCGGCTGCGACGAGGGCGACCACGATCAGGTTCTTGTCCGTCTCGATACCGACCGGTGTGGCTTCCGGGGTTCCGCCGTGCTCGGCGATCAGAGCCAACAGCTCGGTGAAGCCGGTCACCCCCGTGTCGATGCGGGCCTTGCCCACGACGGCGCCCGCCTGGTCCATCACGGCGACGTCGTGATGCCCCTCGGCCCAGTCGATCCCCACTGTGACAGGTCCCATCTGTCCTCCTCGTTCCCCGGTTCACAGGCCCGACGGTCAGGGCCTGATGGTTGAGCATCGGGACAAGCACGGCGACCTAATGGAAGCGCTCGGCGGCGCGGCATCTCACAAGCCGATGGCCTCGTCCCGGGCAACTGGCAGGGCCACCGTCTACGTTAAGAAACCTCGGCACGGGCCGAGCCTTGGTGAAGCACAGGTGAGTGGACACCCGCCAGCAGCTCACCTCCAGCATCGACCCACGGGTCAGTGAAATCTCAGTGGCCCCTGCCAGAGGCCCGCCACCGCTTCGGGTGGCATCCCCATTAGG
>NZ_BAFE01000023.1 GCF_000247995.1 Mobilicoccus pelagius NBRC 104925
CTCTTCCCAGTTGAGGGTGTAGGTCGAGCCTGAGCTCAGCTCGGCCGGGGGCGGGCGCGTCGGTGCCGGGATAGGGGTCGAGGTCTCCCGAAGATGAAGGTTCCTACACCGCTCATCTGGAAGACCTCGACATGCGTGACGCTACCTTCACGACCCCTGACCTGACCACCTTCACCGGCCTGGACGACCTTGGACTGCAAACCGTCGGGCAATGCGTGAAACCGGACAAGGCCGTGCTGGCCTGCCGCGTCGTAGCTGAGGACCGCTGGTGTCGACGGTGCGGCTGCGAAGGCCGCGTGCGCGACAGTACGGTCCGGGAGTTGGCTCACGCGCCGTTGGGGTGGCGCCCGACGACGTTGCGGGTGCGGCTGCGGCGTTACCGCTGCACCGGCTGCGGGCACGTGTGGCGCCAAGACCTCTCCTGCGCGGCGGCCCCGCGGTGCAAGCTGACCAAGACCGCGCTGGCGTGGGCGTTGGAAGGGCTCGTCGTCGCCCACCTGTCCATGGCCCGCATCGCCGATGCTCTCGGGGTGGCGTGGGGCACCGCCAACACCGCCGTCCTGGCCGAGGGTCGCAGGGTCCTGATCAGCGACGACACCCGCTTCGAGGGCGTGCACGTCATCGGCGTCGATGAGCACGTGTGGCGTCACACCCGCAAGGGCGACAAGTACGTCACCGTGATCATCGACCTCACCGGAGTGCGGGATGGGACCGGGACTGCGCGGCTGCTGGACATGATCGACGGACGGTCCAAGGCCGTGTTCAAGACCTGGCTCAATCAACGCGACCAGGCCTGGCGGGAGGGCATCGAGGCCATCGCCATGGACGGCTTCACCGGTTTCAAGACCGCCGCCGCCGAGGAGGTCCCACAGGCGGTCGCCGTGATGGACCCCTTCCACGTCGTGCACCTGGCCGCTGACGCCTTGGATGAGTGCCGGCGTCGCACCCAACGCGACATCTTCGGCCGCCGCGGCCGCACAGGCGATCCGCTGTACCGGGCCCGCCGCAGCCTGCACACCGGTGCCGAGCTGCTCAACGATAAACAGAAGGCGCGCCTGCAGGACCTGTTTGCCGACGAGCGCCACACCGCGGTCGAGATCACCTGGAGCGTCTACCAGCGCACGATCACCGCCTACCGCGCCCCCGACCGGACCGCCGGAAAGACCACCATGACCACCCTCATCGACACCATCGGTGCCGGCGTTCCCGCCGGGCTACCCGAAGTCGCCCGCCTGGGCCGCACCCTGCGCAAACGCGCCGACGACATCCTCGCGTTCTTCGACCGGCCCGGCACATCCAACGGCCCCACAGAGGCGATCAACGGACGCCTTGAGCACCTGCGCGGCATCGCCCTGGGCTTCCGCAACCTCACCCACTACATCGCCCGAAGCCTCCTGGAAGCCGGCGGGTTCAAACGACACCTACACCCTTGATTGGGAAGAGCC
>NZ_BAFE01000022.1 GCF_000247995.1 Mobilicoccus pelagius NBRC 104925
CCCCGCCGCCCCCGTCGTGCCTGCCGCAGGCGCGCCCGCCGCCCCCGTCGTCCCCGCAGCCCAGGGCGCTGCCCCCGCGATCCGTCCCGCCGCGCCGACCCCCACCCCGCCCCGCCCCCCGGCCTCACCCGGCGCGCCCCGCGGCGGCGTCTCCGTCAACGTCGACGGCGGTCAGGCCGGCCGCGGCCAGATCGTCCAGATCATCGTTCTCATGACGGTGCTCTCCATCGCGCCGTCCCTGCTGCTGCTCATGACGTCGTTCACGAAGATCGTCATCGTGCTCGGCCTCACCCGCCAGGCGATGGGAACGCCGACGATCCCGCCCAACCAGGTCCTCGCCGGCATCGCCCTCTTCCTCAGCCTCTTCGTCATGGGACCCGTCGTCTCCCAGGTCAACGAGCAGGCCGTCAAGCCCTACACCGCCGGCAGGATCGACATGCCCGAGGCGCTCGAACGCGGCGAGGCCCCCCTGCGCACGTTCATGCTCAAGCAGACCGGCAAACAGGAACTCCAGACGATGGTCTCCGTCAGCGGTCAGAAGCAGCCCGCCGACCCCGAGGACGTCGAGTTCACCACCCTCGTCCCCGCCTTCGTCCTCTCCGAACTCAAGACGGCGTTCATCATCGGCTTCGTCATCTTCGTGCCGTTCCTCGTCATCGACCTCGTCGTCGCGTCGGTCCTCATGGCGATGGGAATGATGATGCTGCCGCCCGTGATGATCTCCATGCCGTTCAAGATCCTGCTCTTCATCATGGTCGACGGATGGAGCCTCATCACCACGGCCCTCGTCTCCGGATACCTCAAGACGTGACGACCCCACACCCCGACGTCACGACCAGCGAGAGAGGAGGACCCGACCGATGAGCGACAACGACGTGATGCACCTCGCCGTCCAGGCCATGGTGCTCGGCGCGAAACTCGCCGGGCCCATCCTGCTCGTCACCCTCGTCATCGGCTTCATCATCTCGCTGCTCCAGGCCGTCACCCAGGTGCAGGAGGCGACCCTCACCTTCGTCCCGAAGGTCCTCGTCGTCGCCCTCATCCTCCTCTTCATGGGCAACTGGATGATGCACGAGACCGTCGTCTTCACCCAGAACCTCCTCCACGACATCCCCCGCATGATCCAGAACGGGAGGTGAGCAAAGTGGAGGTGTCGTTCGCCCTCGACGGCCTCCTCGCGCTGCTGTTCGTCCACCTGCGCGTCGTCGCGTTCCTCCTCGTCGCGCCCCCGTTCAACAGCTCCTCGATCCCCATGCGGATCCGCAGCATGATCGCGTTCGCCGTCGCCCTCCCCGTCTTCCCCCGCTACATCGGCCAGGCCCAGGTCGCGAACTCCGCCGACCTCGTCTCCGCCGTCACCTGGCAGATCTTCGCCGGCCTCGCCCTCGGCTTCGTCGTCCACATCCTC
This sequence comes from Mobilicoccus pelagius NBRC 104925, assembly GCF_000247995.1. Classification (GTDB taxonomy): domain Bacteria; phylum Actinomycetota; class Actinomycetes; order Actinomycetales; family Dermatophilaceae; genus Mobilicoccus; species Mobilicoccus pelagius. The sequence goes on from NZ_BAFE01000022.1 coordinate 1,409, forward strand.
TTCGCCGCCGTCCAGGCCGCCGGCAACCTCGTCGACATGTTCAGCATGTTCGCGATGGCGAGCATGCTCGACCCCATGTCGAACACGCAGTCCGCCGTGTTCGGGCGCATCTACTCCCTCATCGCGACGACCCTCATGTTCGCGTCCGGCGGTCACCTCCTCCTCATGCGCGGACTCCTCCAGACCTTCGACGTCGTCCCCGCCGGCCCCAACGACCTCGGCGCCCTCGCCAATGTCCTCAGCCGCGACCTCGACATCCTCGTCATGTCGGCCCTCCAGATCGGCGGCCCCATCCTCGCCGTCCTCTTCCTCACCGACCTCGCCCTCGGCCTCGTCAGCCGCGCCGTCCCCAGCCTCAACATCTTCCAGCTCGCCTTCCCCGTGAAGACGATCCTCGTCGTCTCACTCGCCGCCCTCGCCGTCGCGATGATGCCCGGCTCCCTCGAGGTCGTCACCGAGACGATCGTGCGCCAGTTCTCCGAACTCGCCCGAGCGATCGGGGGGTGAACCGATGGCCGACAAGTCCGACAAGACAGAGAAGGCGACACCGCAGAAGAAACGCGAGGCCAAACAGGAGGGAAACCTCCCCAAGACTCAAGACCTCTCGATGTGGCTCACCGTCCTCATGTTCGTCGTCCTCGGACCCTCCACCCTCACCAAGACCCGCGACTCCTTCAGCGAGATGATGCACGGCGTCGCCGGAATCGTCGCCGACCCCGAACTCGGCCGCGCCACCCTCCTCTTCAAGACCTCCCTCCTCGGCGTCCTCACCCTCATCGGGCCCCTCGTCCTCTCCTGCATGATCGCCGGCGTCCTCGGCCACGTCGTCCAGGGCGGCATCATGCCGAGCGGCAAACGATTCAAGCCGAAATGGAAGAAGCTCAACCCCGTCGGCGGCGTCAAGAACATGTTCGGCATGCACGGCGTATGGACCCTCGTCAAGACGCTCATCAAGTTCGTCGTCTTCGGGCTCGTCGCCTACAACGTCGTCTTCGCCGCCATCACCTCCATCGCCGGATCCGGCGCCTGGTCCGTCGGCGCCGTCCTCGACGTCGTCCTCGACTCCGCCATGAAGGTCATCCGCACCATCGCCGTCGTCGGCCTCGTCATCGCCGCCGCCGATTACGCGATGGAACGCCACCGCGTCGAGAAGTCCCTCCGCATGAGCAAGGACGAGATCAAACGCGAGTCCAAGCAGCAAGAAGGTGACCCCCACATCAAGGGGCAACGCCGCGCCCGCCAACGCGAGATGGGCCAACGCCGCATGATGTCCGCCGTCGGCGAGGCCAGCGTCGTCATGACCAACCCCAGCCACGTCGCCGTCGCCCTCAAGTACGAGACCGGCGCCGGCGCCCCCCAGGTCGTCGCCAAGGGATCCGGCCACCTCGCCCAACGCATCCGCCAGGAGGCCGAGGCCCGCGACGTCCCCGTCGTCGAGGACGTCATCGTCGCCCGCATGCTCTACAAGCTCTGCGACGTCGACGAGTACATCCCCTTCGAGCTCTACGACGCCATCGCCCAGGTCCTCGCCTTCGTCATGCACCTCTCCGAACGCGGCACCGCCGCCGGCGTCCACGAGACCCCTCTCCACCACCCCGGCTTCGACGGCACCCTCCCCGACGACCTCACCGACGCCGCCCTCGGCATCCGCACCCCGGCACCCGCCACCGGCTGACCCCCCTTGCGGCCCGCTCAGATCGGGCCCTTCAGGGCCGATGGGAGGGAGTCGGATGCGGTGCCGCCATGCGCGCCGCTGGCGGGCGTCACGAGCCTCGCCCGGCCGCCCCTGCCCACGACAGCATCGAAGAGGTGACCGTGAAACCGAGCAAGATCGGGCTCATCGGCATCCCCGCCGCCATCATCGGCATCATCGTGATGATGGTCGTGCCCATGCCGCCGTTCCTGCTCGACCTGCTCCTCGCGTTCAACCTGCTGCTCTCGGTCCTCATCATGCTCGTCGCCCTCCGCGTGACGAGGCCTCTCGACTTCTCGATCTTCCCGGCGCTGCTCCTCATCGCCACCCTCTTCCGGCTGTCGCTCAACATCAGCTCCACCCGTCTCGTCCTCAGCCAGGGCTACGCCGGAAAGGTCATCGAGGCGTTCGGCGACTTCGTCATCGGCGGTTCGCTCGTCGTCGGCCTCGTCATCTTCATCATCCTCATGGTCATCCAGTTCGTCGTCATCACGAACGGAGCCGGCCGCGTCGCCGAGGTCGCCGCCCGATTCACCCTCGACGCCCTCCCCGGCAAGCAGATGGCCGTCGACGCCGACCTCAACTCCGGGCTCATCGACGAGGCCGAGGCTCGGCAGCGCCGCAAGGAGGTCTCCTCCGAGGCCGACTTCTACGGCGCCATGGACGGTGCCTCAAAGTTCGTCAAGGGCGACGCCATCGCCTCCGTCGTCATCACCATCGTCAACCTCGTCGGCGGCTTCGCCATCGGCATGCTCCAGCAGGGTCTCTCCGCCGGCGAGGCCATGAAGCGGTACAGCCAGATGTCCGTCGGTGACGGCCTCGTCTCCCAGATCGCCGCCCTGCTCCTCTCCGTCGCGACCGGCCTCGTCGTCACGCGCGCCACCACCGAGCAGGACATGGGCTCGGAGATGATGACGCAGTTCGGCAAGCAGAAGCAGGCCATGCAGATCGCCGGCGGCGCCATCCTCACCCTCGGCCTCATCCCCGGCCTCCCCAAGCTGCCCTTCATCCTCCTCGGCGTCGGCGCCCTCTTCGTCGCCACCCGCATGACCGAGGGCGGCCCCGTCGAGACCCCCGTCGAACCCGACCTCGACGCCCTCCCCGCCACCCCCCAGAAGGACTCACCCCTCGCCATCGCACAGGACATGCGCGTCGAACCCCTCGAGCTCGAACTCGCCTACGACCTCATCGATCTCGTCGACGCGGCCTCCGGCGGCGACCTCCTCGACCGCGTCCGCGCCCTCCGCCGCAAGCTCGCCCAGGAGATCGGCATCGTCGTCCCCCTCGTCCGCACCCGCGACAACCTCGACCTCCCACCCCGGCACTACGCCATCCGCGTCCACGGCGTCGAGGTCGCCCGCGGCCAGGCCCCCGCCGGTATGGTCCTCGCCATCGGCGACGACCTCGACGCCCTCCCCGGCACCCCCACCCAGGAACCCGTCTTCGGTCTCGACGCCAAGTGGGTCCCCGCCGAACTCCGCGAACACGTCGCCCTCGCCAACTCCACCGTCGTCGACCGCTCCTCCGTCGTCACGACCCACATGGCCGAGGTCGTCCGCGTTCACGCCGCCGACCTCCTCGGCCGCGAGGACGTCAAGATGCTCGTGGACATGGTCAAGCAGTCCAACCCCGTCGTCATCGAGGAACTCACCCCGCAACCCCTCTCCCTCGGTGAGGTGCAGCGCACCCTCCAGTCGCTCCTCGCCGAACGCGTCTGCATCCGCGACCTCGTCCGCATCTTCGAGGCCATGTCGATGCGCGCCAAGGTGAGCCCCGACCCCGAAGGCCTCGTCGAGGCCGCCCGCACCGCCCTCGGCCCCGCCATCGCCGCGAGCCACGCCGTCGACGGCCGACTCTCCGTCATGACCTTCGACCCCCTCCTCGAACAGCGCATGCTCGAGACCCTCCGCCAGGGCGAATCCGGGTCGTTCCTCGTCCTCGACCCCATGCTCGCCGAACGCATCGCCATCGAGACCGGCCGCGTCGCACAGGCTGCCGAGGCCGCAGGCGACCCGCCCGTCCTCGTCTGCGCGGGGCCCCTCCGCCTCGCCGTGCGCCGCCTCCTCGAGACGTCCGCACCCCGCACCCCCGTCCTCTCCTACTCGGAGCTCGGCGGCCAACTCACCCTCGTCACCTCCGGAGTCGTGAATGTCGCGGAAGTCACGGCAGCCTGACGCCGGCGGCCAGGGCCGCAAGAAGAAGGGGAAGAAGGGCACCCCCACCGAAGGCACATACACGGAGGTCGTCGTCGAGGAAAGCGGCGTGCCCTTCGGCCTCGTCGTCCTCATCGCGCTCGTCCTCTCCCTGCCCGCCCTCGTCGGGTTCATGGACGGCACCGTCGAGTTCCGCCCCGCCGTCGTACGGCTCCTCGGCTCGCTCCTCGTCTCCTGGCTCATGTGCCAGCTCGTCTACTCCGTCGTCGCCTCGTTCGGCCACAAGGAGGAGGAGACGACGATCATCGACACCCGCGCCGACCCCACCGCACCTCCACCCGGATTCGGCCACGACCCTTACGGCCAGGACCGCGCCGCGTCCTGACCCCACCCGCTCGTCGCCGGGGCCGACCTCGGTGACGCTCGTGCTCGCCGGTGTCTCTCCTCGTGCGACGGGTCTGCTCGCGGACGTTCGGCGTCCGGCGCTCGGGGCTCGGTGCTCGTCGCCCTCCGTGACGGGGCGTGGGCCGCCCCCCTGCCGCTGCGCGACGCCGGTCACCGTCTCGGACGACGACCACGACTCCACGCGTCGGGACGGCGCAGGTGGGAGGGACCTGGCCGTGAGGCGTGGGGGAGCTCTGGTCGTCGTCAGAGGTGGTCGTGGCGCGGTGCGGGCACGGGAAGGGCCACGAGGGCGGGGACGCAGAAGCGGCGGGCACGCCTGGGCGTGCCCGCCGTTGCGGGAGGTGTGCGACGCGTCGGCGTCAGTGCTGCAGGAGGGCCTGACGGGCCTTGCGCAGGTGCGAACGGAACGCGGCGAGGGAATCGTCGAGGTCGCCCCCGGCGATCGTCTCGACGAGCGCGACGTGTTCGCGATAGGCGACCTCCATGCGTTCGTGCGTCGCCGACCGCGGCACCCGGGAGGAGAGACGCCGCTGACGGTCCCGCAGACTGCGGAGGAGATCGGCGAGGAACGCGTTCTGGCACGCCTCGACCATGATGAGGTGGAACTGCGTGTCCGCCTCGTGGAAGCCCGTGATCGAGCCCGCGTGGAGGTGACGCTGCTGCTCACCGACGAGCTCCCACATGCGCTCGACGAGCTCACGCGGCGGCTCGGCGAACTCGGTCAGGACCTTCGTCGCCGCGAACGTCTCGATGAGTTCCCGCGCCTCCATGACGGAGGCGACCTCCTCGTCGGAGAGCGGCACGACGACGGCGCCCCGCTTGGGGTACAGCTCGAGGAGCCCCTCGGACTGCAGGCGCAGGAACGCCTCGCGTACCGGGGTGCGGCTGATCCCGAGAGCGGCAGAGACCTGCCCCTCGGTGATGACCTCACCGCCTGCATGAAGGCCGTCGAGAATCTTTTCTCTCGTGTCGGTATAGGCCCGCTCTGTGGCCGACATCGCCCTGTTCATTCCTCTGTCCCTCCCAGTCAGTCCGGACTGCTCGCACACGTCAGATACAGCCGTGCGCTGCGGTCCCCCCGAGACTGACGCCATCAATGACGGTAGGTCATGAAAAGCCCCCTGGCAACTGCATCGTCGCAGGTGAGAAGGGGTTTCGGGCGGACGAGCGTCCGACTTGGACGGGCTTCCGAGGCGTTTTCCGACGCCTTTCCCACGGCCGTTCCATGCATCCGGAGGAGTCCCGGCAAGGTGGCGGAAGGAGGTCTGCAGGTGGGATCGGGGGGTGTGTGGACGGGGTGTCGCGTGCCTCGCGAAAGGTGGCCGAGAGACGCGCCGTCCGGGGGGATGTCGCGACAGGAGCGGCCGGGGCGTGCGAACGAGTGGGTGGGCCCGGGAACGGGATGCCGGATACCCGTACCGGTCGGTGCCGGGCAGGACACGCAAGAAGCCGCAGACCAGAGGATCTGATCTGCGGCTTCGATGGTGGCCAGGGGCGGGGTCGAACCGCCGACCTTCCGATTTTCAGTCGGACGCTCGTACCAACTGAGCTACCTGGCCCTGAGAAAGAGCGACCCCGACCGGGCTCGAACCGGCGACCTCCGCCGTGACAGGGCGGCGCGCTAACCAACTGCGCTACGGGGCCTCGTGAAGAGGGTCTTACTGTACTGCCTGTACTGCGTATCCCCAACGGGATTCGAACCCGTGCTACCGCCGTGAAAGGGCGGGGTCCTAGGCCGCTAGACGATGGGGACCTGGTTGTCACTCCAGATCCTCGCCGCCGCTGACTAGGGCTCACGAGCAGCTCAGGTCCGTCGAGGACGTGATGAAGCATAGGGGACGAATGCCCGGAGTTCCAAAACGAGCCCCCCTCCGGTGGGTACCGCCCGCGGCTACAGGGGCATCGGTGCAGGTCACGGCCGTATGGGGGGTGCGCAAGGCCGGGCCCGCTCGACACCCCCGCCCTCCGCCGGGCGGCCCCTACCCGGGTGAGGAGGGGCGCGCGAGGGGTCCTCGCCGTCCTGCCGAGGATTCAGCGGCGGCGTAAGGTCCAGGCGCGGAGCTCGTCGAGAGGCCAGGTCGTGACGATCCTCTCGGCGGGGACACCGAGTTCGGCGGCGCGGGCGGCACCGTAGGCGAGGAAGTCGAGCTGGCCGGGGGCGTGGGCGTCGGTGTCGATGGCGAAGAGGCAGCCCGCGTCGAGCGCGAGCCGGACGAGGTCGTCCGGCGGGTCCTGCCGCTCGGGGCGGGAATTGATCTCGACGGCGACCTGGTGCTTCGCGCACGCCTCGAAGACGGCCTCGGCGTCGAACTCGCTCTGGGGGCGGGTACCGCGCCCGCCCGTGACGAGGCGGCCGGTGCAGTGACCGAGGACGTCGGTGTGGGGGTTCTCCACGGCGCCGAGCATCCGGCGGGTCATCGGGCCCTTCGCCATCCGCAGCTTGGAGTGGACGGAGGCGACGACGACGTCGAGCCGGTCGAGCATTTCGTCGGTCTGGTCGAGCGATCCGTCGTCGAGGATGTCGACCTCGATGCCCGAGAGGAGCGTGAATTCGCCGCCGAGGTGGGCGTTGATCCCCTCGACGATCGTGAGCTGGGTGGCGAGGCGCTCGGCGGTGAGGCCGTTCGCGACGGTGAGGCGGGGGGAGTGGTCGGTGAGCGCCTGGTACTCGCGTCCGAGTTCGAGACACGTGGCGACCATCTCCTCGATGGGCGAACCGCCGTCCGACCAGTCCGAGTGCGAGTGGAGGTCGCCGCGGAGCGCCTCGCGCATCGCGACCGTCTCCGGCGTCTGCGGCACGAGCGGGCCGTCGTCCAGCTTGGCGAGGTAGTCGGGCACCTGCCCGGCGAGCGTCTGCGTGACGACCTTGGCGGTGCTCGCCCCGATCCCGGGCAGCTCCGTGAGCGTGCCGGCCTCCGCGCGGGCACGGATCTCGTCCTCGCCCGTCGTGAGGACGACGCCCGCGGCCTTGCGGAACGCCTCGACCTTGCGGGTCTCCCCACGGCTGCGTTCGAGGAGGAACGCGATGCGGCGGAGGGCGTCGATGGGCTCGAGGGTGGGGGTGTCGTCGAAGGCCATGGGGTGATTCTCGACGAGCGACCTCGAATCGGCTCCTTCTCTGCGAGACTGCGCGCATGAACCTGCTGAACCAGCCGCTGAAGGATGTCGACCCGGACGTCGCCAAGGCCCTCGACGACGAGCGCCTGCGTCAGGAGCACACGCTCGAGATGATCGCCTCGGAGAACTTCGCGCCGGTCGCCGTCATGGAGGCGCAGGGCTCGGTGGCGACGAACAAGTATGCCGAGGGCTACCCCGGCCGTCGCTACTACGGCGGGTGCGAGCACGTCGACGTCGTCGAGGACCTCGCCCGTGAGCGTCTCAAGGCCCTCTACGGCGCCAGGTACGTCAACGTCCAGCCCCACTCGGGTGCGCAGGCCAACACGGCGGTGTTCTTCGCACTGCTTCAGCCGGGCGACACGATCCTCGGCCTCGACCTGGCCCACGGCGGCCACCTCACGCACGGCATGCGCATCAACTACAGCGGCAAGATGTTCCAGGTCGTGCCCTACCACGTGAACGACGAGGGTCTCGTCGACATGGACGAGGTCGCCCGCCTCGCCCGCGAGCACAAGCCCAAGATGATCATCGCCGGATGGTCGGCCTACCCACGTCACCTCGACTTCGCGCGGTTCCGCGAGATCGCCGACGAGGTCGGCGCCTACCTCATGGTCGACATGGCGCACTTCGCCGGTCTCGTCGCCGCCGGGCTGCACCCCAACCCGGTGCCGCACGCCCATGTGACGACGTCGACGACGCACAAGACCCTCCGCGGCCCCCGCGGCGGTGTCATCCTCACGAACGACCCCGAGCTGTCGAAGAAGGTCAACTCGGCCGTGTTCCCCGGCATGCAGGGCGGGCCGCTCGAGCACGTCATCGCCGCGAAGGCCGTCGCGTTCAAGCTCGCCGGTGAGCCCGAGTTCGCCGAGCAGCAGAAGCGCACCCTCGAGGGCGCCCACATCCTCGCCGAGCGGCTCACCCGTCCCGGCATGGCCGAGCTCGGCGTCCATGTCCTCTCCGGCGGCACGGACGTCCACCTCGTCCTCGTCGACCTGCGCGACTCCGCGCTCGACGGACGCCAGGCGGAGGACCTCCTCCACCGCATCGGCATCACCGTCAACCGCAATGCCGTCCCCAACGACCCGCGTCCCCCGATGGTGACCTCCGGTCTGCGCATCGGCACCCCGGCGCTCGCGACCCGCGGCTTCGGCGCGGAGGAGTTCACCGAGGTCGCCGACATCATCGGCGAAGCCCTCGACCCCGCCCTGGACGAGGCGGGCATCGAACGGCTCTCGGCCCGGGTCAAGGCCCTCACCGAGAAGTTCCCGCTGTACCCGGCTCTCGCCTGAGCCGTCCGCGCGCCACACCTCGCCCCGCCCCACCCGTCACCGGGAGGGGCGGGGCGACGCGCGTCGAGAACACCCCCACCGAGTGAGCCGTCGTGGACGGACCCGCCCGGCGGGTACCCTGAAGCGCTCGCGTCCGCGACCGATCCCGTGCCCTACGGAGGAGACATGGCCCTCAGCGTTTTCGACCTCTTCACGGTCGGGATCGGCCCCTCCAGCTCCCATACGGTCGGCCCGATGCGTGCGGCGGTCATGTTCGTCGACGCCCTCCATGACGCCGACCTCCTCACCCGCACCGAACGGGTCCGGGCCGAACTCTTCGGGTCCCTTGGCGCCACCGGCCACGGCCACGGCAGCACGACGGCGGTCGTCCTCGGTCTCGCCGGCGAACGGCCCGAACTCGTCGACCCGCGTGCCGTCGCCGACGACGTCGCCACCGTCCGCGAGACCGAGCTGCTCACCCTCCGTGGCGAGCACGAGATCCGGTTCGTCGAAGAGCACGACCTCGTCCTGCATCGGACGAAGAGCCTGCCGCTGCACCCCAACGGCATGACGTTCACCGCCTACGGGGCGGACGGCACCCCGATCCTCGAGCGGTCGTACTACTCCATCGGCGGCGGTTTCGTCGTCGGTGAGGACGCCGACGACGAGAGCGGTGTCGTCTCCGACGACACCCCGGTCCGCTACCCCTTCCGCACCGGTGACGAGCTCCTCGCCGTGTGCGCCCGCACCGGGCTGTCCATCGCCGAGGTGATGATGGCGAACGAGCTCTCGTGGCGCTCCGAGGAGGAGGTGCGGCGCGGTCTCCTCGACATCTGGGCCGTGATGAGCGAGTGCATCGACGCCGGGATGAGCAGCGAGGGAACCCTCCCCGGCGGGCTGCGCGTGCCGCGCCGTGCCGCCGCGTTGCGGCGCAAGCTCGACGCCGACGCCGCCGCCCAGGCCGACGACCCGCTCCGCGGCATGGACTGGCTCACCCTCTACGCGCTCGCCGTCAACGAGGAGAACGCCTCCGGCGGCCGCATCGTCACCGCCCCCACCAACGGTGCCGCCGGCATCATCCCGGCCGTACTCCGCTACCACGTCGACTTCGTGCCGGGCGCCGACGACGACGACGTCGTCACGTTCCTCCTCACCGCCGGCGCCATCGGCGTCATCTACAAGGAGAACGCCTCGATCAGCGGCGCCGAGGTCGGCTGCCAGGGCGAGGTCGGCTCCGCGTGCTCCATGGCCGCCGGGGCCATCGCCGCCGTGCGGGGAGGCACCCCGCTCCAATGCGAGAACGCCGCCGAGATCGGCATGGAGCACAACCTCGGCCTCACGTGCGACCCCGTCGGCGGTCTCGTCCAGATCCCGTGCATCGAGCGCAATGCGATCGCCGCCGTCAAGGCCGTCACCGCGGCCCGCACCGCCCTCCGCGGCGACGGCCACCACCTCGTCTCCCTCGACACGGTCGTCAAGACGATGCGCGATACGGGCCGCGACATGAAGGACAAGTACAAGGAGACCTCCCGCGGGGGCCTCGCCGTCAACGTCATCGAGTGCTGAGGGCCGGCACCACGCACACCCGAGCAGGAGGAGGGCAACGATGGCGAACGCCGTCGTGAGGCAGGTGCTGAGGCGCCCCGTACGTCTCGTGCCCCTCGCCTTCCTCACCGTCATCCTCGTCGGCACGGCCCTCCTCTGCCTGCCCGCCATGCACCACGACGGCCAGGTGAGGCCCCTCGTCGCGGCGTTCACCGCCGTGTCCGCGACGTGCATCACCGGGCTCACCGTCGTCGACACCTCGACCTACTGGACGCCCCTCGGTCAGGCCGTCATCCTCCTGCTCACGCAGATGGGTGGGTTCGGCATCATGTCGATCGCGACGCTCCTCGCGATCCTCGTCAAGGGGTACATCGAGCTCTCGGGCACGCTCGTCGTCCAGACCGAGACACAGGCGCAGGACCTCGGCCAGGCGCGCCGCATCGTCGTCCGCATCGCCGTGAGCATGCTCACCGCCGAGGCGATCTCCGCGCTCGCTCTCGTCCCCCGGTTCCACTGGGGGTACGACCTCCCCTGGCACCAGGCCCTCTGGCACGGCATCTGGTACGCGTGCATGTCGTTCACGAACGCCGGGTTCGCCCTCCACGGCGACAGCATCATGTCGTTCGTCGTCGACCCCGTCGTCGTCGTCCTCATGACACTCACGGTGTGGTCGGGCAGCCTGGGCTACCCCGTGTTCTGGGAACTGCTCAAGAAGTGGCGCCGCCCGCGGCAATGGACGGTGCACACCCGGCTCACGTTCTACGGGTTCATGGCCCTGTTCGTCGTCGCCTTCGTCGCGTTCCTCGTCTTCGAGTGGGACAATCCCGGCACCCTCGGGCCGATGTCCGTGCGGGAGAAGCTCACGGCCGCGCTCGCCGGTGGCGTGATGCCCCGCTCGTGCGGGTTCAACATCGTCGACTACGCCCACATCAAGGACGAGACGACGATCACGACGATCGTCATGATGTTCATCGGCGGTGGCAGCGCCGGCACCTCCGGCGGCATCAAGGTGTCGACGTTCTTCCTCCTCTTCTTCCTCATCCTCGCGGCCGTGCGTGGCGAGAGCGACGTCACCGTCGCCCACCGCCGCATCGGCGACGAGACCATTCGTCAGGCCGTCACCATCGCCCTCATCGCCGTCGCGTGCCTCGTCGGCGGCACGATGGTCCTCGCGCTCCTCACCGACCTGCCCCTCCCGCACGTCCTCTTCGACGTCACGTCGGCGTTCGGCACCGTGGGCCTCTCGATGGGCATCACCCCCGAACTCCCCGCCGGCGGGCAGTTCACCCTGATGACGCTCATGTTCCTCGGCCGGGTCGGCACGTTCACGGCCGCGTCCGCGTTGGCGCTGCGCACCTCCGCACGCCACTACCATCTCCCCGAGGAACGCCCGATCGTCGGGTGAGATGGGGTCACCGTGATCACTCGGACGCGTCGTCGGGCGCCCAACCCTGCACGGATCGTGCCGTCGTCGTTCCTCGCCGTCATCGTCGTCGGCACCCTGCTGCTCTCGCTGCCGATCGCCCACGCCTCCGGGCGGACGAACCATCTCGCCGCGGCCTTCACCGCCGTCTCCGCCGTCTGCGTCACCGGGCTCGTCACCGTCGACACCGCCACCTACTGGACCCCGTTCGGGCAGGCGATCATCCTCCTGCTCATCCAGGTCGGCGGTCTCGGCACGATGACGCTCGCGACCCTCCTCGTCCTCCTCATCCGTGGACGCATCACCCTCGTCGCCTCCCTCCGCGCTCAGTCCGAGACCAAGACGATGGCGCTCGGCGACGTCCGCCGCGTCCTCGTCCGCATCGTCCGCGCCACCCTCGTCGCGGAATCGTCCGTCGCCCTCTGGCTCACGATCCGGTTCCGCACCACCTACGACGACGACCTGCCGACCGCCCTCTGGCACGGCGTCTTCCATGCCGTCTCCGCGTTCAACAACGCCGGTTTCGCCCTCTACTCCGACAACCTCGTCGGGTTCGTCTCCGACGGTTGGATCATCGCGCCGATCTGCCTGTCGATCATCGCCGGCGGCTTCGGCTACCCCGCCTTCTTCGAACTCGCCCGGCACGGCCGCCAGGTGTCGCGATGGTCGATCTACCTCCGCCTCACCGTCGTCGGCTACACGGCACTGTTCGTCGTCGGGCTCGTCGTCTTCCTCCTCTCGGAATGGGACAACCCCGGCACCCTCGGACCCCTCGACATGCAGGGGAAGATCTGGGGCGGCATCGCGGGCGCCGTCTTCCCCCGCACCGCCGGGTTCAACGCCATCGACTACGGCGACATCCGGCCCGAGACCCTCGTCGTCAACCTCGTCCTCATGTTCATCGGCGGCGGCAGCGCCGGCACCGCTGGAGGCATCAAGGTGACGACGTTCTTCCTCCTCGGCTACGTCATCTGGTCCGAGACGCGCGGCTGGTCGGAGGTCCGCCTCGGCCATCGGCGCATCTCCGGCGCCACCCAACGGCAGGCCCTCACCGTCGCCCTCCTCGGCGTCGGCCTCGTCACCTCCGCCGTCATCGCACTCGTCGTCCTCACCGACCATCCCCTCGACAGGGTCGTCTTCGAGGTCGTGTCCGCGTTCGGCACCGTCGGACTCTCGATGAACCTCACGCCGCAGCTGCCGCCCTCGGCGCAGCTCGTCATCATGGGGGTCATGTTCTGCGGCCGCGTCGGCACCGTCACCGTCGCCTCCGCCCTCGCTCTCAGCCGCGCCCGCACGTTCCACTACCACCTGCCCGAGGAGCACACCATTGTTGGATAGGAAGCGAAACCGCGGAGTCGCCGAGTCCGTCCTCGTCGTGGGCCTCGGCAGGTTCGGTTCGTCGGTGGCGATGTCCCTGGTCCAGATGGACAAGGAGGTCCTCGCCATCGACACCGACCCCGTCCTCGTGCAGCGGTGGGCGAACGACCTCACCCACGTCGTCCAGGCCGACACCACCGACGAGGAGGCGCTCCGCCAGCTCGGCGTCGCCTCCTTCGACCGGGCCGTCGTCGCCATCGGCAGCGACATCGAGGCGAGCGTCCTCACCGTCCTCGCACTCTCCGAGGCGGGCGTCGAGGAGATCTGGGCCAAGGCCATCACCGGCAAGCACGGCAAGATCCTCGAACGCGTCGGCGCCCATCACGTCGTCTATCCCGAGCGGGCGATGGGTCTGCGCGTCGCGCACCAGATCGTCGGCACCATGGAGGACTTCATGGAGCTCGAGGGTGGGTACGGGCTCGCCCGCATCCTCGCCCCCGCCGTCACGTGGGGCATCCCGCTCGGCAAGTCCGATCTGCGTTCGCGGCACCGCATCACGGTCGTCGGCATCAAGAAGCCCGGCTCGGGGTTCTCCTACGCCGACAGCCAGACCGTGCCCCGCCAGGGTGACGAGATCCTCATCTCCGGCTCCGTCCGCGCCCTCGAGAAGTTCAGTTCCCTCCCGCACGAGGACTGAGCGGCACCGGTGGCACGGTGTCGACGCACCGTCACGTCCGGGGGCGGGGCCCGCTCGAGCGGTGCACGAGGGCGGCGTCGCGGCGCTCGTCGACCCTGCCCCGGAGTCCCGCGGGCGCGCCGTGCGGCCACGCCCGCCGTCGATCCGCAGGGTGGGCGGGAGGGGGGCCGGAGTGCGGGATGATGGCGGCATGCGACTGCTTCTCGTGCGCCACGGCCAGACGACCTCCAACGTCGGCCACCACCTCGACACCGCGGTGCCCGGAGCCGACCTCACCGACCTCGGTCGCCGTCAGGCCGCGGCGATCCCGGCGGCCCTCGCCGGTGAATCGGTCGGCCTCGTCGTCGTCTCCGACCTCGTCCGCACCCAGCAGACCGCCGTGCCCCTCGTCGAGGCACTCGGGACGACGCCGTGGATCCGCCCCGGCATCCGCGAGATCTCCGCGGGCGTCTACGAGATGCGCAACGACGACGAGGCCGTCGAGGCCTACGTCGAGGGCGTCTTCGGGTGGGCGGAGGACCTCGACATGCGCCTCGCCGGCGGAGAGACCGGCCGTGAGGTCGCCGCACGGTTCGACGCGGTCGTCGACGAGGTGGCCGCCCACGTCGGCGACGAAGGCACGGCCGTTCTCGTCTCGCACGGCGCGATCATCCGCGTGTGGGCCGGGCTCCGCACCCACGAGATCGACCTGCCCTACGCCGCGACCCACTGGGTGCCCAACACGGCGATGCTCACCGTCACGGGCCGCCCCGGCGACTGGCACCTCGAGTCCTGGCTCGAACACCCGCTCGGCGGACCCGAACTCGGCGACCGCGCCCACACCGGCCCCGGTGGCGAGACCGAGGCGGCCGCCGAGTCCCACTGACAGGCCGGCCCCTCGCACCGACCGTTCGCGCTCGGTGGAGTTTCGTCGCCCGGGTCGCCCGCCGCGTCGGCGGTCGGCCGAACCGGCCGGTGGTGAACCAGGCCCCGGCCTGGTGCGCACGGCTGCGGCGGCCGGTCGTCGTCAGCGTCGACGCGGGTAGCCTCGGAGGATGGACGAGACCGTGACGCGCCCGCAGGCGCCGGAGGGCGGCGGACGGGCACCCGCGCCTGCCGCTGCGTCCGGGGTGGCGCCCGCTGCCATCTCCGCGGGCGCGCCCGCCGTCGCGTCCGAGGTGTCCGACGTCCCTGCGCCCGATCTCGTCGATCCCGCGATGGCCGGTACGGTCCCGCAGACCGACAGGGGGCGCCGCACCCGCGCCGCGATCATCGCCGCCGCCCGCCGCGTCTTCGAACGCGACGGCTACCTCGACTCCCGCCTCGTCGACATCGCTTCCGAGGCCTCCTGCTCCGTCGGCACTCTCTACACGTGGTTCGAGGGCAAGGACGAGGTCCTCGCCGCCGTGCTCCTCGAGGCCCAGCACGAGATGCTCCACCCCGGCACGACCCGGTTCGCCTCCTCCGACGACCCCGTCGCGATCGTCCGGGCCGCCAATCGGGCCTACTTCGAGGCCTACGCCCGCAACGCCGCCCTCAACCGCCTCCTCGACCAGGTCGCCGTCGTCGACGACCGGTTCCACAGGATGCGGATGGCCCGCGCCGACGCGTTCGTCACCCGCAACGCCCGCGCGATCCACGACCTGCAGGAGCGTGGCCTCGCCGACCGCGGCGTCGACGCGCAGATCGCGTCGCTCGCCCTCTCCGGCATGGTGAGCCGCCTCGCCCAGTCGATCTACGTCCACGGTCTCGACGCCCCCGTCGACGAGGTCGTCGAGGTCGCGACCCGACTGTGGACCAATGCGCTCGGGCTCACGGCGCCCGGCCTCGGCGCCGGGGTGTCCTCGGCCCCGCCGGCCCCGCCGGCCCCGCCGCGGTAGTCCGGAGTTCCGCGCCCCCGTGCGTGTAAGGCCACCCCGTGCCGCCGACCTCATCCCCCGGAGGTGACGCCCCCGTCGACGGCGGCAACACCACCGTCGGCACCCCGACCTTCGCCGACGGCCTCGGCTCGGCGGGCGATCGAGGGCCGCCGGTCGCGTCGGTGACGGCGGGGTGTGAGCGGACTCACGCAAACCTGAATCCGGATTCGACTATGGTCGGGGAACCGAAGAATCGCAAAGGAGCGAGCCCATGTTCGAGAACACGACGCGCGGCGAGGACTACCGGACACGGTTGCTCGCCTTCATGGACGAGTTCGTCTACCCGGCCGAGTCCGTCTACGCGGAGCAGATGGCGCAGCAGAGCGCCCCGCACGCGCAGCCGCAGATCATGACCGACCTCAAGGCCGAGGCCAAGAGCCAGGGCCTGTGGAACCTCTTCCACCCCCACCCCGAGTGGGGGCCCGGGCTCACCAACGCGGAGTACGCCCCGCTCGCCGAGATCACCGGCCGCAGCCCCTACCTCGCGCCCGAGGCGATCAACTGCAACGCGCCCGACACCGGCAACATGGAGATCCTCACGCTGTTCGGCACCGACGAGCACAAGGGGCGGTGGCTGGAGCCCCTCCTCGCCGGTGAGATCGCGTCGGCGTTCGCGATGACGGAGCCCGACGTCGCGAGCTCGGACGCGACGAACATCGAGACCCGCATGGTCGCCGACGGCGACGACTACGTCATCAACGGCCGCAAGTGGTGGGCGAGCAACGCGATGCGCCCCGACTGCGAGGTCCTCATCGTCATGGGTAAGACCGACCCGGACGCCGAGACCCACCGGCAGCAGTCGATGCTCGTCGTGCCGATGGACACTCCCGGCGTCACCGTCGTGCGTAACCTGCCCGTGTTCGGGTACGTCGACCGCGAGGGCCACGCCGAGATCACGTTCGAGGACGTGCGGGTGCCGAAGACGGCGCTCCTCGCGGGGGAGGGCGACGGGTTCATGATCGCCCAGTCGCGCCTCGGGCCCGGACGCATCCACCACTGCATGCGCGCCATCGGCATGGCCGAGCGTGCCCTCGACCTCATGATCGACCGCGCCGCCACGCGCGTGGCGTTCGGCAAGCCGATCGCCGCGCACGCCAACATCCAGGACTGGATCGCCGAGTCCCGCGTCGAGATCGAGATGACGCGCCTGCTCACGCTCAAGGCCGCCCACCTCATGGACACCGTCGGCAACAAGGCCGCCCGCACCGAGATCGCCGCGATCAAGGTCGCCGCGCCGCAGGTCGCGCTCAAGGTCATCGACCGCGCCATCCAGGTGTTCGGTGGCGCCGGGGTGAGCAACGACGTCCTCCTCGCCGAGTTCTACGCGCACATGCGCACGCTGCGCATCGCCGACGGCCCCGACGAGGTGCACAAGCGCACGATCGCCCGCGGTGAGCTCAAGCGCCGCGAGAAGGAGCGTGCGGCGGGGGAGGTGACCCGCCGATGACCGGCGCCCAACCCCGCACGCCGAAGGGTCTCGAGGTCGGCCTCGAGGCCGTCGCCGGATGGATCCGCGAGGCGGGCGACGACGTCGCCGCACCGCTCGCGGCCCAGCGCATCGGCAACGGCCAGTCCAACCTCACGTACCTCCTCACCGACGTCGAGGGGCGCCGATGGGTGCTGCGTCGGCCGCCGCTCGGGCACCTGCTCCAGTCGGCGCACGACGTCGCGCGGGAGTTCCGCATCATGAGTGCACTGCAGGGCACGGGCGTCCCCGTGCCGCGGGTACTCGGGCTGTGGGAGCCCGAGGGGGTCGCGCACATGATCATGGGGTTCCTCGACGGGTATGTCGTCGACAGCGTCGAGAAGGGTGAGGCCGCCCCGCCCGAGCTGCGGGGGGCGATCGGTCCGTCGATCGCCCGCACCCTCGCGCGCATCCACGCGGTCGACCTCGAGGAGTCCGGCCTCGTCGCCCTCGCGAGTCACAAGCCTTACGCCGAACGCCAGCTCGCGCGGTGGGCGAAGCAGCTTGCCGCCAGCCGCACGACGGAGAGCGCCGATCTCGACCGCGTCACCGAGATCCTCGCGGCGTCGCTGCCTGCGCAGAGCGACCTCACCCTCGTCCACGGCGACCTCCACCTCGCCAACGCGATCTGCGACCCCGGCACGGGCGAGGTCGTCGGCGCGCTCGACTGGGAGTTGTCGACCCTCGGCGACCCGCTCGCCGACCTCGGCACGCTCCTCGCGTACTGGCCCGAGTCCGACGACGGACTCCGGCCGTGGGGCGTCTTCGGTGCCTCGTCGCTACCCGGGTTCGCGACGCGCGCGCAGATCGTCGAGGCCTACGCCGAGGCGAGCGGTCGCGACGTGAGCGACGCGGGGTTCTGGCACGTCCTCGGGGTGTGGAAGATCGTCGCGATCATCGAGGGTGTGCGTCGTCGCGTCCTCGACCTTCCCGACAACGCCTCCCTCGGTGGGGTGCCCACCGAGGAGATGGTCCACATGCTCTCGGGTCGAGCCCTCTCCCTCGCGCGGGAGTACGGCCTGCCGAAGGCCTGAGCGCGCCGTCTCGTCGATGCGCCGGGGGATGTCGTCTCCGGCGCACCGGCGTGTGCGGAGGCGTGCCGAGGAAGCGGCGCGCAGATGGCGGTCTCACATGATGGTCACTTCGGCGAGTGCCGGGTGGATCGAGACAGGGGGGATGCCGTTGAGTCCCCGGCCGCGGCGGTGGTGGGGGCCGTGCATCACTGCAGCTCAGATGCGTGGGGCGTCGGGCGGGGTGCGAGAAGGACAGATCCGGGACCTCCGTCCCTGGGCGGACACGAGCGGACACGCATGCCAGGTGGGTGACTCGTCCTCCTTCTTCGGAGACACTGGAGACGGCGTCGGATCACCGCCGCCGACGACAGAGCACCGAGTGCGCCAACGGGGTCGTCACTCACCTCACGTTGCGCGAGGAGAAACCCCATGACCGACACGATGCAGACCCGACCCGTCACGGTGGCGACCTGGAAGGACGCGACCGAGGGCCGTCGGGACACCAATCCCTTCGACTTCATCGAGACGACGCTGCGCCCGCACTGCGAGCGCGTGGGCATCTACGACGTCGTCCGCCGCTACTCCGACGAGGTCGCGGACGCCCTTCCCGAGCACATCGAGTTCGTCGACAACCGGTTCGTCACGGCCGAGCCCCGCGACGAGGCGGCCGACCGTGCGGCGATCGCCGCCGCGATCCAGGAGGCCGACGAGCGTCACCGCCGCCTGGTCGAGGAGTGGATCCGCTGATTCACCGGGTGGGCCGCTGACGCGGCCACACCAGAAACGCCGACGGGGCGTGGGAGAGAACGTCTCCCACGCCCCGTCGGCGTTTCTGCGTCGTCGATGCGTCCCCGGCCCCGGCGGCGCGGACGCAGTGATGTCGGCCGCCGCCGGGTGAGGGGTCACGCCTCTGTCACACCTCTGAGGGTGCGTCTCCCGCCGGGAGTCCCGGCCGCCACACCTTCGGGCCGACGACGGTGAAGAGCGCCGGGATGACGATGGTTCGCACGACGAACGTGTCGAGCAGGATGCCGATGCCGACGGTGACGCCGATCTGCGTGAGCGTGATGAGAGGCAGAACGCCGAGACGACGAACACGGCGTCGAGGACGACGCCGGCGCTCGTGATGACGCCGTCGGTGCGGGCGACGACGGTGGCCGGGTCGGCCTGGCCCTCCGGGTAGTGGTCGCGGAGCGTCTCGAACCCGTCGACTGACTGCGCCTCGACGCGGAACTGCTCCGTCTGTGGGAGGTCGATGCGCAGGCCGGAGAGGCCGGACGCGCACGCGGGGAGGAGGGGGATCGTCACCGCGAGCACGGCCCACGGGCGACACCACGGGCGAGGCGGTGCCAGCCGCCGATGCCCGCCCGGTCGACGTCGCCGACGTGGGGCACGAACGGCCAGAACAGGCCGCGACCGCACGCGGCGAGCGCGGCGGGCAGGACGAGCAGCGCGAAGAGGAGCGCGCAGACCGGGTCGGTCGCGGCGGCGACGCCGAGGATGCGCGTGCTCGGGATCGACGCGACGGGGAGCGTGGGCAGGGCGGGGACCACGGTGACGTTCGAGGCGGGCACCGCCGGGCCCGCGTGCCGCAGGGCGCGACGCAGCGCGAGGCGGTGGTCGGGTGTACGGCGCAGCTCCTCCCGGTACCGGGAGACGAGGAGCAGCGCGGAGTTCGTGCCCGTGCCGAAGGCCAGTCGCTCGTGATGCCATGGTCGATCCGTCGAGGGTGAGGCCGACGGCGTCCCCGACCGGGTTCGGTGCGCGCCCCCACTCGGCACGTCACTGCATGGCGTCGAACCGTTGCTCCTGCTCGTCGAGAAGTCTCTGCGCGTGGGTGAGGGCCTGCGTCGAGTACGCGCCGACGGCCTGCTCGTGCGTGAGTGCGGCACGGAGCTCGTCGAGGTAGCGGCGCTGCACCCGCATCGTCTGTTCGCGCACGCCCGGCCGGGAACGGGGGAGATCCGCCGCGTCCTCCAGCGGCTTCATCAGCGGACCGAAACGCCGCCGCACGAGTTCCGCGACCGCCGGGTCGAGGGGCTCACCGTCCAGCCGCTGTTCGGAGAGCGGGCCGAGGACGGCCGTGGCCTCTGCGCCGAGGTCGTTCATGAGGGCGAAGAGCTCGGCGCGCTGGTCGTGCGCGGAGGGCGGCTCGAACTGCAGGCGGCGGATGACCCACGGCAGCGTCCCGCCGAAGATCACGAGTGACGCCACCGCCACGAGGAACGCGACGAGGACGATCGTCGACCGGTACGGCGTCGGCGCCCCGGCCACGTGGGTGTCGATCGTCTGGGCGGCGGCGAGGGTGACGACGCCACGCATCCCCGCCCACGCGAGGACCACCCCGCCGCGGCGTGTGACCGGCTCGCGCTCGGCGAAGTCGAGGTCGGCACGTCGGACGTCGAGGTACCGGTTCCACTCGGCCACCCGGTCCTCGTCGAGGCGCTGCTGCTCCTCCAGCTCCCGCACCCGTTCGTTCGCGAGAGAGAGGCGTTCGCGCAGACGGGTCCGCCGCTCGGGGTGCAGCCGCAGCCGCTGCCACACGAGCGGCACCCCGACCCCGACCACCCGGAGCACGCCGAGGAGGACGAAGACGAGGACGCAGAGCTCGACGAGGTGGTCGAAGCCGCCGTCGGCCCGGGAGTCCTCGACGAGCCCCGCGACCGCGAGACCCATGACGAGGAACACGGCGTTCTCGAGGACGAAGTTGACGCTCGCCCACGTCGTCGCCTCCGTCGCCCGCTCGGTCGCCGACAGGCGGGTCCGGCCACGGTGGCCCGCGACGAGGCCGGCGACGACGACGGCGATGATCCCCGATGCGCCCACCTCCTCGGCGGGGAAGAACGCGATCCACGGCACCGCGAACGACACCGTCGTCGTGAGCACCGGGTCTCCGAGGCGGGAGCGCACCCCCACCGCGGCCACCCCGACGAGCAGCCCCACCGCGACGCCCACCGTGCTCGCCCACACGAACGTCCCGGCCGCCTGCCAGAACGAGAACGACGCCGCGAGCGCCGCCACCGCCGTGCGCAGCGTGACGAGCGCCGCGGCGTCGTTGAAGAGGCTCTCGCCCTCGAGGACCGTCATGAGCCGGTGCGGCAGACCGAGCCGTTTGCCGATCGCCGTTGCGGCCACCGCATCCGTCGGACTCACCACCGCGCCGAGCGCCACCGCGAGCGCGAAGGGGATCTCGGGGAACACGAGGTGGACGACCCCGCCGACGACGAGCGCGGTGACGAGGACCATGACGACGCCGAGCCACGAGATCATCCGCAGGTTGCGCCGCAGGTCGACGAGCGGCATCTGCGACGAGGAGGCGTACAGCAGCGGCGGGAGCACCCCCGCGAGGGTCACCTCCGGGGCGAGCTCGACGTTCGGCAACGCCGGGGTGACCCCTGCCGCGATGCCGAGCGCGAGGAGCAACAACGGTGCCGCGATCCCCGTCCGGCGCGAGAACATCGCGGCGAGCACGAGGACCGTGAGCCCGGCGAGGGCGACGAGGAAGATCTCCACCCCGCCAGAGTGGCAGACCCGTTCGCCCCGAGTCGACCTTCGTCTCCGCGACCGACCCCGTGTCCGTGGGCGGCCCGCGGCACGGTCGCGCCCCTGGCGTGCGGGCGGCGTGTGCGTGGTGCCGGCCCCCCCCGGGGTGGGCGGTGCCCGGCCGCGTCGTGCGGGCGGTGTGTGTCGAGAGATGCCGGGTCGGGTGGGGCCGTCGGTCGCGATCCACAGGCGCGTCCAGTTCGGGGGTGGCGTGTCGGTGGTCCTGCGTAGGCTGGCCGCGATGTCTGCCGTCGACGAATCCACGCCCGCCACCGCCCGCGAGATGCTGCGACGCGTCTGGGGCTACGAGGACTTCCGCGGCGACCAGGCCGAGATCATCGGGGAGGTCGTCGCGGGGCGCGACGCACTCGTCCTCATGCCGACCGGCGGCGGCAAGTCGCTCTGCTACCAGGTGCCCTCACTCGTACGGGAGGGGACGGGCGTCGTCGTGAGTCCGCTCATCGCGCTCATGGCCGACCAGGTCGACGCGCTCTCGGCGCTCGGGGTGCGGGCGGGATTCCTCAACAGCACGCAGCTGCCGCACGAGCGGGCGTCCACCGAGCAGGCCCTCCTCGCTGGGGAGCTCGACCTCCTCTACCTGGCACCCGAGCGGTTGCGTGTGCCCGAGACCCTCGCGCTCCTCGACCGGGCCCGCATCGCGCTCTTCGCCATCGACGAGGCCCACTGCGTGAGCCAGTGGGGGCACGACTTCCGCCCCGACTACCTCCGACTCTCGATGCTCCACGAGCGGTGGTCCGACGTGCCGCGCATCGCCCTCACGGCGACGGCGACGGAGGCGACCCGGCAGGAGATCGCCGCCCGGCTGCAGCTCGAGGACGCCCGCCACTTCGTCGCCGACTTCGACCGGCCCAACATCCAGTACCGCATCGTCCCCAAGGACAGCCCGCAGCAGCAGCTCCTCCAGTTCCTTCGCGCCGAGCACGAGGGGGACGCCGGCATCGTCTACTGCCTCTCGCGGGCATCGGTGGAGCGGGTCGCGGAGTTCCTCTGCAGCCAGGGCATCCCCGCGCTGCCGTACCACGCGGGCCTCGACCGGGAGGTCCGCTCGACCAATCAGGCGCGGTTCCTCCGGGAGGAGGGGCTCGTCATGGTTGCGACGATCGCGTTCGGCATGGGCATCGACAAGCCCGACGTGCGGTTCGTCGCCCACCTCGACCTGCCGAAGTCCGTCGAGGGCTACTACCAGGAGACGGGCCGCGCGGGGCGTGACGGGTTGCCGTCGACGGCGTGGCTCGCGTACGGCCTCGCCGACGTCGTCCAGCACCGCAAGATGATCGAGAGCAGCGAGGGCGACGCCGCGCACCGTCGCAACCTCGGGCATCACCTCGACGCGATGCTCGCGCTGTGCGAGACGGTGACGTGCCGCCGCGAGCAGCTCCTCGCCTACTTCGGTCAGTCGGGCACGGGCCCGTGCGGCAACTGCGACACGTGCCTCGACCCGCCGAAGACGTGGGACGGCACGATCCCGGCGCAGAAGCTCCTCTCGACGATCGTCCGGCTGGACCACCGCCGTCAGCGCTACGGCGCAGGGCACCTCGTCGACATCCTCCTCGGCCGGGAGACCGACCGGGTGCGCTCCCTCGGCCACACCGACCTCACGACGTTCGGCATCGGTGCCGAACTCGACGAACGCGGGTGGCGCGGGGTCGTGCGGCAGCTCCTCGCCGCGGGCCTCGTCGGTATCGAGGGCGACTACGGCACCCTCGGGCTCACCGAGGCGTCCGTGGCCGTGCTCCGCGGCGAGCGGCAGGTGCTCATGCGCATCGAGCCCGGACGCCGCCGCGCACCCTCCCGCTCCTCCGGCGGCAGGGGCGGCGCGAAGGCGAGCGTCGCCGCCGACCTCACGGGGGAGGAGGCCGCCCTGTTCGAGCGCCTCCGCGCCTGGCGCGCGGCCACGGCCAAGGAGGCCGGAGTCCCCGCCTACGTCGTCTTCCACGATGCCACTCTGCGGGCCATCGTCACGGCGGCACCCACCACGACCGCCGACCTCGGCGCGATCAGCGGCATCGGCGCCGCCAAGCTCGAGCGGTACGGGGAGGGTGTGCTCGGAGTCGTCGCGGGGAGTGAGGCACCTGCCCACCGATGAGGTTCACGGCTTGCGTGCCGCAGGACGTCCTTGGTCGTCTCCGCCCCACGATCGACCGAATCCGAATCCCCGTGGCAGGCACACGCCCTGCTCGGTGCCCACGGGGGTCCGTGTCGAACGATGGCCGGGATGTCCGAGCCGTCGGAAGGCGCTCTCACGGCAGCGGCGGACGTCCTTCACGTCGATGATCATCCCGACGACGCCGGCCTCGGCAAGGGGCTGGCCCGGCGACACATGAACCTCGTCGCCCTCGGCGGGGTGATCGGGGCGGGCCTGTCCGTCGGGTCGGGGGTGGTCATCGGTCAGGCGGGGCGGGCGGCGATCGTGTCGTTCGTCGTGGCCGGGCTCATCACCGTCCTCGTCATGCGGATGCTTGCCGAGATGGCCGTCGACCGGCCGGCGCTCGGCTCGTTCTACATCTACGCGCGCGAATCCCTGTGGGCGCCGCGGCGGATTCGTGGTCGGCTGGCCGTACTGGTACTTCTTCACGGAGTGTGAGGCGATACTTCGGTTCGCCCCGAAGATGTGCCCGGGCCCGAACAAGCAGATCTACTGTGCCGGCGGCGAGATCTCCTGTTCGCCGCGCTGGGATCTGGACGACCGTGCCCTTCCCGGTGAGGCAGGCGCTCGTCGGCCTTGCCCATGTAGGCGTGCACGAGGTCATCGGGAGGCACCCGCTCAGCGCCCCGGAATCCAGGAAGTGCCACCGGTAGGTCGAGGGGTCGCTGCCCGCGGAGTACAGGTCGATCGAGGGTGCGGGCGCCCATCTGCTGCGGTGGCGCGGCGGGCGAGGAAGATGCGTTTCAGGCCCGTCAAGCGGGCGGCGTGTAGGTCCTCGGTGCGGTGTCCGGTCGCGGGTGGGCGCCGCCCGAACACGTAGGCGCCATCGGCCGTGTCGGAGACGTCGACGGCGCACCCACCCGGATGCCGAAGACGAGGGCGGCCACGGGAGCGGCTGAGCGGAACACGACTCCGCGCCCTTCTCTCCTGCGGCTACTTCCTGAGCTGCCTCGCAGGAAGGCCCCCTGGCGGCGGATCCTGCAGGATTCGCCACTCCCGGGGTCTCACCTCCGGTCGAGCGGCATCGGGTGACGCGCCTGTCGGGGACGGCGTGATCAGCCCGTGGGGGCGGGGGCTGCCAGGCGCCCCGCAACGATGCCGTCGGCGCGTTCGAGCATGTCGGCTCCTTCATCGGTGAGGAGGACCGTCACGCGGCGCCGGTCGTCTCCGGTGGCACGTCGATGGCTCAAGCCGCGGTCGACGAGGAAGTCGACGAGGCGGGTGGTGGTTGCGGCGGGGATGCCGAGTTGGGTGCCGAGCTCGCTCATGGTGACGCCGCTGTCGCGGTCTAGGCGGCGCAGGGCCCGCCACTGATCGACTTGGAGTCCGATCTCGGCCTCCAAGGTGATGGTCAGGTCGCGGTGGAGTCGGCGGGCGCTCGTCAGCAGACCGTCGGCAGCCGTCGGGGAGGTGGGGGTCATGCGGGTCCTTTCCCAGAGTCGGCGTTGGAACCATACTGGCCCCGATGCCCGCGTCCCGTCTGGTGGTCGACTATCTCGACACCTTGGTCAACGATCGGGGTGAGGACTTTCGCCTCGCCCTGGCCGTGCCGCGTTCGGGCACGTTGGGGCTGGCCCGCCCGGCCGGTCTGGCTGCGGCGATCATGGCCGCGGAGGAGATCAACGACGCCGGTGGAGTGCGCGATCGCCGCCTCACCCTCACCCCGGTCGACGCCGGATTGCCACCCGCCGGTAGCGCACGGGAATTGGAGCCTCTGGTGGCGGCGGTGGATGCGGTGGTGGGATTCCACACCAGTGATGTCCACCGGGCATTGGAACGGGTCACCTCGGGGCGGGTGCCCTACATCTTCGCTGCCCCCCACGAGGGCGGCGCTCGGCTGCCGGGCGTCGGGCTGCTGGGGCCTTCGCCGGCGGCGCAACTGGGGGAGCCGGTGCGGGCCCTGGTGGAACGCGGGTTGAGGTCGTGGGCGCTGCTGGGGAGCGATTACATCTGGCCGCGGCGGGTGCACGCCGTCGCCGAGCGTCTGATCCGGCACAACGGCGCCCAGGTGCGGTCGGCACGGCTGGTGCCGCTGGGGCGGGTGGACGGGGATGAGTTGGCGTCGTGGGTGCGACGCTCAGGCGCGCAGGTGGTGCTGGTGTCGCTGGTGGGTCGAGACCTGGCGGTGTTCAACCGGGCGTTCGCCGGGTCCCGAGTGGCCGGATCGGTGGTGCGGGTGTCGGGTGCGTTGGAGGAGGTGGGCCTGCTGGAGGTTGATGGGGACGACACCGGCGGGTTGTTCTCGGCGATGCCGTGGTACGTCGAAGACGACCCGGACGGGTTCGGGGAACGGTATGCCACCCGGTGGGGTGCGATGTCTCCGCAGGTGGGGGCGTATGCGCGCGGCTGCTATGACGCGGTACACGCGGTTGCGGCGGCGAGTCGGTCGGGTCGGTTGAGTGCGCATGCCCCGGGCGCGGGTCTGCCCTCGGGGGGATCCGCTCCGCCGAACCGCTTGGCGTGCGCCGACGGGATGCGGTTGGTGCCCGTCGATCGTGCGTGACGGTGGCCGCGGAAACGGCCGCGGCCGGTCCGGCCGAGAGTCGATGAAGATCCCCGGCCTCGTGACGGCCCAGAGGGCTAGCCTCCGGCGTACATTCCATCTGGAATGTTTCCGTTCGGAAGTTAGGAGGTGCTGTGAGCACCCCACCTGTCCCTCCCGCCCCTCACGCCGACCGCTCCCTGGAGGATTTCGGTTATACCCAGGAGCTGCACCGGTCCCTCACCTTCACCGATCTGCTCGTGTACGGGCTGATCTTCATGGTGCCGATCGCCCCGTTCGGCATCTTCGGGTCCGTCTACCAGTCCTCCGGTGGCATGGTCGCGTTGACCTACGCCGTGGGCATGATCGCGATGATGTTCACTGCGAACTCCTACGCCCAGATGTCGCAGGCCTTCCCCATGGCCGGGTCGGTCTACACCTATGCCGGGCGGGGGTTCCGCCCATGGGTGGGGTTCCTGGCCGGGTGGGTGATCCTGCTGGACTATGTCCTCATCCCGGCGTTGCTGTACCTCGTGGCCAGCGTCGCCATGACTTCGATCGTGCCCGGTGTGCCGGTGTGGGCATGGCTCATCGGGTTCGTCGCGCTGAACACCGCAGTCAACTACCTGGGCATCGAGATGACCGCGAAGGTCAACAAACTGATGCTCGCCGCCGAACTCGTCATCCTGGCGATCTTCCTGGTCACCGGCGTGGTGGCGGTGGCGCAAGGGAAGGGCACCGGGTTCTCCTTCACGGCCTTCTTCAACCCCCACACCTTCACGTGGCCGTTGGTGTTGGGGGCGGTGTCGATGGCGGTACTGTCCTTCCTCGGTTTTGACGGCATCTCCATGCTCGCCGAGGAGAACAAGGAGTCCAGCAGCACCATCGGTCGAGCCATGGTGGCGGCGCTCCTCCTGGCCGGAGTGTTGTTCATCGTGCAGACGTGGGTCGCGTCGATGCTCGTTCCCAACGGGGCGGCCATCCTGTCCGGTGGCGACCCGGGCGGCACCGCGTTCTACGACGCGGCACGCGTGGGTGGCGGTGCCTGGTTGGCGGGGTTGACGGCGTTGGCAACCGCGATCGCGTGGGGCTTTGCCAACTCCCTGGTCGCACAGGCCGCGACCTCTCGGTTGTTGTACGCGATGGCGCGGGATCGGCAGCTTCCGGCGTTCCTGGCCACGGTGAGCGAGCGGCACGGGGTCCCCGTCAACGCGACATTCGTGACTGCCGCGGTGTCGTTGGTGGTCGGGTTGACGATGGCCGCCCAAAGCGATGGCATCACCCTGCTGGGCACCCTGGTCAACTTCGGCGCACTGTCGGCCTTCCTCGTCCTGCACCTGTCGGTCGTCAACCACTTCGTGCGTCGGCAGGGAAGCCGAGACTGGCTGCGTCACCTCGTGTTCCCCCTGATCGGGTTCGCGATCCTGTTGTTCGTCGTCATCAACGCCAAGGTCGCTGCGCAGGCCCTCGCGTTTGCGTGGCTGGCACTGGGTGTGGTCGTCCTGCTCGTGTTCAAGGTCCGCAATCGAGAGCCGCAACTGGCCGGAATGGAGGAATCCTGATGTCCGAGGTTTTCACCCTCACCCCCGAACCCGACACCTTGATCTACACCTTCGGTGGCAATCCCGCCGTGCTGCGGGTCCCGGCCGGATCGATCATCGAGATCGAGACCGAAGACTGCTTCGGCGGCAAGGTCCGCTCGGTGCAAGACCTGCCTTCGGCGGTGTGCGATCTGGCCCACCTGAACCCGGTGACCGGCCCCATCCACGTCGAAGGCGCTCAGCCCGGTGACGTGTTGGCGGTGCATCTGGCCCAGATCCGGCCCCGCCGCGACTGGGCGGTGTCCTCGACGTTCCCCCACTTCGGTGCTCTGACCGGGACGGGGACCACGGCGATGCTGCACGAGGCGCTGGAGGAACGCGTCTGGATGTACGAGATCGACCACGACGCCGGCACCTGCCGCTATCAGGCGCGCGGCAGCGACTTCAGCGTCGACCTGCCCCTGGACCCCTTCCACGGCACTATCGGGGTCGCCCCTGCCGCGGGGGAACGAATGATGTCGGTCACCCCCGCCGCGCACGGCGGCAACATGGACACCCCCGAGACCCGGTCGGGCACCACCGTGTACCTACCGGTGCACGAGGAGGGCGCCATGCTGGCCATCGGGGACGGGCACTGCCGCCAGGGTGAGGGTGAGGTGTGCGGGACCGCGGTGGAGGCGGCCATGGCGACCACGATCGTCGTCGACGTCATCAAGAACGCCACGATCGCCTGGCCGCGGCTGCAGGACGACACTTACCTGATGTCGACGGGATCGACCAAGCCGCTGGAGGACGCCTACCGCGTGAGTCAGCGGGACATGGTCGGCTGGGTGGCGCAGTTGACCGGTCTGGACCTGCTGGACGCGCTGCAACTGGTCAGCCAGGCCGGTCTGGCACCCACGGGCAACGTCGTGGACACCAATTACACGATGGTCGCCAAGATGCCCAGCTCCCTGTTGGGTGGCGTGGACATCTTCGACGGCGTCCACGAGCGGCTGCGCGACCTGGGCCGCTCCTACCTGCAGCACCGCTGATCACGAGCTGACACGTCATCCGACCCGCCTCCCGAACGAAACTGGGGAGGCGGGTCGGACGACGTGCAGGCAACGGTGTCAGTGGGTGGGGGCCACGGCGATGACTGCCGGCCTGGATGACATCGCCGATCAGGTCGGGCAGGACCTCTACGTTCGCGCCTCGAAAGACCGCAGGACGGGGTGGAGACAGCCTGACCGACCCTGCCTGTTCCGGGTGATGGGCTACCAGGTCCTTCCCGTGGTGGGGCGTTGCGGGACGCGCTGGCCGAGCGCATCACGCAGTCCGGCGACACCCGGCCGAGACGGCGCTCTTGGCGCTCGGGTGCCGCCACCACGACGCGCGCAGTTGTGGCTTCGCGCCCCGATGGGGGTCGTGGAGCACACGCCCTCGCGGGAAACGCTGAGCCACACGGAGAAGACCGTGCGGTAGCGCACGGGTGCCCTTTGCGCGCTGACCGATGAGCTGCGCGCGGAACCGACAGCAGGGGTGGGGGCCTCAGGTGACCCTGCTGGGACGACGGTGCATCTGTGACGCGGCCGCGGGCGGAACGTGTGGCTGGTCGGATTTGCAGACACTCACCCGGTGGGAGGCGAGGACGGAGAACGCTGCGGACGGGGCGCGACGACACGCACGGTGACATCCGCCCGTCGTTGCAGCAGCACCCAGCTCACTCGCCTGCGGGGCTGAAAGCCAAGTCGGTCCGGAAATCC
>NZ_BAFE01000021.1 GCF_000247995.1 Mobilicoccus pelagius NBRC 104925
CACACAACCAAGTTCTGATCCATGTCGGATCGTTGCCGTGGAAGGTGACTCTGTTCTATCATGTTCGATCTAGGAGCCCTGCCCCGTTCGGGGCGTTCTCTCTACGACTGGTTGTCTACTTTATCAGACCCTTTCGGGCCTTGCAACTCCCTGCCGAAGCTCGGTGGGGGATCGCTTTCGACTCCCTCCGGCGGGACCGGCCACTGTCCGCCTCGTTGAGGCTTTCGTGTCCGTTCCTCCCTGCCGGGTGAACGTTGAGAACTCTAGGACGACTTGGCGGTGAATGCCAAATCCGCAGGTCACCCCGTGCTTACCGCCGGGACACCTCGCGTCCGCTCGAGCGCTCCCGCCGACCTCTCCCGGCCTCTCCCCCACGAGACACGAGGAGCCCCCGACCACGCGTGGTCGGGGGCTCCTCGTGGATGTTCGGGAGGGGGACGTCGCAGGTCAGGGGTGCGATCGGTCAGGGCACCAGCTCGACGGCGGCCATCGACTTGCGCCCGCGCTTGAGGAGGGCGAGCCGGCCGTGGAGGAAGTCCTCCTCGCGCAACCGAGCATCCACGTCGTCCACCTTCGCGTTGTTGAGGGAGACTCCGCCCTCGCCGATCGTGCGCCGCGCAGCCTTGCGCGACTCGGCGAGACCTGTCGCCACGAGGGCGTCGACGAGCTCGTCCCCCGCACGAACCTCCGCACGCGGCAACTCCGCGCAGGCGTCGGCGAGGGTCCGGGCGTCGAGAGTCCCCGGGTCCGCCTTGCCGAAGAGGACGGCCGACGCCCGCTGCACCGCGGCCGTCGCCTCGGCACCGTGGACCAGCGTCGTCACGTCCTCGGCGAGGGTCCGCTGCGCGGCACGACGGAACGGTTCCTCCGCCACCTGCCGCTCGAGCTCGGCGATCTCCTCCTGCATGCGGTCGGTGAAGACCTTCAGGAGCATGACCACGGAAGCGTCCTCGACGTTGAGCCAGTACTGGTAGAACGCGTACGGACTCGTCATCTCCGGGTCGAGCCAGATGGCGTTGCCCGCGGACTTGCCGAACTTCTCCCCCGAGGAGTCGGTCAGCAGCGGGGTCGTGAAGCAGTGGGCCGACGCCCCCTCCATGCGGGCGATGAGGTCGACGCCCGAGGTGAGGTTGCCCCACTGATCCTGACCACCGGTCTGGAGCGTGCACCCGTACTCCCGGTAGAGGTGCAGGTAGTCCAACGCCTGGAGGATCTGGTAGCTGAACTCCGTGTAGCTGATGCCCTGCTCGGAGTTGAGCCGAGCCGCCACGGCGTCCTTCTTGACCATCTGATTGACCCGGAAGTACTTGCCGTAGTCGCGCAGGAAGTCGAGCGCGCTGATCGGCGCCGTCCAGTCGAGGTTGTTGACGAATGTCGGTGGGTTGTTCGTGTCGACGTCGAGGATCCGCCGCACCTGGGTGGCGATCCGCTCGACGTCCGCCGCCGTCTGCTCCTTCGTCTTGAGCGTGCGTTCGCTCGTGGGCCGCGGGTCACCGATGAGACCGGTGGACCCCCCGACGAGCCCGATGACCCGGTGCCCGGCGCGCTGCAGGTGACGCAGGACGATGAGCTGCACGAGATTGCCGAAGTGGAGGCTCGGCGCTGTGGGGTCGAAGCCGCAATACACGGTGAGTCTCCCCTCGAGCGCCTCCCGCAGGGCGGCCTCGTCGGTGGTCTGCGCCACCAGGCCGCGCCAACTCAGCTCGTCGAAGACGTTGCTCACCGTGTTCATCCCTTCGGTCGGTCCGCGGCGGTCGCACGCGGGGTTCCCGGGTCAAGCTTGCCAGGCGTCCTCCGACGCCGCGGCGCCGCCGCTCGGTAGGGGGACACGCTGGGATCGTCGAGGTGGAACCGCCACGGGTACTCGGGCCCACCGCCCGGGCCCGACACCCCGACACGCGGACCGGTGAGGACCTCACCCGGGGCGCCGGTGCCGTCCCCCCGGAGGAGAACGACCTCGGCCCCGGGCACGGTCGTGTCCAGACCGTCGTGACGCCGGTCGAGACCGAGGGTCACGGTGAGGCGGGCGGGGCCCCGCGCGAGATCCCGGTCCGCGGGGGCCGGACGCCCGTCGCGGGTACGCCGACGGCGGGCCTCCTCGATGCCCTCGACGACCTCGCCCGCACGCAGGAGCACGGCACTCGCCTCCCCGTCCGGTCCGCACACGACGTTGACGCAGTGGTGCATGCCGTACGAGAAGTAGACGTAGAGCCGCCCGGGCGGGCCGAACATCACCTCGGTGCGCGGCGTCGGCCCGCGGTACGCGTGCGACCCCGGATCACGCGGCCCCGCGTACGCCTCGACCTCGGTGAGGCGTACCGCGACGTCGCCGTGCCGCAGGACGCACCCGAGGAGGTCGGGGGCGACCTCGAGCACGGGCCGGTGGAAGAACTCCTCGCCGAGGACCTCCCCCGCGCTCACCCGGCGCGGGTCGGCCCGGCCCTCAGTCACGGACGGAGATGCGCCTGTCGGCCCAGCTGCGCTGCCACGCCGCCGTCTGCCGCACCTTGCCGAGCTGTTCGGCCACCCGGGACGGCGCGGTGCCGCCCTTACCGTCGCGCGAGGCGAGCGACCCGGGCACCGAGAGGACGTCCCGGACCCCCGGCCTGAGGTGGTCGGAGATGCCTGCGAGGTCCTTGTCGGAGAGGTCCCACAGCTCGATGCCGCGCTCCTCGCACACCCGCACGCAGCCGCCGGCGACCTCGTGCGCGACGCGGAACGGCACGCCCTGACGCACGAGCCATTCGGCGACGTCGGTGGCGAGCGAGAACCCCTGCGGGGCGAGCTCCTCGAGCCGGTCGCGGTGGAACGTGAGGGTCGCGATCATCCCGGAGAACGCAGGGAGGAGGACCTCGAGGGAGTCGATCGCGTCGAAGACGGGCTCCTTGTCCTCCTGCAGGTCGCGGTTGTAGGCAAGTGGGAGGGCCTTGAGCGTCGTCATGAGACCGGCCAGGTCGCCGACGAGGCGCCCCGCCTTGCCACGGGCGAGCTCGGCGACGTCGGGGTTCTTCTTCTGCGGCATGATGCTCGACCCGGTCGAGTACGCGTCCGCGAGGGTGACGAAGGCGAACTCCTTCGTCGCCCAGAGGATGACCTCCTCGGCGAGACGCGAGACGTCGACCGCGGCCATCGCCGCGACGAAGCAGAACTCGGCGACGAAGTCGCGGCTCGCGGTGCCGTCGATGGAGTTCTCCACCGCACCGTCGAAACCGAGGTCGGCGGCGACCGCCTCGGGGTCGAGACCGAGCGAGCTGCCCGCGAGCGCCCCCGAACCGTAGGGGGATACCGCGCACCGCTCGTCCCAGTCGCGGAAGCGCTCGACGTCGCGGAGCAGCGGCCACGCGTGGGCGAGGAGCTGGTGGGCGAGGAGCACCGGCTGGGCGTGCTGGAGGTGGGTACGTCCGGGCATCGCGACGCCCTCGTGGGCCTCGGCCTGCGCGACGAGCGCGTCGACGACGTCGAGGAGGAGCCCGGAGCAGATGCGCGCGTGGTCCCGCAGGTACATGCGGAAGAGGGTCGTGACCTGGTCGTTGCGCGACCGGCCCGCACGGAGACGGCCGCCGACGTCGGCACCGGCCCGCTCGACGAGCCCCCGCTCGAGGGCGGTGTGGACGTCCTCGTCGCTCTCGGCCGGGACGAACGCCCCGCTCTCGACGTCCGCGCCGAGGCTCCGCAGGCCGGCGAGCATCGCCTCGAGGGTCTCGTCGTCGAGGATGCCCGCTGCGTGCAGTACCCGGGCGTGCGCGCGCGACCCGGCGAGGTCGTAGGGCGCGAGACGCCAGTCGAAGTGGGTGCTCTTGGAGAGGGCGGCGAGGGCCTCGTCGGGGCCGCCGCTGAAGCGGCCGCCCCACAACGCCACGCCCTGGGGCTTCTGCTCGCTCACGAGCGGGTGTCCTTCCTGTCGGGCTTGTCTGTGTCCCCCGCGGCGAGCGCGAGGAGTCGTTCGGCGACCAGCGCGCCGCCGTCGGGGTCCGCGGCGACGACGAGCACGGTGTCGTCACCGGCGACGGTACCGATGATTCCGGTCTGCCGCTTCACCTCCGTCCGGTCGATGGCGCTGGCGAGATAGTTGGCCGCACCGGGCGGGGTGCGAAGCACGGCGAGGTTGGCCGAGGAGGTCGCGGCGACGAGGAGGTCCTCGCACAGCCGCCGCAGGCGGGCGTCCACCTCGGCCGGGTCGGCGGCCGGCCGCGGCGTGGGGTCGCCCCCCTCGGCGGGCACGGCGTAGACGAGGTTGCGTCCGACACGCACCTTGACGGCGCCGAGCTCGACGAGGTCGCGGGAGAGCGTCGCCTGCGTGACGTCGTAACCGTCGGCGGCGAGGAGTTCGGCGAGCTCCGGCTGCGATCGCACCGCCGTATGCCCGAGGATTTCGACGATGCGCTGCTGACGCGCGGCACGGGACTGGGCGACGACCATGCTCATCCCTCCCGTCGTGCGGCGGTGTCGAGCAGACGGGGCAGGTCGTCGACGAAGCGGCCGAGCTGCTCGGCGGTCACGACGAGGGGCGGGGCCAGGCGGATGGTGTCGGGGCGCGCGGCATTGACGACGTACCCCGCCTCGAGGGCGGCCGCGGCGACGTCGGCGGCGACGATCCCCTCGGCGAGGCCGAGCCCGAGGAGGAGACCCGCGCCACGAACCTCGGTGAGGCGATCGTCACCGAGCGCTTGCACGCGAGAACGGAACTCGCGTTCCATCTCCCCGGCGTGGTCGACGAGGCCGTCACGCTCGACGACGTCGAGGACCGTGAGGCCGGCACGGCACGCGAGGGGGTTGCCACCGAACGTGGTGCCGTGATCGCCCTTGCGGAGGAGGCCGGTGACCTGCGACCCGAACGTGACGAGGGCGCCGATGGGCACGCCCCCCGCGAGTCCCTTCGCGAGGGTGATCGCGTCGGGCACGATCCCCGCCCGCTGGAACGCGAACCACGCCCCCGTGCGGCCGATACCCGTCTGGATCTCGTCGAGGACGAGAAGCACCCCTGCGGCGGAGGTGAGGTCGCGGGCACGCCGCAGATACTCGACGTCCGCGGGCACGACGCCGCTCTC
Source organism: Mobilicoccus pelagius NBRC 104925 (assembly GCF_000247995.1). GTDB lineage: Bacteria > Actinomycetota > Actinomycetes > Actinomycetales > Dermatophilaceae > Mobilicoccus > Mobilicoccus pelagius. The sequence goes on from NZ_BAFE01000021.1 coordinate 5,049, forward strand.
GCCCTGGATCGGTTCGAGCACGAGCGCCGAGACCGACTCCCCCGCCGTACCCGAGAGGGCGCGTTCGAGCGCGTCGACGTCTCCGAAGGGCACCCGGCCCACGCCCGGGAGGAGAGGCTCGAACGGTTCCCGATAGGCGGCACGCGCGGTGAGCGCGAGCGCCCCCGTGCTGCGGCCGTGGAAGGCCCCCTCGGCCGCGAGGATGCGCGGGCGGCCGGTGCGACGGGCGAGCTTGACGGCCGCTTCGATCGACTCCGTGCCGGAGTTCGTGAAGAAGACGGCGGACCCCTCGGGAGCGCCCGCAACGTCGAGGAGCCGCTCGGCAAGCGCGATCTGCGGCACCGTCGTGAAGAAGTTCGAGACGTGGACGAACTCGCCCACCTGCTCGCGCAGGGCCGCGACGAGGTCGGGATGGGCGTGGCCGAGGGCGTTCACCGCGATGCCGGCGAGGAGATCGAGGTAGCGGTTGCCGTCCGCATCCCACACCTCGCATCCCTCGCCGCGGACGAGGACGCGGCCGGGGCGACCGAACACGCCGAGGAGCGCGTGGTCGTAACGGCCGAGGAGTTCCTCCTGCGTGCCGGTGGGCGGGGTCGAACGCGTCATGAGAGTCCTTCCAGGTGTGACGGTGCCCCCGTGTCGTCGGCGTCGTCCGTGCGCTCCGGCAGGATCATCGTGCCGATGCCCTCCTCGGTGAAGACCTCGAGGAGGAGCGAGTGCGGGGTGCGTCCGTCGACGACGTGGGCCTGCGGCACGCCGCCGCGCACGGCCCGGATACACGCCTCGAGCTTGGGCACCATGCCCGAGTCGACGCGGGTGAGGAGGTCCTCGGCGTCCTCGACGTGGAGCTCGGAGAGGAGCGACTCGGGGTCCGGCCAGTCGGCGTAGATGCCGGGGACGTCGGTGAGGACCACGATCTTGCGTGCCCGCAACGCGACCGCGAGCGCCGCGGCGGCCGTGTCGGCGTTGACGTTGAGCACCTGGCCCGGGTTCTCGAGATCGGGGGCAATGGTCGAGACGACGGGGATGCGACCGGCCTCGAGGATGTCGAACACCGCCGACGGGGAGACCGTGACGACGTCGCCGACGAGACCGACGTCGACGGGGCGTCCGTCCACGGTCGCCGGGCGACGTCGTGCCCCGAAGAGCTGGGCGTCCTCGCCGGACAGCCCGACGGCGATGGGGCCGTGCTGGTTGAGCAGACCGACGACCTGCCGTCCGACCTGGCCGACGAGGACCATGCGGACGACTTCCATGACCTCCGGCGTCGTCACGCGCAGGCCGCCGGCGAACTCGCTCGTCATACCGAGCCGTTCGAGCATCGCCGCGATCTGCGGGCCGCCGCCGTGGACGACGACCGGGCGCAGACCGGCATACCGGAGGAAGGCGATGTCCTCGGCGAACGACTGCGTGAGGGACTCGTCGACCATCGCGTTGCCGCCGTACTTGACGACGACGAGCGACCCCTTGAACCGCTCGAGCCACGGCAGGGCCTCGACGAGCGTGCGGGCCTTGGCCGTCGCGCTCGCGAGCCCCGCGCGGTCACGCAGGTGGCGGAGGTGACGCCGCGCCGCGACCGGGTCGGTGTGGCCGACCGCGTCGGCCGGGAGGGTGTCGGGGGTGGTGGGGGGTTCGTTCGTCGTCATGTGCTGTAGGCCGAGTTCTCGTGGACGTAGTCGTGAGTGAGGTCGTTGGTCCAGACGGTGCCGCTCGCGTCGCCCGCGTGGAGGTCGACGACGACGTGGACGTGACGGCCGGAGAGGTCGACGCGGGAGCGGTCCTCCCCCACGCCCGTCGCCCGGCACACCTGGACCCCGTTGATCGTCACGTCGAGCGCGCGGGGGTCGAACTCCGCGGACGTGGTGCCGACCGCGGAGACGATGCGGCCCCAGTTGGGGTCGCCGCCGAAGATCGCGCACTTGAACAGCGCGCTGCGGGAGATCGTGCGGGCGACGTCGACGGCGTCGTCCTCGGAGGCGGCACCGACGACCTCGACCTCGACGTCGTGCTGCGCGCCCTCCGCGTCACCGACGAGCTGTCGGGCGAGGTCGGCGGAGACCTCGTGGACGAGCAGGGTGAGGTCCTCGCGAGAGGCCCGCACACCGGACGCGCCCGAGGCGAGGAGGACGACGGTGTCGTTCGTCGACATGCACGCGTCGGAGTCGACACGGTCGAACGTGAGCCGGCAGGCCTCGCGCAGGGCCGCGTCGAGGTCCGCGGGCGTCGTCACCGCGTCGGTCGTGAGGACGACGAGCATCGTCGCGAGCGCCGGCGCGAGCATGCCCGCCCCCTTGGCCATCCCGCCGACGCTCCACCCCTCACCGTGCCTCACGGCCTCCTTGGGGTGCGTGTCGGTCGTCATGATCGACTCGGCAGCCGCCGCTCCCCCGTCGGCAGCGAGTGCCGACGCGGCCGCGTCGGTGCCCGCGAGGAGCCGCTCCATCGGCAGACGTTCGCCGATCATGCCCGTCGAGCACACGACGACGTCGCCCGACGACACCCCTAGCACCTCGGCGACGTGCTCCGCCGTGCGGTGAGTGTCCTCGAACCCCTCCGGCCCGGTGCAGGCGTTCGCGCAGCCCGAGTTGAGGACGACGACGTCGGCCCGGCCGTCGGAGACGACCTGCCGACTCCACGTGACGGGGGCGGCCTCGACCCGGTTCGTCGTGAACACGGCGGCGGCGTGACGATCCGGCCCGTCGTTGACGACGAGCGCGACGTCGGGACGCCCCGACGGCTTGAGACCCGCGGTCGTCCCCGCGGCCCGGAACCCCGCAGGCGTGGTGACGCTCATGCCCGGCCTCCCTCGGTCGTGGCGGCGGATCCGTCCGCCCCGTCGGTCGCGTCGGTCGTCACGACGTATCCCTGGTAGCGCCAGACGTTGACGGCCTGGTCGACGTGGTCGGTGGGCACGAGGATCCAGTCGGTGCGATAGGTCGACACCGTCGTCACGGCGATCTGCGCCGCGGCGAGCGGGGAGAGGATGCCGTGGAGGACGCCGGTGAGGAGGAAGTCGACGTGTCCCTCGACCTCGAAGGCACGCCACGGGCCGAACCGGTCGACGTCGTGCGGGACGACGTCGGCGGGTGCGAGCACGGAGGTCTCCCCCTCGTTCCACGCGACGGTGGACAGGGGGCGGGCCCCCTTGGCCCAGTCGGGCACGTCGCTGCCCGCGGCGAGACGGGCGAAGACGAGGTCGGCGTGGTGGAGGCGGAGCGCCCACCCCGGCCGCCCGGCCGCGGTGGGGATCCGATCGTGGGTCATCGTCACGGGGCGACTCCTGTCGTGGGCAGCCCGCACGTCTCCGGCAGGCCGAGGGCGAGGTTGGCGCACTGCACGGCGGCGCCGGCGGTGCCCTTGGTGAGGTTGTCGATCGCCGCGGTGACGACGACCCGGCCTGTCGCCTCGTCGACGGCGAGCTGGAGGTGGGCGATGTTGGCGCCGAGGACCGCCCCCGTCGTGGGCCAACGACCCTCGGGCAGGAGACGGACGAACTCCTCGCCGGAGTACGCCCGTTCCCACGCCTCGCGTGCACGCTCGGGCGTCGTGCCGGGCCGCAGGCGCGCGGTGCACGTCGCGAGGATCCCCCGCGGCATCGGCGCGAGGGTCGGCGTGAACGAGAGCGTCACCGGTGCCCCCGCCGCGGCCGAGAGGTTCTGGACGATCTCGGGGACGTGGCGGTGGACGCCACCGACGCCGTAGGGGCTCATCGACCCCATGACCTCGGCGCCGAGGAGGTGTGGCTTGGCCGACTTGCCGGCGCCCGACGTGCCGCTCGCGGCGACGACGACGACGTCCTCCGGCTCGAGCAGGTCGGCCGCGAATCCCGGTGCGAGCGCGAGGGAGACGGCCGTCGGGTAGCACCCGGGGACGGCGATACGCCGGGTGCCGCGGAGGTCGTCGCGCGCCTTACCGCCGCGGCGGGGCAGCTCTGGCAGCCCGTAGGGCCAGCTGCCGGCGTACGGGGTGTCGTAGAACCGCACCCACGCGTGTCCGTCGGTGAGCCGGAAGTCGGCGCCGCAGTCGATGACGACGACCGAGTCGGGCAGCTCCGCCGCGACCTGCGCGGACGCCCCGTGCGGGAGGGCGAGGAAGACGACGTCGTGGTCGGCGAGGACGGCGGGGTCGGTCGCGCTCAGCTCGCGGTCGACGAGTGATCCGAGATGGGGGTGATGCTCCCCGAGCAGGGTGCCGGCGTTGCCCGCCGCGCACACCTCGCCGACCTCGAACTCCGGATGGGCGAGGAGGAGCCGGAGGATCTCCCCGCCGGCGTACCCGCTCGCCCCTGCCACTGCCGCCCGCCTCATGTGCATGACTATACATAGATGCGTTGATTCATGCATGAACGGGCACCGGAACCCGGCGGCGACGGCCGCGCGGGTCCCGGTGCTCGGAACGCTGAGGTGGAGAAAGGTCAGGCGAGGGGGTCGTCGTCCCCCCACGGAACGAGGAGGACCTGACGGGACCGCTCGGAGAGCCGGTCCTCCGCCGCCCGGAGGGACGTCGGCGTGTCCGTCCCGGCGCGGACCATCCGGCCCGACCAGGCGTCGAACTCCCCCGAGGCGAGCGCGAGGGCGAGCTCGGACACCTCGTGCGGCTCGGTCCACGCGGTGCGTCCCACGTGGGAACCCATGCCCGCGGTCATGTCGGTGCGGACGACACCCGGCGCGAGGTCGAACGCGCGCAGACCGCGCTCGTACCCGGCGAGGTGGAGACCGCCGGTGATGCGCCCGAGCGCCGACTTCGCGACGTAGTAGGCCGTCGACACGTCGTTGCTGCGCGTGCCCGAACCGGAGTTGAGGTTGACGACGCGGCCGCCGCCCGCCTCGAGCATGTGGGGCACGACGGCGTGGGCGACGAGGAACGGGCCACGCACGTCGACCTCGACGGTGCGCCACCACTCCTCCGGGTCCGCCTCCCAGAGGGGGACCTCGGCGTCGATGACACCGGCGTTGTTGACGAGGACGTCGATGCGGCCACGACGGGCGAGGACGCCGTCGACGTACTCGCGCACGGCGGCCCCGTCGGTGACGTCGACCGCGACGACCTCCACGCCGTCCTCACCGGATCGTCCACGGCGCGAACACCGTTCGACGACGTACCCCGCTGCGGCGAACGCGTCGGCGAGGTGGGCGCCGATGCCACGGGAGGCACCCGTGACGACGACGACGGGAGCCTGCCCGTCCGCGCCGTCCGTGCTGCCCGTGCCGGCCGCGCCGGTCGGGTTCGTGTCGCCCATCAGCGCGGCCCTCGGATCTCGGCGCCGGTGGCACGACGGGCGGAGGCGACGGCGTCGTCACGCATGGCGCTCACCTGCCCCGTCTTGAGCGTGCGGTCGGCGGCGCGGAACGTGAGGCGGTACGCCAGCGACTTCTTGCCCTCGGGGAGCTGGTCCCCCTCGTAGACGTCGAAGAGCGTGAGGCTCTCGAGCGTTTCGCCCGCGCCCTCGCGGAGCGCGCGGGCGACGTCCCCGGCCGGCACGTCCGTGTCGACGACGAGAGCGACGTCGGTGCGCGCGACCGGGTACGTCGAGAGGTGGTGGCCCTGGACGGGCGCGCCGCCGGTGACCGCGAGCACGGCGTCGAGGTCGAGCTCGAGCGCGCACGTGCGGGCGGGCACCTCGACCGCGGCGCACACCTTGGGGTGCAGCTCGCCGGCGTGACCGACGACCTCCCCCGGTGTGCCGTCGCGACCGATCGCGCGGATCGCCGCGCACCGGCCCGGGTGCCACGGCGCGTACCTCGCGGCCTCGGGGCGGAGTTCGACGCCGAGGACGCGGCCGAGTTCGATCGCGAGACCGATCGCATCGGCGGCCTCGACGACGCGACCCTCACCCCACGGCCCCAGGGGCACGGACTGCCCGGCGAGGACGGCGGCGAGATGCCGCGGCTGTTCCGGAACGGCCGCGTCGATCTCCTCGAGGACCTCGACGGAGGGACGCTCCCCGACAGGCGGGACCGGCGCGGCGGCGCCCTCGGCGCGCGGGTGGAAGACGAGCCCGCACTCGAAGAGGGAGACGTCACCCGCGCCACGGCCGACGTTGACGCGGAGCATCGGCAGGAGCGAGTCGAGGAGACTCGTCCGCATGAGCGGCGCCTCGTCGGAGAGCGGGTTGGCGATGCGGACCGCGCGGCGGCGTGCGTCGTCGGCCTGGTAGCCGAACCGGTCGAAGGTCGCCTCCCCGACGAACGGGTAGGAGAGCACCTCGGTGAGACCGAGTCCGGCGAGCGCGGTGCCGACGAGGCGGGTACTCCGCTGTCGCGCGGTGAGACCGCGACCGGAGGGCGCGGAGGGCAGGACTGCGGGGATGCGGTCGTAGCCGCGGAGACGAGCGATCTCCTCGACGAGGTCCGGTCCCGTCGCGAGGTCGGGGCGCCACGACGGCGGGGCGACCTCGACCGGGCGGAACGAGTCGGCGTCGGCCTCGCCCGCGTCGGCCACCTCGCAGCCGATGGCGCGGAGCGCCGCGACGACGGCCTCGTGGTCGAGACCCGCGGGAACGGGCGTGCCGGGGACGGAGGAGCCGGGCTCGACGAGACGCCACGCCTCGCGGGTGTGGAACGCGATGGGCGCCACGGGGGTCGTCTCGTCGACGTCGGTGACGCCCGCGTCGGCGATGCCTCCACCGAGCTCGACGAGGAGGTCGACGGCGAGCTGGGCGACGGCCGGCGCGAGCCGGGGGTCGACGCCCCGCTCGAAGCGGCGGCTCGCCTCCGTGGAGAACTTGTGGCGCCGTGAGCTGCGGGCCACGGTGACGGGGTCGAAGTGCGCGGCCTCGACGAGGATCGCAGAGGTGGACCCGCTCACCTCGGAGGTCTCCCCTCCCATCACGCCGGCGATGGCGAGCGGGGTCTCCCCGCCGTCGGTGATGAGGAGGTCCTCCGTGTCGAGGGTGCGCTCGACGTCGTCGAGGGTGCGCAGCGTCTCACCCGCATGCGCCCGACGCACCTCGATCGAGCCCGAGAGGGTGTCGAGGTCGAAGGCGTGGAGCGGCTGCCCGGTGAGGAGCATGAGGTAGTTCGTCACGTCGACGGTGAGCGAGATCGGCCGCATGCCCGAACGGGTGAGGCGGTCGGCCATCCACGCCGGCGTCGGCGCGGCCGGATCGACGCCGCGGACGATGCGGGCGACGTACCGGTCGCAGCCCTGACGCCCGTGGATCGGGGCGTCGTCGACGAGACGCACCGGGTATCCGGTGTCGTTCGCGGCGGGCGTCTCGACCGCTGCCGGGTCGCGGAACGAGTCGAGGCCCCGCGAGAGGGCGTACTCGCGGGCGATGCCGCGCATCGAGAAGCAGTAGCCGCGGTCGGGGGTGACGTTGACCTCGACCGTCTCGGCGTCGAGCCCGAGGAGCGGGATCGCGTCGTCGCCGGGCTTCAGCGAGGCGAGCACCTCGGGCCGGTCGGCGAACATCTCCTCGAGGACGATGATCCCGTCGTGGTCCTGCCCGAGCCCGAGCTCGAGCGAGGAACAGATCATCCCGTTGCTCATGTGTCCGTACGTCTTGCGCGCGGAGATCGCGAAGTCGCCCGGCAGCACGCCGCCGGGCAGAATGCACACGACGTGGTCACCGGCGGAGAAGTTGTGCGCGCCGCACACGATCTCCTGAGTCACCGATGGGTCGCCCCCGGCCGCCGCACGCTGACCGTGGTCGCCCACGTCGACGTGGCAGAAGTGGATCGTCTTGCCGTTCTTCTGGGGCTCGTCGGTGACGTCGAGGACCTTGCCCACCACGAGCGGCCCGGTGATCTCGCCACCGACGATCGACTCCTCCTCGAGGCCGACGCGCACGAGGTCGGCCGCCACCTCCTCACCGCTCGGGGTCTGCAGCAGGCCCACGAGCTCGCAGAGCCATTCCACGGGTGCCAGCATCAGATCTCCATTCCGAACTGCGCGGAGAACCGCGCGTCGCCCTCGACGATGTCGTGCATGTCGGTGAGCCCGTGGCGCAGCATCACGGCGCGCTCGATGCCCGTGCCGAACGCGAAGCCCGTGACCTCCGGGTCGGTGATCCCCGCCGCGGCGAGGACGTTGCGGTTGACCATCCCGCAGCCGAGGAGCTCGATCCAACCGGGCCCGCCCTTCTTCTGCGGGAACCACACGTCCATCTCGGCGCTCGGCTCGGTGAACGGGAAGTAGTGGGGCCGCATGCGGGTGCGGACGTCCGGCCCGAAGAGGGCGCGGACGAAGTGGTCGAGGGTGCCCTGCAGGTGCGCCATCGTGAGGCCACGGTCGACGGCGAGTCCCTCGACCTGGTGGAAGACCGGGGTGTGCGTCGCGTCGAGCTCGTCGGTGCGGTAGACCCGCCCGGGCGCCGCGACGTAGAGCGGCAGCTCCCGCTTCAGCAGCGACGTGTCGCGCTGGAGGAGCGTACGGGCCTGCACCGGCGAGGTGTGGGTGCGCAGCACGAGACCCGACGACGGCGGGTCGACGAAGAACGTGTCCTGCATCTCGCGCGCCGGGTGGTCGGGCGCGAAGTTGAGGGCGTCGAAGTTGAACCACTCCGCCTCGACCTCGGGCCCCTCGGCGATCTCCCATCCCATGCCGACGAAGATGTCGGAGATGCGCTCGCTCATGAGGCTGAGGGGGTGACGCGCACCGACGCGCCGGAACGGCGTCGTCACGGTGACGTCGACGACCTCCTCCCGGAGCATCGCCTCGTCGCGCTCGGCCTCGAGGACGGCCTGCCGCTCCTTGAGGGCCGCGCCGACGCGCCCGCGGGCGGCGCCGACGCGCTTGCCGGCCTCGGCCTTCGCGCTCGGCGGCAACGCACCGATCTCGCGGTTGGCGAGGGCGAGGGGGCTCTTCTCCCCGGCGTGGGCGAGGCGGGCGGCCTTGAGCTGCTCGAGGTCGGCCGCGGCGGCGATGGCCTCGAGCGCGGCGGCGACGTCGGCCTCGATCTGCGCGGGGTCGAGGGCGCTGACCTCGACGGGATCGTATGACGTGTTGGGTCCAGACACGCCCCCGATCTTAAGTGAGCGGCCCCGGGCGACGAAAAGGGGTTTCACCGCGGCGAGGCCGGTCACCCCGGCGACGGGCGCGCCCGGTCCCCGGCACGTCTCAGCGCACGGGCGCCGCGGGGAGCGCGAAGCGGAACCGGGCGCCCCCCTCGGGGGCACGGTCGACCGAGACCGCGCCGCCGTGCGCCTCGACGAGCCCCCGGACGAGGTACAGACCCAGGCCCGTGCTCCCCCGGCGGGATCCGTGCCAGAACTTCGTGAACACGAGGGCATAGTGCTCCGGCCGCACGCCTTCCCCCTCGTCCGAGACCGTGACGGCCCAGTGCGTCGGGGAGGGCCCTCGGGCGCGGTCGTCGGTCGAGGTGGGACGAGCGGCCGCCCCGGGCGCCACCGAGGCGGGGCCCGGCGCGGCGACGGCGCGCTCACCCGCGTACCGGGCATCGCCCGTCTCGGCGCCGACGGGCCCCACCCGCACATGCACGGTGCCGACGCCGTGGCGGACGGCGTTCTCGAGGAGGTTGGTGACGATCTGGTCGATCCGGTCGGCGTCGGCCCACACCCCGGCCTCGCCGTCGGTGGCCTCGACGCGGACGTCGAACCGCTCCTCGTCGAGCCCGGAGGCGACGAGACGCCCGACGCACCGGTGGACGATCTCGGCGAGGTCGACCCGGCGACGTTCGAGACGCAGCCGGCTCGTGTCGAGGCGGGAGACGTCGAGGAGTTCGTGAATGAGACGGGCGAGCCTGTCGGAGTCGGCCTCGATCGTCTCGATCATGAGGTGCTTCTGTGCGTCGGTGAACCGGTCCCACCGGCGGAGCAGCGTCGTGGAGAAGCCCTTGACCGAGGCGAGCGGCGCACGCAGCTCGTGCGCGACGAGCGAGATGAGCTCGGCGGTCTCCGACTCCGCGCGACGGCGGGCGTCGGCGTCCCTCAGCGAGACGACGACCCGCACGACGGGCCCGCGCGGCACCTCGCGGACGAAGCTCATCGTCACGAGTACCCGCCCCCGTCCGGGCAGGAGGAGCATGCGTTCGCGGTGCCCGGTGCGGATGCAGAGTCCGCCCCACGGGTCGAGCTCCTCCCACCAGGAGCGGCCCGCGTTGTCGAGCAGGGGCAACGCCTCGACGACGGGCACCCCGACGAGGTCGGCGGCGGGGCGCTCGACGAGCTGTGCCGCCCGGGCGTTGACGACCTCGACGATCCCGTCGGCGCCCGCGACGACGACCCCGTCGGGCAAGGCGTCGAGGACCGCGCCGGCGTCGCGCCAGGCTTCCGGCCCCGCGTCCGCCGGCGTCACGATCGCGTCGCCCCCGGTCCGCCCGCCGGGCGCGAACGGGCCGACTCGTAGAGACACACCGTGGCGGCCATCGCGAGGTTGAGGGATTCGGCGCGGCCGTGGATCGGCACGCGGACGACGTCCGTGCACACCTCCCGCACCTCGGGCTCGAGACCCCACGCCTCGTTGCCGAACACCCACGCGTGCGGCGAGGTCAGCTCGGCGTCGGTGAGGACGACGTCGCCCACGCCGTCGGCCGCATGGGTGCGGAGCCCCGCCTCGTGGACGGCCCGGAGGACCTCCTCGACGGGTACCCCGACGACGACGGGGACGTGGAAGAGCGACCCGGCCGTCGAACGCACGACCTTGGGGTTGTAGACGTCGACGCTCGCCGCGGTGAGGACGACGGCGTCCGCCCCGGAGGCGTCGGCGCAGCGCAGGACGGTGCCCGCGTTGCCGGGGTCCCGCACGTGAGCGAGGACCGCGAGGGTGCGCGGCCGGGCGGCGAGGACCTCCGCGAGCGGCACGTCGAGCATGCGGCAGATGGCGACGACGCCCTGCGAGGTCGCGGCGTCCCCCATCGCCGCGAGGACCTCACGCGTCGCCGGGCGGACGAACAGACCCGCCTCGCGGGCGTCCTCGAGGATCTCCGGAAACCGGTCGGCCGCGTCCGGGTCGACGTAGACGTCCCGCACGAGATCGGGCCGGTACCGCACCGCCTCCCGCACCCCCTGCGGACCCTCGACGAGGAACGCGCCCTCCCGGGTCCGGACAGCACGACGGGCCAGGGCCGCCACCCTCCGCACGCGTTCCGCGCGCGGATTGGTGAGCGGTTCCCTGGCCCGGTCGGTCGTCACGTCTCGTGAGACGCGCGTCAGGCGGCGTCCGTCTTGGCGTCGGTCGCGGGCACGTTGGCCTTCGCGACCTCGACGAGCGCGGCGAACGCGGCCTCGTCATTGACGGCCATCTCGGCGAGCATGCGACGGTCGACCTCGATCTCGGCGGCCTTGAGCCCCTGGATGAAGCGGTTGTACGTCATGCCGTTCGCGCGGGCCGCGGCGTTGATGCGCTGGATCCACAGGCGACGGAAGTCACCCTTGCGGGCCTTGCGGTCGCGGTAGGAGTAGGAGAGGGAGTGGGTGACCTGCTCCTTGGCCTTGCGGTACAGGCGGGACCGCTGTCCCCGGTAACCGCTAGCGCGCTCGAGGGTAACCCGGCGCTTCTTCTGGGCGTTGACCGCCCGCTTCACGCGTGCCACGTGATGTCTCCTTGTGTGCTGCTGATGTACGGGTGGGCGGCCGCGTCACGACCCCGACGTGCGTCGGGACGGCATCGCGGCACGGGACTCACTTGCCGAGGAGTCGCTTGACCTTCTTGGCGTCCTGCGGAGCGAGCTCCACGTCGTTCGCGATGGAGCGCTTGAACTTGCTGGACTTGTGCTCGAGCAGGTGACGGCCACCGGCCTGCTCGCGCATGACCTTGCCCTTGCCCGTGATGCGGAAACGCTTCTTGGTCCCGCTGTGCGTCTTGTTCTTCGGCATGGTGCCGTCTCTCCTTGCGAGTCGTGGTGGTCGCGCCGCCGTCTCCGTCGTCGTGTCGTCCGAAGACCGTGGCGCGGCTGTCGTGGTGGAACCGTCAGGAACCTGCGGGCGTGGCCTGGTCGACGGGGGCCGCCGCCTCGGTCGCCTGGGGCGCCTGGGCCGCGTGCGTCTCCGTCGCGGAGGTGGCCTCGTCGCGGTTGCGGCGCTGCTGGGCCTTGGCCTCGGCCTTCTTCTTGGTCGGGCCGAGGACCATGATCATGTTGCGGCCGTCCTGCTTGGGGGCGCTCTCGACGAACCCGATGTCGGCGACGTCCTCGGCGAGGCGTTGGAGGAGCCGGTACCCGAGCTCGGGCCGCGACTGCTCACGCCCGCGGAACATGATCGTCACCTTGACCTTGTCTCCCGCGTTGAGGAACCGCTCGACGTGGCCCTTCTTCGTGCCGTAGTCGTGCGGGTCGATCTTCGGACGGAGCTTGATCTCCTTGATGACCGTGTTGACCTGGTTCTTACGCGACTCACGGGCCTTGATGTCGGCCTCGTACTTGAACTTGCCGAAGTCCATGAGCTTGCAGACAGGCGGGTTGGCCATGGGCGCCACCTCGACGAGGTCGAGGTCGACCTCACCGGCGAGGCGGAGCGCCTCCTCGATCTTGACGATCCCGACCTGTTCTCCGTTGGGTCCGACGAGTCGGACCTGCGGGACGCGGATGCGGTCGTTGATGCGGGTTTCGCTGATGTCGAGCTCCTTGTCTCAATGCTGTCGTCCGGGCGTGCCGCCCACCCGGGCCGCGCCGGAGAGCCGGAAATGCTCCGGAGACGACGACGGCCTTTCGCGGGCTCCCCGCGAAAGGCCTGATCACCACCACCATGCCGAGGGGTGCCGACGCGACGTCGACACCTGGCAGGCCCTCCCGAAGGGGGCCCGGCGACCCGGCGACCTGAGGCGGTCGGAGGGTGGAAGCGTGGTGAGCGGCTTCTCTTGGGGCAGTCATGCACGTCGACGAACGGCTCGGCGAGCACAAGGCCGTCGAGACGGGTCGGCAGAACACGACCGATCCCGGCCAGGGTAGCAGCTGCACCCGGGTCGCTCCAACCGCAGACTCCGAGACCGCCGGGTCAGACAGCGTCCTCGTCATCCTCCTCGCCGCTCGGGGGTGCCGGTTCCCCGGCCTCCCCGCGGTGCAGCGCGACCGCGAGGTCGGCGATGCGGATGCGCACCTCCGGTTCGGCGGCGAGCCGCTCCCCGACGAGGGTGACGATCGTGTCGACGTCGCGCTGGTCGAGGCCGGGCCGGAGCACGAGGACGAGGCGGAGGACACCCGGCCCGTGGAGGGCGGTGCCGTCCTCCGCACGCGCACGAACGAGTCCGTCGATGCCCTGGGCGGCCTCGGCCACGGCGAGCTTGACGACGGGATCCTCGTGGGGCGGCAGCCACGGCCGCTCCTGGGCGAGGGCCCAGAGGTGCGGCAGTCGCAACACGGCGGCGTGCGGCGAGCCGAGGTCGACGAGGAGGGTGTCGCAGCCCTCCTCGACGGCGGTGCGCGCCACCTCGGGCATGAGCTTCGGCGTCGGACGCCCCTGCGGGTCCCAGGCGGTGACGGCCTCGACGCCCGTGAAGACGGGGAACGCCCGCCGGCCGTCCGGCGCGGTGAGGGTGACGGTCGCCATCTGCGCCGAGTCGTCGAAGTCCTCCCCCTCGACGCCGTGCCGGGCGGCCGCGGCGGAGGACGGGGTGGCGACGATGGGGACGAGGACGCGCGCATGGGCGAGGAGATCCATCACGCGCCGCACGTGCTCCGGCGAGCCCACCCGGGTGAGATCCGTGAGCGCATCGACGAGGGCGGGGTCCGAGCGCCCGTCGTCGCCCGCGAACGTCGCGGCGTCGAGATGACGACCGGCGAAGGCGATGCCGCCGCTGTCGGCCCCGGGGAGTCCCCCCGGGACGTGTCCGTGCTCGTGCCCGACGGGCTCCCCCGTCGTGCCCGTCACGGCCGACCCGCCACGTCGAGGGCCTCGGGGAGCGTGAACGCGCCCGTGTACAACGCGGAACCGACGATCGCGCCCTCGACGCCGAGCGGGACGAGTTCGCGGAGGCGGGCGAGGTCCTCGAGCGTCGAGACACCGCCGGAGGCGACGACGGGGCGATCGGTGCGGGCGCACACCTGGCGGAGAAGCTCGAGGTTGGGCCCGGCGAGCATCCCGTCCTTGGCGACGTCGGTGACGACGTACCGGGCGCATCCCTCGGCGTCAAGGCGGGCGAGGGTCTCCCAGAGGTCGCCGCCCTCCTTCGTCCAGCCGCGGGCGGCGAGCGTGGTGCCCCGCACGTCCAGGCCGATGGCGACACGGTCGCCGTGCTCGGCGACGACGGAGGCCGTCCACTCGGGGTTCTCGAGTGCGGCCGTGCCGATGTTGACGCGCCGACATCCCGTGGCGAGCGCCCGCTCGAGGCTCGCCGCGTCGCGCATGCCACCGGACATCTCGACGTCCATGTCGACCTCGGCGACGATGCGGGCCAGGAGGTCAGCGTTGTCCCCCTTGCCGAAGGCCGCGTCGAGGTCGACGAGGTGGAGCCACTGTGCACCCGCCTCCTGCCAGGCGAGGGCGGCCTCGACGGGGTCGCCGAATCGGCCGCCACTGCCGGCGACGCCCTGGACGAGCTGGACGGCCTGGCCGTCGGAGACGTCGACCGCGGGAAGCAGTTCGAGGATCGGGGCGGAGTTCTCGGTGGTCATCGTGTCCTCGGGTCGGTGGGACGGGGTGGGACAGAGTACGGACGGGCCGGCCGCAGGGCGCGACCGGGGCGGAGGCTCCTGGTCGGAGGCTCCGGTGTCAGAGTGTGAGGAGCCAGTTGCGGAGGAGGCGGGCGCCCGCCTCGCCGGACTTCTCGGGGTGGAACTGGGTGGCCGTGAGCGGGCCGTTCTCGACGGCGGCGACGAACGGTCCTCCGTGCTCGGCCCACGTGACGAGGGGTGTGACGACCTCGAACGGGCCCTTGGGGTCGAGGCTCCACGTGCGGGCGGCGTAGGAGTGGACGAAGTAGAAGTGGGCGTCCTCGACACCCTCGAAGAGGCGGCTGCCCTCGGGGACGTCGACGGTGTTCCACCCCATGTGGGGGACGACGTCGGCCTCGAGACGCTCGACGACGCCCGGCCACTGGGCGAGGCCCTCCCGTGGCGTCGTGGAGGGTTCGGCGGAGGTCTCGAACATCACCTGCATGCCGACGCAGATGCCGAGGACCGGGCGACCGCCGGCGAGACGGGTGTCGACGATGCGAGGCCCCTCGACGGCGGCGAGCCCCTCCATGCAGGCGTGGAAGTTGCCGACGCCGGGGACGAGGAGGCCGTCGGCACCGATCGCCCGGTCGCGGACCGAGGTGAGTTCGACCTCGGCGCCGAGACGTTCGAGCATCCGGACGGCCGAGCGGAGGTTGCCGCTGCCGTAGTCGAGGACGGCGACGTGCGGACGTCCCTCGACCGGGGGCACGGTCGGCTCGCCCGCGGCGAGGGTCGGGATCGGGGCGTTCATCGGCGTCGCTCCTCGGCGTGAGGGTCGGGATGGGGACCGGGATGGGGATCGTGACGGGGATCGGCGCGCAGGCCACGGCGGAGAGCACCCGCGGCGGGGCCCTCCGCGTCGTCGACGTCCTCGGCCTGCTCGCCGTCGCGCTCGCGCACGACCCGGTCGAAGGCGCGGGCGTAGCGGTCGTGCGGGACGACGAGGCGGGCGTCGACGAGGTCGGCGGCGGCCACGGCTCCGGTGAGCACGTCGACGCCCGGCAGGTCGAGCACCCCGAGGAGCGCGGCGAGGATCTCCTGCGCGCTCGCCCCGACGTCGCCGACGATCTCGGTGACGGCGGCGATCGTCTCGGCGGAGTCCCGACCGGCGGCGTGGACGACGTCCTCGGGCGTCGCGACGGGCAGACCACGGGGCCGGACGACGCCGTCGCGGGGCGTCCAGATGAGCCAGCGCGTCGCCGCCCACCGGTGCGGAGGATGGACGGTGACGACCGCCTGACGGCCGACGCGGAAGAACCCGACCGCGGGCCGCATGCGCCGCGACGCGGGACGACCGGCGAGGGTGCGGACCGCGTCGTCGTAGGGGTAACGCGCCTTGGGCCGCCCGGCAGGGGCGACGAGCGTCCAGCGCCCCACGGGCGCGACGACGAGCGGGCCGAGACCGCGCCGCGCCCAGGCGACGACGGCCTCCGGGCGCGTCGACGTGAGGACGACGCCCTCACCGGTGACGCTCGCGGCCGCCTGTCGCCGCGCGAGCCTAGAGCGCACCCTTGGCACTGGGAATCCCCTCCACCCGCGGGTCACGCGCAACCGCGAACCGCAGCGCCCGTGCGAGCGCCTTGAACTGGGCCTCGACGATGTGGTGCGGGTCGCGCCCGCCGAGGACCCGCACGTGGATCGCGAGCCCCGCGTGGTGCGCGAGGGACTCCATGACGTGGCGGGTGAGGCTGCCGACGTACTGCCCGCCGATGATCACGTACTGCTGTCCCTCGG
This sequence comes from Mobilicoccus pelagius NBRC 104925, assembly GCF_000247995.1. Lineage (GTDB taxonomy): Bacteria > Actinomycetota > Actinomycetes > Actinomycetales > Dermatophilaceae > Mobilicoccus > Mobilicoccus pelagius. The sequence goes on from NZ_BAFE01000021.1 coordinate 21,334, forward strand.
GCTCGCCGTCGTGGACGCAGTACGGGCGGCCGGCGACGTCGACGACGACGTGCGCGAGGGCCTCGTCGAGCGGGATCGTCGCCTCGCCGAACCGGGAGATGCCCCGCTTGTCGCCGAGCGCTTGCGCGATCGCGTCGCCGAGACAGATGGCGACGTCCTCGACCGTGTGGTGCGCGTCGACGTCGACGTCGCCGGTGGCGTGCACCGTGAGGTCGAAGAGGGCATGCTTGGCGAGGCTCGCGAGCATGTGGTCGTAGAACCGCACGCCCGTCGTGACGTCGCTGCGCCCCGAGCCGTCGAGGTCGACCGTGAGGTCGACGCTGCTCTCCGACGTGGCGCGGCGGATCGTCGCGGTGCGGTGGGGGGCGTCGTGGGTCACGCCTGCTCCTCCTCGATGCTCGCCGTCCCGGGGTGCCGGGCGAGGGCCGCGAGGAACGCGTCGACCTCGGCCGGGGTCCCCGCCGTCACCCGAAGGTACCCGGGGAGACCGACATCCCTCACGAGTACGCCCTCCTCGAGGAGCACCCGCCAGAGCGCCGGGGCGTCCTCGATGCCGCCGAAGAGGACGAAGTTCGCGTCGCTCGGCACGGACTCGTAACCGAGGGCGGGGAGTTCGTCGACGATGCGGTCGCGCTGGGTCTTGATCGCCTCGACGGTGCCGAGCATGACGTCGGCGTGGCCGAGGACGGTCGTCGCGACGGCCTGGGTGACGCTCGACAGGTGGTACGGCATCCGGACGAGGCGGAGCGCGTCGACGAGCGCCGGGTCGGCCGCGAGGTACCCGAGCCGCCCGCCCGCGAGCGCGAACGCCTTGCTCAGCGTGCGTGTGACGACGAGTCGGGGGCGGCCCTCGAGGAGGGTGAGGGCGCTCGGGGTGCCGGGGCGGGCGAACTCCGCGTAGGCCTCGTCGACGACGACGATCGCGTTCTGCGCCGCGTCGTAGACGGCGCGGACGACGTCGAGGTCGAGCGCGGTGCCCGTCGGGTTGTTCGGCGAGCAGAGGAAGACGAGCGACGGGTCGTGCTCGCGGGCCTGCGCCGCCGTGGCCTCGACGGGCAGGTCGAAGCGGGCCCCCGCGTCGCCCTCCCCCGCCGACTCCCGGCCGCGGAGTCCGTCGATCCACGTCGTGTCGGCCGTGCGCGTGATGATCGGGTGCATCGAGTACGACGGGGTGAAACCGAGCGCGGTGCGTCCCGGCCCGCCGAACGCCTGGACGAGGTGAAGGAGGACCTCGTTGCTGCCGTTACCCGCCCACGTCTGCTCCGGCGTGATCGTCACACCGCTCGCGTGGGTGAGGTAGGCGGCGAGCGCCTCTCGCAGCGCGGTGAACTCGCGGTCGGGGTACCGGTTGAGACCCCTCGTCTCGGCGGCGACGGCGGTGGTGATCGCCTCGGCGACCTCGTCTGGGACGGGGTAGGCGTTCTCGTTCGTGTTGAGGGCGTGGGCCACCTCGAGCTGCGGGGCGCCGTACGCGGTACCACCACGGAGGTCCTCCCTGAGGAGGCGACGGACCTCGTCCTCGCCGGTGACGGGCGCGCTCGTCACGCCCGCGTCGGTGCGGGCCGGGCCGCTCATGCGCGTCCCTCCGTCCGCGCCTCGGTGCCGGTACGGGCCAGGATCGCGTCCCCGTGCCCGGGCAGGTCCTCGGCGTGGGCGAGCGCGACGACGCGGGGGCCGATCTCGGCGAGGGCCTCCTCCGAGTACTCGACGACCTGGACCCCGCGGAGGAACGCGTGGACCGAGAGGCCGCTGCTGAACGCGGCGGTGCCGCTCGTCGGCAGGACGTGGTTGGAGCCCGCGGCGTAGTCGCCGAGGCTCACCGGGGAGTACGGGCCGACGAAGATCGCTCCGGCCGAACTGATCCGGCGGGCGACCTCGGCCGCATCACGGGTGTGGATCTCGAGGTGCTCGGCACCGTAGGCGTCGACGACGGCGCGGCCGGCGTCGAGGTCGTCGACGAGGACGATCGCCGACTGACGCCCGGAGAGCGCCGTGGTCACACGTTCGTGGTGCTTGGTCGCGGCCACCTGCGCCTCGAGGGCCTCCTCGAGGCGCGCGGCGAGGGACTCGGAGTCGGTGACGAGGACGGCCGCGGCGAGCGGGTCGTGCTCGGCCTGGCTCACGAGGTCGGCGGCGAGGTGGGCCGGGTCGGCCGTGTCGTCGGCGAGGATCGCGATCTCGGTGGGCCCGGCCTCGGCGTCGATGCCGACGACCCCACGCAGGAGGCGCTTGGCCGAGGCGACGTAGACGTTGCCCGGTCCGGTGACGAGATCGACGGGGGCGCACAGCTCCTCGACGTCCCCGCCCGCCGACGGCCGGTCGACCTCGATGCCGTAGGCGAACATCGCGACCGCCTGGGCGCCGCCGACCGCGTAGACCTCCTCCACGCCGAGGAGAGCGCACGCCGCGAGGACCGTCGGGTGCGGGTACCCGGCGAACACGCCCGTGTTGTCGCGCTGGGGCGGGCTCGCGACGGCGAGGGAGGACACCCCCGCCTCCTGGGCCGGGACGACGTTCATCACGACGCTGCTCGGGTAGACGGCGAGGCCGCCCGGCACGTACAGGCCGACGCGCCGCACCGGGATCCACCGCTGGGACACGGTGCCACCGGGGACGACACGGGTCGTGTGCTCCTGCGGCATCTGGTCGGCGTGGACGAGCCGGGCGCGACGAATCGACTCCTCGAGGGCGGCACGCACCTCCGGGTCGAGCGTCTCCAGCGCGGCGGCGAGCACCTCGGCGGGCACCCGCAGATGAGGCGGGACGACCCCGTCGAACCGCTCGCCGTACTCCCGGAGGGCCTCCGCGCCGCGGTCACGGACCGCCTCGCAGATGGGCCGCACCGCGTCGAGCGCGTCGGCGAGGTCGTACTCGGCGCGCGGCAACACCTCGCGGAGGGCACGCGGGCCGAGGTCGGCAGGGGTGGAATCACGCAGGTCGAGACGGGAGATCACCGGCACAGTCTAGGTGGGACGTCGGCCCCACTCTCCGTCCCCGACCGCCAGTGCCGCTCGTCACACCCGTCCCGACACCCCGCGACGGGCCGTCGCCGAGAGACGCGACGACCGTCGCCGCGACCGGCGCCACGGCCTGCGCCCCGGTCTGCGTCGAGCACTCGGGCACGACGTCGGAACCGCCCTCGGACACGGCCCGAGGCGTCGTCACACCCCTCGTGCGGCGATACTCCTCGGGTGAGCCTCCTGACCGCGACGACACCCTTCACCGCATCCCTCACCCCGGCTACGCTCGTCGTGGCCGGGGACTCGACCCTCATCGACGTGAGCGGTACCGACGGTGTCGTCCGACTCGTCCTCGTCGTCCTCGCGTTCGCCGTGCTCGCCGCCGGTCTGCGCTACGCGATGGGCCTCGGCGACGGCCGCGCCGAGATCACGGCGACCGCACGCGCGACCCTCCAGCTCGGGCTCGTCGGCCTCGTCATCGCGACGGTGCTCCAGTCGTGGTGGCTCACGGGCGCGTTCGTCCTCCTCATGATCGGCGTGGCCGGGCTCACCTCGGGCGGACGCATGGGAGTCACGGGGGCACGACGTGCCTGGCCGCTCCTCCCCGTCGCCGCGGCGGCACTGCCCGTCACGGCGGTGCTCCTCCTCGTCGGGCTCCTGCCGCTCCGGCCGATCTCGCTCATCCCCACCGCAGGAATCCTCATCGGCAACTCGATGACGGCGACGACGCTCGCGGGCCGACGTGCCCTCGACGCCCTCCGCGAGCGCCGCGGCGAGTACGAGGCGGGCCTGTCGATCGGCCTCATGCCCCGCGACGCGGCCCTGCTCGTCGCCCGCAAGCCCACCCGCCTCGCGCTCGTGCCGGCCCTCGACCAGACCCGCACCGTCGGCCTCGTCACCCTCCCGGGCGCGTTCGTCGGCACCCTCCTCGGTGGCGCGACACCGCTCGAGGCGGCCGCGCTCCAGCTCGTCGTCCTCGCGGGCATCCTCCTCGCGCAGTCGATCGCCGTGCCGATCACCCTCGAACTCGTCACGCGCGGCATCCTCACCCGGCCGCGCCGCTGAGACTCCCCGCCCGGCCCGTACCCTCCGCCGAGGTCAGTCCTCGTCCTTGCGTGGCCTGCCGGGACGACGGGCCGGCGCGACCTCGCGGGGCAGACGCCCGGCGTCCGCGAGCGCACGTCGCAGGACGATCTCCATCTGGGCGTTGACGCTGCGGAGCTCGTCGGCGGCCCACTGCGCCATCGCGTCGTGGACGGCCGGGTCGAGACGCAGGAGCACCTGCTTGCGGATGCGCTTCGCCGGCATCCGTTTCTCCTCAGCCACGGCGTCCTCCGCACACGCCGACTCCCGGCGTGCCCCGCGAGGGGCGCACCGGGAGCGGACCGACGCACTCAGGCATAGAGGCTGCCCGCGTTGACGACGGGTGTCGTGCGCGACTCCCCGCAGAGCACGACGAGGAGGTTGCTCACCATCGCGGCCTTGCGCTCGTCGTCGAGCTCGACGATCGACTCGGCCTCGAGCTTGTCGAGCGCCATCTCGACCATGCCGACGGCGCCCTCGACGATCTGTGCGCGGGCCGCGACGATCGCACCCGCCTGCTGCCGCTGGAGCATCGCCTGGGCGATCTCGGGGGCGTAGGCGAGGTGACTGATGCGGACCTCGACGATCTCGACCCCGGCGACGGCGACGCGCTGCGCCACCTCGTGGGCGAGCTCGGTCGACACGAGGTCGGTCGAGCCCCGCAGCGACGTGGCGCCGTGCCCGTACTCGTCGTAGGGGTGCGTCGTCGCGACGTGACGGAGCGCGGACTCCGACTGGACGCGGACGAAGTTGTCGTAGTCCTCCACGGAGAAGCTCGCGCGGGCCGTGTCGGCAACCTGCCACACGACGATCGCGCCGATCTCGACGGGGTTGCCGTCGGCGTCGTTGACCTTGAGGTCGGAGGTCTCGAAGTTGTTCACCCGCACCGAGACCTTCCGCTTCGTCGTGAGCGGCATGACCATCGTGAGACCGGTCTGCCGGTTCGTGCCGACGTAGCGCCCGAAGAACTGGAGCACCTTCGTCTGCCCCGGCTGGACGACGGTGAGGGAGCTCAGGACGAGCGCGGCGAGGAGGAACAGCAGGACGCTCGCGGCGACGACGCCCGCGCGGGGGCCGTCGGCCTCCGGGAACGTCGTCGCCTCCCGGACGACGAGCGCGATCCCGCCGAGGGCGAGGAGGATGCCGCCGAGGAGGGCGAGGAATCCGTTGACCGCCCACGCGGGGCGCTCGCCGACGTCGACCCGGGTGCCCTCGTGCCCGACGGGTGCGGTGGCGGCGGGCTGCTCCTGTGGGCCGCGGCCCGCGTCGGCCGATTCGGTCTGAGTGGTGGACGACATGGTTCCTCCTGGGGTCCCCGACACCCCGGGGCGATCCCGTGGTGATAGAAAAACGATATCACTTTTTTCTCACCGGGCCACCGGCGTCGGAGACCCTCACGGGCCCAGGTCACTTCGCGGAAGGGAGACCTCCCGTCGTGGTCGGGAGCGGTTCCGTCGCCCCGATCGCGTCGAGGAGGAACGCGACCTCCCCGGACCACTGACGCCATGCGTCGTACCGGCCCGACCGGCCTCCGTGGCCCGCGACCATCTCGGCGCGCATGAGGATCGGGCGCTCCACCTGGTCCGAGGTCACGGTCTCCCGCAGCCGCGTGACCCACTTGAGCGGCTCCCCCACCTGCACGCGGGTGTCGTTGAGGCTGCTCGTCGCGAGGATCGCCGGGTAGTCGACGGCGCGGACGTTCTCGTAGGGCGAGTACCCCTTCATCACCGCGTAGATCTCCGGGTCCGCGAGGGGGTTGCCCCACTCCTCCCACTCGCCCACGGTGAGGGGCAGGCTCGGGTCGAGGATCGTCGTGAGGGCGTCGACGAACGGCACCGCCGCATGGACGGCCCGGAAGAGTTCGGGCGCGAGGTTGACCGTCGCCCCGACGAGGAGGCCACCCGCCGATCCGCCCTGGAGTGCGAGACGGGCGGGGTCGACGATCCCCGCCTCCCCGAGGTGACGGGCGCATGCGACGAGATCGGTGAACGAGTTGACCTTGTCGGCGAACCGCCCACGCAGCCACCAGGACCGGCCCATCTCGCCACCGCCGCGGACGTGCGCGACCGCGACGACGACGCCCCGGTCGAGGACGGGAAGGAGCGGGACGGAGAAGCGCGGGTCCTCGCTGATCTCGTAGGCGCCGTACCCCTGGAGGAGGCCCGGCGCGCGGCCGTCGAGGGGCACGTCGGCCCGGCGGACCACGGACATCGGCACCCGCGTGCCGTCCTCGGCGGTGACCCAGACCCGCTCCTCGGCGTAGTCGGCCGGGTCGTACCCGCCGAGCACCTCCCGCGCCTTGAGCACCTCGACCTCGCCCGTGGCGGGGTCGAACTCGCAGACGCGCCGGGGCACGACGTACGACTCCTGGACGATCTGGAGGCGGGTCGTGCGCCACTCCGGGTTCTCCCCCGTCGCCACGGTGCCGAGCTCCGAGAACGCCGGCACCTCGACGACCCGCTCCGGCGACGCGAGGCGGTCGCCCTCGACCCACGGCAGCACGCGCACCGTGGGCAGGCCACCGCTGCGGAGCGACACCGCGACGGCGTTCTCGAACGCCTCGACGGCGAGGACGCGTTCGTCCTCCGCCGGGGTCCACCACGGACGCCACGGGGCGGGCGCCGTGTTCGGGTCCGCCGCGAGGACGTCGGCGAGCCCGACGGCGGAGACGGAGAAGTCGACCCGGTCACCGTTGTGGACGACGAGGAGGACCTCTCCGGCGGGCTCGACGTCGTACTCGAGGTCGGGGGTCCGGGGTCGCACGCAGACGAGGCCGCCCGTCGGATCGTCGAGATCGAGGAGATGGACCTCGGAACTGTTGCGCGACGAGGTCGTGAGGACGAGCCACCGGTCGTCGCGGGAGGTGTCGATGCCCATCCAGTGGGTCTCGTCCTCCTCGAGGAAGATCCGCACGTCCTCCTCGGCCGGGCGACCGATCTCGTGGCGCCACACCTCGTGCGGACGCCAGGCGTCGTCGACGCGCGTGTAGAAGAGGTACCGGCCGCACGCGCTCCACACGAGCCCGTACCCGACGCCGCGCACGACGTCGTCGACGACCGCGCCCGAGGCGATCTCGCGGACGACGACGTCGAACCGCTCGTCCCCGCTGCGGTCGACGGCGAACGCGACCCGCTCCCCCGATCCGTCGACCTCGGAGGCCCCGAGAGAGAAGTACTCTCCACCCGCGGCCTCGACGTCACCGTCGACGACGACCTGTTCCCCCGGCGGGGCGACCTCGGGGTCGACGACGGGGCGTTCCCCGTCCGTCACCGGAACCCGACACAGCCGCCCGTACTGACAGCCCTCCTGCGTGCGGGAGTAGTACCACCAGCCGCGATACCGCACCGGGACCGAGAGGTCGGTCTCCTTCGTCCGGGCCTTGATCTCCTCGAACACCGCCTCGGCGAGCGGACGCTCGTGGGCCGTGACGGCGTCGGCGTACGCGTTCTCCTCGTGCAGGAGGCCGACGACCTCCGGATCCTCCGTGTCCCGCAACCACGCGTACGGGTCGACGACGGTGTCGCCGTGGTGGGTCCGCGACGTGGGGCGGGCCTCCACCTTCGGCGGGCGGGGCGTGGACGACGAGGTGTGCTCCATGCGGGAACTCTAGGCCAGCGCCGCAGAATCGCTCAGGAGGTAGGTCGGTCGGCCGACTGGCATCCCGGCGCCCCCCTTCGTCGCCTCCGCCGTGCCTGCGCCACAACGGTGTTCCCGGCGGCCCCCTCGATTCCGACAGGAGCCGAACCCCGTGTCCCAGACCGTTCGCACCCTCCCCCTCCGCCGCCGCCGCGTTCTCCTCACGGGGGTCACCGGGTTCGTCGGTCAGGCCGTCCTCGAACGGTTCCTCCGGGAGGAGGCAGAGATCCACGTCGTCGTCCGCGGCCGGCCCGGCGAGAGCGCGGAGGACCGCCTCGAGGAGGTGCTCACCCGCGCGGCGTTCGGGCCGTGGCGCGACGAGGTGGGCTCCGCCGGGGTCGCCCGCGCCCGCCGTCGCGTCCACGTCGTCGGGGCCGACCTCGCCGCCGGACTCCCCGCGCTCCCGGCCGACCTCGACGTCGTCGTCCACAGCGCCTCGAGCGTGTCGTTCGACGACCCGTGGGACGCCGCGATCCGCGCGAACGTCCTCGGCTCCGCCCGGCTCTACGAGGCCCTCGCCGCCGCCGGCGGCGACCCGCACGTCGTCCACGTGTCGACGTCCTACGTGCAGACCGACCGCACCGACCTCGCCCGCGAGGTCTCCGTCGCCCACGACGCCGACTGGCGCGCCGAGGTCGACGCCGCCCTCACCCGCCGCGTCGATCTCGTCACCCGACTCACCGCCGAACTCACCGCCGAGGGACCGACGGGGGACCCCCGCGCCGCCGGGAGGGATGTC
>NZ_BAFE01000020.1 GCF_000247995.1 Mobilicoccus pelagius NBRC 104925
ATTATGGATGACCTTACGCGAGCCACGGATAGGGGCACCCGTGCGTTGTCCGTGGTCTGCGGGGCTGGGAGACGAGCCGGGACAGGTATCGTGGCGTTGCAGCGAGGAGGGTCCCAGCGGCGGTCGTGGAGCTGTCGGTGCAGATTCAACTCATTGAGCCCACGCTCGAGTACGTCAGCGGCCCCTCCGAGGAGATCCCCACCGAGGGGTACGACGGTACGTCGTGGGCCGGGGCGCCGCCGCGAAGGCGGCCCCGTGGTCGTGCTGCAAGTGGCGGCCGCTGGGTGCGAGCCGCGATTCGCAGACCTAGGACCTGCTCACCGTCGATCGTGACGGTCACGTGCTGGGCTTGGCGCGCTACACCGGCGGCCAGCTCGGTGAGACCTACGAGCTGAGCGTCCTCAACGAGGCACCGACCTTCCAGTCGCCGGCCCAAAGCCAGGTCCGAGAGGGCAGGCTGCGCATCCAGCAGGGAGGGGTGAAGGTGAGGGGGCGCCCCAGCGGCGCGGCGCGCCCCTCTAGTTGTCCCTGGGCATCACAGCTTCAGAGCCCCCTTGCGCAGCATCGGGGGTTGCTGCTCAACCTCGAGGTCGACGAGTGACCACGAGCACTCCTCGAGCCAGGGCAGACGATCACGCCACGGGTCCAGCAGCGGCCAGGCGGACAGCACCTGCGTGTGCGCGCCGCCGGCGCTGCGCAGCAGCGGCCATAGCGGGCTCGGGCGTCGCAGGTCGGCCTCGCTGGCCCCCGCCGCGCGCAAGCGCTCCACCACGCGCAGGCGGTGGGCGTCTGCGCTGCTCCACGGGATCGCCACGTCATCGAAGAAGATCCGTCCCCACATCGCTGAGGGCAGCAGGTGCTTGCGGCCGGTGCGCGGCACCGTCAAGGCCATGTCCTCCGTCAGTGGGCGCCGCAGTACGGATCGAGCGTCGGCCCATCCATCAGGCGCGCCTCGCCCGTTCCGCGCCTGGTGAGAAATCACGGTGTGATCACGAGAGCGCGCAGCGCCGGGTCTCGTCCCCCGCGAAGTGGGGGGATGGAGGGGCATGCCGAGAGGACCTTCGCAACCGATCAAGGCGCGAAGCGCCGTCCCACCAGCTGTCTTCCGGCCCGGCTTGCCGGGCCGTCCTGTCTGGGGCGCGCAGCGCCCCGGGCGGCGCGCAGCGCCACGACGGCACACCTGCTCGAGAGCCTGCGCCAGGCGCGCTCCGGCATGCGCGTCGAACACGATCTGGACCCATGAAGCTCGTCTTCACCCCCAACAGCTCGGACGACTACCCCTGCTGACTGTCGGCGGACCGGCAGAGTCTCACGCGGATCAACCGGCTCATCGACGACGCGCTGCGCGACCCGACCTCCGGCATCGGCAAGCCCGAGCCCCTGCGCCACATGCTGGCCGGGGCATGGTCCCGTCGGATCACCGAGAAGCACCGCCTCGTCTACCTCGTCGACGGCGACGACCTCGTCGTCCTCCAGGCCCGTTTCCACTACAGCTGACAGGTCCACTACACCCGACAGGCCGTTCTGCCTCGCGTCGTTCCGGGGCAGTCGGCCGACGCCTCGGCGATCTGCGTCGCCACCGTCCAGAGGCCCGCGACCGCCGTCCATTCAGCGGCGTCCTCCTCGGCGGGTCACTCCCCGACCGCGAGATCCGCGCCGGGACGCAGCAGCATCACCGTCAGGCCGAGCAGCGCCCACACGGCACCGACGATCAGGGCCGTCGGGGAGGCGTTGGCGAGCACGACGAGAAGCACCACCGCCCCGACGACGGGGACGATCACGTGCACCCGGAGCGAGCGCTCGCCCGCCCGCCGGCGGACCCAGAAGTACCCCACCACCGAGGCGTGCAGCATGACGAAGGCCACGAGCGCCCCGACGTCGACGATCGAGACGAGATGATCCAGGCCGTCGGGCTGCGTCGCGGCCCACGTCGCCATCGCCACGTTGCCCGCGGCGGCGACCAGCACCCCGACCATCGGGACACCGGTGCGGGCGGACACACGCGTCAGACCGGCCGGAAGCACGTCCGAGCGGCCCATGTCCATGAGGATGCGCGACGCGGCCGCCTGCCCGACCATCGCGGAGAACGCCGCACCGGCGCCCTTGGCGAGCGCCAGGGCCGTGTGCAGCCACCCGCCCAGTTGGTCGCCGACGGCCGTGTAGTAGGCCGCCCCCTGCAGCTCGGGGGTGGCGGCGAGCTCCTGGGGCGTGACCCGCGTGAGCAGTGCTCCGACGTACGTCTGCGCCATGAAGAGGACACCGGCGACGACGAGGCACGTCAGCGTCGCCCTCCCCACGACCCGCGCGTCGCCGACGGTCTCCTCGGCGAACGTCGCGATCGCGTCGAAGCCCAGGTACGACAGCACGGCGACGGAGACCGCCGCCCACACGGCGTGCCACGAGAACTCACCCATCCCGGTGATCGGGCTCGTCCAGGGGCGCTGCGGGCCCTGCGTGAGCAGGACGTAGGTGCCGAGCACCAGGACGACGAGAAGGATGACGACCTCGACGACGACCACCACCGCGGCCGCTCGTGCGGCGATCTTCGAGCCGGCGAGGTTGAGCACCGTCGTCAGCAGCACCGCTCCGGCCGTCCACACCCACACGGGGACCGACGGAAGCAACGAGTTGAGGGCGATCCCCGTGAACAGATAGGCGACGGAGGGGATGAGGAGGTAGTCGAGCATGATCATCCACCCGGCGAAGAACCCCGGCCGACGTCCCAGCCCGGCGCGGGCGTAGGCGAAGACGGACCCCGCGCTCGGCACCTCCCGCGACATGAGGACGTAGGAGGACGCGGTGAACGCCATCGCGATCGTCGCGACGAGATACACGACGGGGACGACGCCGTGACTCTTCGCGTCGAGGGAGCCGAACACCCCGACGGCCGCCGCAGGCCCGATGAAGACGAGCCCGTAGGCGATGAGCTCGGGAAAGGTGACGCGGCGCCGCAGCCCCGGAGTCATGGTGGTCATGTCGCAGTCCTCGTGATGGGGGACGCGCGGGCTCCCGCACGCGGAGCGCACGATACGACCACCCGCCCTGGGGCCGAACGCGACCCCCGGTCGTGGCACATGCCGGATGTCGGCGAGGGACGGGCCCGTTGTCGGTCGTGATGTCTACGCTGGACCGGCCCCCGAGATCCGGTGGCACACCCACGAAGTCGAGGCCGCCGGTGAACACCCCCATGGGCCGTCTGTGGACGACCGTCCGCCCGATCCGCACCCGCCTGTTCCTCGGGCTGCTGTCGGCGCTCGCGGCGTCGGTGGTCGCGCTGCTCATCCCGCAGGTGCTGCAACGGCTGGTCAATCGGCTCGGCACCGACCCGACGAGCGCCGCCGTCCTCACCGCGGGCGCCGTCGTGCTCGGGCTCGGCGTCGTCGAGGCGTCCCTCATCTGGCTGCGCCGCACGTTCGCCGTCGCGCCCGCCACCATGGCCGAGAAGCAGATGCGCGTCCGCTTCTACGACAAGGTGCAGCGCATGCCCGTCGCGTTCCACGACGCGTGGGGCTCCGGCCAGCTCCTGTCGCGGTCGATGAGCGACATCAACCAGATCCGCCGCTGGGTCGCGTTCGGCATGATCATGGTCGTCACGAGCTCGGTGACGATCCTTGTCGGCCTCGGACTCCTCGTCCACGCCAGCCCGCTGCTCGCCGGGGTGTTCCTGCTCGGCGCGGCACCCGTCACCGTCATCTCCTACCTGTTCAGCCGCCGCTACCACGCGCTCTCGCGGCTCTCCCAGGATCAGAACGGCGACCTCGCGACCACCATCGAGCAGTCCGTGCAGGGCATCCGCGTCCTCAAGGCGTTCGGCCGCGGACCCACCGCGCTCGACGTCTTCACCGGCCGGGCCGACGAGCTGCGGCAGACGGAGGTGCGCAAGGCCACCGCGATGGCCCACTTCACCGCCGCGATCTTCGCGCTGCCCGAGTTCGCGCTCGGCGTCGCGCTCTACCTGGGCCTGCACGCCGTCGCCGACGGAACCATGGACGTCGGCCGCCTCGCCGCGTACTTCGCGACCGCCACGCTCGTCGTCGGCCCCACGCGCATGCTCGGGCAGCTGCTCGGGCAGGCCGTCAACACGACGACGGCCCTCCAGCGCCACTACGAGGTGATGGACGAGCCCGACACCATCACCTCACCCGACGCCCCGGCACCCCTGCCCGCCGGATCCCCCCGCGGCGACGTGCGATTCGAGGACGTCCGGTTCCGCTACCCCGACGCGCCCGCCCAGGTGCCCGACCTGCTGCAGGGCGTCGACCTGCACGTCCGGCCGGGGGAGACGATGGCGCTCGTCGGCCTCACCGGCTGCGGCAAGTCCACCCTGCTCCAGCTCGTGCCGCGCCTCTACGACGTCACGGGCGGACGCATCACCGTCGACGGCGTCGACGTCCGCGACCTGCACCTCGACGACCTGCGCCGCAGCACCGCCATCGCGTTCGAGGACGCCACCCTGTTCTCGGACTCGGTGCGCACGAACGTCCTCCTCGGCGCCGACCCCACGCTCGACGCCGCCGAGGCCGACGCCCTCCTGCGCCTCGCGCTGCGGACCGCCGACGCCGGGTTCGTCGACGACCTGCCCGACGGCGTCGACACCCGCATCGGCGAGCAGGGCCTCAGCCTCTCCGGCGGCCAGCGCCAGCGCCTCGCCCTCGCCCGCGCGATCGCCGCCCGACCCGCCGTCCTCCTCCTCGACGACCCCCTCTCCGCACTCGACACCCGCACCGAGGAGACCGTCACGCAGCGGCTGCGCGAGGTCCTCACGGGCACGACGACGCTCATCGTCGCCCACCGCACCTCGACCGTCGCCCTCGCCGACCGCGTCGCCCTCCTCGACGGCGGCCGCGTCGTCGCGGTCGGCACCCACACCGAGCTCATGGCGACCTCCGAGCGGTACCGGTACGTCCTCACCGACGCCGAGCGCGAGGCCGCCCAACAGCGCGACATCACCGACCTCGTCGAGCAGACCCCGAACGCGGTTGTCGCGCAGGCGAACTCGGCGGCAAGTGGCGTCGAGACCGCCTCTGTCGCACCCGCGCACCCCGCCGACGCCCACGACGACCGCGCGGCCGTGTCCGAACCCGCTGAAACCGCGCCCGACCTCGAGGTCGGGGGAGAGGCGCCGGGGGAGCGGATGGAGGGGAGCACCGCCCCGGACGCGCCCTCCGCCGATGCGGACACCCCCGCGACGCCGACGCCACCGACGCACCCCGTCCCCGGCACCGGCGAAGCGCCGCTCACCGACGCCGAGAACCGCGAGTCCCGCCGCCGCTCGCTGCGTCTGCTCCGGGAGCTGCTGCGGCCGGCGCGCAGCCGCATCGTCCGGCTCGGCGTCATGGTCGTCCTCGCCCAGCTCGCCGTGGTCGCCGGCCCGGCGATCATCGCGTGGGGCATCGACCACGCCCTGCCCGCCCTCGTGCGCGGCGACGCGACCCTCACGTGGCTCGCGGCCGGCGCCCACGTCACCGCCGCGGTCGTCGGCGGCGCGCTGACGTTCGGGTACGTGCGACAGTCCACGGTCATCGGGCAGGACGTGCTGCTCACCCTGCGGCGGCGCGTGTTCCGGGCCACGCAGCGTCAGGACCTCGAGTTCCACGAGCGGTACACCTCGGGACGCATCGTCTCGCGCCAGACCTCCGACATGGAGGCGCTGCGCGAGCTGCTCGACTCCGGCATCGACGTCATGGTCGGGTCGTCGCTGTCGATGCTGTTCACCGTCGCGTTCATCCTCGCGATGGACCCGGTCACGGGCGCCGTCATGCTGCTCATGCTCGCGCCCGGCGTCGCGCTCACCGTGTGGTTCCAGCGCCGGTCGCGCGAGGCGTACCGCGAGATCCGCACGCACTCGGCGCGGCTCATCGTCCACTTCGTCGAGGCGATGACGGGCATCCGGGCGGTCAAGGCGTTCCGCAAGGAGGACTCCGACCTCGAACGGTACGACAAGCTCGCCCAGAGCTACCGCGACGCCTCGCTCGCGTCGATCATGATCTTCGGCATCTACCAGCCCGCACTGCGCATCCTCGCGAACGCGACGATCGCGGTCGTCCTCGTCGTCGGCGGCTTCCGCGTACTGTCGGGCGATCTGCAGGTCGGTGTCCTCGTGGCCCTCGTCATCTATGCGCGACGGTTCTTCCAGCCGATCGACGAGATCGCGAACTTCTACAACTCGTTCCAGTCGGCCGTCGCAGCGCTCGAGAAGATCGCCGCGCTGCTCGCCGAGGTGCCCGCCGTGCGCGACCCCGAGCACCCGACACCGCTGCCGCGGGCCGAGGGAGAGGTGGAGCTCCTCGACGCCTCGTTCCGGTACTCACCCGGCGGCCCGCTCGTCCTCAAGCCCGTCGACCTCCACGTCCCCGCCGGTCAGACGGTCGCGCTCGTCGGCCGCACGGGCGCGGGCAAGTCGACGATCGCCAAGCTCGTCGCCCGCTTCTACGACGTGAGCGCCGGCAGCGTCCGCCTCGACGGGGTCGACGTCCGCGACCTCACGGCCGAGGACCTCACCCGCAACGTCGTCATGGTGACGCAGGAGGCGTACCTGTTCTCGGGCACGGTGGCCGAGAACATCGAGCTCGGCCGCCCCGGCGCGTCCCGGGCCGACATCGAGGCCGCCGCCGACGCGATCGGCGCGGGGGAGTTCATCCGGGCCCTTCCCGAGGGGTTCGACACCGACGTCAACACCCGCGGCGGGCGGGTCTCGGCCGGCCAACGGCAGCTCATCTCGTTCGCGCGCGCGTTCCTCGCCGACCCGGCCGTCCTCATCCTCGACGAGGCGACGAGCTCCCTCGACATCCCGTCCGAGCGCGCCGTACAACAAGGGCTCACGACGCTGCTCGGCTCGCGGACGGCGCTCATCATCGCCCACCGCCTCTCGACGGTGATGATCGCCGACCGCGTCCTCGTCGTCGACGACGGACGCATCGTCGAGGACGGCTCACCGGCCGAACTCGTCGCCGCCGGGGGGCGGTTCGCGGACCTCTACCACGCGTGGCGGGCGGCCTGACGTGGACACCGACCCCGTGAGAAGGGAGGCGCCCGTGAGCGCCGACGACGGCCTCCTCGCCCGCACCGCCGCCTCCTACGACGCCGTGGCGGACCGGTACGTCGAGCTGTTCCTCGAACAGGGCATGGCCGACGTCCGCACCCAGCCGTGGCTGCGGGCGGCGCTCGACGCGTTCGCCACCTCGGTGGCGGGACTCGGCCCGGTGCTCGACGTCGGGTGCGGCCCGGGCCAGGTGACGGCCTACCTGCACGAGCGCGGCCTCGACGCCTCGGGGATCGACCTCTCGCCGCGCATGGTGACCCACGCCCGGCGGCTGCATCCCCGGTGTCGCTACGACGTCGGGTCGGCCACCGACCTACGGGTCGAGTCTGCGTCGCTCGGCGGCATCCTCGGCTGGTGGTCGCTCTTCAACCTGCCCCGCGCCGTGCTGCCGGCCGTCGTCGCCTCGTTCCGCGACGCACTCGCCCCGGGCGGGCGGGTCCTCGTCGCCACCCACGCCGGTGAGGACGACGTACACCGCACCGAGGCCTACGGCGGCATCCCCGTCGACTGGACGACGCACCGCTGGACCGCCGACGCCCTCGGCGCCGTCATGACCGACGCGGGACTCCTCGTCGAGGCCGACCTCCGCCTCGCCCCGGGCGAGGACCACGGACCGGCCGTCGTCCTCATGGCCCGACGCCCCTGACCACGACGCCCACGGCCCCCGACCGGACGAGGTCGGGGGCCGTGGGCGTGGCGCAGACTCCCGCAGACGGGCGCCGCTCGGGAATCATGCGTGGGGTCCTCCGAGCCGTCGACGAACCCGAGCAGGTCGCGCTGGTCCCAGTACCGGAAGCCGAGAACCTCGTCCTCGGGCACGACGTCGCCGACGAACGCCTCCCGCAGCAGCCGGGTGAGTTCGAACGCCGAGTCCATGTGCTGGCTGCGGACGTGGAAGAGCAGGTCACCGGGCGTGGCGGGCGCGGTGTGCGTGTCGTCCTCGACGGGGCGGAACGGGTGCAGCTGCGCCGGGCGCGGGGCGTCGTACATGTGGTCCCGCAGCTCGGCACCGATGCCGACGATGCCGCTGAGATCGGCCTCGGGGGCGCGGAATCCGGTGCTGTGGACGATGCCCGCGACCTCCGCGAGCGTCTCGCGGACCCCCCTCGTGCCCCTCCGGCACGGTCACCGTGAGGAAGATCGAGACGCGCGGTGCGGTGTTCGCGTGGATGGCCTGGGTCCTGTCCCTGACGGTCACGCCGCCCCCCGCTCGTCGTGGCTGGCGGGTCGACGCGACCCCAGACCCGACCACCGACAGCGGCCCCGCCGCCGATGCTCCTCACCACTCTCGGCACGGATCGTCGGGGCGATCGGGGGTCGGTGCGGGGTCGGCCGCCACAGGTCCCACAGCTCACCGGCGTCGCTCTCCCGGGCACGCACGGCGGGGGAGTGGGCCACCGCCGTGCGGACCGGGCCCGGCAGCACGGCGACCGCGTGGCCGCGGGCGGTGGACCCGTCCCCTCGATCACCCCGTAGACGACGACCGCGTCGAGGCACACGCCGAGGAGGGCGCGACTCACGCCCCGGAGGCGGTAGATCGACAGTGCCGCGAGACACGCGAATCCGTAGCTCGCCCCGGTGTCCGCGACACGCATGAGCGACACCGGCGCGAGCAGGTACCGGAGACGAACGTCGCCGACGCACTCGCCACGGACCACCGGGCGATCGCGTCGTGACGCATCCACCACTGCCGCACGACCCGCGTCGGCGACCGGCCGTTCGCCCCCGACAGCCCGGCGAGGAGCGCGAGGACGACCACCAGCGGTGGCAGGAGCGTGAGGGCCATGGCGTGGGGCCGGGGGAGTGCGATCAGGAGGCCAGGAATCCCCGCAGGACCGCGGTGAACTCCTCCGGTTTCTGCGAATGCACCCAGTGTCCGCTGCCCTTGACGACGACCTTGCGCGTGCGGGGGAACAGCCGCCGCATGACCGGCTCCGAGTCCTCCGTGACGTATCCGGACTCCGAACCCGCCACCCACAGGACCGGACCGTCGAACTCGCCCTCGTCGTGCGGGATGTCACCGACGACCGCGTCGATGTCGCGGTGGAGCATCGTGAGGTTGGGCTCCCACGCGAAGTGGTCGCCCTCGCGGCGGAGGTTCTGGAGGAGGAACCCGCGCAGGCCCGCCTCCGGCACCTCCTCGGCCATCTGTCGGTCGAGTTCCTGGCGCGTCGTCGCGTGCTCGACGTCGAGCGACAGCATCGCGTCCATGAGGTGCTCGAACTCCGACGTCGCCGCCGAACTCGTCGGGGCGATGTCGACGACGACGAGGTGGTCGACGAGCTCGGGCGCCATGAGCGCTGCGGTCATGACGATCTTGCCGCCCATCGAGTGCCCGACGAGGTGCACCGGCCCCTCGGACGCCGGACCGGATCGCAGATGGTCGACGACCATCCCGGCGGCCGTTTCGTAGTCGAACCGGTCGGTCCAGGGGGAGGCGCCGTGATTCGGCATGTCGAGCAGGACGCTGCGGTAGTGCGGCGTGAGCGCCGACGCGATCGAACCGAAGTTGCGGCCGCGACCGAACAACCCGTGACAGAAGACGACGGTCGGGCCGGAGTCGCCGACGACCGTCTCGGCGAGCGTCGTCCCTGCGGAGCGTTCCCTCGATGCGTTCACGTCCCGAGGGTATCCGGCTCGGGGAACGGCACCGGACCCGTCGCGACGGTGGCCGGTCCACCGAGAAGGGGTCGACGGCCCCGAGAGGGGTGTCGCACGTCGAGGGGTGTCGCACGTCCGAGAGGGGTGATCCACCCACCTCCCATGCGCGCCGATAATCGACATTATGTCAATGCAACCTTCGGAGACCGTCCTGTACAGCAGAAGGTCCGATCCCCCGGTCACGCCGGGGCGTACATCTTGATGACGGCGCTCACCGTCGACGCGTGCCACTTGGCGCCACCCTGGGCCGTCGGGACACCCTCGGCGTTGAGCTGTTCGGCGATCGCCCGCAGCGACTTCTTCTCGGCACGCTGGCGATGGATGCGTGCGACGACGGCCTGGTCGACGTTGCGACGCCGGCCGAGCGTGCCGCCCTGAGACTTCTTGTGCGCAAGGGCTTCTCGCGTGCGCTGACCGATGAGGTCACGCTCGTACTGGGCGGCACAGGCGAGGATGTTCGTCGTGAACCGGCCCGCGGGATCGGTCGTGTCGATGCCCGGGGACAGCATGACGACCTCCCAGCCGCTCTCCTGCGCCCGGGCGAGGATGCGGGCCAGCCCGGAGACGGACCGGGTCATCCGGTCGAGCCTGGCGACCATGAGGCAGCGCGCCTCACCGGCATCGAGGCCGGCCAGAGCCCTACGAAGCCCCGGCCGGTCGTGCGAGGATCCGGAGATTCCCTCGTCGGCGACGATGTCGATGTCCCAGCCGCGACGGCGCGCCTCGGCCTCGAGGGCGGCGCGCTGGGCGTCGAGACTGATGCCGTTGACCGCCTGGTCGGTCGTGGACACGCGGATGTAGCCGATGCAACGCATGGGATCTCCCGTTCAGGAGTGGATGACGAACCTCTCCCCCGCACCGTACAACAAACGGTCGTCTCTTGTACAACAACGGTCCGAGGCGTACGCCAACCTCAGGGACTACGACGAGCCATGGCACGCAACGCGGCTGCCGACCCGGCGAGGTACGCGCGTTCCGAGGAGGTGGCGGTGATCTCCCCCGCATCGACGGCGCGGACGACCTCCTCGAGCAGCGTCGCGGCATGCGCAGCGTCGGCGGCGACGCCACCACTCCCCTGCTCCTCCTCGGTCACGTCATCAGCCTAGCCGCGGGTGACGCCCCGAGCGGGTCACCGAGACCGACGACGTCGGCGCGGCGCCGGAAGACCGGGGCCACTCCCCCGCCGCGTCGTCTCGCCACCCCGCTCGGAACCACCTCGCCTCCGTCACCTCACGGTGGCCGGTCGCGTACGCCGGATCACGCCCGGTCGGCGACGAGTCGACGCAGCTCGGAGATCCACACCTCGAGCCGCGGCTGCCACGGGGCGGCGAACTCCCCTGCGGTCCACATGCGTTCGACCTCGTCCAGGTCGACCCAGCGGGTCGTCGCAACCTCGACCGGGTCGATGGAGACGGCCGCGTCGGTGGGCACCCCGACGGCGTAGAAGTCGAACAGGGCGTGCGCCTCGGTCAGGCGCCCCACCGGCACGAGGTCGTCCTCGGCCACGGCGAGACCGACCTCCTCGACGAGTTCCCGCGCCGCGGCCTGTCGGCTCGTCTCGCCAAGCAGCGCGCTGCCGGCGGCGAACTCCCACTCGAGGGGCCAGTCCTTCGTCGCGGATCGTTGCGAGACGAGCACCCGACCGTCGGAGCCGATAGGGCAGATGCCCACGACGAGGTGGAAGGCCCCCTCGGGCCAGGCGGTGCCGCCGCGGAGGAACCGGTCGCCGGTGACCCGTCCGTCGGCGTCGCGCACGTCCCACCATTCCTCGCCGCTCGTCGACTGCACGCCGTGCGTGCGGACGGCGGCGACGAGGTCGCGCGGGCGCTGCCCGGTGAGGACCTCGGCCACCGCATCGACGGGGATCGGTCCGCCGTACACGTGGGGGAAGCGCTCGGAGGCCGGGTCGTTCGGGTCGCCGGGTTCGAGCCGCACGACGTGGCCGCTGCGCGCGAGACGGTCCTCGTCGAGGGCGAGGACGCAGAGATCCTCGGCGACGTCGGCGTAGAACCGCGAGATCACCCCGGCCAACTGCTCCGCGTCGAGGCACGCGTGGAGGAAGCCGATCTCGGCGACGGTCGCATCGCGCGTCGACATGCCGTACTCCCCCGACGCGCGGGCGTCGTCCCACTGCTCGTCGAAGGCGAGGTGATAGATCGTCATGGCCCCATCATCGCGGCCCCCTCCCCACCGATGGTCGGGCGCCCCTCGACCGCGACGGCGTCGCGGGACCACGCGGCCGTCCTCCGGGGTGCTCCAGAAGGGTCGTCGATCGTCCCTGCGCCACCGGAGGACGCCTCGGGCGTCGGACCGCGCGATCGCGTACCGGCCCCCTCGGCGCCCGGGATCCGTTCCCGCCGTCGGACACGCTCCGCTCAGGAGACGGCGAGGAGCACCTGGAGCGTCGTCGTGGCGAGGATCGCGTCGACGTCCTCTCGCGGCGTCGACGCGGGCGCGAGCAGACGGACGGGGATCTCGACGTCCGCGGCGCTGGCGAGGTGGTGGAGCATCCGACGCTCACCTGCGACGACGAGATCAGCACTGGAAATCTGCTCGGCAACAGGGGCGTTCGCGACGACGGCGACCCCGGTGGTCACGAGGTCGGGTGCGACCGTCCGCAGATCGGGCCGCGGTTCGGGGAGGTCGCCCACCGCCACGGACGCACCGAGGGGCAGTCGCGCGAGGTCGTCGGTGAGGGGCACGTACCCCGCGATGTCGTCGGCCATGGGCCCACCTTCCGTCGTGCGCACCGCGTGTCGGGGACGCCCATCATGCCCGAGGCGGACGGCGCCCTTGCCGACCCGTATCCGTTCGCCTCCCAAGACCGTTCGTCTCGCGGGCCGACGCATCCGGGGAGGAACCGCCCATGTGCCGACGGGAATGGTCGGACCACGCTAGCGTCGACGGTGATCTCATCGTTCGCTGCAGCGTCGGGAGGGATGGCCATGACCGGACGACCGCGTACCGGGGTGCCGCTGTGGGTCCTCAAGCTCACCATGTCCGTGACGGGGATCGTGTGGGCGGGGTTCGCCCTCGTCCATCTGATCGGCAACCTCAAGGTCTATGGCGGTGCGCAGGGATTCGACTCCTACGCCCACTGGCTGCGCGTCGTCGGCTATCCGCCCGTCCCCCACGAGGGGGTGCTGTGGTCGCTGCGCGTCCTCCTCGTCGTCGCGCTCGTCGCCCACGTCGCCGCCGCCCTCGCCCTCGCCGTGCGGGCACGGCGTGCACGGGGCGGGGTACGGGCGAGACACACGACCGGACGCTCCCGGGCCGCCGGGGCGATGCTCCCCACCGGTCTGCTCCTGCTCGTCTTCCTCGGCCTCCACGTCCTCGACCTCACCCTCGGGGTCGCGCCGGCCGCGTCACCGCAGTTCACGGGTGCGGGGTCGGCCGGGTCGCCCTACGCGAACCTCGTCGCGAGCTTCACGCGGCCGGTCACCGCGACGTTCTACGTCCTCGCGATGCTCGCCCTCGCCGCGCACCTCTGGCACGGAACCGTGCTCGCCGCCAACGACCTCGGCGTCACCGGCGCCCGCGCGCGTCGGGTGATGGTGTGGATCGCGGGCCTGCTCGCCGTCGCGGTCGTGCTCGGCAACGCCGGCATCCCGTTGGCCGTCCAGATGGGAGTCCTCTCATGACCGTTCCCACCCCGCCCCGCATCGAGCACGCCCCCGACCCGCTCGACGGCCGCGTCCCGACCGGCGACCTGGCGACCGCGTGGGCCCGTCGCCGCGCCGAGTACCGCCTCGTCAGCCCCCTCAACCGGCGCCGCTTCACCGTCGTCGTCGTCGGAACCGGCCTCGCCGGATCCGGCGCGGCCGCCTCCCTCGCCGAACTCGGTTACGATGTCGAGGCGTTCACGATCCACGACGCCGCCCGCCGCGCCCACAGCGTCGCCGCGCAGGGCGGCATCAACGCCGCCCGCGCCCGCAAGGTCGACGGCGACTCGATCCGGCGGTTCGTCGTCGACACCGTCAAGGGCGGCGACTTCCGCGGCCGTGAGGCCGACGCGTTCCGCCTCGCCGAGGAGTCCGTGCGCGTCATCGACCACATGAACGCCATCGGCGCGCCCTTCGCCCGCGAGTACGGCGGCAGCCTCGCCACCCGCTCGTTCGGCGGTGTGCAGGTGTCGCGCACCTACTACACGCGCGGACAGACGGGCCAGCAGCTCCAGATCGCCGGCGCCGCCGCCCTCCAACGGCAGGTCGACGCGGGCCGGGTCCGCCTCCACACGCGCCACGAGATGCTCGATCTCATCTGCGAGGACGGTCACGCCCGGGGCATCGTCACGCGCGACCTCGCCACCGGTGCCGTCGAGGCGTATCCGGCGCACGCCGTCGTCCTCGCCACCGGCGGCTACGGCTCGGTGTACTTCCACTCCACCCTCGCCGTGAACAGCAACGCGAGCGCGGCGTGGCGTGCCCACCGTCACGGCGCCCTGCTCGCCTACCCGAGCTTCGTCCAGTTCCACCCGACGGCGCTGCCCGTGAGCACTCCGTGGCAGGCCAAGACGATCCTCATGAGCGAGTCGCTCCGCAACGACGGCCGTATCTGGGTGCCCGCCCGCCCCGGCGACGACCGGCTGCCGGCCGAGATCCCCGAGGAGGAGCGCGACTACTACCTGGAGCGGATGTACCCCGCGTTCGGCAACCTCTCCCCGCGCGACATCTCCTCCCGGGCCGCCACCGCCCGCATCGGCGACGGTCACGGCGTCGGGCCGCTCGCGAACAGCGTCTACCTCGACTTCCGCGACGCGCTCGCCCGCGACGGCCGGGACGCCATCGCGTCCCGCTACGGCAACCTCTTCACGATGTACCACCACGCCACCGGCGAGGACCCGTACGAGGTGCCGATGCGCATCGCCCCGGCCGCCCACTTCACGATGGGCGGGTTGTGGAGCGACTACGACCTCATGACGAGCATCCCGGGGCTCTTCGTCGCCGGCGAGTCCGGGTGGGGGTACCACGGCGCGAACCGTCTCGGCGCGAACTCGCTCCTGTCCGCCTGCGTCGACGGGTGGTTCACGATCCCGAACACCGTGCCGAACCACCTCGCGGGGATGCTCGGCACGCCCCTGCCGGGGCCGGACTCCCCCGCCGTGCAGGAGGCCCTCGCCCGCGTCGAGGCCCGCGTCGATCGCCTCCTCGGCGTCGGCGGCACCCAGGCGCCCGCGACGTTCCACCGGCGTCTCGGCGACATCCTCTACCGCGGCTGCGGCGTCGCCCGCACCCGCGACGGGCTCGCCCTCGCCGCCGAGGAGATCCGTTCCCTCCGTGAGGAGTTCTGGAAGGACGTCCGCGTCGACGGCACCGGCGACCGCCTCAACCAGACCCTCGAACAGGCGGGCCGCGTCGCCGACTTCCTCGAACTCGGGGAGCTCATGTGCGTCGACGCCTACGACCGGGAGGAGTCCTGCGGCGCCCACTTCCGCGTCGAGCACCAGGACGACGGCGAGGCTCGACGCGACGACGACCACTGGTCCTTCACCTCCGCGTGGGCGACGCACGGGGAGGGGCACGGAGACCTCCGCTTCACCCGGCACGCCGAGCCGCTCACGTTCGAGGCCGTGCCGCCCACGACGAGGAGCTACGCATGAAACTCACGCTGCGCATCCACCGCCAGGAGCGACCGGGCGACGCCCCCCGCGTGGAGGAGCACACCCTGGAGGACCTCGCCCCGTCGATGAGCCTCCTCGACATGCTCGACCTCCTCAACACGCGGCTCATCGAGTCCGGTGGCTCCCCCGTGAGCTTCGAGTCGGACTGCCGGGAGGGTATCTGCGGCGCGTGCGGCGTCACAGTCGACGGGCGACCCCACGGGCCGACCGCGAACACCCCGACGTGTCACCAACGCCTCTCGTCCTTTGCCGACGGCGACACGATCACGCTCGAACCGCTGAGGTCGGCCGCGTTCCCCGTCGTGCGGGACCTCGTCGTCGACCGCGCCGCCCTCGATCGGATCCTCACCGCCGGGGGACACGTCTCCGTCGACGCGGGCACGGCACCCGACGCCGACTCCCTCCCCGTGCCGTCGCAGACGGCGGAGGACGCCCTCGACATGGCGGCCTGCATCGGGTGCGGGGCGTGCGTCGCGGCCTGCCCCAACGGTGCGGCCCACCTCTACGCGGGCGCCAAGCTCGCCCACCTCTCGCTCCTGCCGCAGCCGCGGATCGAACGCACCGCGCGGTCGCGGGCCGTGAGCAGGCGGCTCGACGAGGACTTCGGCCCGTGCTCCCTGTACGGCGAGTGCGCCGAGGTGTGCCCGGCCGGCATCCCGCTCCGCGCCGTCGCGGCCGTGCCCCGCGAGCGCCTGCGCTCCGTGTTCACCCGTCGGTGAGAAGGGTCGGGAGGCCACGCATGCTCGGTATCGTGGCGGGGTGAGTGAGCAGGACGCGCCGCACGAGGATCCCCGGCCCGAGGGCTCCCGGCCCGACGAGCGTGTGGCGGCCGCCGTTCCCCGCACGAAGGGCACGGGGAACGAGACGCCCGACGCCCCCGGCATCGACCCGGCGGACCTCGCGACGACGCTGCGGGTGCTCGAGGCCCTGCCCTCGTTGCCTGCGGGCCACCCCGACATCGAGACGGTCAAGCGCGCCACCGCGACGATGCGCAACCGCGTCCGCAAGGCCCGGCGCGCGCAGGCCCGCCGCCAGGAACGTGCGCCCCTGATCGAGCACGACCGCCGCGTGCTGGAGTCGACGGCCACCGGCTCACCGCTGCGCATCGACGACGAGACCCGTGGGATCCCCCTCACGTCCAGCGTGCCCGGCGCGGTCGCCGGCGAGCTGCACGAGCCCCGCGGTTGCTACATCTGCCACGAGAGGTACACGACCGTCGACGCGTTCTACCACTGGCTGTGCCCGCGGTGCGCCGCCGCGAGTCACGAACGCCGCGATCAGCACGCCGATCTGCGCGGCAAGCGGGCGCTCCTCACGGGTGGTCGGGCGAAGATCGGCATGTACATCGCGTTGCGGCTCCTGCGCGACGGCGCCGACCTCACGATCACGACCCGGTTCCCCCGCGACGCGGCCCGCCGGTTCGCCGAACTGACGGATTCCGCGGACTGGCTCGACCGGCTCACCATCGTCGGCATCGACCTGCGCGACCCGACGCAGGTCGTCGCACTCGCCGACGAGGTCGCCGCGCGCGGCCCGCTCGACATCCTCGTCAACAACGCGGCCCAGACTGTGCGCCGCTCCCCCGGCGCCTACTCCCACCTCGTCGAGGGCGAGTCGCAACCGCTCACGGGGGATGCGACCCGGCCGAGGATGATGACGTACAAACGGATCTCCGAGGCCCACCCCGTCGCGCTCGCCGGGACGCTCCGCACGGCGCCGTCGCCGTCGCCGCATCTTGCGCCGGGGACGCCCGAGGCCGCGAGCGCGGAGGATCGTGAGGCTCTCGAGGTCGCGGCCCGGTCCGCGGCCGAACTCACGTCGATCGCGCTCTCCGCGGGATCGGCCTCGCTCGAGGCCCACCGGGCGGGCACCGCCGTCGACGCGGGCGGTCTCCTGCCGGACCTGCAGCGGTCGAACTCGTGGAAGCACACCGTCGAGGAGGTCGACCCGCTCGAACTCCTCGAGGTGCAGCTCTGCAATTCGACCGCGCCGTTCATCCTCGTGAGCCGCCTGCGACCCGCGATGCGCGCGGCCGTCGAGGCGGGCGCACGACGCGCCTACGTCGTCAACGTCTCGGCGATGGAGGGCCAGTTCGGCCGCCGCTACAAGGGGCCCGGCCACCCGCACACGAACATGGCGAAGGCCGCGCTCAACATGCTCACCCGCACGAGCGCGGCGGAGATGTTCGAGACCGACCGCATCCTCATGACTTCCGTCGACACCGGCTGGATCACCGACGAGCGCCCCCACGAGGAGAAGCTCCGCATCGCCGAGGAGGGCTGGCACGCCCCGCTCGACCTCGTCGACGGTGCCGCCCGCGTCTACGACCCGATCGTGCGCGGCGAGCGCGGCGAGCGTGGCGAGGACCTCTACGGCGTCTTCCTCAAGGACTACGAGCCGTACCCCTGGTGACGGTGGGGCCGGCCTCGGGCCGGTGTTCGTCCGCGTCCGCCGGGACGTGAGTGGCGGTGGGGCGTGGCCGCCCTCCCGGTGGTCGGGTCTCTCTCCCCCAGGACGCGACGGCGGCGCCGGGAAGGCCCGCCCGGACGGCCGGATGTCGCCCGTCGGCTTCCCCCGCCGGAGCCGTCGGTGTTGACTGGAGGTCCGGAGTCCCTCGGCCGTACGCCTGGACAACGGCATCCGACGTCGACAACCAGGAGGTCCCATGAACACCGGTCTCGTCCGCACCGACCGTACCGACAAGGTCATCGGTGGCGTCTGCGGAGGCATCGCCCACCGCTTCGGGTGGAACCCGACGATCGTCCGGGCCGCCACGGTCGCCTCCCTCATGCTCCCCGGCCCCCAGCTCGTCGCCTACCTCGCGCTGTGGGTCCTCGTCCCGAGCGAGCGCCGCGTCTGACCCGCTCCTCGACCCCTACGGCGAGGCGCCGGACCGATGCACCTTTCGGCTCGGCGGCGGGCGGTGTTGCGCCGCGCCCGGCCACGTCGCAGGGTAGGCACATGACTGATCAGCCCACCGAGTACGACGACCTCCCGCGCGATCCGGCCCTCGAGGACACGCGCATCAGCAGCGAGGAGACCGACGACCTGCCCGTCTCCCCGCCGGACATGAAGCCGCGCGGCGGTGACTATCTGGGGGGCGACGCCGCGGGTGTCGAGGAGACGATCGACGAACGCATCATGCAGGAGGTGCCCGACCCGAACTCGGCCTACGGCGCCCCCGACGACGAGGGCGGTCTCGACGCTCTCAACGCGCCTACGCGTGTCGGTGGTGACGACCCCGACGCGATCCCGGCTTGGACGGACGTCCTCGGTGGGGAAGGCGTCGCCGAGGACATCGTCGAGGGCGACATGGACATCGCCCGGGGCGGCGACAGCCTCGAGGCCGACGTCGCCGAGGGAGACGCGGACCACGTCGACGAGGAGCTCGAGATGTCTGGCTCGCCCGACGATCTCGTCGCCCCCGAGGAGTCCGCGCTCCACGCCGAGGAGCTCTGACCCTCTTCCGGGCACACGACGGCCCCGACGCTGCCTCTTGCAGCATCGGGGCCGTCGCGCCTCACGAAGCCGGCAGGCGAGGAGGTCACCCCCCGTCGGGCCGGGGGATCACTCGTGCCGCATGGACACCGGCGTGCCGAGGGCGACCGTGCGGGAGACCGTGCAGAGACGGTCGCGGGAGGCCTCGACGGCGCGCGGGAGCATCTCCCGGGCCTTGTCCCCCTCGGCCCCCTGGGGGAACCGCACCGTGAAGCCCACGTCGATGTCGATCATGTGGTGGCCCTGCTCGTCGTCGACCTTGACGCCGGACGCCTCGACGTCGAACGTCGTCGGTTGGGCGCGCCGTGCCGTGAGCATGTCGACGTCCACGGCGCTGCACCCCGCGATCGCCGCGAGCAGCAGCTCGACCGGCGTGAAGTCCGCAGACCCGCCCGTGCCGAGCGTCAGGCGCCCCCCGCGTGCATTGACCACCTCGAACGCCCCGTCGGACACCCGCGTCATCCGTACGTTGCGGTAGCCCTCCGGGTGCGTCGTCTCCTGCCGGTCCACGTCCGTCATCCCGTTCTCCTCGTCGTCGGTGTCGGTGCGCGGCGGCGACGGCCGCCCGCATCACCCAGCCTACGGAGGCGGCGGAGTCAGAGGTGCCACCTCGGGATCAGAGGCGGGCGATGAACCTCTCGAGCTGTCGCGCGTCGGCCAACGTGATGCGGTTGCAGTCGGCGAGCCGCGACGGGTCGCCCGGCTGCACGCATCGGCAGAAGAAGACCGTGACCCGGTTCTCCACGCCCGGCGGGAGCATCTCCACGACGTGCGTCGGACCCACGAACCGGCGGGTCCCCTGCCGCCGCCACCGTCGCGCGAGGAGCTCCGACGTCAGCATTTCGTCCAACCGGTCCAGCCGGTTCAGGACCTTCATGTCCTCACCCCGATCCCCTCGGCGCCGCCCCTGCTCGCGGCGTATGCCCCCCCATCGACTCCTGGACGGCCGACCTGAGCGCGCGACGCGACCGGGTCAGTACTCGGGGAGCGCCACCTCGGCCTCGTAGTCGGAGTAGGACCGCGGATCCTCCCGCGGCTCGATGTGGCCCGTGACGACGACCCCGTCGAACGCCTGCTTGACGGCGGCCTCGATCTCCTCGCAGAGGTCGTGCGCCCGATCGACCGTCCACGCCCCCGGCACGAGCAGGTGGAAGTCGCAGTATCGCTGGTGACCGGACTCGCGGGTGCGCAGCGCGTGGATGTCGACCTCGTCGCCCGTGAACCGCCGCATGAGCCGGGCGAGGTCGGCGTTGTCCTGCTTGGGCCAGGACACGTCCATGAGGCCCTCGGCCGATTCGGTGACGAGCTTCCAGCCTGTGACGATGATGTTGACGCCGACGAGGAGCGCGACGATCGGGTCGAGGCGGTGCCACCCCGTGAGGGCGACGAGACCGACGCCGACGAGCACGCCGACCGTCGTCCACACGTCGGCGAGAAGGTGCTTGCCGTCGGCCTGGAGCGTCTTGGACCGATGCGCCCGTCCCGCGCGGAGCAGCACCATCGCCGTGGCGCCGTTGAGGATCGACGCGACGACGGAGACCGCGAGGCCCGCGCCGACGTTGTCGATGGGCGTCGGGGAGAGGAGCCGCTCCACGGCCGTGACGATGATGAAGACGGCGGCGACGAAGATCATCACGCCCTCGCCCGCGGCCGAGAAGTACTCTGCCTTGCTGTGCCCGAAATGGTGGCTCTTGTCGGCCGGTCGCGCCGCGACCCGCAGGGCGATGAGCGCGAACACGGCGGCGACGAGGTTGACGAGGGACTCGGCCGCGTCGGAGAGGAGTCCGACCGAACCGGTGATGTACCAGGCACCCGCCTTGAGGGCGATGGTGAGGATCGCGGTCGCGATGGACAGCCACGCGAACCGGGTGAGGTCACGCGGCGCCGGGGAGGTCGTCTCAGGTGTCACCACTCCATTATCGGGGCGCCGAAGGAGTGCTCCGTCCCTCCCTCCGGTGCCCCCCGGACGACGTCGTGCCCGGCCCCACAGGTGGAGGGCCGGGCACGACGTCAGGTGATGCGGTGGGCTGGTCAGCCCGAGAAGACCGTCAGACCGCGGAAGTTCGGGGCGACGTTCGTCGCGGCCATACCCTTGCCCGCGGGGCGGAGGACGGCCGCGGACCCGTTCGGCCTGATCGCGAGGAGGCGGCCCGAACCGGTCATGCCGACGAAGCGGTCGTACCCGGCCACGGAGCCGAGCGGCTTCCTCGCGCTGCGGAGGAACCCGCCCCGGCCGTCGCCGCGGTAGAGGTAGGCCTGCCCGCCGGGCGTGACGCCGACGAGGTCGGGCCGACGGTCGCCGTCCCAGTCGCCCACGGCCACGACGTGGCGGTAGACGCCCCAGGCCGAGCCGATCTTCACGCGGGAGCCGAACGTGTTCGCACCCTTGCCCGGGTAGAGGTAGAGCGCACCGTTGGAACGCTGCACCGCGAGGAGGTCGGCGCGACCGTCACCGTTCCAGTCGCCGGGGGCGAGGATGTGGCTCATCGAACTCCACCCACCGCCGAGGGAACGACGACCGGCGACGCCGGAGGCCGTGCCGGGGTGGACGTACAGGCGCCCGTCACGGCTGCCGAGGGTGAGGAGATCGGGGAAGGTGTCGCCCGAGATGTCCTGCGTGACGAGGACCGGGTCGTACCCGCGCCAGTTGCGCTTGTCGATGGAACGGGCGTACGTGATGCCGGCCGCCCCCTTGGGGCTCACGGCGAACAGTGCCCCGCTCGAGCCGCGCAGCATCGCGTCGGAGCTGTTGAGGATGCCGGCGGGAGGCGCCGCGACGACCGGGGGACGTGCCGTGCCGCCCGTCTGCGCCGACCCACCCGTGTGGCCGACGGACGCCGACCCCTTGAGGGCCGCGGCGCGAGAGGCCATCGCCGGCAGGTACCCGTAGATGAGACCCGGGCATGTCGTCTGTCCGACGTCGCGGTGACCGCTCACGTTGCGGTAGGTGCCGCCGTTGGACGAGAAGCGCCCTTGCGGGTCGAACCCGTGCACCGACGCCTTCCAGGCGATCGTCCGGGTGACGGCGTCGATCGCCGCAGGGCTCGGCTGCACCTGGCGGTAGTCGCCCATGACCGAGATGCCCATGGTGACGCTGTTGAACCCGCTCGCCTGCGCACCGACGAGTGCACGACTGGTGCCGCCGTAGCGGCCCTCCCAGACGCGCCCCCACTTGTCGACGAGGAAGTTGTAACCGATGTCGCTCCAGCCGCGGTCCTTCACGTGGAACGCGTAGATACCGCGGAGAATCGCCGGCACCTGGCTCGGGCTGTAGTTGTTCGTGCCGGCCGTGTGGTGGACGATCGCGCCACGCACGACGCCGTACGACGGCGACCCACGACGCAGCGACTCGTCGGCACCCCACTCGGCGCGGCTGCGGATCTGCGGACGCGAGGCGGCCGCCTGCGCGGCACCCGCGGTCCGGTCAGTGTTCGCGTCGGCGTCCCCGTGGCCGGGATCGATGACCGAGAGCGTCGGATTCCGCGGCGACTCGCCCGCGGCCCCGAGGATGCGCGCCTGGACGGCCTTCACACCGGTGAGGACGATCGGATCGGAACCGTTGCGGGTACCGGACCCGGCATCGGCGCCCTCGCCGTCGGCACCGGTGTCGATGCCCTGCCACTCGCTCCACCCGCGGGCGTCCTCCGTGCGGTACTGCACCGCGAGAGGCGTCGAGCCCCCCCACGTCACACCGATCACGGCGAGCGTCTCGTCGACCTCCTGACGCCCCGTGGCGCCGAGCACCTCGAGATCAGGCGTCCGCGCGATCTCCGGAGACGTCTGCTTCGCGAGTGCGACGTCCTGCGTCGAGGCGTGATCGCCGTCGCCGACCCTCGGACTGTCGGGGTCGACCAGCGGCGCCGTCTCCTTCGTCGTCTCGACCGGCTTGGGAGCCGGTTCTCCCTGAGCCGGGAGGGCGATGAAGGCAGGCGCCAGCAGGGCGGCAGTGGTCAAGGTGGACAGGCGTCGCAAACGCACGGGCAGAACTCTTTCCGTTGTCGGCATCGATGCACGTGACCGCGGTCTCCGCGGTGCATCCGGGCCCCCCCGAGTCCTGCGACCGAGCACAGGGGCGGCCGAGGACCCGCCGCCCCAATCGACTCCGGCGATAACGAACTGAGATCTTTCGTGCCGACGCTCTTTCGCGCCGGGCATGACGAAGGGCCGGAGCTCATGTGTGTCACACGCGAACCCCGGCCCTTCGTGCCGAACGGTCACGACCTCCGAGGAGGCCTCACCGGGACGGCCTCACTGGCCGCCCGGGTGCTGGCCCTCGGGCCAGCCCTGACCGATCTCGGCGAGCATATCGACGAACCACTGCTGGTGGTAGTCGAACGGCTTGTGCCCGGCGATGCGGTCGAACTCGATGACACGCAGCTCGTCGCCGCGGTCCTCGTCGTTGCCGACGACGCCGGGGGTGCCCTCGAGGGCACTGTCGACGGCCATCGTCGTCATCTTGGCGATGAGCTCGAGGTCGGCCTCGTTGGCCGGGGCGGACCGGGAGAAGTAGCCCGACTTCTGTACGAGGACCTTCTCGGCGCCGAGCTTCTCGGCGAACTGCTTGCCGAACCAGGCGCCCGGGTTGATCTCGTTGAGGCGGACATGGCCGAAGGCGTCCCGCGGGACCTCCTCACCGTTCCTCTCCATGAGGTCGACGATGTCGGAGACACCCGCACCCTCGGAGAGGAAGATCGTGACGTTGCCGACGGTGTCCATGACCTTCTTGAGGCGTTCGGCCTCGTCGGCGATGTGGATCTCGATCTCCGGCACGTAGACGCCGTGCACGTCCCACGCCTCGCGGGAGAGACCGATCTCGGGCAGCCACTCCTGCTCGTCGAGCCATGCACGGTAGTCGCGGGCGGCCGCGGCGGTGAGCCAGCCGCAGTTACGGCCCATGACTTCGTGAACGATGAGCATCCGCGACCCCGAGTTGTGCTCGGCGACGACGTTCTCCGCGAACTTCGCGGCCTGCTCGGCCGCGGTCATCGCGCCGAGGGACTGGCGGATCGGGACGATGTCGTTGTCGATGGTCTTGGGCAGGCCGACGACGACGAGGTGGTGGCCCGTCTTCTCGAGGTGGGCGGCGAGGTCGGCGGCCGTCGTGTTCGTGTCGTCGCCACCGATCGTGTGGAGGACGTCGACGCCGTCCTCGGTGAGACGCTCGGCCGCGAACTGCAGCGGGTCGACGCCCTCGGGCACGAGGCCACGCTTGACGAGGTCCTTCGCGTTCGTGAGCTTGACGCGCGAGTTGCCGATCGGCGAACCGCCGTACTTGTGCAGCAGGTGTGCCTTCTCACGGACCTTGGCGTCGACGGTGATGTAGTCACCCGCGAGCAGACCCTGGTACCCGTGCTTGTAGGCGATGATCTCGACGTCGGGCGCGATCTCCGAGTACCGCTCGATGAGGCCACCGACGGCCGACGACAGGCACGGGGCGAAGCCGCCCGCGGTCAACAGGGCTACGCGACGAACAGCCATAGCAAATCTCCCAGCTCGTGGATCGAGGTCGGGCCAAGCCTATCGGGCGCGACGTGGACGGGCCCGCGCACTCGTCCCTGGGTGTCACAGGTCCCCGTCTCCCAGGCGCACCCCGCGGCCCGGCCGCGGCCTCGACGCGGGCCGACATGCCCCCCCCGAGCCGGCGAGTCGGGCGACGCCGCGCCACGGTCAGCGCCGCGGCACCTCCCACGTGTGGACGGGCTCCCCTGCCTCGCTGAGGTCGAGGTACATCTCGAGCATCCGGTGGAGCGCCACCGAGCGGTCCAACCCCGACTCCTCGAGGGCGTACACCGTGTCGATCTGCCACGACGCACCGTTCTGACGCGAGATCGCGCGTCCCTCGATGACGCCGAGGTAGGTGTCGCGGGCGGCCCGGTCGACACCGAGGGTCGACAGGCCCTCCTCCGCGAGCGGCAGGAGGTGGCGCAGCGTGAGCTCGTCCGGCGAGATCGAGGAGTACCCCGGCCAGTAGAGGCGGGCGTTCATGCCGTCGCGGGCGCCGTGGCGGAAGTTCGTGCTCGCGGCGGAGAAGCTCATCTGCGTCCACACCGGCCGGTCCTCACGCGCGAGGTGGACGAGCACGCCGTAGTAGAACGCGGCGTTGGCGAGGACGTCGGTCACCGTCGGCCCCGCCGGCAGCGTCCGGTTCTCCACCCGCAGGTGCGGGCGTCCACCCGCGGTGTCATAGATCGGGCGGTTCCATCGGTAGATCGTGCCGTTGTGGAGACGCAGCTCGGCGAGCTCCGGCGGCTCCCCGCTCTCGAGCACCGCCACCGGGTCCTCGTCGCCCACCTCGGGCAGCAACGACGCGAAGTAGCGCACGTTGTCCTCGAACAGGTCGAAGATCGACGTGATCCAGCGGTCGCCGAACTCGACGCGCGGGCGGACGCCCTGGTTGACGAACTCGATCGACCGCGTGTCGGCGGCCTGCGTGAACAGCGGGATGCGCGTCTCGTGCCAGAGCATCTTGCCGCCGAAGAACGGGGAGTTCGCCGCCAGTGCCAGCTGCGGGCCTGCGAGGGCCTGCGCGGCGTTCCAGTAGGCCGCGAAGTCGGCCGGTGCCACCTGCAGGTGGAGCTGCATCGACGTGCACGCCGCCTCCGGCCCGATCGAATCGGAGTACATCGTCACCCGCTCCCCCGAGGGGCCGCTGATGTCGATGAACATGTCCTCGCCACGCGCCCGCATGATCGCATCGTTGAGGGCCGAGTAGCGGTTGGGCGTGCTCATCCACCCGTCGTCGCTCACGTGGTGGGTCATGATCGTCGGCAGCATGCCGATCATCGCGAGGCGCGTCCCCACCGACGCCGCGGCCGCGCGTGCGCCCGCGAGGGCCTCGCACACATCCTTCTCGAGGGTGAGGAGCCCCTTGCCCTCAAGAGAACGCGGATCGACGTTCACCTCGATGTTGAACCTGCCGAGTTCGTGGACGAACGAGTCGTCGTCGATGGCGGCGAGCACCTCGTCGTTGCGGAACGCCGGCTCGAGGTCCTCCCCCACGAGGGAGAACTCCATCTCCATCCCCGTCATGAAGCGCCCCGGGTCGAAGCTCGTCACCGCGAGCATGCGCTCGAAGACGTCGAGGTTCTGACGCACCTTCTCGCGGTACTGCCGACGCTGCGTGTTGCTCCACTCGCCACCGCTGACGTCCTGCCCCATGGTCCCGTCCGTTCGTTCTCGAAAACCGGTGGCGCACACTGTACGGCCCCGGCCGCACCGTAGTGCGCCGGGGCCGTGACGTCAGGGGGGGGTGGCGTTCACCACCGCCCTCTGATCAGCGGATCACTCCTCCTCGAACGCCTCCGGGGGCGGGCAGGAGCAGATGAGGTGACGGTCGCCGTGGGCGCCGTCGATGCGGCGGACCGGCGGCCAGTACTTCGCCCGCGGGTCGACGCCCGCCGGGTAGGCCGCCGTCATGCGGTCGTACTCGGCATCCCAGTCGCCGGCGAGGCAGTGGGCCGTGTGCGGAGCGCCGCGCAGGACGCTCTTCTCGACCTCGACCTTGCCGTCGATGACGTCCTGGATCTCGGCGCGGATGGCGATCATCGCGTCGCAGAACCGGTCGAGCTCGCCCGCGTCCTCGCTCTCCGTGGGCTCCACCATGAGCGTGCCCGCGACGGGGAAGCTCATCGTCGGGGCGTGGAAGCCGTAGTCGACGAGGCGCTTGGCCACGTCGTCGACGGTGACGCCGCTGATCTTCGTGAGCTCACGCAGGTCGAGGATGCACTCGTGCGCGACGAGGCCGCCCTCACCGGCGTAGAGCACCGGGTAGGAGTCCCGTAGACGCGCCGCGACGTAGTTCGCGTTGAGCACGGCCATGCGGGTCGCGGCCGTGAGGCCCGTCCCGCCCATGAGGCGGATGTACGCCCAACTGATCGGGAGGATGCTCGCCGACCCGAACGGCGCCGCCGAGATCGGGCCGACGCCGGACTCGGGGCCGGCCTCCGCCGCGAGCGGGTGGTTGGGCAGATGCGGTGCGAGGTGCCTGCGCACGCCGACCGGACCGACACCGGGGCCACCGCCACCGTGGGGGATGCAGAACGTCTTGTGGAGGTTGAGGTGGCTCGCGTCCCCACCGAAGTGACCCGGACGGGCGACGCCGACGAGGGCGTTCATGTTCGCGCCGTCGACGTACACCTGACCGCCCGCCTCGTGGACGAGGTCGCACAGCTCGGTGATCGTGTCCTCGTAGACACCGTGCGTCGACGGGTAGGTCACCATGATCGCCGCGAGGCGCTCACCGTGCTTGTCGATCTTGGCACGCAGGTCGTCCATGTCGATCGACCCGTCATCGGCCGACTTGACGACGACGACCTTGAGGCCGGCCATCGCGGCGCTCGCCGCGTTCGTGCCGTGAGCGCTGCTCGGGATGAGGCAGACGTCGCGCTCGTGGTCACCGTTGGCCTCGTGATAGCCCCGGATCGCCATGAGTCCGGCGAGCTCGCCCTGGGAGCCGGCGTTCGGCTGGAGGGAGACCTCGTCGTAACCGGTGATCTCGACGAGCCACGCCGAGAGCTGGGCCGCGAGGTCGCGGATGCCCTGCGTCTGCTCCGACGGCGCGAACGGGTGCAGCGCGGAGAACTCGGGCCAGGTGATGGCCTCCATCTCGGTGGTCGCGTTGAGCTTCATCGTGCAGGAGCCCAGCGGGATCATGCCGCGATCGAGCGCGTAGTCGCGGTCGGCGAGCCGACGCAGGTAGCGCAGCATCGACGTCTCGCTGCGGTACGCGTGGAACACCGGGTGCGTGAGGTACTCGGAGGTGCGCGCGAGGTCGCCGAAGTCGGGCTCGACCGTGGGGATCTCGCTCGGGGCGTCGACGCCGAAGGCACCGCAGACGGCGGCGACGTGCTCGGCGACCGTGGTCTCGTCGGTGCTGATCGACAGGGTGTCGTCGTCGACGATGCAGAGGTTGACGCCGGCCTCGAGGGCCTTGGCGGCGATCTCGCGGGCCTTGCCGGGGACGGAGACGGTGATCGTGTCGAAGAAGCGGGTCGTCGTGACGTCCACTCCCCCGGCGCGCAGCGCGTCGGCGAGGGCCTTGGCGTGCGAGTGGGCGTGGACCGCGATCTCGCGCAGCCCGACGGGCCCGTGCCACACCGCGTACATCGACGCCATGACGGCGAGGAGGACCTGCGCCGTGCAGATGTTGCTCGTCGCCTTCTCACGACGGATGTGCTGCTCACGCGTCTGCAGCGCGAGGCGGTAGGCCGGCTTTCCCTCGGCGTCGATGCTCACGCCGACGAGACGACCGGGCATCGTGCGGGAGAGCTTCTGACCCACGGCCATGTACCCGGCGTGGGGGCCACCGAAGCCCATCGGCACGCCGAAGCGCTGCGAGGACCCGACGGCGACGTCGGCACCCCAGGAGGCGGGCTCGGCGAGGACCGTGAGGCCGAGGAGGTCGGCCGCGGCGGTGACGAGCGCGCCCAGGCCGTGGGCGGCGTCGGCGACCTTGCGGAAGTCGCGCACCTGCCCGTCCTTGCCCGGGTACTGCACGATGACGCCGAAGACGGGCTTGCCGTCGACGGCGAAGCTCAGCGCGTCGGCCGAGTCGACGTCGTCGAGGGAGATCGTGACGCACTCGATGCCGAGGGCGCGGGCGCGGGTGTGGATGACCCCGACCGTCTGCGGCAGGAGCATCTCGTCGAGGACGAGGACGGCGCCGTCCTTGGCCTTGGCCGCGCGACGCATGAGCGTCATCGCCTCGGCCGCGGCGGTGCCCTCGTCGAGCATCGAGGCGTTGGCGACCTCGAGGCCCGTGAGGTCGGAGACGACCGTCTGGAAGTTGAGAAGCGCCTCGAGGCGACCCTGGGAGATCTCCGGCTGGTACGGCGTGTAGGCCGTGTACCAGGCCGGGTTCTCGAGGATGTTGCGCTTGACGACCGGGGGGGTGTGGGTGCCGTAGTAGCCGAGACCGATCATCGACGTGACGACCGTGTTGTGGGAGGCGATCTCGCGGAGCTCGGCGATGACCGCCTGCTCGCTGGGTGCGGCCTCGATGGCGAGGGCTTCGGGGTCGTGGATGCCGGCGGGGATCGCCGCGTCCACGAGGGCCTCGAGGCTCGGTTGACCCACCACCTCGAGCATCCGCGCGGTCTCTGCGTCTCCGGGACCGATGTGACGCTCGGCGAATGCCGGGGGAACGGGCTGGGTCATCGACGACCTCCTGTGGGGCGGGTTCGGGCGCTACGCCGCCTGCGGCGACCTCCCCACGTGTCACCCCCATCGGTGCCGACGGTGGCTTCCACGGTGCCGATCTCACGCGCTCCGGGTGCCTGAGAGGTTCCGGGGAGTGTTGCCCCTTCGGCGCCGCCGTCGGTCGGCGAGGACCTCGAGCGAACTCTCACGCGCAAGCATGCAGCCCTCGCAGACTAACATCGCGGGCCGCGGCGCTCGGGGGCGTTCCGGCAGTTCCGGGTGCCTCGACGGTGAGACGGTCACCCACCGGGGCGCGTCGCTCACCCGGTCTTGCGACGGGCGCGACGACGGGCGCTGAGCTCGTCGGTGACGCCCGCGGGCGCCTCGGGGGCCTCGGGGGCCTCGGCCGGGTCGCCGTCCTCCCCCAGGCGTTCGGTGGGCAGGTGTGCGAGGTCCCCCTCGACCTCCCGCCACACCCGGCCGACGGCGATGCCGAACACGCCCTGCCCGCCCTGGAGCAGGTCGATGACCTCGTCGTCAGAGGTGCACTCGTACACGGTGGCGCCGTCGCTCATGAGCGTGATCTGCGCGAGATCCTCGACGCCGCGCTCCCGCAGCGTCGCGACGGCGACGCGGATCTGCTGGAGCGTCACGCCCGTCTCGAGGAGACGCTTGACGACCTTGAGGACGAGCACGTCGCGGAAGCTGTACAGGCGCTGCGTGCCCGAGCCGGTGGCCGACCGGAGCGACGGCTCCACGAGCCCGGTACGTGCCCAGTAGTCGAGCTGACGGTAGGTGATCCCGGCGCCACGGCAGGCGATCGGGCCACGGAAGCCCTGGTCGTCGCCGATGGCGTCTTCGGGGGTGAACAGCACGCCCTGCGTCCCCGGCAGCGCCGGGACGGCGGACATGCCCGACGCGCGGTGATCCGACGAGTTCACGCGGTCCCTCCCTCTCCAGCGGCGAACCGGATCGCCCACGCGTTCGCGTGGATCGGCCGGCCCCTCCGATGGTACGGGGCGGGACTCGGGGCGACCAACGATCCCCTCCGGCGCGTCACCCCTTTTCGCGTCCCGGCTCCCCCGGTCCCTCGGGCCCGTCCTCGTCCCGCTCCTCCGGGACGGAGGGGTCGTCGCCGAGGAAGTCCTCCGCCGACACCTGGTCGAGGAACTCGCGGAACTTCTCGACCTCCTCGTCCTCGTCGTCGGAGTCGACGAGCACGCCGGCCTCGTCCATGACGGCCTCGGCGACCCGGATCGGGGCGTCGCACCGCAGCGCCAGCGCCACGGCGTCGGAGGTCCGCGAACTCACCTCCACGCCGCCGTCGAACCGGAGCACGGCGTAGAACACCTGCTCGCGCATCTCGACGACGTGCACCTCCTCGAGGGTGCGCCCGAGGGCGGCGACCACGTCGACCAGGAGGTCGTGGGTCAACGGCCGGGGCGGCACGACACCCTGCTGTGCGTACGCGATCGCCGCGGCCTCCGCGGCACCGATCCACACGGGCAGGTACCGCCCACCGCCACGCTCACGAAGGAGCACGATGGGGTTGTTCGTGGGCATCTCCACGCGGACACCGAGGACGTCGACATCGATCACCCCTCTACGCTAGGGGATCGGCGCGTCAGAGTCCTGCTTTGACCAAGGCGGTGTGGAGTGCGATGCAGTGCTGGAGGACGTCGGCGGCCACGCGGCGACCGTTCTCCTCCGAACGTCGACGGGCGGGCGCGGAGATCTGGTTGAGCAGACCGACCTCACGCTCCGCGGCGGTGCGGAACGGACGGAGGTGGCGCGGCTCGAGGCCGTACGCGGCGAGACCGGCGGCGGCGCGGGCCACTTGCAGCGCCCTGCTGTCGAAGTGCCCCTCGGCGTCGGGCGCGATGAGCCCGTACGTGACGAGGGCGTCCACCGTCGCCGCGTCGAGCTCCGCCGCGCGGGCGATCTCGGCACGCGTGAGGCGGTACGCCTTCTCCGGTCGAGCGAGCTCCTCGGCAGTGGGGACATCAGGATCGACCGCGACCGCCGGCATGCGCGGCCCGGCCGGCTGAGGCCCGGCGACGTCGAGGGAGACCTCGAGACCACGATCGCGGGCGTCGAGGGCCTCCCGGATGACACGCAGCGGCCAGAAACGGTCGCGCTGCGCGGTGAGGACGAAACGCAGACGCTCGACGTCCTCGTCGGAGAACGAGCGGTAGCCCGAGGGCGTGCGCCGGGGCGACACGAGACCCTCGGACTCGAGGAACCGGATCTTGGAGATCGTCACCTCGGGGAAATCCGGGCGCAGGGCCTCGAGGACCGCCCCGATGCTGCGCCGACCTCCCCGGGGCCCGGAACCGCCGGCCATCAGACCGACGGGCGCGGGGTGTGGAAGACGAGACGGAACTTGCCGATCTGGACCTCGTCACCGGCCCGCAGCACTGCGGAGTCGATGCGCTCGCGATTGACGTAGGTGCCGTTCAGCGAGCCCACGTCACGGACGACGAACGTGTCACCGTCCTGCTCGAACACCGCGTGCTTGCGCGAGACGGTGACGTCGTCGAGGAAGATGTCGCTGTCGGGGTGACGCCCCGTCGTCGTCATCGCGGAGTCGAGGAGGAACCTCGCCCCGGTGTTCGGGCCGCGGAGCACGAGCAGCAGCGCCGTGCCAGGTCGCAGCGCGTCGATGGTGGAGGTGTCGTCCGAGGAGAGTCGGAGGTCGGCGTCCGCCGGCAGATCCGCCTCGGGAACTCCCGTGAAGCGCATCGTGGCGGGCCCGCTACGCGGCGGCTCCTGCCCCTGGCCGGGGTGCGTTGCCTGCTCGTCGGTCACGTCGGCTCACCTGTCCTC
The DNA here is from genome assembly GCF_000247995.1 of Mobilicoccus pelagius NBRC 104925. GTDB lineage: Bacteria > Actinomycetota > Actinomycetes > Actinomycetales > Dermatophilaceae > Mobilicoccus > Mobilicoccus pelagius. The sequence continues at coordinate 31,785 of NZ_BAFE01000020.1, forward strand.
TCGATTCGGTGACGTCCCACCCTAGAGTACGGGTCGATCCCTTCCGAATGCGTACGTCCGCAGCGGATGTCGCGAACCGGCCCTCGGCACGGGCCCACGGGCGCCGTTGCACGAGCCTCCAGGCCCGTCCGACACGCCACGTCGGACGCCGCATGACCACCTCCCCGAACGCCGACGACGCCCACCCCGGGGATCGGGGGAGGACGTCGTCGGACGGTTCCTGCGCAGGGCCGGTGGGGCGCCGCGGGAGGACGTGGATCGGTCAGTCCAGGCTCTCGGTATACGTGTCGGCGTCCATGAGGGAGTCGAGCTGCGCACGGTCGGAGACGCGGAGCTCGAACATCCAACCCTCACCGTAGGGGTCGCTGTTGACCATCTCGGAGGCCGACTCGAGGCCCTCGTTGACGGCGACGACCTCACCGGTGAGCGGGCTGAACAGGTCGCTCACGGACTTCGTCGACTCGATCTCGCCACAGGTGTCACCCGCGGTGACCTCGTCGCCCACGGACGGGAGATCGACATAGACGACGTCACCCAGGGCGTCCTGCGCGTAGGAGGTGATGCCGACCCGCACGACGTCGTCGTTGCCGGTACGCACCCACTCGTGCTCCGCCGTGTAGCGCAGTTCCTGCGGGTACTCCAGGTCGCTCATGACTCTCCTTCAGGTTGTGGTGCGAGGGACGAGACGCAGGTCAGGGGGTGGCCTGCTCCTCGGGTGTGGTCACCGGTCGAGCGTATCGGTGGCTGCTCGCGGGGTGCAACGCATTCACGGGAACCCGTTCCGACGGATCGACGCGGATCCGGCCGCCCGCCTGCCGCGTGGACTCCTCCACGCCGCCGGGGATGGCGAGGGCGGAGGCGAGCGTGCGCCCGTCCCCGATCGCGACGACGCGGACCGGCCAGGCGAGCTCATGGCCGTCGACGAGGACCCGGCCGTCCCGGTCGACGAAGCTCGTCGACGCGACGACGCGCACGTCGCCGATCTGGACGGCCTCCGCGCCCGCGTCCCGGAGCTCCTGGACGAGGTCGAGAAAGGACGCCGCAGGGAGAACCTCGGGGCCGCCCTCGAGGACGACCGTCACCCCGGGCCCCTCGGCGGGTACGGAGCCGGCGAGGACACCGAGGTCCCCGAGCCGTTCGCGGGCGCGTCGCTCGGCCTCGGCACCGTCGGCGCCGCCGGCGAGACGGGCCAGCTCGGCCTCGAGCGCATGCGTCTCCTCCTGGAGGCGCGTGGCCCGCGCCGTCACGCCGTCGAGGATGCCGACGAGCTCGGTCTCGCGGAGCGACTCCAGACCCGCGTCGTGGGTCTGTCGGATCTGCGCGGAGAGGCCGATGCCGAGGGCGAGGGTGAGGGCGCCGGCGAGCACGGACGCGCGGGACGGGTGCAGACGGAGCAGCCCACGCCCCGATCGGTCGCCCCCGGTGGGGAGGGTCGTCGCGGCCCCCTCACGCGCTGCGGCGGGGGTCGCGCCCGAGGTGGCGTCGGCGGCCTCGGGGACATGATCCTGCGTCGCCTCGGACCCGCCGTCGCGGACGGGCCTCGGGGTTCGGGAGAACGGTGAGCGCGCCATCGTCACGCCTTGAAGAGGTGGCGCCGGATGGCGGCGACGTTGGAGAAGATGCGGATGCCGAGGACGACGATGACGCCGGTGGAGAGCTGCGCGCCCACGCCGAGCTGGTCGCCGAGGAAGACGATGAGGGCGGCGACGACGACGTTCGAGAGGAACGACACGACGAAGACCTTGTCGTCGAAGATGCCGTCGAGGCTGGCGCGCAGACCGCCGAACACGGCGTCGAGCGCGGCGACGACGGCGATCGGCAGGTAGGACTGGAGGATCGCGGGCACGCTCGGCTGGAGGACCAGACCGAGGACGATGCCGACGACGAGCCCGATGAGGGGGATCATCCGTTCTCCTTGGCAGGGGGTCGGGAAGAGGGGTGGGCGTCGGTGGGTGCGGTGGAGGGCGTGCCGTCGGCGGGGGTGTCGTCCCCGTGCCGACGGGAGGACACCCGCGCGTACCGCAGGCGGGTCGGATCGGCGGCGGGCAGCCGGAGCCTGGCCTCCGCGTGCGCCTCGGCGCGGGCGGAGAAGGCGGTGCGGAGGTCGGCGAGGTACGCGCCTCCCGCGCCGCGGGTGTAGGCGGCCTGGGACTCGGGCCCCATCACGGCCTCGACGACGTAGGGGCGCGCAAGAGGCCGGAACCCGACCAGGATCGCCCGCCCGGCGAAGCGGATGGCCGTCGTCGAGGTGAGGCGGTGGCCGTTGACTGCGACGGCCTCGGCGCCCGCGGCCCACAGGTCGTTCGTGACGTTCTGGAGGTCGCGGTAGACGATGCGACCGGTGTCGTCGTCGGTGTCGTCGCGGGGCCCTCCCCCGCCGACCGGGCCGAGCCCGGGGGCGTCGTCGAGGGTGATCCGCAGCCCCGGTCCCTCGACCGGGGACGCGCCTGCGGCGTCGCGCACCCGCTCGAGGCGGACGGCGACGGGGTCGTCCCCGACGGCCCCGGCCTCGAGGGTGTGGAGGCGGCTCTCGAGGGCGACGTTGCGGGCGGCGGCCTCGTCGGCCTCCTGCTGCCGCTGCTCGATCCGTTCGACGAGTTCCACGCGCCCGTCGCGACCGGCGTCGGCACGGGCATAGGTGAGCCCGGAGGTGGCGAACAACAGACCGCTCGCGAGGGCCGTGAGGCCGACGACGGCGGTGTTCCAGGGGCGTCGGCGGGGTGCCTCCCCCCGGAGCGCGCGTGCCTTCGCCGCGGCCTCGTAGGAGGGGTCGAGCGGGCGATCCATGATCTCGATGAGGAGCGACATCGACGCGTCGGGGCGCCCCGGTGTCGTCACCGCACTCGCTCCACCCACGCGCTCGACCATGCCCTTCACCTTAGGGGTCCCGTCGCCGGGCCCGGATCCGCCGCACCGGCTGCGGGATCGCCGGGAGCGGGGACGACGAAGGCCGCCTCCGACGAATCGGAGACGGCCTTCCTCATCGACCTTTCGGTCGGGACGACAGGATTTGAACCTGCGACCCCTTGACCCCCAGTCAAGTGCGCTACCAAGCTGCGCCACGTCCCGGAGCCCGCGAGGGCTTGCCGCCACTCGCGTGAACGACACGTCACCCTAACGCACGGGTGTCCTCCTTGCCCAATCAGGGCCGCCGCCGTGTCCGACGAGGGACGTGACGGGCGGGATGACCCCTCGTCAGCTGCGGCGACGCTTCTCGCGCACGCGCACGGAGATCTCGATCGGCGACCCGACGAAGCCGAAGTCCTCACGGAGTCGGCGCTCGACGAACCGTCGGTAGCCCGCCTCGAGGAACCCGGAGGCGAAGAGGACGAACCGCGGGGGCCGCGTGCTCGCCTGCGTACCGAAGAGGATGCGCGGCTGCTTGCCGCCTCGGACGGGGTGCGGGTGGGCCGCGACGAGCTCGCCGAGGAACGCGTTGAGACGCGAGGTGGGGATGCGGGTGTCCCACGACTCGAGCGCCGTCTCGAGGGCGGGGACGAGCTTGTCCATGTGCCGACCCGTGAGGGCGGACACGTTGACGCGCGGCGCCCACGGCACCTGGACGAACTCCCGTTCGATCTCGCGGTCGAGGTAGTAGCGACGTTCCTCGTCGATGGTGTCCCACTTGTTGTAGGCGATGACGAGGGCACGACCGGCGTCGACGACCTGCTGGACGACGCGCACGTCCTGCTCGCTGATGGTCTCGCCCGCGTCGATGAGCACGACGCCGACCTCGGCCTTCTCGAGGGCGGTGCGCGTGCGCAGGGACGCGTAGAAGTCGGCCCCGCGAGTCTGGTGGACGCGACGACGGATGCCGGCGGTGTCGACGAACCGCCACTGCTTCCCGCCGAGCTCGATGAGCTCGTCGACGGGGTCGCGGGTCGTGCCGGCCGTGTCGTCGACGACGACGCGGTCCTCACCCGCGAGCTGGTTGAGCAGGCTCGACTTGCCGACGTTCGGGCGACCGACGAGGGCGACGCGACGGGGGCCGCCCCGGGCGTACGCCCCGGAGACGCCCGACTTCTCGGGCAGGACGGCGAGGAGGTCGTCGAGCATGTCCCCGCTCCCCCGGCCGTGGAGGGCCGACACGGGGTGGGGCTCACCCAGACCGAGCGACCACAGCATGGCCGCGTCGGACTCCGCGCGGGTGTCGTCGACCTTGTTCGCGACGAGGACGACGGGCTTGCCCGCCCGGCGCAGGAGCCGGACGACGGCCTCGTCGTCGTCGGTGGCGCCGACCGTCGCGTCGACGACGAACATGACGGCGTCGGCCAGTTCGATCGCGACCTCGGCCTGCTCGGCGACACGCAGGTGGATGCCGGAGGCGTCGATCTCCCACCCGCCGGTGTCGACGAGGGTGAACCGGCGGCCGGACCACTCGGCGTCGTAGGCGACCCGGTCGCGGGTCACGCCCGGCACGTCCTCGACGACGGCCTCACGGCGACCGAGGATGCGGTTGACGAGGGTGGACTTGCCGACGTTGGGGCGGCCGATGACGGCGACGACCGGCCGATCGGCGGGGTCCTCGTCGTCGGCGTCCTCGGGCAGACCCTGGAGGATCGCGAGGTCGTCCTCGTCGAGCTCGAACTCGTCGAGACCGGCGCGGAGCACCCGCTCGACGGAGCCACCCTCGGTGCCGTCGGCGTGAGTGACGACGATCGGCTCGTCGTGGACCTCGTCGTCGCCGGTGGTGGGCTCGTGCGCGGGGTCCTCGACGTCGAGGGGCTCACCGGGGACCTCGTCGCCCGGGTGCGGGCCGGCGGCACCGGCGGCCGTCATGGGGTCGGCCGGGGCTCCCTCGGGCGCGGCGGCGTCGCGCCCGCTCTCGGGCATCGAGGGGGTCGTGGGGTATTCGCGGCGGTTCACGTCGTCGGACATTCGCTCATTCTCCCGTATCGGGCGGTTCTTCGTGTCACCGGCCCGCGCGCTCGGCGCGGGCGGCCTCGACCGCCCGGACGACGGCGTCGACGGTCGAGTCGAAGTCGAGGTCTGAGGTGTCGAGGAGACGGACCCCGTCGGTCGGCTCGAGGAAGGAGGTGACGGCGGAGTCGTCGCGGTCGCGGCGCAGGACCTCGTCGCGGGTGGCGGCGAGGGCGGACTCCCCCGAGTCACCGTGGAGTTCGCGGGCACGGCGGGCGAGACGGGCCTGCTCGCTCGCGGTGAGGAGGAGACGCACGTCGGCGTCGGGGGCGACGACGCTCGTGATGTCGCGGCCCTCGGCGACGATGCCCTGGACGGAGCACCGGTCGACCCAGTCGCGTTGGAGCGCGATGAGGATCGCGCGGGTGGGCAGGTGACGGGCCACGGCGGACACCGCGGACGAGATCCGCGTCGTGCGGATCTCGGCGGTGACGTCGGCGTCACCGACCCGCACGTGGGGGTCGGTGGGGTCGGTGCCCATGACGAGGGGGAAGTCCGAGGCGGCGGCGGTGACCGCGGGCTCGTCGTCGAGGTCGATGCCCTGCTCGAGGCACCACCACGTGAGGGCCCGGTACATCGCACCGGTGTCGAGGTAGGCGAGTCCGAGGCGGCGCGCGACGGCACGGCTCACGCTCGACTTGCCCGAGCCGCTCGGACCGTCGATCGCGACGACGACGGACCGCGGGGTCTGCCCACCGGGGGTCGCGGCGGCGGGCGCCGGCGCTCCGAGCGTGTGCGCGGATCCCGGCGCCGGCGGGGTGGCTGACGTGGTGGAGGCGGCGACGGTCTCGCGGGTCTCCTCGGACGGCTGGCCGGCTGCTTCTCCGGCGGCATCGGTGGCGCTCACGCCGCGCAGCCTAGCGCGCGGGCCCGGGGGCGCCGCGGCGTGCGTCGGGCTTCCCCGGACCCGTCCGGGGTCACTCGGGGTCACTCGGGGTCACTCGGGGTCACTCGGGGTCACTCGGGGTCACTCGGGGTCACTCGGTGAGGTTCCAGCCCCGCGCGAGGAGTCCGGCGCACAGCGGGTCGGCGGCGTCGGGGCGGACGAGGAGGTCGACGACGCCGACGAGACGTCCGACGGCGTGCTCCATGCGGATGTCCTCGATGTTGACGCCCTCGTCGCCGACGTCGGCGAAGAGACGGGCGAGCATGCCCGGTTCGTCGGGGATGAGGACGGTGACGGTCGTGTACATCGTCGGCGAGGAGCCGTGCTTGCCGGGGATGCGGGCGTGGCCGGCATTGCCGTCGGCGAGCATCGCGGCGAGGGTCGCGCGTGCGCCGGGCGCCTCGGCGTCGGCGTCCTCGCGGAGCCCGTCGAGTGCGTCGAGCACCTCGCCGATCGCCGTGTGCAGCTCGCCGAGGACCGTCGACACGGCGGCGGCGTTGCCGACGAGGATCTGCGTCCAGAGCGCCGGGTCGCTCGCGGCGATGCGGGTGACGTCGCGGACGCCCTGCCCGGCGAGGCCGACGGCGTCGGTGGAGAGGTCGCGGAGGCGAGCGGCGACGAGGCTCGCGGCGACCTGCGGCACGTGGGAGACGGCGGCGACGGCCTCGTCGTGCTCGTGGGCGGGCATGCGCACCGGGGCACCGCCCGCCGCCGTCGCGAGGACGGTGACGGCCTCGACGGCGGCCGGGTCGCTGTGCTCGTGCGGGACGACGACCCACGGCCGCCCCTGGAAGAGGTCCGCACGTCCGGCGATCGCGCCGCTGCGCTCGCGCCCCGCCATCGGGTGGGAGCCGACGTAGCGCGTGACGTCGACACCGGCGGCGAGCAGATCCCCGAGGACGGCCGACTTCACCGACGCGACGTCGGTGACGACCGCGTGGGGGTGTGCCGCGAGACGCGCGGCGACGACGGCACCGACGACGTCCGGCGGCGCGGCGACGACGACGACGGCGGGTTCGGGGTCGTCGGCGGTCTCGAGGGCGCCCGCCCCGAGGTCCCGGGCCAGGGCGCAGGCCGTCGGCGACGGGTCGGAGAGCGTCACGGTGACGCCCTCGGCGCGGAGGGCGAGGCCGAGGCTCGTGCCGATGAGGCCCGTGCCGACGACGAGCACGGGCCCGAGGCCGCGCCCCGCCTCCCGCGGCACGCTCACAGCCCGGCGGCCTTGTACAGTGCGGCGACCTCCCGTGAGTTGAGCGGCCGCAGCTTGCCCGGCTTGAGGTCACCGAGGAGGACGGGTCCGACCTGCACGCGGGTGAGGGTCTCGACGGGGTGGCCGACCTCCTCGAGGAGGCGACGCACGACGTGCTTGCGCCCCTCGTGGACGACGACCTCGACGATGGCGCGGCCCGGGGCGGAGTCGACGAGACGGAACGAGTCGACGGCGACCGGCCCGTCCTCGAGCTCGACGCCCTCCCGGAGCGTGCGGCCGACGTCGCGGTTCACCGGCCCGGGCACCGTGGCGACGTACGTCTTCGGGATGCCGTACGAGGGGTGCTGGAGGCGGTTGGCGAGCTCGCCGTCGTTCGTGAGGAGGAGGAGCCCGTCGGTGTCGACGTCGAGACGTCCGACGTGGAACAGGCGGTCGTTGCGCTGCTCGAGAAGATCCCCGAGGCAGGGACGGCCGAGGTCGTCGTGCATCGTCGAGACGACCCCGAGGGGCTTGTTCAGGGCGAAGTAACGCCGGTCGGCGTCGAGCTGGATGCGTTCGCCGTCGACGTGGACGGTCTGGGTCGCCGGGTCGATACGCACGCCGAGCTCGGTGACGACCTGCCCGTCGACCTCGACACGGCCCTGGCCGATGATGACCTCACACGCACGGCGCGAGCCGACGCCGGCCGCGGCGAGGAGCTTCTGCAGCCGTACGCCGTTGGGGTCGTGGACGTCGACCTCGGGGGCGTTGCCGCGGGTGTTCCCCGCCGCGTTCCCACCCCGACGCCCCTTGGGCGGACGCATACCGAACCCGCGGTCCGGCCCGCCCGGCACCTGCCCCGAGGAGGACGACCAGCGGCCGCCACCCCGTGACGACGGCGATCCGCCCTTGCCTCCGCGACGGGCGTCGCCGCGGCCACCTCGGCCTGCGCCTGCGGCGCCTCCTGCGCGTCCTCGACCTTGCCCGGTCATATGCCGCCCCTTTCGGCGATCTCGTCCACCTCGTGTCCCTCGGGCAGGTACGGCGCGAGCGGAGGGAGCTCCGCGAGCGACGACAACCCGAGGCGGGTGAGGAAGTAATCGGTCGTGCCGTACAGCACGGCACCGTGCTCGGTGTCGGTGCCGACCTCGTCGATGAGCCCTCGCGTCATCAGGGTGCGGACGACGCCGTCGACGTTGACGCCTCGTACCGCCGCGATGCGGGCACGCGAGACCGGTTGACGGTACGCGATGACGGCGAGGGTCTCCAACGCGGCCTTCGAGAGCTTGGCGCGTTGCCCGGCGATGACGAACCGTTCGACGAGGGGGGCGTACTCGGCGCGGGAGTAGACGCGCCAGCCCGTCCCCGTCCGGCGGAGGCTGAACCCGCGTGCGTCACGGTCGTACTCGGCGGCGAGGTCGTGGAGGTGCTCCCACGCCTCGCGGGGCTCGATGTCGAGGGCGGCGGCGAGGGCCTCGGGGGTGACGGGTTCCTCGACGACCATGAGCACGGCCTCGATCGCGGAGCGCGCCCCGCCGGGCATCGTCGCGAGGTCGATCTCGTCGGGGTCGTCCGCCTCCCCTGCATCCTCGGGCTCCTCGGGCTCCGACGGCTCGGCGGGATCGACGGCTTCGGCGGGCACCGACGACGAGTCGGTGGGCTCGGTCGTGCGCGGCACGGACTCCGCTGCGGCCTCCGGTCCCGCAGGCATCGCGTCGGGGTGGGCCGGCTCGGCTCCCCCGGTCGGTTCGCTGCTCATGCGTCCTCCTGCGGCTCGGGGTGCGTGGGCTCGCCCGGCGGGGCGTCGTCCTGCGCGATGACGGCGGCCCCCGCCGGGGACGCCGCGGTACCGGCGACGGGTGTCGTCACGTGCTCCTCGTCGAAGCCGGCCCCGGCCTGGAGGACGCCCTCCTCGCTGCCCGTCCACGCGACGAGGAGCTCTCCGAGGGGTTCGGGCTGGTCGAACGCGACCGCGGCCTCGCGGAAGAGGTCGAGCAGGGCGAGGAACCGGGCGACGACGACGAGCGTGGAGTCGGCGTCCGCGACGAGCTCGCGGAACGTCGTCTGCCGCTCCCGGCGGAGGAGCTCGACGACGATGGCGGCCTGCTCCCGGACGCTCACGAGCGGCTGGTGGAGGTGCTCGACACCCACGTGTGGCGGTGTGCGGGTGAGCGTGTCGGCGGCGATCATCGCGAGCTGCTCGGGCGTGACGGCGATGACGAGTTCGGGCAGCAGGGCGGCGAACCGGGGCTCCATCTCGGCCTGGCGAGCGATGATGCGGCCGGGGCCTGCCATGCGCTCCTCGGCCCAGGCGGCGACGTCCTTGAACGCCCGGTACTGGAGGAGGCGCGCGAAGAGGAGGTCGCGGGCCTCGATGAGTTCGAGGTCCTCTTCCTCGGGGTCGAGGGACGGCAGGAGCCGGGCCGCCTTGAGGTCGAGCAGCGTCGCCGCGACGAGGAGGAACTCGCTCGCCTGCGAGAGATCCCAGTCGACGTCGGCCGCCTGCTGGGCGCGGATGTGCGCGATGAACTCGTCGGTGACGGTCGCGAGGGCGATCTCGGTGAGGTCGAGGCGATGCTTGGCGATGAGTCCGAGGAGCAGCTCGAACGGCCCGGAGAAGACGTCGAGGTGCACCTCGAACGGCTGCGGCGCGGCACGGCGGGTGAGGACACCACCGGGCGCCTCGACGGGTGCGGCGGCCTCCTCCGTGGGCGCGGCGGGGTCGAGGTCGCTCTCCCCCGCCGCCGTCTCAGGCGGCGCCGCCACGGGCGATGAGCTCCCGGGCGAGCTGACGGTAGGCCTCGGCGGCGTTGTGGCCGGGGGCGTAGCTCGTGATGGGTTCGGCGGCGAGGGTCGCGTCGGGGAACTTCACCGTGCGGCTGATGACCGTGTGGAAGACGCGGTCCTGGAAGTGGTCGACGACGCTGGCCACGACCTCGCGGCTGTGGAGAGTGCGTCCGTCGTACATCGTCGCGAGGATGCCGTCGATCTCGAGGCGCGGGTTGAGGCGGTCGCAGACCTTCTCGATGGTCTCGACGAGGAGGGCGACGCCGCGCATCGCGAAGTACTCGCACTCGAGCGGGATGATGACGCCGTGCGCCGCGGTGAGGGCGTTGACGGTGAGCAGGCCGAGCGAGGGCTGGCAGTCGATGAGGACGACGTCGTACTCGTCCATGACGGGCCGCAGCACTCGGGAGAGGACCATCTCGCGGGCGACCTCGCCGACGAGCTGGACCTCGGCGGCCGAGAGGTCGATGTTGGCGGGGAGCAGGTCGAGGTCCGGGGTGCGCGTGTGCTGGATGACCTCGCGCACGTCGTGGCCGCGTTCGACGAGCAGGTTGTAGACGGTGAGGTCGAGGTCGTTCGCGCGGATGCCGAGACCGACCGAGAGGGCGCCCTGGGGGTCGAAGTCGACGAGGAGGACCTTGCGGCCGAGCTCCGCGAGCGCCGCGCCGAGGTTGATCGTCGTCGTCGTCTTGCCGACGCCGCCCTTCTGGTTGCACATCGCGATGACGCGGGCGGGCCCGTGGCCGGTGAGCGGCGGCGGGGTGGGGAACTCGGGCATGGGACGCCCGGTGACGCCGATGTGGCCGGAGGTCTCGGTGCCGGGGAGTCGGTCCTGCGCGCCCGTGCCGAGGCTCTCGACGGTCGTCGGCTGCGGCGCCTCGCCCTCGTACGTCTCGTCGTCGTACGTCTCGTCGTCGTACGTCTCGTCGTCGTCCGTCTCGACGTCGTCCGTCTCGTCCGCGTCGTCGTACCCCGGTGTGTCGACGGTCTCGACCTCGTCGGTCCCGAGGGTGCGCGTCTCGAGCCGGTCCTCCTGCGGGAGGGGGCCACCGCCGCCGACGCGGACCTCGTCGGCGGGGTGCGTCGGCTGCGTCTCGAACGCGCTCATTCGTCCTCACTTCGGGTCGGGGTCTGGGGGCCGGGCACACGGGCGCAGCGTGCACGGATTCCGCCCCGACCCTACCAGCGCCTCCCCGGCCGTCGAGGCGCTCATCCGGGTGCTCTCGCCCCGGATGCCCTGGGGGGCCAGAGGGTCCCGTCGTCGGCGTCGAGCGGCCACGAGACGGACGACCGGATCGACGGGGGCGTCAGTGGGCGCGGGGGTGGGCGGTCGCGTAGGTCTCGCGGAGATGGGCGGCGGTGACGAGCGTGTAGATCTGCGTCGTCGTCACGTCGGCGTGCCCGAGCAGGTCCTGGACGACGCGGACGTCGGCGCCACCCTCGAGGAGGTGCGTCGCGAAGGAGTGGCGGAGGGTGTGGGGACCGACGTGGCCGGAGAGTCCGGCGCGATCCGCGGCGGCGGAGACGACGCCCCACGCGCTCTGCCGGGAGAGCGGGCCGCCTCGGGTGTTGAGGAAGAGTTCGTGGCCCGAACCACCACGGCTCCCCCGCCCGGCGGGCCGTCGCGTGACGAGGGCGGGTCGGCCGCCCGTGAGGTAGTCGGCGAGCGCACGGGTGGCGTAGCCGCCGACGGGGACGAGGCGTTGCTTGTTCCCCTTGCCGGTGAGGCGGACGACGGGGACCGCCCCCGGCGCGCCGGGCACGGCGGGGGGCGTGGGCCCCTCAGTGAGGTCGGGGAGGTCGTCGACGACGAGACCGACGACCTCGCTGATGCGGGCGCCCGTGGCGTAGAGCGTCTCGACGAGGGCCCGGTCGCGCAGCCCGACCGGTCCGGGGGTCTCCGCGGCGGCCGCGATGAGGCGCTCGACGTCGTCGCGGCTCATCGCCTTGGGGAGTCGACGCGGTGTCGACGGTGGGGAGACCTCGGCGGCGACGTCCTCACCCACGACGCCCTCGAGGAGACAGAAGCGGTGGAACCCGCGCACCGCGGCGAGGAGTCGGGCGGTCGAGGAGGCCGAGAGGGCGCGGCGCCCGTCGGTGCCCTCCCGCACGGCGGTGACGAACTCGGTGACGTCGGCACGGCGGACGCCCGTGACGTCGTCGATCCCCCGGGACGCGAGGAACGCGTCGTACCGGTCGAGATCCCGTTCGTAGCTGCGGAGCGTGTTCGCCGCGAGTCCCCGCTCGATGCGGAGGTGGGCGAGCCACGCCGCCCGCCGCGCGGGCAGGGTGCGCGTCGTCCCGGTTGGCGTCGTCCCGGCCCCCGTGGGTTCGGCCGGAGCGGGTCCACCGGTCGTGCCGGGCACGAGCGACGACGTGGCCGAGGGCGAGGAGGACGGGTCGGGGCCGGTCACTCGGCGCGTACCTGCCCGTCGCGGCCCCGCGCGGGGCGAAGTCCGACGCTGCGGAGTTCGAGGGCGGCGAGCGCGTGGACGACGCGGGCGTCGCCCGCCCGCCAGGCGGCGACGGGGTCGGGGGCGATCTCCGCGAGCCGCGGGAGGGGCTGGTTCGCCATGGCACGGAGGGCGAAGAGTTCGAGGTCGGCCTCGGAGTCGACGAGGAGTCGGGCCGCGGCCGCGCGGCGGGCGAACCGCACGCGGGAGACGACCCACGGCACGCCGAGACCGAGCGTGGGTCCGAGCGCGGTGACGAGGGCGAGGACGAGCGCGAGTCGCCCGACGGTCGTCTCGAACTGGGCACCGGCGGCGCTCGCCTCGGCGCCGACGCCGGCGACGCGGGAGAACGACTCCTGCAGCTGCTCCCCCGCGAACGGCACCCCGCCGACGGTCGTTCCCGCGTCCATCATCGCCGCGCCGAAGTCGGTGGCGGTGCGCCGCAGCGTGCGGGCGGGTTCGGCGAGCTGGAGGACGAGGCCGTGGACGACCCGCGCCACCCACACCCACGCCACGCACCAGGCGAGGACGACGAGGTCGCCGGTGATCTGACGGGCACGACGCGTCGAGGTCTGGGAGTACGTCACGTCCCCATCCTGACACCGGCGGCCCGCTCGACGGCCCGCGCCGAGCGCGCCCACCCCCGACGCGGGAGTGCGGTTCAGCGGGTCGTGACCGAGATGTGCAGGTCGGCCTCGGGCGGGGTCCACGTCGCGGGGTCGGCGTCGACCTGCTCGCCGCTGCGGAGGTCCTTGACCTGGTCGACGGCGGGGGTGCCGTCGTCGGCGGGGCTGCCGGGGAACCAGACGAAGGGGATGCCGCGGCGGTCGGCGAACTTGATCTGCTTGCCGAACTTGGCGGCGGAGGGGGCGACCTCGCACGCGATGCCCCGCTCGCGCAGGGCGGCGGCGATCCGCATCGACCGGGGACGCTCCTCCTCGTTGGCGAGCGCGACGAGGACGACCGAGGGCGACATGCGCGAGGCCTCGAGGGTCGGCATGAGCTTGGCGAGCAGGCGGGAGACACCGATGGAGATGCCGACGCCGGGGTAGGTGTGCTTGCCGTCGCTCGCGAGCGCGTCGTACCGGCCGCCGGAGCAGATGGAGCCGTAGGACTCCTGGCCGACGAGCTGGGTCTCGTACACGGTGCCCGTGTAGTAGTCGAGGCCGCGGGCGACCTTGAGGTCGGCGAGGAGGAGGCCGGGCGCGTGCTCGGCCGCGGCGTCCATGACCGTCGAGAGCGCCTGGAGACCCTCCTCGAGGACGGGGTGCTCGACGCCGAGGGCGCGCACGCGGTCGGCGAAGGAGGAGTCGGGGGCGTTGATCTCGGCGAGGGCGAGGCACTGCGCGGCCTGCTCGGCGGTGAGGCCCGCCTCGGTGAGCATCTCCGTGACGGCCTCGGGGCCGACCTTGTCGAGCTTGTCGACGACGCGCAGGACGGGCACGACCTGCTCGGGCGCGAGGCCGAGACCGAGGTAGAAGCCCTCGGGGATCTTGCGGTTGTTCACCTGGATGCGGAACGGCCCGATGGGCAGCTCGGCGAACGCGTCGGCGATGACGAGCGGCAGCTCCACCTCGTAGTGGAACGGCAGCTCACCGGCGTCGACGATGTCGATGTCGGCCTGGACGAACTCGCGGAACCGGCCGTCCTGCGGCCGCTCTCCACGCCACACCTTCTGGATCTGGTAGCGGCGGAAGGGGAAGACGAGCTTGCCGGAGTTCTCCACCACGTATCGCGCGAACGGCACGGTGAGGTCGAAGTGGAGACCGAGCGCGGTCTCGGAGTCCTTCTCCTCCGCGTCGGCGGCGAGGCGGGAGACACCGTAGATCTCCTTGTCGGCGTCACCACCCTTGCCGAGGAGCCGTTCGACGGGCTCGACCGCGCGGGTCTCGATGCCGACGAACCCGTGGCTCTCGAACGTCCGGCGGATGACGTCGAGGAAGTGGGCCTCCACGGCGCGCTGCTGCGGCAGCCACTCGGGGAATCCAGACATGGGCATGATCTTGTTCTGGCTCAACGTTCTTCGTTCTTCCTGTCGGCGCGGGGACGCACGCGGCGCCCGCCGGGAGTGGGACGCGCCGGGCGTCGCCGCTTCGGATGGTCGGGTCGGAGGGTCAGGCGAGGTGGGCGAGGAAGGGGTTCGTCGCGCGTTCGCGGCCGATCGTCGTGGCCGGGCCGTGGCCGGGGAGGACGAGGCTGTCGTCGGCCATCGCGAGGACGACGTCCCGCAGGCTCGCCTGCATCGCTGCGTCGTCGCCGCCGACGAGGTCGGTGCGCCCGATGCCGCCGGAGAAGAGGACGTCACCGGCGAGGATCGTGCGGGCGAGCCCGGAGTCCTCCGGCATCGAGTCGGGCAGGTCCTCGACCGTGAGGAGCGCGGACCCCTCGGTATGGCCGGGCGCGTGGGCGACGCGCAGGTCGAGACCGGCGAGGGTGAGCATGTCGCCGCCGCCGTAGGTGACGACGCGCTCGGGGCGGCGCCAGTCGAGGTCGCCGAACTGCATCTGGACCATCGCCCGCAGCTCGGGGCCGAGCTGGTCCATCGGGTTCGTCAGGCGGTACTCGTCGTCGACGTGGATGTACGTCGGCACGTCGTACTGCGACTCGAGGCGCGGCACCGACGCGGTGTGGTCGAGGTGCCCGTGCGTGAGGAGCAGCGCCGCCGGCGTCAACCGGTGCGTGCGCAGCGCGTCGTCGAGGCGGTCGTCGATGCCACCACCGGGGTCGACGACGATGCATTCCTCGCCCGGTGCGCGCGCGAGGAGGAAGCAGTTCGTGCCGAGCATGGCGGCGGGGAATCCGATGAGGAACACGCCCCCCAGCCTAGACGGGAGCCGCGGCGGCCCACCCGGCTCGTCGACGGGCGTCTCGTCGCGGCGGTCGGACCGGAGGAAGGACGCATGGGTGCGCGAGTTCTCGCGGGGCCACCGGCGACATCCGTCGGCCGCCGGTGCGCACAGACCCGTCCACGCGTGCGGCATGCCGAGGCGCGCGGGAGGCGCGGTGGGTGGGCGAGGCCCGAATTCGCTGGTGGGCCAGTATCGTGGATCCGGACGGCTCCATCAACGAACCGCGTGACGCCCACGGGCGCCGCCGGTGTCCAGACGCGAAGGTCCACGCTGTGTCCGATCACATGTCCCCCACCGACCCGACCACCGCCGACCACACCTCGGCCACGGCGGGCGAGGGAAACCCCGCCCCCGTCACGGAGGTGGACGTCGAGCAGGCCTCCACCGGCGCCGAGACGACCCCGGCGTCGGCCCCGCAGACCCCGCTCGGGCAGGAGGAACCGGCCGGCGAGAACACCTCCGAGGCCGACGTCGAGACGGCCTCCGCGCCGCAGACCGAGCCGGCCACGGACGCGCAGCCGAGCGACGCCGAGGCCCCCACCGAGGCGGCCGAGGCCTCCATGGAGGCCGAGTCCTCCCCCGAGACGGCGTCCGAGGGCTCCGAGCCGGCGACGACTGCGTCCGCTCCCGCGGCTCCCGCTCCCACGCCGACACCCGCACAAAGCCCCACGGCCGTCCTCGGCGCCGCGGTCGCCACCCCGCGGGCCGAGAGCACGACCCCGGCCGCGCCGGTCCACGCCCCGGTCACCACCGACCCCTCGGCCCACGGCCGGGTCGCCGAGGACGGCACCGTGTTCGTCCGTATCGGCGAGGAGGAGCGCGAGGTCGGCTCTTACCCGGGCGCGTCGGCCGAGGAGGCGCTCGCCTACTTCGCGCGCAAGTTCGACGAGGTCGCCGCCCTCGCGGAGATCCTCCACCAGCGGGTCACGCAGACCGATCTCCCCGCCAAGGAGGGCGCCGACGGCCTCAAGCGGCTGCGTGACGCCGTCTCCGGTCTTCGCGCCGTGGGCGACTTCCCCGCCCTGTACGCGCGCATCGAGGACATCGCGACGGCCGTCGAGGTGCGTCGCACGACGGAGAACCAGGAGCGTGCCGCCGCCCGCGAGGAGGCGCTCAAGGTCCGTGAGGCGATCGTCTCCGAGGCCGAGACCATCGCCGGCCAGGAGGAGGCGAAGGTCCAGTGGAAGCAGAGCAGCTCCCGCATGCGCGCGCTGCTCGACGAGTGGAAGTCGGCCCAGAAGAACGGCCCCAAGCTCGATCGTGAGACCGAGCAGGCCCTCTGGCACCGCCTCTCCGGGGCCCGCAACTCCTTCGACAAGATGCGCCGCGTCCACTTCGCGCAGCTCGGTTCGGTGCAGGCCGAGGCGAAGGCCCGCAAGGAGGAGCTCGTCGCCGAGGCGGAGAAGCTCAAGGACAGCACCGAGTGGGGTCAGACCGCCGGTGCGTTCAAGCGACTCATGGACTCCTGGCGTCAGGCCGGTCGTGCGTCCCGCGCCGACGACGACGCCCTGTGGAAGCGCTTCAAGGCCGCGCAGGACCACTTCTTCGACGCCAAGGACCAGGTCGCCGCGGCGGAGAACGTCGAGTTCGAGGCCAACCTCAAGGTCAAGGAGGCCCTCCTCGAAGAGGCGCAGAAGATTCTCCCGGTCAAGGACGTCGAGGTCGCGAAGGCCAGGCTGCGCCCGATCCAGGAGAAGTGGGACGCGGCGGGCAAGGTGCCGCGCTCGGCGATGAAGCGCATCGAGGACGGCATGCGCAAGGTCGAGCAGGCCATCCGCGACGCCGACCAGCAGAAGTGGAAGCGCACCGACCCCGAGGTCGCCGCCCGCGCCGCGAGCCTCGCCGAGCAGGCCGAGAAGTCCCTTGCCAAGCACCGCAAGGACCTCGAGAAGGCAGAGGCCTCCGGCGATGAGGCGAAGATCGCCAAGGCTCGTGAGGCCCTCGAGGCCCGGCAGGCGTGGCTCGAGCTCGCGCAGAGGGGTCTCGGCGAGTTCGGCAACTGAGCACCTCTCGCTCTCACGGGGCGGTCACCCACGGGTGGCCGCCCCGTCGCCGCGTCCCGGTGTCTCAGATCCCTCGACCGGGAACTCGACGGCGAGGGCGTACGCGGCCGGACGACCCGTCCTCGGCCGTCGTCACGCCCTCCCGCTCACGTCGCCCGGGCGGGTGCGCGTCGGGTGGGAGGAGGCCGTGCGGGCGTCGGGCTCGCGCGGGCGGCCCGCCTACTGCGTGTTCGGGTGCTTGACGCCGGAGACGCGGTAGACGTCGAAGACGCCGTCGATGCGGCGGACGGCCTTGATGACGTGCTCGAGGTGGCTGGGGTCGCCCATCTCGAAGGTGAAGTTGGAGACGGCGAGGCGGTCGCGAGAGGTCTTGACCGCCGCCGACAGGATGTTGACGTGGTGGTCGGACAGCACGCGCGTGATGTCGGACAGCAGGCGGCTGCGGTCGAGGGCCTCGACCTGGAACTGCACGAGGAACATGCTCGAGGCCGACGGATCCCATGACACCTCCACGAGACGCTCCGGGTGGGCCCGCAGGCCGTCGGCGTTCGTGCAGTTCGTGCGGTGCACCGAGACGTACCCGCCGCGTGTGGTGAAGCCCATGATCTCGTCACCCGGCACCGGCGTGCAGCACTTGGCGAGCTTGGTCTCCACCCCGCTCTCACCCGCGACGACGACACCCGTGACGGCAGGCCGCCGGCGTCGGGGCCGGCCGGGCATCGTCACCTCGGCGAGGTCCTCCTCGGCGCCCGCCTCACCGCCGGAGGCGGCGATGATCCGCTCGACGACCGACTGCGCCGACACGTTCTTCTCTCCGACGGCCGCGTAGAGCGCCTCGATGTCGGCGTACCGCAGCTCGTTCGCGATGGCGCTCAGCGTCTCGGCGGTCATGAGCCGTTGCAGCGGGAGGTTCTGCTTGCGGATCGTGCGTGCGATCTCCTCACGGCCGTTCTCGATGGCCTCCTCGCGGCGTTCCTTGGTGAACCATTGCCGGATCTTGTTGCGCGCGCGGGGGCTCTTGACGAACGTCAGCCAGTCGCGTGACGGCCCGTCGCCGTCGACCTTGCTCGTGAGGATCTCGACGATGTCGCCGTTCTCGAGCTGGGACTCCAGCGGCACGAGACGGCCGTTGACGCGGCCTCCGATGCAATGGTGCCCGACCTCGGTGTGCACGGCGTACGCGAAGTCGACCGGGGTCGAACCCAGCGGGAGCGCGATGACGGCGCCCTTGGGCGTGAACGCGAAGACCTCCTGGGCGTTGATCTCGAAGCGCAGCGAGTCGAGGAACTCCCCCGGGTCGGCCGTCTCCCGCTGCCAGTCGACGAGCTGGCGCAGCCACGCCATGTCGTTCGGGTCGCCGTCGGTGACCTCCCCGCCGGGCGTGACGGTGGCCGTGTCCTCCTTGTACTTCCAGTGGGCCGCGACGCCGTACTCGGCGCGACGGTGCATCGCGTGGGTGCGGATCTGGATCTCGACCGGCTTGCCGCCCGGGCCCACGACCGTCGTGTGCAACGACTGGTACATGTTGAACTTGGGCATCGCGATGTAGTCCTTGAACCGCCCCGGCATGGGCTTCCACCGCGCGTGCATCGTGCCGAGCGCCGCGTAGCAGTCGCGCACCGTGTCGACGAGGACCCGCACCGCGACGAGGTCGTAGATCTCTTCGAAGTCGCGGCCGCGCACGATCATCTTCTGGTACACGGAGTAGTAGTGCTTGGGTCGGCCCGTCACCGTCGCGGTGATGCGGGCACCCTTCAGGTCCTCCTCGACCTGCCGCTTGACCTGCCCGAGGTACTCCTCGCGGGCGGGCGCGCGCTCGGCGACCATGCGCACGATCTCGTCGTAGACCTTGGGGTACAGCGTCGCGAACGAAAGGTCCTCGAGCTCCCACTTGATCGTGTTCATGCCGAGGCGGTGCGCGAGCGGCGCGTAGATCTCGAGGGTCTCCCGCGCCTTCTTCGCGGCCGACGCCGGCGAGACGTACCGCCACGTGCGGGCGTTGTGGAGGCGGTCGGCGAGTTTGATGACGAGCACCCGGATGTCGCGCGACATCGCGATGACCATCTTGCGGACCGTCTCGGCCTGCGCGGCCTCGCCGTACGTGACCTTGTCGAGCTTGGTGACGCCGTCGACGAGCATCGCGATCTCGTCGCCGTAGTCGGCACGCAACGCCTCGAGGCTGTACCCCGTGTCCTCGACGGTGTCGTGCAGCATCGCCGCCGCGAGCGTCGTGGGCGGCATGCCGATCTCGGCGAGGATCGTGGTCACCGCGAGGGGGTGGGTGATGTAGGGGTCACCGTTCTTGCGCACCTGTCCCGCGTGCCACTTCTCGGCGGTCTCGTAGGCCCGCTCGATGATCGACACGTCGGCCTTGGGGTGTGTCGCCCGCACGGCCCGCAGGAGAGGTTCGAGCTCCGGGTGGGCGAGGTGGCGCGACCCTAGTCGCGCGAGGCGCGCCCGCATGCTCGCCCCCACCGACGTGCCCGACGACGTGGACGTGCCGGATTGCCAGGGGGTGGAGGCATTCGGCTGTCCCGTCGTACTCATGTCGGAAGTGTAGGGGGTCAGACCAGCAGCATCGACGTCAGCGGTCGACCGCCGAGCGTGGCACGTCCTCCGAGAGAGGCGATCTCGACGACGACCTCGACCCCGGCGATCTTCCCGCCGAGCCGCTCGACGAGGTCGCACGTCGCCACGAGGGTGCCGCCCGTCGCGATGACGTCGTCCATGACGAGGACACGTGCGCCGGGCGCGAACGCGTCGCGGTGGATCTCGATCGTCGCCGTGCCGTACTCGAGGGAGTACTCGGCCGACTCGGTCTCGGCGGGCAGCTTGCCCTGCTTTCGGACGGGCACGAACCCGACGCCGAGCGCGTACGCCGTGGCGGCGCCGATCATGAAGCCGCGGGCCTCGATGCCGACGACGGCGTCGACACGGCCGCGGTACCGCGCGGCGGTGTCGTCGACGACGGCCGCGAACGCGCGGGGGTCGGCGAGCAGCGGCGTGAAGTCCTTGAAGAGGACACCCGGGGCGGGAAAGTCCGGGATGTCACGCAGACGGGAGGAGACGAGCGAGGCGAGCGAGTCGGTCACAAGCGGTCACCATACCGTCCGCCGTGCCCGACCCGCCCGCCTCACCGGGTCCTGCGTGTCCTACTTCTCGCCCTGCGTCTTCCGTCGACGTCGCGCGTCGCGACGGCTCTCCTCCCGGGCGGCGCGCTGCGCGTACGGGTGGAGAGGACGACCGGTGGTCGTGACGCCCCCGTCGAGGTCGTCGGTCGTGACGCCGACGCGCGTCGTGGCCACCGCGACGGCCCCACTCGTGCCAGGGGCCCCGTGGGTGTGCACCGCGTCGTGGTCCGAGCCGGCCGTCGGCTGGGTCTCCGCGACGGCCTCCTCGTAGGACTCCCCCGTGCGGGCGCGTGCCTTGAGTACACGGTCCCGCAGGGTGACGACGTTCTTCTCGCGGGACCGCAGGTCGACGAGGATCGGTGGCGCGAGGAAGATCGAGCTGTACGTGCCGACGGCGATACCGATGAACAGGGCGAGTGACAGGTCGCGCAGGGTGCCCGGCCCGATCGCCGCCCACGACATCGCGAGGATGATGCCGACGGGCAACAACGCGACCATCGAGGTGTTGATCGATCGGACGAGGGTCTGGTTGACGGCGAGCCCGACGGCCTCCGAGAACGTCATCGTGCCGCGACGGAACGCCTCGTTCGTGTTCTCGCGCACCTTGTCGAACACGACGACCGTGTCGTATATCGAGTAGCCGAGGATCGTGAGGAACCCGATCGCCGAGGCGGGGGTGACCTCGAACCCGGCGAGGGCGTAGATGCCGACGGTGAAGAGGATGTCGTGCAGGAGGGCCGCGAGCGCCGCCACGGCCATCTTCCACGTGCGGAAGTAGACGGCGAGGACGACCGAGACGAGGAGGAGGAACAGGGCGAGCGCGCGCAGGGCGTCCTTCGTCACCGATTCACCCCACGACGGACCGATGACCGAACTCGTCACCGCGTCACCGGAGACGCCGAACTCCTTGCCGAGTGCGTCGCGCACGTCGATGGCGCGACGGTCGTCGAAGCGCTGCGTCTCGACGCGCACGGTGTCGGAGCCGACCTTCGTCACCTTCGACGACTCGACGTGGCCGACGTCGGAGACGACCTTCGTCGCCCGCTGCTCGAAGTTCTCGAAGCTCGTCACGCCGGGGACGCGGAAGTCCGAGCCGCCGGTGAACTCGATGCCGAGGTTGATGCCACCCCGCGCCCACAACCCGAGGAGGGTGAGGAGCAGGAGGACGGCGGAGGCGAGGTAGAAGAACTTGCGTCGACCGATGAAGTCGATCGAGCGGTGCCCGGTGTAGAGGTCGTTGCCCCAACGGCTGAACCGGCTCATGCCTGCTCCCCCTTCGGCGTGGCGGTGTGGATGTGCGGGGCGTCCTGGACGGTGCCGGCGGCGGTGGCGCCGCCGGACCCGCGGGCCTGGCCGGGACGACCGACGCGGCCGCGACCGAGGTAGCGGGTGCGGTCGACGCCGAGGCTCTCGGCCGACAACCCCGACCAGCGGTGCCCCTCGCCGAAGAACTTCGTGTCCGTGAGGACGTGGAGCATCGGGTGCGTGAAGCAGAACGTCACGAGGAGGTCGATGATCGTCGTGAGCATGAGCATGAACGCGAACCCGCGCACGTTGCTCGCGGCGAGGAGGTAGAGCACGAGGGCGGCGAGGAAGTTCACCGCGCCGGAGATGACGATCGTCCGACGGGCACGCGCCCACCCGGTCTCGACCGCCGACGGCACCGCACGCCCCTCACGCACCTCGTCGCGCACGCGCTCGAAGTAGACGATGAACGAGTCGGCCGTCGTGCCGATCGCGACGATCGCGCCCGTGACACCGGCGAGGGTGAGGCGCAGGTTGTAGTGCCACCCGAGGAGCACGAGCGCGAGGTAGGTGACGAGCGCGACGATCGCGAGCGACGCCGTCGTCACGAGACCGAGCACCCGGTACTGGATGAGGAAGTACACGACGACGAGCCCGAGACCGATGAGGCCGGCGAGGAGACCGAGACGCAGCTGGTCGCCACCGACGGTCGGGCTGATCTGCTCACTGCTCTGCACGCTGAACGACATCGGCAGCGCACCGAACTTGAGCTGGTCGGCGAGCATCTGCGCGGACTCCGCCGTGAAGTTACCGCTGATCGCCGCCTGCCCGTCGGGGATGACGCCGGAGAAGTACGGCGCGGAGACGACCTGACCGTCGAGGACGGTGGCGAGCTGGTTGCGCGGCTCCTGCAGCCCGAGCATGTGCTGACTGACGACGCGGTAGAGGTCGCGCGCCTCCGGCTTCATCTTGAGGTTGACCTGGTAGCCGGGCATCGGCTGCCCCTGCTGGTTGGTCATGTTGCCGGAGGACGCGTCGGCGAGCTGGTCACCGGTGATGACCGACGGGCCGAGGAGGTACTTGACCTTGCCCTCGAGGTCGCACGCGGCGACGGGCATGTCCGGATCCTCCTTGGTGGGGTCCGGCTTGGCCTGCTTGGCGCAGTCGAGCGCCTGGATCGCCTCGAGGGAGGACGGAGCCTGGAGCCACGCCTCGTTCGTCGCGTAGGCGATGAGCTTCTGCGGGTCGTTGCGCTCGCCGGGGGTGATGCGCGTGAGGCCGGGGGCGACCTCCTCGAGCTTGGGCTGACGCAGGAGGTCGGGCTTGGGGGTCGGCGCCGGCGACGGCGCGGCCGGGTGGGCCTGCAGCGCGTCCGCGGCGACCGCGTTGGCCGTCCTCGTCGGCGACGGCGTGGCCGACGCCTTGGGGGCCGTACTCGCCTTGGCGGTGGCCTTGCCGTTGGGCGTGGCCTTGCCGGTCGGGGAGGCCTTGCCCGGCGGGGTGCCCGTCGCGGTCGGCGCGGGCTCCGGCTCGGCCGGGAGCATCGCGAGCACGGGGCGGAACCGCATCTGTGAGGACTGCCGCAGCGATTCCTCCTGCTGCTTGCTCATCTCCCCCGGCACGGCGACGACGACGTTGTTGCCGAGCGTGGCGACCTCCGCCTCGGAGACACCCTGGGAGTCGACGCGCGCACGCATGATGTCGACGGCCTGCGAGAGCTGCTGCTCGTTGATCTGGACGCCCTCGCCCACCTGAGGCGCGAGAACCATCTGTGTGCCGCCCTCGAGGTCGAGGCCGAGCTTGGGGGTCCACTGCCCGCCGCCCCACTGCACGGTGGAGAAGACGCCGAGGAGGAGCGCGAGGAGCACCGCGCCCATCACTCCCAACGTGCGCCAGGAGGTTCGGGATTTCGCGTTCGCCATGCTCAGTCCTGCTCGTCGGGGTCGAGGGAGGGGGTGCCGCGGTCGCGGTGGACGAGGTCGCCGGGTGGAGCGCCGGTCAGGTGATCCATCGAGGTCCTCGTCGTCGGTCGTGCAGGGCCGCCGGTGGGGCCGCGCCCGGGGTGCCGGGTGGTGCGGCCGGAGCGCCGGCGAGTGACGGGTGACACCTCCCCCCGGCGTCCCCCACGGCGCCCCCGTCGTGGCGGCACCTCGACGAGTCTAGGTGACGCTCAGCGTGGTACGCCAACGTGCCGCGCGAGCGATTCCGCAGATCTGCCCTGGTCGGACGTCCGTGACGGGACCCCCGGCACACCGCCGCCGACCATCCTCTCCGTCGCCTCGATCGCCCGGCCGAGGGCCGCCCCGGGGGCCTCCCTGGAGGGCGGCCGCCGGTGGGTGCGGGGGGCGTCGCAGGCCACACCTATGGCGCGGCACCGGCCCGAGGCGCGTGAGCGACGTCCGACGCCCGTCCGTGTCACGCGCGGCGGGTCAGGACGGGTCGTCGAGTGGCAGCGTGGGCGCCATGGGGCCACCCGGCGCCTCGCCCGTGCCGGCAGGTGGCTCCAGCCCGAGGTGCTCCCACGTGCGGGTGGTCGCGACCCGACCACGCGGGGTGCGGATCATGTAGCCCTCGCGGACGAGGTACGGCTCGGCGACGGTCTCGACGGTGTCGGGCTCCTCCCCCACGGCGACCGCGAGCGTCGAGAGTCCGACCGGCCCGCCCGCGAACCGGCGACACAGCGCCTCGAGGACTCCCCGGTCGAGGCGGTCCAGGCCCGAGGCGTCGACGTCGAAGAGCGCGAGTGCGGCCTCTGCGGCGGCGAGGTCGACGACGTGGGAGCCGTGGACCTGTGCCCAGTCGCGCACCCGACGCAGCAACCGGTTCGCGATGCGCGGCGTGCCGCGGGAGCGTCGGGCGATCTCGTGGACGCCGTGGTCGTCGGCTTCGATCTCGAGGAGGGTCGCCGAGCGGCGGATGATCGCCTCGAGGTCGCCGGTGTCGTAGAAGTCGAGGTGGCCGGTGAACCCGAACCGGTCACGCAGCGGCGCGGGCAGCAGACCTGCGCGGGTCGTCGCGCCGACGACGGTGAACGGTGGGAGCTCGAGCGGGATCGCCGTGGCCCCCGGCCCCTTGCCGACGACGATGTCGACGCGGAAATCCTCCATCGCGAGGTAGAGCATCTCCTCGGCGGCCCGGCTCATGCGGTGGATCTCGTCGAGGAACAGCACCTCCCCCTCGGTGAGGGAGGACAGGATCGAGGCGAGGTCGCCGGCGTGCTGGATCGCGGGGCCGCTCGTCACGCGGATCGGCGCCTCGAGCTCGGCGGCGGTGATCATCGCGAGGGTCGTCTTGCCGAGCCCGGGCGGGCCGGAGAGGAGGATGTGGTCCGGCGGGGCGCCGCGGCGACGCGCCGCCTCGAGGACGAGGGCGAGCTGCTCCCGGACGCGGGGCTGGCCGGGGAAGTCCTCGAGCCGACGGGGGCGCAGCGCGGCCTCGACGCGGCCCTCGTCACCCTCGACGGCCGCCGGGTCGACGATGCGGGCATTCGCGTCGAACGACCCGTCGGACTCCCGATCGATCGCCGCGTCGCCGTAGGGGTCGCCGGGGTACGCGTTGCCGGGGTACGCATCGGTCATCGGCCGAGCTCCCGCAGCGCGGCCTTGAGGAGCGCGGGCACGCTCTGGTCCTCGCCCTCGCGGGCGACGACGGCCTCGATGGCGGACTCGGCCTGCTTGGCGCTCCAGCCGAGCCCGACGAGCGCCTCGCGCACCGGCTCGCGGCGCACGGACTCCGGCTCCGGGGCGGGCGCGGCGGCGCCGGAGGCGCCGACGGCTTCGGGTTCGGCGATCTTGTCGCGCAGTTCGAGGACGAGCCGCTCGGCGCCCTTCTTGCCGATGCCCGGCACCTTCGTGAGCGTGCGCACGTCCCCGGAGGCGACGGCGAGTCGCAGCGTCGCCGGGTCGAGCACGGCGAGCATCGCGAGCGCGAGGCGCGGGCCGACGCCGGAGACGGTCTGGACGATTTCGAAGAGGTCGCGTTCGTCGGCGCCGGCGAAGCCGAAGAGCGTGAGGGAGTCCTCGCGCACGACGAGGGACGTCGAGAGCTGCGTCTCGTGTCCGCGGTGGGCGGCGGCCGCCGTCGACGGGGTCGTGTGGACGGTGAGGCCGACGCCGCCGACCTCGACGACGAGTCGGTCGAGGCCGACGTGACGCACGGTGCCGGTGAGGGTGCTGATCATCGACTTCCTCCGGGGACGCGGCGGGCGGGGGCGCGTCGTGCCTGACGCTGGGCCTCCTGCAGACGGGTGGGCGGGCGGGCGGCACCGGCCGCGGCGGCGGCGTCGGCGATGCGCGACTGGGCGCTCCCCCGCCAGTGGTGACAGACGGCGAGGGCGAGGGCGTCGGCGGCGTCCGCGGGCCTCGGCGCCTCGGTGAGGCGGAGGATGCGGGTGATCATCGCGGTGACCTGCGCCTTGTCGGCGCGGCCGTTACCGGTGACGGCCGCCTTGACCTCACTCGGGGTGTGGAGCGCGAGCGGCAGCCCCCGGCGCGCGGCGGCGAGCATCGGGATCGCGCTCGCCTGAGCGGTGCCCATGATCGTGCTCACGTCGCCCCGGGCGAAGACCCGCTCCACGGCGATCGCATCGGGGGAGAACCGTTCGACCCACTGCTCGAGCTCGGTCTGGAGCGCGAGGAGGCGCTGGTGCACGGCGTCGCTCGTGGACGTGCGCACGACGCCGACGGCGACCATGCGCAGCGGTGCACCGAGCCCCCCGTCGACGACACCGAGACCACACCGGGTGAGACCGGGGTCGACGCCCAACACCCGCACGAGGCCACCCCTTCGCTGGACAACTGTTCGATCGACACTGTACGGGGTGTCGCCGTGCCGGCGGAGCACCGCCGCGCCCGGGTCGCTCCCGCCTGGGACGCGGAACGGGCGGCCCCGTCGAGGGAACCGCCCGTTCCGAGGCCGCGCGGTGACACCGCGCGCAGGATCACTCCTCGTCGTCGAGCTGCGCGGCGACCTCGTCGGAGACGTCGCCGTTGACGTAGACGTTCTGGACGTCGTCGCTGTCCTCGAGGGCGTCGACGACACGCATCATCTTGCGGGCGCCCTCGACGTCGAGCGGCACCTGGAGGTTGGGGACGAACTCGGCCTCGGCCGAGTCGTAGTCGATGCCCGCCTCCTGCAGCGCGGTGCGGACGGCGACGAAGTCGCTCGCCTCGGAGATGATGCGGAAGCTGTCGCCGTAGTCCTCGACCTCGTCGGCGCCGGCGTCGAGGACGACCTCGAGGAGGGAGTCCTCGGTGATCTCCCCGTCCTTCTGCTCCTTGGGCACGACGACGACGCCCTTGCGGGCGAAGTTGTAGGCGACGCTGCCCGGGTCGGCGAGGGAACCGCCGTTGCGGGTGAGGGCGACACGCACCTCGGTGGCCGCACGGTTGCGGTTGTCGGTGAGGCACTCGATGAGGACCGCGACACCGCCGGGGGCGTAGCCCTCGTACATGATCGTCTGCCAGTCGGCCCCGCCGGCCTCGGCACCGGAGCCGCGCTTGACGGCGCGGTCGATGTTGTCGTTGGGGACTGAGGACTTCTTCGCCTTCTGGATGGCGTCGTACAGGGTGGGGTTGCCCGCCGGGTCACCGCCACCGGTGCGGGCCGCCACCTCGATGTTCTTGATGAGCTTGGCGAACAGCTTGCCGCGCTTGGCGTCGATCGCCGCCTTCTTGTGCTTGGTCGTCGCCCATTTGGAGTGACCGCTCATCGTGCATCTCCTGCCTTGCCGTGAAAAACCTTCGTGAATCCTACGGGGCGGTCGTCGCCGGGGGGAAACCGCCGTGGCCGCAGGCCGCGCTGGTGGCCCTCGGGCCGGTGTCACGCGTCGTCGCGTGCCTGCCGGACCATCCGCACGAACAGCGCGTGGATGCGCGGGTCGCCGGTGACCTCGGGGTGGAACGACGTCGCGAGGAGGTGGTCCTGCCGGACGGCGACGGGGCGGGACACGCCGTCGACCTCGACGGAGGCGAGCACCTCGACGTCGTCGCCGACCTCCTCGACCCAGGGGGCACGGATGAACACCGCCCGCATCGGCTCGTGGTCGCCGCCGAGGACGTCGGCGAGGTCGAGGTCCGCCTCGAAGGAGTCGACCTGTCGACCGAAGGCGTTGCGGCGCACGAGCATGTCGAGACCGCCGAGGGTCTGTTGACCGGCATGGGCCTCGACGAGTCGGTCGGCGAGGAGGATCATCCCCGCGCAGGAACCGTAGGCGGGCATGCCCGCGGCGAGGCGTTCCTGCAGCGGCTCGGCGAGGTGGAACGCCCGCAGCAGCCGGTCGATCGTCGTCGACTCCCCGCCGGG
Organism: Mobilicoccus pelagius NBRC 104925; assembly: GCF_000247995.1. GTDB lineage: Bacteria > Actinomycetota > Actinomycetes > Actinomycetales > Dermatophilaceae > Mobilicoccus > Mobilicoccus pelagius. Next base: position 59,551 of record NZ_BAFE01000020.1, read on the forward strand.
CAGCACGAGGCCGTCGACCTGCACGAGTTCGGCGGGTCGACGCACGGGCAGGGCGTGGACGCCGCATGCGCGGAGGGTGTCGAGGTGTTCACGCACGTCGCCCTGCACGGCGAGGACGCCGATGCTCACGGACGGGCGGGTGGCCGAGGAGGCGTCGGGTCCCGTCTCGAGGGTCACTTCGGGGACGGCGGTGGGAGTGGTCACGGCGCCGATCGTAGGCACCCCTCCCCCGCCCGCACGAACCCGTGCACGCCGCGATGCCCGGTCGCCCCGGTCAGCCCCGGTCAGCCCCGGTCGCCCCGGTCGCCCCGGTCGGTCGAGTCGTCCACGTGACGGACGAGCAGGTACTCGCGGGAGCCGGAGACGCTCACGACGTCCGCGTCGGCGTCCTGGAGCTCCGCGACGACCCACGGGTGCTGCTCGTGGACGACGGGGTGCTCGCGGACGACCTGCCAGCCGTCGTCGCCCATCTCGTTGAGGGCGCTCATCGGCGAGTTGACCTCACCGATCTGCAGGGTGTGCCCGGCGCGGGTCGTCACGCGACGGAAGTACGTCGGGCCGGTGCGGCGGTGCGCGATCCCGACGATCATCTCCTGGTACTGGTAGCGGTCACGGGCGCGGGGGGCGTTGTCGGTCATACCCGCCCATCGGCACGGAATGCCCCGGACAGCAGTCTCCCGCGGTACCGATCCCTCACGAGGAGGCGACGGTGCCACGGGAGATCACCGCGAGGGGCCGCGCGGATCACCGCACGGACGGGTCGGACGGAACGAGGACCCTCGTCACCACCCGCGCTCGGCGAGTCGGTGCGGGACGGGGATGTCGTCGACGTTGATGCCGACCATCGCCTCGCCGAGCCCACGCGAGACGTCGGCGATCGTGTCGGGGTCGTCGAAGAAGGTCGTCGCCTTGACGATGGCGGCGGCGCGCTCCGCGGGGTTGCCGGACTTGAAGATGCCCGACCCGACGAAGACGCCCTCGGCACCGAGCTGGCGCATCATCGCCGCATCCGCCGGGGTGGCGATGCCGCCCGCGGTGAAGAGGACGACGGGCAGCTTGCCGGCCTCGGCGACCTCGCGGACGAGCTCGTAGGGGGCCTGCAGCTCCTTGGCCGCGACGTAGAGCTCGTCGGGCTCCATCGCGCGCAGCCGGTTGATCTGCGAGCGGATCTTGCGCATGTGCGTCGTCGCGTTGGAGACGTCGCCCGTGCCGGCCTCACCCTTGGAGCGGATCATCGCCGCGCCCTCGTTGATGCGACGCAACGCCTCGCCGAGGTTCGTCGCCCCGCAGACGAACGGCACCGTGAACTGCCACTTGTCGATGTGGTTGTCGTAATCGGCCGGGGTGAGGACCTCGGACTCGTCGATGTAGTCGACACCGAGGCTCTGGAGGACCTGCGCCTCGACGAAGTGACCGATGCGGGCCTTCGCCATGACGGGGATCGAGACGGCCTCGATGATGCCGTCGATCATGTCGGGGTCGCTCATGCGGGAGACGCCCCCCTGGGCGCGGATGTCGGCGGGGACCCGCTCGAGGGCCATGACCGCGACGGCCCCGGCGTCCTCGGCGATCTTGGCCTGCTCGGGGGTGACGACGTCCATGATGACGCCGCCCTTGAGCATCTCGGCCATGCCCCGCTTGACCCGGGCGGTGCCCGTCGTCGCGCCGGGGGTGGAGCTGTCGGGGGTGGTGGGGGCGTCGTCGCGCCGGTCGGCAGTCGTCACTCTCGTCTCACTTCGTCGTGGTGTTCGTGCGGAGCCCCAGGTGGGGACCGGGGTGCGGCACAGTCTACGGGCGGCTCACCGACGTTCCGTGGAGGCCGCGAACGCGGGGGCCGCCTGACGGTGCACGGCCCACATGCGCTGCCCGACGGTGACGGCGCTCGCGACCGCGAGGATCGCGAGGACGACGGTGAGGACGACGTCCGGCCACCCGAACAGGCCGGTGAGGCCCGTCGCGACGAGGACGACGACGAGCCGGTCCGCGCGTTCGGCGATGCCGCCCTTGGCCTCGAACCCGAGGCCCTCGGCGCGGGCGCGGGCGTAGCTCACCATGAATCCGAACACGAGGCATGCGAGCGCGAACCACGCCGTGAGGAGGCCGTCGTGGCGCCCGGCGAAGTAGAGGAGGAGACCACCGAAGACGGCGCCGTCGCCGAGCCGGTCGAGGGTGGAGTCGAGGAACGCCCCCCACGGGCTCGTGCGCCCCGAAAGGCGGGCCATCGTGCCGTCGAGGGTGTCGGAGAAGACGAAGAGGGTGATGACGAGCGTGCCGACGAAGAACTCGCCGCGGGGGTAGAAGAACAACGCCCCGGCGACGACACCGATCGTGCCGACGAAAGTGACGGCGTCCGGCCCGACCCCGATCTTGAGGAGTCCGGCGGCGACTGGGGTGAGGAGGCGGCGCACGAACGCCTGCGCGAATCGGCTCAGCATGGTGGCGTCAGCCTAACGGGTCGGCCCCCGCGGGCCGTGCGGACGACCCACCCCGGCCGTCCGACACCGTCCCGGCGCGGGGCGTGCGATCGCTCGTGACCAAGGTCCTCCCCACCGCTCGCGTGACGGACGCACAGTGGGCTATGGGCAGACAAGAGCACACCACCGGAACCCCCGTCGTCTCCTCCCCCGAGGCCCTGCGCAACGTCGTCCTCGTCGGTCCGAGCGGATCGGGCAAGACCCGCCTCTTCGACCATCTCGTCTCGACGACGACGCCCGGCCGTCGACCGCCCGCGCGTGACGGGAGCAGGTCGACCACCCTCGAGGTGGCCTCGATCACGTACGGGGATCTCGTGGTGAACCTCGTCGACACCCCCGGTTACCCCGACTTCGTCGGCGAGCTGCGGGCCGGGCTCCGGGCGGCCGACGCCGCCATCTTCGTCATCTCCGCCGCCGACGGCGTCGACGCCGCGACCCGCACCCTGTGGCACGAGTGCAAGCAGGTGGGCGCCCCGCTCGCGGTCGTCCTCACCAAGCTCGACACCCCTTACGCCGACTTCGACTCCGCCGTCGTCGACTGTCAGGCCGCGTTCGGCGAGGGCGTCATGCCGCTCGGCGTACCCGTCATGGGCGAGAACAACAGCCTCGACGACATCGTCGACCTCGTCCTCGGCGAGGTCCACGACTACACGGGAGAGGCCCGCGTCGTCCGCCCGACGAGCGAGGAACACATCGGCTTCTTCGACACCTACCACGGGCCCCTCATGGAGGGGATCATCCAGGAGGCCGAGGACGACACCCTCCTCGACCGGTACCTCGACGGCGAGGAGATCGGGTTCGAGGTCGTCGAGAAAGCCCTCCTCACGGCCGTCGCGCGAGGCTCGTTCCACCCCGTCGTGCCGGTGAGCGTCACCACCGGCGCCGGCATCGACGTGCTCCTCCACCTCGTCGGGGCCGCCTTCCCGCCGCCCACGCGCGCCCACCGACCCGCCGTCTACACCGTCGCCGGTGCGGGGGCCCCCGAGCTCGTCGTCGACCCGTCGGCACCGCTCGTCGCCGAGGTCGTCCGAACGACGAACGACGCCTACGTCGGCCACGTCGCCCTCGTCCGCGTGTTCTCCGGCACGCTCGAGCCCGACGAGGTCGTCCACGTCTCCGGCCACCTCGCGAGCTTCACCGGCCGCGACGTCCCCGGACGCCCCAACCACGACGAGGAGGTCCGCGTCGGACCGCTCGCCTCCCCCCTCGGCGAGGAGCTCCGCCCCAAGGACAAGGCGATCGCGGGGGAGCTGTGCGTCGTGCAGAAGCTGCCCGGCGCGAGCACCTCGGACACGTTGAGCGCGAAGGACTCCCCCGTCGTCGTCGCCCCGTGGGCGATGCCCGAGGCCCTCCTGCCCGCGGCCATCCGTGCGGCCAGCCGCGCCGACGAGGACAAGCTCCCCGGCGCGCTCCAGCGCCTCGCCGGCTCGGACCCGGCGCTCCGCGTCGAGCACAACGCCGAGACGGGCCAGGTCGTCATCTGGACGATGGGTCAGACCCACCTCGACCTCGTCCTCGGTCGCCTCGCCGACGAACTCAACGTCGCCGTCGAGACCACCCCCGTGCGCATCGCCCTGCGGGAGACGTTCGTCGGCAAGGCCACCGCCAAGGGCCGTCACGTCAAGCAGTCGGGCGGCCACGGCCAGTACGCGATCTGCGACATCGACGTCGAGCCCCTCGAACGCGGCGCCGGCTTCGAGTTCGTCGACAAGGTCGTCGGCGGTGCCGTGCCGCGGCAGTTCGTCCCGAGCATCGAGAAGGGCGTCCGCGCCCAGCTCGAGAAGGGCGTCGTCGCGGGCTACCCCATGGTCGACGTACGCGTGACGCTCTTCGACGGCAAGGCCCACTCGGTCGATTCCTCCGACGCGGCGTTCCAGCTCGCCGGCGCGCTCGCCCTCAAGGAGGCCGCGACCCAGCCCGGTGTCACCGCACTCCTCGAGCCCGTCGACCTCCTCACGGTCACCGTGCCCGACGAGCACCTCGGCGCCGTGATGACCGACGTGAGCGGCCGCCGCGGGCGTCTTCAGGGCAGCGAGCAGTCCGACCGCGAGGGCTTCTCCGTCGTCAAGGCCGAGGTGCCGCAGGCCGAACTCACCCGGTACGCCGTCGACCTGCGCTCCCTCACCCAGGGCGCCGGCTCGTTCGAGCGCGAGATGGTCGGCTACGAGCTCATGCCCGCCCACCTCGTGGCCGAACACACCCGGCAGGGCTGAGGACGCGCCCGGAGGCGGGTGCACACGCGAGCGGGGCCTGGACACGACGTCCGGGCCCCGCTCGTCGCGGTGGTGGAGATCAGCGCGGCCAGGCGTCGACGAGCTCGCTGCGCGTGTCCTCGAGGAGGACGGGAAGCGCCTTCGTCTGGCCGATGATCGGCAGGAAATTCATGTCGCCCGACCAGCGGGGCACGACGTGCTGGTGGAGGTGCGCCTCGACGCCCGCACCCGCGACCGCGCCCTGGTTCATGCCGATGTTGAACCCCATCGGCCGAGACGCGGCCTCGACGGCGCGGATCGCGTCCTGGGTGAGGTCGGTGAACTCCCGCGTCTCCTCCTCCGTGAGGTCGACGTAGCGCGGCACGTGCCGGTAGGGACACACGAGCAGGTGACCGGGGTTGTACGGGAACAGGTTGAGGACGACGAAGCACGTCTCGCCGCGGTGGACGATGAGCCCGTCGGCGTCGCTACGCTTCGGCGACGCGCAGAACGGGCACTCAGGCGTGTCCGACCGCCCCTTGGGGCGACCGCCGGCCTTGTCATCCCCCCGGATGTAGGCCATGCGGTGGGGGGTCCACAGTCGTTGGAACCCGTCACGCATGCGGGGGAACTTGCTGGCCTCCTCGGGCGCCTCCGGACTCTGCATCCCTCGATCCTAGGCGTTCACGCGGACCGCCCCTCACGGGTGGTCGCGTCGCCACAGCCGATCCCCGGACGAGACGAACCCGCGGCGTTCGGCCATGTCACGGGCGTCGTCGGGGAGACGGGCCTGCACCCAGAGCAGCTCCGACTTGTCGGCCCAGACGAGCGCCTCCTCGACGAGTCGCACGGCGAGACCGAGTCCGCGTGCCTGTGGCCGTACGTAGAGGTTCGTGAGATGACCCCACGAACGGGGGATCCGACCCGGACGCGGAAGGGACCGCATGAGGCCGATCGTGCACGAGCCGAGGGGATTTCCGTCGAGGGTCGACGCGATCCAGCTCGGGTAGCGGTCGCGGTCGGCGAGCCACGCGTCGGTGAAGCGTTCGAGGAATCCCTCCTCGGTGCGGCGGCCGAGTTCGCGGTTGTAGGCGATCTCGAGGGCCGCGAGACGGAAGGCGTCGTCGGGCTCGGCCCGCGCCACGCGGGTGAGCTGGCCGTTCAGACCCTTCATGTCGTGCAGTGTGACACCCCCCGAGGGGGTTTCGGGCCGTTCGCGCCACGCCAGCCCGCAGATCACGCATGCAACGTCGTGTGGGGGACGCCCCCACGACGAGACGCGAGGGCCGCAGGTGCCTCACGGCATCGGCGGCCCTCGCTCGTCCGTCACACGGGGTGACGGAGGGTGGTGTCAGTCCTCGGTCGGCGCGGTGGTCACCTGGGCCTTGGACTCGATGGTCGCGAGGATCTCGGCGACGGCCTGCTCGACGGGCACGCCGTTGCGCTGGCTGCCGTCGCGGTAGCGGAAGGAGACGGCGCCTGCGGCGCGGTCCTCCTCACCGGCGATGAGGACGTAGGGCACCTTGGACTTGCTCGCGTTGCGGATCTTCTTGGGAAACCGGTCGTCGCTCGCGTCGATCTCGACGCGGACGCCCGCGGCGCGGAGCTTCGCCGAGACCTCCTCGAGGTAGGGCACGTAGTCCTCGGCCACGGGCACGCACGTGACCTGCACCGGCGACAGCCACACGGGGAACGCGCCGGCGTAGTGCTCGACGAGGACGCCCATGAACCGTTCGATCGAGCCGAACTTCGCCGAGTGGATCATCACCGGCCGCTTGCGGGAGCCGTCGGGCGCCTGGTACTCGAGCCCGAACCGCTCCGGCTGGTTGAAGTCGTACTGGATCGTGCTCATCTGCCACGTACGGCCGATGGCGTCGCGCGCCTGGACGCTCACCTTGGGGCCGTAGTAGGCGGCGCCGCCCGGGTCGGGCACGAGCTCGAGACCGGTCGAGGTGCACGCCTCCTCGAGGATGCGCGTGGCCTCCGCCCAGTCCTCGTCGGACCCGATGAACTTGTCGGACTCCGGGTCGCGGGTCGACAGCTCGAGGTAGAAGTCGTCGAGCCCGAAGTCGCGCAGGAGCGACAACACGAAGTGGAGCAGGTGCTTGATCTCGTCCCCGGTCTGCTCGGGCATGCAGTAGCTGTGGCTGTCGTCCTGGGTGAACCCGCGCAGGCGGGTGAGGCCGTGGATGACGCCCGACTTCTCGTACCGGTAGACGGTGCCGAACTCGAAGAGCCGCATCGGCAGCTCGCGGTAGGAGCGACCCCGGGAACGGAAGATGAGGTTGTGCATCGGGCAGTTCATCGCCTTGAGGCGGTAGTCCTGCCCCGGCTTCACGACCTCGCCGTCCTCGTCGTACTCGGCGTCGACGTGCAGCGGCGGGAACATCGTGTCGGCGTAGTAGGGCAGGTGACCCGAGGTGTGGAACAGCCCATCCTTGGAGATGTGCGGGGTGCCGACGTAGAGAAAGCCCTCCTGCACGTGGCGCTCGCGGACGTAGTCCTCCATCTCCTTCTTGACGACGCCGCCCTTGGGGTGGAACACCGGCAGACCGGAGCCGAGCTCGTCGGGGAAGGAGTAGAGGTCGAGCTCGGTGCCGAGCTTGCGGTGGTCGCGCTTCTCGGCCTCCTCGAGGCGGGTGAGATAGTCCCTTAGGTCGTCCTTGCTCGCCCACGCGGTGCCGTAGACGCGCTGGAGCTGCGCGTTGGCCTGGTCGCCGCGCCAGTAGGCGGCGGCGCTGCGCATGACCTTGAACCCGTTGGCGATGAGCTTGGTCGTGGGCACGTGCGGACCGCGGCAGAGGTCGCCCCAGGCCACGGTGCCGTCGCGGCGGACGTTGTCGTAGATCGTGATCTCGCCGCCGCCGACCTCGACGGAGGCGCCCTCGGCGCGCTGGTCGAGGGCGTCGGAGTCCTCGGCGGCACCGCTGCCGGGGCCGTGGGCGAGGCCGATGAGCTCACACTTGTACGGCTCGTCGTGGAGCTCGGCGAGGGCCTCCTCGGCGGAGACGACGCGGCGACGGAAGGTCTGGCCCTCGTTGACGATCTTCTGCATCGTCTTCTCGAGCTTCTTGAGGTCCTCGGGGGTGAACGGCTCGGCGACGTCGAAGTCGTAGTAGAAGCCGTCACGGATGTAGGGGCCGATACCGAGCTTGGCGTCGGGCCACAGCCGCTGCACGGCCTGCGCCATGACGTGGGTGCACGAGTGGCGGAGGACGTCGAGGCCGTCGGGACTCGCGATGTCGACCCCGTCGACGGAGTCGCCGTCGGCGAGCTCGTAGGTGAGGTCCTTGAGCTCGCCGCCGACGCGGGCGACGACGATGCGCTTGTCGTCCTCGAACAGGTCGGCGGCCGTCGTGCCCGCCGGCACCGATCGCTCGCTCCCGGCGACGGACACGGTGATCTGGGCTGACACGAAGGGACTCCTCGAGGGTGTGGGGGCCGCCCGCCGGTGGCGGGGCGGTGCGGGCACGCTGCTGCCCGCCGTTCCAGGGTATCCGGCCCGGTCGGATGATCTCGCCGGGGTTTTCGCCGACGTGTGTCGCGCCCGGTCGCGCGCGCCGTCGGTCCGAGACCGACCGGGGCCGACGCGGCCCGGCGGCGTCTCAGGACAACCGGTCGCCCGCCGCGACGACGCCGGGCCGGACGACCTCGGCGTACACGCCGGGGCAGTTCTTCGGCAGCTCGGTGACGCGCAGGAGAGCCGTGCCGAGGCGCACCTCCTGGCCCACGACGTTCTGCAGCTCCTCGTCGGCGACGTCGAGGAAGACGTTCGCGCGCGTCACCTCCGGCTGGTGGCCCCGTCCGACGAGGTGGACGGCACGCTTCTTGCGCCGGTCACCCTCGAGACCCTCGGTCTCGATGCGGGCCTTCTGGAGCGACCGCCCGGGGGCGTCCTTCTCGGGGTAGATCGCGAGGATGAGCACGGTGCCGCCGATGACGGGGCGGAGAAGATCCATGTCGCACACTGTGCCAAACCGCCCGGGCGCCAGCCGACCTCTCCCCCACCCACTCCGACCTCGATGCCGGGGACGACATCGGCCCGACGCCCGCCCGAGGCCGGAGACGCCGTCGGCCCGCCCGTAGGCTGACGCCGTGTCCACCGGTCCCGCCGTCCCCGCCGCCCTCCGCGACGCCGCACCGTCCCTGCGCTGCCCGAGGTGCGCCGAGCCCGTCGAGGTCGACGGGCGGAGCCTGCGATGCGTGCACCGGCACAGCTTCGACCTCGCCCGCCAGGGCTACGTCAACCTCCTCAGCCGTCCCGCCGGCGCCGCGGCCGACGACGCCGCGATGGTCGCGGCCCGGCAGGAGATCCTCGCCTCCGGCCTCTACGCGCCCCTCACCGACGGCCTCGCCGCGGCGGCACGCGCACTCGACCTCCCGCCGGGCGTCGTGGTCGACGTCGGTGCCGGGACGGGGCACCACACGGCCGCCGTCCTCGAGGCCCTGCCCGACCGGATCGGCATCGCCCTCGACCTCTCCGTCTACGCCGCCCGCCGAGCCGCCCGTGCGCACCCGCGCCTCGCCGCCCTCGTCGACGACGTGTGGGAGGGGCTGCCCGTCGCAGACGGGACCGCCGCCCTCGTCGTCGACGTCTTCGCCCCCCGCAACGTCGCGGAGTTCGACCGCGTCCTCGCCCCTGGCGGGGCCGTGCTCGTCGTCACCCCCGCCCCCACGCACCTCACCGAGCTCGTCACCGAGCTCGACATGCCGCGTGTGGACCCCCGCAAGGCCGAGCGACTCGCGGAGACGTTCGCGCGGTACTCCCCCGGCCCGATACGGCGTGTGCGCGAGACCCTGCACGTCCCCGGACCCGTCGCCGCGGCGGTCGCCCGCATGGGGCCCGGCGCCCACCACGTCTCCCCCGCCGCGCTCGACGCGCTCTCGGCCGGCGCGGGCGAGGTCGAGGTGACGTTCGCCGTCGACGTCTCGACGTTCCTGCGCGCATGAGGCCCCCGTCGACACTGCGCCGGCACGCCCGGCGCCCGGGTCCTCCGCCGCATCGTCGTCCGAGAACGCAGAGCCGCCCCGCTCCTGCGGCGGCAGGTGCGGGGCGGTCTCTCGGTGGACCTCCGTAGGGAGTTTGAGAACCCCTGCCCACACCTGAAAACCTTGTCTTTGCGCAGGTCACGCGGCTTCTACAACCACGACCAGCGCTCCTCCGAGCCTACCGTTTCCGATTCCAGGGGTCGAGTGGTGCGATCACTTGGGATGGCTCAAACCCTGCTGCGCCCCGAGCAGGTCGACGATCTGGTGGCGCAGTACCGCGAGGGCGCGACGCTCGTCGAGCTGGCATCCATCTTCGGAGTGAACCGCCGCACAGTCGCCACCCACCTCACCCGGCGAGAGGTCACGATCCGCCGTGGGCGGTTCGATCCTTCCCGCATCCACGAAGCAGCCGACCTCTACCTCAGCGGGTTGACGCTAGTAGAGGTCGGCGTGAAGGTCGGGTCGGGGCCTCATGCGGTGCGGCGAGCGCTCGCTTCGCACGGTGTCGTGATCCGGCCTGGCGGGCGCCGTGGTTCTAGCATCACAGCATCCGCTGTCGTGGGCGGTTGAGCCTAGAGGCGAAGAGCTGGCTCACGCGGGCTCGCCTCTGCGAGCGCTTCGCGGCGCTGGTTACGACGGGCTGCCGCTTCGCGCAGGCGCGCACGGATGAGCAGAACGACGCTCACGGGTCCCATGAGGATGAACTTGAGTGCGTTCCAGCAGGCCCACAGCACGATGAGGTGGAGCCAGCCGGGGCCGCCGTCGGCTGCGGCGCCAGAGCAGATGCTGGCGATCAGGATGTACGGAAGCGCGATCAGCATCGCGGGTATCCCCCACTTGAGTCCGCGACGGGTGCGGATGGCAGTGAGCAGCCGGTTGCTCGGCATGTAGCGGTGCAGGTAGTCGCGAGTGTGAACGCTGAGCGTCCAGATAAGGCGGAACATGACGGGCCTCTCGTCACACGTGTTACTCCGTCGAGGAGGCAGAACGTGTGTGAGTGCCCGAAGGCCGTCCCGGAGGACCCGCAATATGAGGAGAACCTGCCTCACCATCCACTGTACGCCGGGGTCGGCGTACACGGAACCCTCCTCGGGCTCCCGCGTCGCCGCGCGCACCTCTCTGTAGGAGTGAGAGGACCCGACGATGACGAACCTGAGCCACGTAGTCCAGGATGAGCGCGCAGCACGGATGGTGCTGTCGATGATCGTCGAACCAGACGACGCCGTGACAGGCCGTCTCCTGGGCGACCTGGGAGCGCTTGAGGTGCTTCGACTCGCCGAGCGTGATGACGCCGTGACAGGCCTCAGCACCGTTGACGCTCAGGTCTGGCGCGCCCAGTTCGAGCGCTCAGACGCTCAGACACTTGAGCAGAGCATCGTCGCAGCCGAGCGCGCCGGTATCGGCACGCTGATCCCCGGCGACAAGGAGTGGCCCTCTGCGCTCGACGATCTTGGTGACCGGCGACCATACGTCCTGTGGACTCGCGGCACGACATCGTTCCTCGCGCGACCGCTCAGTGATCTCGTCACGATCACCGGCGCGAGGGCCGCAACCTCATACGGCGAGCATGTGGCGGCGGAGCTGGCATCCGACCTCGCCAACGCTGAGCGGATAGTCGTGGCCGGCGGCGCGTACGGCATCGAAGGAGCGGCCCATCGAGCGGCCCTTGCATCCGGCGGCGACACGATCGCGGTCATGGCGAACGGTGTTGATCGCCCCTACCCGATGGGTCACCGTGAACTGCTTGAGCGGGTGGCCGACCTCGGCCTCATGGTCAGCGAGGTTCCACCGGGCGCAGTGCCGACGCGCCACCGTCTCACTGCTCGGGCGCGGCTGATGGCAGCGCTCTCCACAGCGACTGTCGTTGTCGAGGCCGGAGCTCGCTCAGGATCAATGAAGGTGGCAGAGCGAGCCCAAGACCTGACTCGTGCCACTTCTGACGGTTGATCATTTTCGGTTGGCGTTGTTGCTGGTCAGGGGGTCGGGGGTGGCGGGTGGGACACAC
>NZ_BAFE01000019.1 GCF_000247995.1 Mobilicoccus pelagius NBRC 104925
GTTGCCGCTCAGGGGGAGTCCCGGCGGTGCTGTCGGGGGCCGAGGTGGTGCGGGCGCCGTGGAGGCTCCGTCTCTCCCCCTATCGGCAGGGGGTCGCCCGACCTGACGACGCGCGTGGCAGACACGTCGGGTGCGGGTCTCGGCCGGGCGAACTCTCGCTCAGGTCACCGATGGTGCCGCCGATGGGTGGTCGGCACGACAATGCGACCAGGAAGGTGCCCATGGACGGCATGGAGGAGATCGTTCAGGAATTCCTCGTGGAGAGTCACGAGAACCTGGACCAGCTCGACCAGGACCTGCTCGCGCTCGAGCGGGAACCCGACTCGAGGGAGCTGCTGTCCAGTATCTTCCGGACCCTGCACACGATCAAGGGCACCAGTGGCTTCCTCGCCCTGCACACCCTCGAACGTGTCGCCCATGCCGGCGAGTCGCTGCTCTCGAAGCTGCGCGACGGCGAGATGACGCTCAACCCCGAGATGGCCACGGCCCTCCTCGAGATGGTCGACGCGGTCCGCAGTCTGCTCGGGCACATCGAACAGGACGGCAACGAGGGCGACGAGGAGTACGTCGAGCTCACCGCGAAGCTCCACGCGCTCCTCGAGGGTCGCTCGCCGCAGGCCGAGGCCGCTGCCGCCGCCGGTGGCGCCACCGCCGTCACCACGGAGACGCCCGAAGAGGCGCCCGCGGAGGCCGTCGCGGTCACCGATGTCGCCACGGCGGAGGAGGCCGCGGGTGCCGCGGGTGCCGCGGCGGCCGACGCGCCCGTCGTCGAGTCCTACCAGGAGTCCGTCACGTCGACGACCGACGGCGCCTCGACGACGACCGTGTCGACGTACGAGGAGTCGATGGCCGCGGCGGACGGTACCGCCGTCACCGTGACGACCGTCGCCACCGAGCAGCGCCCGGCCGGCGACCAGCCCGCGACGGGCGGCCCCGCCGGTGGCAGGCCGGCCGAGTCGACGCCTGCGGGCTCGACGCCCGCCCCGGCGGATGCGAAGTCCGAGGCGAAGGTCGCGGCCAAGGCCGCCGCCGACGCCCAGGCGGACGTCGCGAAGACGACGCAGAGCACCCCGAAGAAGGGCACGTCCTCCGGCCAGGGCGCCCACGCCGGCGGCGAGGAGAAGAAGCAGGTCCGTTCCGTCGCCGACAGCAGCATCCGTGTCGACGTCGACCTCCTCGACTCCCTGATGAACCTCGTCGGTGAGCTCGTCCTCTCCCGCAACCAGCTCGTGCAGCGGGCCGCGGCGAGCGACGACCAGGAGCTCCAACGCTCCATGCACCGCCTCTCCCTCGTCGCGAGCGAGCTGCAGGAGGGCGTCATGAAGACGCGCATGCAGCCCATCGAGAACGTGTGGAACAAGATCCCCCGCGTCGTCCGCGACCTCGCCAACAGCCTCGACCGGAAGATCCGGGTCGAGATGGAGGGCAAGGAGACCGAGCTCGACAAGACGATCCTCGAGGCGATCAAGGATCCGCTGACGCACCTCGTCCGCAACTCCTGCGACCACGGCATCGAGCCGCCGGACGACCGCGTCGCGAAGGGCAAGCCCGCCGAGGGCGTCCTCCTCATGCGGGCGTTCCACGAGGGCGGCCAGGTCAACATCGAGATCATCGACGACGGCGCCGGCATCAACACCGAGAAGGTCAAGGACAAGGCGGTCGAGAAGGGGCTCATCACCCGCGAGGAGGCGGACCGGATGAGCGACCGCGACGCCAACCACCTCGTCTTCAAGGCCGGGTTCTCGACGGCCGACAAGGTGAGCAACGTCTCCGGCCGTGGCGTCGGCATGGACGTCGTCAAGACGAACATCGAGAAGATCGGCGGCGTCATCGACGTCACCTCGGAGTTCGGCAAGGGCACGACGACCCGCATCAAGATCCCGCTGACGCTCGCGATCATCCCCGCGCTGCTCGTGCGCGGCAAGGACAACATGTTCGCGATCCCACAGGTCAACCTCCTCGAGCTCGTCCGGCTCGACAAGGAGCAGATGGCCGAGCGCCTCGAGACGATCCAGGGCACGCCCGTCTACCGTCTCCGCGGTCAGCTCCTCCCGCTCGTCGACCTGCGCGACCAGCTCGGCGTCGAGAAGGAGGACCACGACACGACGTTCATCGCGGTGCTCCGCGCCGACCAGCGCCAGTTCGGGCTCGTCGTCGACGACATCGAGGACACCGAGGAGATCGTCGTCAAGCCGCTCGGCAAGCAGCTCCGCGGCATCGACCTCTACGCCGGCGCCACGCTCATGGGCGACGGCCGGGTCGCGCTCATCCTCGACGCGAACGCCCTCGCCGCCCACGCCGGCATGGTCAACGAGAGCGCCGAGGCCGCGCGTCGCGCCGCCGAGGAGGCCATCGCGTCCTCGAAGGACTCGACGTCGCTCCTCGTCGTCAAGCTCAGCAACGGACGTCGGGTCGCCCTGCCGCTCGCCTGCGTCGAACGCCTCGAGGAGTTCTCGATGTCGCGCGTCGAGACGGTCGGCCCCAACCAGGTCGTCCAATACCGCGGCGTCATCCTCCCGCTCCTCCGTCTCGCCGACGACTACGGCAGCTACGACGCGATGGAGGCGCAGGACGCCTCGTTGCAGGTCGTCGTGTGCCACCACCAGGGGCACCTGGTCGGGTTCGTCGTCGCGCAGGTCCTCGACATCGTCGAGGACGAGCTGTCGATCCGTACCCACCTCGACACCGGCGGCAACCTCGGTTCCGCTGTCGTCAACGAGCACGTCACCGAGCTGCTCAACATCGACGCCACCCTCGCCGGTCTCCTCCCGCCGAGCACATCGGAATACTCCGGCGCGTTTGCCGCCGGGTACTGACCGACCCACGCATCCACGCCGGCGCGACGAGGCCCAGCCATCCCTGCACGACACCTCGGCCGACGACGCCGAGAGACGAGGAACCCCATGGCCACCCTGTTCCGACCGACGGCTGCGCCCGACGTGGCGGCGACCTCGCGGGATCCCTCCCACAGGTCTCTCGGCCTGCACGGCCGGATCCTGCTCGTCGCGCTCATCGGTGGACTCGCGACGTCGCTCGACGCCCGCCGCGCCCAGGCCGCGGGGGAGGCCGCCGCCGCCGCGCGTCAGGCACGTCTCGCGATCATCATCTCCTCGCTCGTCGCGCTGCCGCTCCTCGTGCTCCTCGCGCTGCGCATCGCGAAGGCGATCCTCGACTCCGTCCTCTGGGTGCGGAACTCGCTGCGGGCCATGAGGTCGGGCGACCTCACCGTGCCGTGCGTCGCCACGACGAACGACGAGGTCGGCGACATGGCCCGGTCCGCCGAGGACACGCGTGTCGCGATGCAGGCGATCATCGGCGACGTGAGCCCCGCGGCCTCGTCGGTCGCCGCGCCGTCGGAGGAGCTCACGGCCACGGCCACGGCCGCGGAGCTCGACCATGCGACGAACTCCGCGAGCCACCAGGCGGGCACCGCCCGGGGCTCGGCCCAGAACATGGCCCGCAACATCGACACCGTCGCCCAGCGTGCCGCGGAGCTGCAGACGCTCGTCGGCCGCTTCACCTACTGACCCGAACCCGGCGAAGGGACCCGTTATGTCCACGCAGTACTGCACGTTCCGCCTCGGCGGCCACCTCTTCGGTGTCCCCGTCGAGACGGTCCAGGAGGTGCTCCGCGAGCAGGCCCTCACCAAGGTGCCGCTCTCCTCGCGGGAGGTCTCCGGCCTCATCAACCTCCGCGGCCAGATCGTCATCACGATCGACCTCCGTGAACGCATGGGCCTCCCACAGCGGGCGGAGGGCCAGGAGGTGACGAACGTCGTCGTCCGCGCGGCGGACTCCGTGACGAGCCTCCTCGTCGACGAGATCGGCGACGTGCTCGAGCCCGACCTCGACCGGTTCGAGGCGCCGCCGGACACGGTGCCGCCCCGCGTCCGCGACCTCGTCACGCAGGTCTGCAAGCTCGACCGCGAGCTCATGCTCGTGCTCGACACGGACAAGGCCGTCGACGTCGAGGTCGCCGCCTGACCGCAGTCGTGCCGCGACCGTGCGACGACACGCGAGCCCCGCACGTCCCTCATCGGGACGGGCGGGGCTCGCGGGTGTCGCCGGCCTACGGGCGATCAGAGTTCGGTGCCGGACTCGATCTGCTCGAACAGCGCGACGCGGCCGGCGTGACGGCCGCCCTCGAAGTCGGCGGCGAGGAACGCGTCGACGCAGGCGAGGGCCATGTCGACGCCGACGAACCGTTCGCCGAGCGCGAGCATGTTCGCGTCGTTGTGGCGACGGGCCATCGCCGCGGAGTACGGCTCCGTGCACACGACGCACCGGGCGCCGGGCACCTTGTTCGCCGCGATCGAGATGCCGATACCCGACCCGCAGCAGATGACGCCGAAGTCGGCCTCGCCGTTCGTGACGAGTCGCGCCGCCCGGGACCCGTAGATCGGGTAGTCGGTGCGTTCGGGGGAGTTCGTGCCCCCGTCGAGCACCTCGTGCCCGAGGGCGGTGAGGTGGTCGGCGACGGCGGTCTTGAGGGCGAACCCGGCGTGATCCGCGCCCAGGGCGATCTTCATCGTGGCTCCTTGCCCGGCACGTGCCGGTCCGCAGGTGTGGTCCGGCCGTGGTCGGGCCGGCGTCCCGATTCTCACATCTCGCTCCGTCAGGGTCGACGCGGCTCAGCCCGGGCGCCGGGGAGCGTGCATCGGCGGGGCGCCACGGGCGCGGCGCGGCCCCCGCCCGCGGGCGACACAGTGACGACACGGCCCGATTCCCTCGTTTCGTAGGCGTATTCGCCGATTGGCAGGCGTCAGGCCACTGCTGTGCACGTCCCCTCAGGAGTCCCCGTGTCGTCCAGCTCGACCGCACCGTCGTTCCTCACCCGGGTGCCGCTCGCCACGAAGATCGTCTCGATCGGCGTCGTCGGCGTGCTGGGGCTCCTGCTCTTCGCCGTCACGACGTGGGCGGGCTCGTGGGCCTCCTCCGAGGCGTCGGAGCGGCACGAGACGCAGACCTCCCTCGCCCAGAAGGCGGCCCAGATCTCGGCCCTCGACGAGGGGCTGCGGAACGCGATGACCGTCTACGTCCTCCAGGTCAACCGGGGGGACTGGGAGGCGGCGTCGGAGACGTCCCCCGCCCGTGCGGACTCGCGCGCCGTGCACGACCGCAAGAAGGCCCTCCTCCAGGAACTCCCCACCGAGGGTGTCGACACACAGCAGGCCGACGCCGTCGTCCGGCTCAAAGAGATCGACCGCGAATTCACGCAGGCCGAGGACGAGGGCACCCGCCTCTACCTCGCGAAGGACCGCAAGACCGGTGCGAAGAGCATCGACCGTTCCTGGGCCCTGCTCGGCGAGAGCCGGACGGTGGTCCAGCAGCTCGGTGCCTCGGCGAACGCCGCGGCCCAGCAGGCCTCGGCCGACATGGACGCCGCCGCGGGGCGCCGCCGTATCGCCGGTCTCGTCGTCCTCCTCCTCACCGCCGCGACCCTCGCGACGCTCGCCCTCCTCGTCTCACGCTCGGTCTCGGGGCGGATGCGTCGCGTGGAGGAGACCCTCACCGGCATGGCCGCGGGCGACCTCACGCGTCCGACGGGTGTCGGGCCCGGCGACGAGATCGGCGACCTCGCGCGCGCCGCCGACGCGACCCGGGAATCCGTGCGGGCCGTGCTGGTCGCGATGGAGGGTGCCACCGGTGAGGTGGCTCAGGCCTCGCACCGGCTGGTCGAGCACGCGGGGGAGCTCGACCGCGGTGCGAGCGAGGCAAGCGCCGACCTCGGCGCCGTGTCCGGGTCCTCCGGGGTGATGTCGACGCACGTGCAGACGGTCGCCGCCGGCACCGAGGAGATGACCGCGTCGATCCGGGAGATCGCGAAGTCCGCCGAGGACGCCGCCGGTGTCGCCGCGACGGCCGTCGTCGTCGCCGACCGGACGAACGGCACCATCGCCAAGCTCGGTGCGAGCTCGGCGGAGATCGGCGAGGTCGTCAAGGCCATCACGAGCATCGCGGAGCAGACGAACCTCCTCGCGTTGAACGCGACGATCGAGGCCGCCCGCGCCGGTGAGGCGGGCAAGGGCTTCGCGGTCGTCGCGAACGAGGTCAAGGACCTCGCCCAGGAGACGAGCAAGGCGACCGAGGACATCGGCCGTCGCATCGAGGCGATCCAGGCCGATACAGAGGAGGCCGTCGCGGCCATCTCCGAGATCACCGCGATCATCGCCCAGATCAACGACACCCAGAACACGATCGCGTCCGCCGTCGAGGAACAGACCGCGACGACCGACGAGATGGGCCGCAACGTCCACGAGGCGGCGAGCGGCGCGACGAGCGTCTCCGACCACGTCGCCCGAATGAGCCGCACCGCGAGCGCCAACATGGACGCCTCCCGCGGCACGGCCGTCGCGGCCACCGACCTCGGCGCCAAGGCGAACGAGCTTCGCGAGATCCTCGAACGATTCCGTTACTGACGGCCCCCGGCGCCACGTGACGCAGATCCTGTCCGTCCGGTTCGGCGGGACCGCTTGAGAACGTAGCGCCTTCGCCGATGAGTGGGTGAGGCCCCCACCGCCGGTGCGGGTCACCCCCCCGGCCGCCGTACGGCGGCGACGAAGACCCCACCGGGTCGACCCGATCAGCGAGGACGACGATGCGTGCACTGGTGATCGACGATTCGCGCGCGATGCGCACGATCCTGACGCGGATGATGGAAAACCTCGACTTCGAGGTCGAGGCGGTCGCCGACGGCAGGCAGGCGGTCGACGCCGTCGAGCGCGGACCGCTTCCGGACGTCTGCCTCATCGACTGGAACATGCCCGTGATGAACGGGCTCGAGTTCATCGTCGAGATCCGCAAGAACCGCGCGTGGCGCGACATCACGTTGATGATGGTGACGACGGAGGCCGAGCAGGCGAACATCGTCCGGGCCCTCGCGGCCGGCGCGCACGAGTACGTCATCAAGCCGTTCACGCCCGAGGTCATCGAGGACAAGCTCACGATGCTGGGCCTGCTCTGATGACGGGCCCGAAGATCCGCGTCCTCATCTGCGACGACTCCATCGTCATCCGCCGCCTCATCACCGACGTCCTCAAGGCCGACGACGAGATCGAGGTCGTCGGCACCGCCGTCAACGGCAAGAACGCCCTCGACAAGCTGCCGATGCTCAAACCGGACATCATGACGCTCGACGTCGAGATGCCGGTGATGGACGGGTTGCAGACCCTCGTCGAGGTGCGCAAGCGCGACAAGAAGCTGCCGATCATCATGTTCTCCACGCTCACCGAGCGGGGCGCCGGGGCGACCCTCGACGCCCTCGAGCGGGGCGCGAGCGACTACGTCACCAAGCCGGCCAACGTCGGTTCGGTGAGCGAGTCGATGGAGGCGGTGCGCAGCCAGCTCATCCCCAAGATCAAGTCCCTCACCGGGCATGCACCGATGCCGCCGAGGCGGGCGCGTCCTGCGTTCGGCGGAGAGCCCCCACGGGGCGCGGACGCGCCGGGTGCCGCCGCCGGTGCCGCGGGGCCGGCCGGTCCGATCACGACCGCCGGGCGCTCCGGCAAGGTCGACCTCGTCGCCATCGGCGTCTCGACCGGTGGCCCCGACGCGCTCACGACGGTCATCCAGCACCTTCCGGGCAACCTCCCGGTGCCGATCGTCGTCACCCAACACATGCCGCCGGTGTTCACCCAGCTGTTCGCGCAGCGTCTCGACAGCAAGTCGGCCCTCAAGGTCGTCGAGGCCCGCAACGGCGAACCGGTGACGCCCGGCAAGGTGCTCATCGCCCCCGGCGATTACCACATGCGTCTCAAGCGGTCCGGCGACATCGTCACCGCGGTCCTCGACCAGGGGCCGCAGGAGAACTACTGCCGCCCCGCCGTCGACCCCATGTTCAGGTCGGCCGCCGAGGTGTACGGCGGCAACGTGCTCTCCGTGATCATGACCGGAATGGGTCAGGACGGGCACCGTGGTGCCGACCCCATCCTGCGGGCCGGGGGCAGCCTCCTCGTGCAGGACGAGGCGACCTCGGTCGTGTGGGGAATGCCCGGTGCAGCCGTCGCCGCCGGGTTGCCGTGCGACATCATCCCTCTGCCGCAGCTTCCGGAGGCCATCACGTCACGCGCCATGAGCGGTCGTGACGCCACTTCGAGGAGCGGGAGAGCATGAGCCTGTCCGGATCCGACGTCGACTTCATCAGTCAGATCGTTCGGGCGCGGTCGGCGATCGTCCTGGATCGCAGCAAGGAATACCTCATCGCGTCGCGTCTCGTCGCGCTCGCCCGCGAACGGGGCGACGCGTCGGTGGCCGACCTCGTGCGGGCGCTGCGGGCGAACCCGAACGGACCCGTACGCGACCAGGTCGTCGAGGCGATGACGACGAACGAGACCTCGTTCTTTCGCGACGGTCACCCGTTCATGGCGCTCTCGAACGAGATCCTTCCCGGCCTTCTCGTCCAGCGCGGACGCGAGCGTGCGCTCAACATCTGGTGCGCGGCCTGCAGCTCCGGCCAGGAGCCGTACACGATCGCCATGCTCATCCAGGAGCTCATCGGGGCCGACCCGAGCTGGCGCATCCGCCTGCTCGCGACGGACATCGACAACAAGATGCTCAAGCGCACCCAGGAGGGCATCTACAACCAGTTCGAGATCAACCGTGGCCTGCCCGCGCCGTTGCTCGTCCGGTACTTCGCCCGCAACGGGATGAACTACCAGGTGGACCCGCGGCTCCGGGCGATGATCGAGACGAAGTTCCTCAACCTCGCCGAGCCGTTCCCGCCGATGGGGCAGATGGACATCGTCTTCCTGCGCAACGTCCTCATCTACTTCGACGTCGAGACCAAGCGCAGGATCCTCCAGCAGGTCAAGAAGGTCATGCGTCCCGACGGCTACCTCTTCCTCGGCGGCGCCGAGACGACGATGAACGTCGACGAGGGCTGGGAACGACAGACCATCGGCCGCGCCGCGGTCTACCGCCCGCGCTGAGGCCTCTCCTTCACGCACCGACGCCGCGTCCACCCCTCGGGGGAGGCGCGGCGTCCGGCGTGTGCGGCGGGCAACCGGACCCGAGGGCGGGGGAGGGGTGGGCGTGCTGGACTCGGTTCAGGTGAGGCCTACTCGAAAGAACCCATCCCGACCGTAGGTTGGCCCACGTGAAGACCGCTGTGGAGGTGCGCGAGTCGTGGGAGCAGACGTGGTTGCCCTTCAATGGATACGAGATCACGGGCTCTTCCCGATCAACGGTGTAGGCGTCGTTTGAACCCACCGGCTTCCAGGAGGGATCGGGCGATGTGGTGGGTGAGGTGGTGGAAGCCCAGGGCGGTGCCGCGCAGGTGTTCGAGCCGTCCGGTGATCGCCTCTGTGGGTCCGGACCCGCATGCCCGACACCATCGGTCCTCGGCGACGACACGGCAGGCCAGCACCGCCTGATCCGGGGCCAGGTACTGCCCCACGGCCTGCGGGCCCAGGTCGTCGAGGCCGGTGAGGGTGGTCACGTCAGGGTTCGTGAAAGGTGGCGTCAGACACGTCGAGGTCTTGCAGATGGGCAGTGTGAGAGCTTCCATCTTCGAGAGACCTCGACGTCTACCTCGGCACCGACGCGCCCACCCCCACGACCCTGCCGCAGCTCGACCTACACCCTCGTCCGGGAAGAGCCGGTTGTAGACCGATGGCTCACCACGGCCTCGTCGAACGTGCTGACCCCCTGAGCCATGCGTCACCGGCTGTTCATCTCATAGATCTCCCACTGCGCAGCGGTCACTTCCTCGACCGGTCAGCGCCCCACTTCCCCGACCGCGGTCTCAGGGCGCGCCTCACCCCGCATCCGAGAAACACGAGCCGGCAGACCGCCGTGACGAAGAAGGCTGGTCGAGGGGCCGTGGCCGGTCACCGGGCGATCGCCCGGCGTGGGCGTCATGGGTGTCATGGGCGAGCCTGCGCGTACCCTGTGGGCAGCCTGGTCCGGCCCCGGAACCCGGACAGCCCACCCCATGCCCCAGAGAAGAGCCCGATGGACGCCATCCACGACCTCGTCCTCGCGATGAACGACAAGCTGACCACGTGGGGCCTCGTGCCCCTCCTCGCGATCTGCGGCGTGCTGTTCACGCTGTGGAGCCGCGGAATGCAGTTCCGCTCCGCGCGCACGATGTGGCGCGTCATCCTCGGCTCCCGCTCGGGCCAGGAGGGCGGCATCAGCTCGTTCCAGGCGTTCTGCATCAGCCTCGCGAGCCGGGTCGGCACCGGCAACATCGCCGGCGTCGCCATCGCCCTCGCCCTCGGCGGCCCCGGAGCGATCTTCTGGATGTGGGTCATGGCGCTGCTCGGCATGGCCACGGCCTTCGTCGAGGCGACCCTCGCCCAGATCTACAAGCAGCCCCACGAGGACAACACGTTCCGCGGCGGCCCCGCCTTCTACATCCAGCGCGGCCTCGGCTCCCGCCCGGCGGGCATGGTCTTCGCCGTGTGCCTCATCTTCGCGTTCGGCCTCGCGTTCAACATGGTGCAGGCCAACACGATCGCCGACGTCCTCTCCTCCGGGCACGGCGTCTCCCCGACGGTGACGGCGATCGTCCTCGCGATCGTCACGGCCGCCATCGTCCTCGGCGGCGTGCGGTCCGTCGCCCGTGTGACGGAGTACATGGCGCCGATCATGGCGCTCGTCTACTTCCTCCTCGCCGTCGCCGTCATCGCCCTGCGCGCCCCCGAGGTGCCGGGCGCGCTGCTCGACATCGTGCGGGGCGCGTTCGGCCTCGACCAGGCCCTCGCCGGCACCGGCGGCGCGATGATCGCCGCCCTCATGAACGGCGTGAAGCGCGGCATGTTCAGCAACGAGGCCGGTATGGGTTCGGCCCCGAACGCCGCCGCGACCGCGACGGTGAGCCACCCCGCCCACCAGGGCATCGTCCAGGCCACGGGCGTCTTCGTCGACACGATCGTCGTGTGCACCGCGACCGCGGTGATGATCCTCCTCGCGGGCCCGAGCGTGTACACCCCCGGTGTGACGACGAAGGAGCAGGCGGGCGCCTCCCTCACGCAGGCCGCGCTCTCCTCCGTCCTCGGCGGGTGGGTCGTGCCGGTGATGACCGTCCTCATCTTCGTCTTCGCGTTCAGCTCGGTGCTCGGCAACTCGACCTACGCCGAGATCAACATGGACTTCCTCGGCGGCGGCAAGGTCGGGCGCCTCGCGATCAGGCTCCTCGTCGTCGTCGCCGTGCTCGTCGGCGCCCTCGCGAAGCTCGCGTTCGTGTGGGACCTCGCCGACTTCGCCATGTCCCTCATGGCGCTCATCAACCTCGTCGCGATGCTCTTCCTCGGCAGGTACGCCATCCATGCGCTGCGGGATCTCGAGCGGGCGAGGAACCGCCCCGAGGACGCCCGGTACGTCCTCGACGAGCTGCCCCAGCGTCCGCGCGGCATCGTCGACGGTGTGTGGGCCGAGCACGGTTCGGCCACGACGACCGGGCACGTCGACGGCACGAAGCCGCGACCGCGCTCCTGACGTCCACGCCGCACCCCACGACCCCGTCCCGCCTGCTGCGGGGCGGGGTCGTGTGTCGTCCGGGGCCGGGGGAGACCCGGGCGTGTGCCCGCGACGACGCCGCTCGTGTGCGCAAAGCCCGCGGGCGAGATCGCCGCGACGGTGGGGAGAGGTGGGCGACGCGCGACGCTGCCGGAGTCCCGTCGGGCCACTCGCCGGCGGATCGCGTTGGGGCGTGGGCGGATTCGCCGCCCGTCACCGGTGTTCCCGCTCCCGATGCCACGTTGCATCCATGCAGGTCAGGCGGTTACCGGGCGGTGGGGAGGTCTCAGGAGCGCCCGAGCGGGGCCGATGAGGGGTGAGGCCACGGAGGGCCATGGTCACCACGGACGGACGACGGCGGGGTTCCTGCCACGACCCCGAACACAGCCCACTCCAGGGGGGAGTCGACACGCATGAGTTTCTTCATCGGCGACATGACGACGCGCACGCTCAGCGAGGCCATGACCGGTCTCTCGATGCGTCAGCGCACCATCTCCGACAACCTCAGCAACATCGACACCCCCGGGTTCCTCGCTGGCAAGGTCGACTTCGAGAGCGTGCTCAAGAAGGCGTACACGGAGGGCACCGACCCGCGAGGCATCGACATCGCGACGGCACGCTCCCTCGAGCCCACGCGCACGAACGGCAGCAACGTCAACCTCGACGAGGAGGCCGTCGCGGGCCAGGAGACCCTGCTCACGCAGCAGCTCGTGTCCCAGGCCCTCACGAACAAGTTCCGTGGCCTCCGCACCGCCATCAGCGGCTCGGCCTGATCGGGGGTGACGTCATGAGTGCCATGTTCGACGCGATGAACGTCTCCAACTCTGGCCTCACGGTCAACCGCAAGTGGCTCGACGCGGTCAGCGACAACATCGCCAACATGAACAACGTCTCGCGCACCGACGAGGCCGCGTTCCAGGCGCGGTACGTCGTCGCGAAGGCCGCCGACTACGGCAAGCCCGCCGGCACGTACGTCGCGGGCAACGTGTGGGGCAACCCGCAGGGCCGCGTGGTCGACATGCCCGACCACCCCCTCGCCGACGCCCGCGGGCAGGTGCGGGTGCCCGACATCAACCTCTCCGACCAGATGGCGCAGCTCATGCAGGCCCAGCGCGCCTACCAGGCCAACCTCGCCGCGGTGGAACGCACGAAGGCGACCTACGAAGCAGCGATCGGAATCGGTAGATGAGCATCGCCCCCATCACGCCCTCGTTCGGGTTCGGCGTCACGCCCGGGTTCGGCATCAACCCCGCCAACGGCGTGTCGGCCGCCCCGCCGCGCACCGAGGTCGACACGACCACGGCCGCCCAGGGCGTCGCCTCCTTCGGTCAGATGCTCGCCGGCCGGATCGAGGCCTTCGGGCCCTCCTCCGTGCAGTCCGTCGGTGCCACCGGCCCGGCCACGATGCCGATCACCGCCACCGGCGCCGCCGCCCCGACGACGTTCACCCGTCCCGAGGTCACCGCCGCGAACATGACGACGTGGGCGAGCGAGCCCACCGACCTCGGCCGCGGCCTCGAGTCCGGCGCGACCGGCATGGTCGGGGAGAAGCTCGGCGAGCTCGGCGCCCTCCACGAACGCAGCGACAAGCTCGCCGTCGCCGCCGCCACCGGCGACCTCAAGGACATCCACGAGTACACGGTCGCCGCCAACGAGGCCCAGGTGGCCACGCAGCTCGCCGTCAACGTGCGTGACAAGGCCCTCCAGAGCTTCAACGACATCATCCGGATGCAGCTGTGAACCAACGACTCTCCGACGCGCTCACCAAGGTCAGGACCACGTGGAGCACGTTCACCGCCGGCCAGCGTGTCGTCACGGTGATCGCGCTCGTCGTGGCCCTCGTCGGTGGTGTCGCCTTCTTCCAGTGGGCGAGCCGGCCGACGATGACGCCTGTCTTCACGAGCCTTACGAGCCAGGACGCCGGGGCGATCACCGCGAAGCTCGACGAGCTCGGCACCCCCTACGAGCTCGCCGACGGCGGTTCGACCGTCGAGGTGCCGGCGGAACAGGTGGCGAAGACCCGCATCGACCTCGCCGCCGCCGGGCTCCCCGCCCAGACGGAGAACAGCCAGGGCTACGGCCTGCTCGACCAGCAGAACTTCGCCTCCTCGGACTTCCAGCAGAAGATGGCCGCCAAGCGTGCCGCCGAGGGTGAGCTGCAGAAGGCGATCGACAGCCTCGACGCCGTGCAGAAGTCGACGGTGCAGCTCGCCCTGCCCGACGAGGAGGTCTTCACCGCCGCGCAGACGCCGACGACGGCGTCCGTGCTCGTCACCCCCAAGCCGCAGCAGCAGCTCGACACGGGCCAGGTCGAGGCGATCGTCCATCTCGTGAGCAGCGCGGTGCCGAAGCTCGTCGCGAACAACGTCACGGTGACCGACAGCACCGGCCGCCTCCTCTCGGCCACCGGTGCCGCCGGCGCCGCCAGCGCCATCGGCGACCAGCGCCTCGCCCAGGCCCAGGGCCTCTCGGCGAGCGCGCAGCAGAAGATCCAGGCGATGCTCGACAAGGCCGTCGGCCCGGGCGCCTCCTCGGTCACCGTCACCGCCGACCTCAACTTCGACGACACGAAGATCCAGGCCAACGAGTACATCCCGGCCCAGCCCGGCGCCGTCCCCGTGCAGGAGGACACCGAGACCGAGAAGCTCCGCGGCAACGGCCAGACCCCCACCGGTGGCGTCCTCGGCCCCGACAACATCACCGTCCCCCAGGGCAACTCCGGCCAGAGCAACCAGCAGTACGACACCGAGAAGCGCAAGACCATCAACCCGGTCGGCACGCGCACCACGGTGACGGAGCAGGCTCCCGGCCGTCTCGCCCGCATGACCGTCGCGGTCATGCTCGACGCGAACAAGTCCGCGGCGCTCAACCAGACCGAGATGAATCAGCTCGTCGCGGCCGCCGCGGGCATCGACGCCACGCGTGGCGACGTCGTCAAGGTCAGCCGGGTCCCGTTCGACACGCAGGCGTCCGCCGCGGCCGAGGCCGAGGCCAGGGCCGCCGCCGAGCAGGAGCGGCAGAACCAGCTCGTCGAGCTCGCGAAGAACATCGGCCTCGCGCTGCTGCTCCTCCTCGCCCTGCTCATCGGGTTCCGCAAGAGCCGCAAGAAGACGAAGACCGTCGAGATCGGCGACCTCACGTCCTACGACGCGGAACCCCTGCCGAGTGCGGGCGGTTCGACCGCCGTCCCCATGCAGGAGCTTCCGCCGGCACCCGCCGAGTACGCCCTCGAGGACGACGAGATGCCGGTCATCGAGGCCACCCCGATCGATCCGCAGTCGGAGGCCCGCACGCAGGCCCGCGCCGAGATCACCGCCCTCGTCGACGAGAACCCCGACGAGGTGGCCCGCCTGCTGCGCGGGTGGATCACCGAACGCAATTGACACCCCCCCATCGCACTGCCCTGACGAGGACGGAAAGGAGAACCCGTGAGCAACGCCGTCGCCCCTCACCTCACCGGACTGCGCAAGGCAGCCATCCTGCTCGTGCAGCTCGGGAAGGACGCCTCGGCGGCCATCCTCAAGTCGCTCCCCGAGCACGAGGTCGAGGCGCTCACCGCGGAGATCGCCCGATTGGAGGGCGTCGACGTCGAGGTCCTCGACGAGGTCCTCGAGGAGTTCCGTGGTCTCGCCAAGGCTCGCCAGTACTACGTGCAGGGCGGTGTGGGATTCGCCGAGGAGATCCTCGTCGCGACGATGGGCAAGGAAAAGGCCCAGGAGATCATGGACCGCCTCACGGCCTCCCTGGTCGAGCTGCCGTTCGAGTTCCTCCGCCGTGTCGACGCCAAGCTCATCCTCAACTATCTCCAGGACGAGCACCCACAGACCATCGCGCTCGTCCTCGCCCACATGGAGTCCGAGCAGGCCGCGATCATCCTCTCCGGCCTCACCTCCGACATGCAGGCCGAGGTCGCGCACCGTCTCGCGATCATGGACCGCACGTCGCCGGAGATCGTCAAGCAGGTCGAGTCCCACCTCGAACGCCGCCTGTCGACCCTCGTGCAGGCGGCCGACTCGACCAAGGTCGGCGGTCTCAAGCCGCTCGTCGAGATCATCAACCAGTCCGACCGCACGACCGAGCGGATGATCCTCGAAGGTCTCGAGAAGCGCGACCTCGAACTCGCCGAACAGGTCCGTGCGCAGATGTTCATGTTCGAGGACATCGTCGGTCTCGAGGACCGCGCCGTGCAGGTCGTCCTCCGCAAGGTCGAGTCGAAGGACCTCGCCGTCGCCCTCAAGGGTGTGCGCGAGGACGTCCGCGAGAAGATCACACGGAACAT
This sequence comes from Mobilicoccus pelagius NBRC 104925, assembly GCF_000247995.1. Classification (GTDB taxonomy): domain Bacteria; phylum Actinomycetota; class Actinomycetes; order Actinomycetales; family Dermatophilaceae; genus Mobilicoccus; species Mobilicoccus pelagius. The sequence continues at coordinate 15,740 of NZ_BAFE01000019.1, forward strand.
GTCCGAGCGTGCCGCGCTCGCCCTCGCCGACGAGATCAGCATCCTCGGCCCCGTGCGCCTCAAGCAGGTCGAGGAGGCCCAGGCCGTCGTGATCCGTGCGATCCGCATGCTCGAGGAGGCCGGCGAGATCGTCGTCGCCCGCGGCGGTGGGGACGAGTTCATTGCCTGAGGGACTGCGGTACACGCCGAACCGGACGAGTTACGTCATCCGCGCCGCCGAGGACGACACGTCCCGACCGGCCCGGATGGGCGCCGACCTCACCGCCACCGAGTACGCCCCCGTCGGTGTCGCCGACCCGCGCCTCGTCGACCCCTACCTCGCCGAGGTCGTCGAGAAGGCGAAAGAGCAGGCGCACGCGCAGGGATACGAGGACGGCCGCGCCCAGGGCTTCGAGGCCGGACGCCGCGAGGGCCTCGACCTCATGGCCCAGCAGCAGGCCGAGATCGCCGAACGCGACGCCCGCGAACGCGCCTCCCGCAAAGAGCGCCTCGGGGAGCTCCTCGCGAACGTCGAGAACGCCATCGCCGGTGCCCTCAACTACCAGGCGCCCGCCGTGACGGAGCTGCAGGAGGTCGTCACCGAGCTCGCGGTGCAGATCGCCGAGTCCCTCGTCGGTCACCACCTCGAGGTGGGGGAGTGCACCGCCCGCGACGCCGTCATGCGCGCCCTGTCCCAGGTGCCCCGCCGCGCCACAGTGACCCTGCGCATGAACCCGGCCGACCACGACGACGTCACCGCGATCACCGGCGACATCATGGAGTGGACCGTCGCCGACGTCGTCGCCGACCCCACCGTCGCCCGCGGGGACGCCATCGCAATGGCGACCAACCTCGAGGTGGACGCCTCCCTCGAGGGGGCGCTCGACCGCGTCCGGACGGCGTTGAACGCATGAGCGCCGCCCCGATCCTCGCCTCCGGCGCGTTCGGCGGCGGCATCGAACTGCCCGGCCTCTACGCCGACCTCGCCTCGCAGGCCGCGAGGGCCGCCCGACCCCTCGCCCGCGGACGCGTGACGAGCGCAGTCGGTCTCTCCATCGAGGTCTCCGGCCTCGAGCTCGGCATCGGCGAGGCCGTGAAGATCATCGGCGACCACGGCCCGATCATGGCCGAGGTCGTCGCCCTCGGCGACGGGTACGCCTCGTGCCTGCCCGTCTCCGACCTCCGCGGCGTCCGCTCCGGCAACCCCGTGCTCTCCACCGGGGCGCCGCTCCAGATCCCCGTCGGTCGTGGGCTCCTCGGCCGCGTCGTCAACGCCCTCGGCCAACCGATGGACGACGGCCCCGCCCTCCGCGACGTCGTCCTCACGAGCAGCGACGGCATCCCGCCCCGCGCGATGGACCGTGAACGCATCACCGACCCCATGCCGCTCGGCGTCCGCGCCATCGACACGCTCATCCCCGCCGGCCGCGGCCAGCGCATGGGCATCTTCGCCGGGTCCGGTGTCGGAAAGTCCTCGCTGCTGTCGATGATCGTCCGCGGCACCGAGGCCCCGATCTCCGTCCTCGCCCTCGTCGGCGAGCGTGGCCGTGAGGTGCGAGAGTTCATCGAGGGCGACCTCGGGCCGGAGGGCATGAAGCGGTCCGTCGTCGTCGTCGCGACCTCCGACGAGCCCTCCCTCGTGCGTCTGCGCGCCGCGTTCACCGCGACCCGCATCGCCGAGTGGTTCCGCGACCAGGGGCAGGACGTCATCCTCTGCATGGACTCCGTCACCCGTGTCGCCATGGCGCAGCGCGAGGTCGGCCTCGCAGCCGGCGAGCCGCCCGCCACCCGCGGCTACCCGCCGAGCGTGTTCGGCCTCATGCCGAAGCTCCTCGAACGGGCCGGCATGGCGAAGACCGGGTCGATCACCGCGCTCTACACCGTCCTCGTCGACGGCGACGACCTCACCGACCCCGTCGCCGACAACGTCCGCTCCATCCTCGACGGGCACATCGTCCTCTCCCGCCAGCTCGCCACCCAGGGCCACTTCCCGGCGATCGACGTGCTCGAGTCGATCTCCCGTGTCACCAAGGCCGTGACGAACAAGGAGCAACGCGCCGACGCCACCGTGCTCCGGCAGATGCTCGCCGCCCGCCGCGACGCCAAGGACCTCATCGACATCGGCGCCTACGTCAAGGGCAGCAACCCGACCGTCGACCGCGCCCTCGAGCAGTCGCCCGAGATCGACGCGTTCCTCAAGCAGGACATGGAGGACCTCACACCCGCCGCGACCGCCTGGGAGGAGCTCCACCGCATCGCCGAGAGCGGCTGACGACCCACCTGGCGAGACCACGCGCGCACCGCCGGAACCGCTGTCTCGACCCGCCGGACCACCCCGTCCGACCGGACCGACCCGCCGGATCGACCAGGCCACGGAGGTACCCATGGCGAAGTTCAAGACGCCGTACGACACGCTGCTGCGCGTCCGCCGCATCGAGGAGGACCGCGCCAGGGCCGAGATGGCCGGCGCGTCCATCGCCGAACGCGAGGCCGCAGGCACCCTCGATCGGCGCCGCGCAGACTACCCGAGGCTCGTCCGGCCGCCGGATGCTGAGACGCCGCTCGTCGACTTCCGACGCCACCAGGCCTCCGCCGAGGCCGCCGCCGCGTCCGTCACCCAGGCCACGCAGGCCTACGAATTCGCGCACGAACAGACGGAATCCGCCCGAGAGGCCTTCCGAGCTGCGGCGATGCGCACCCAAGGACTCGAACGGCTCGTCGGACGTGCCCGCGAAGAGCGCCTCGCCGAAATGCTCGACGCGGACCAACGAACCGCCGAAGAGAGTGCGTCCCGGAAAAAGAAAGGACGTCGATGACGATCGACACGAGCAGCCTTGCCGCTGCCCAGGCGCGGGTCACCCAGATCCAGTCGCTGTTCGGCACCCCGGGCGGTCCCTCGACCGCCGCGGTCGGTGCGACGTCGCCGAACGCCGGTGCGTTCCGCGACGCGATGACGCGCGCCCAGGGATCCACGGGGAATGCTGCCGGTCCGGCCTCGACGTCCTCGACCTCCTCCGGTGCGCGGAACGGCGCGGGGAGCCGCGCCTCGACGTCGACGCTCACGGCACCCACCCCCACGGCCCGCACGAGTTCCCCGCAGCGTGCCGCCACCGGGCACACCGAGCGCACCGCCCCCACGCCGACCCGCGCCTCCTCCGGGATCAAGGACGCCGACGCCGTCCTCGCCACGGCGAAGAAGTACCTCGGCATCCCCTACAAGTGGGGCGGCACGAACCCCCGCACGGGCCTCGACTGCTCCGGGTTCGTCCAGCTCGTCATGAAGCAGCACGGCGTCTCCCTGCCGCGCGTCTCCCGTGACCAGGCCCGACAGGGCGTCAAGGTGCCCTCCCTCGCCCAGGCCCGCCCCGGCGACCTCGTCGCGTTCGGCAACCCCGTCCACCACATCGGGATCTACGTCGGCGGCGGCAAGATGATCCACGCGCCGCACACCGGCGACGTCGTGAAGATCAGCAAGGTCCACAAGGACCTCACGGCCATCCGCCGCATCCTCCCCGAGCAGCCCTCGGCCGCGCCGATCGAGACGATCCCCGCCGCCGGCGCCGATCGCACCGCCCGGGCGACCCGCTCGGCCGCGCTCGCCTCCGCGCCGCTGCCCGCCGCCGGAGTGAACACGACGAAGCTCGCCTCCAGCCTGCGCGCCGCCGCCGTATCGCCGACCGCCGTCGACTCCGCGACGTGGCAGGAGGTCGTCGCCGACGCCGTCCGCGACAGCCTCGTCGGCTCCGACGTCGAGAACACCCAGGCCGTCGTCCAGACGGCGCTCGCCGGTCTCGGGCCCGCCACCACGACGTCGTCGACGACGATGCTCGACGCCGCCTCCCGCGCCGCCGCCGCGAACGCCACCCTCGCCGCCGCCGGCGCCGGTGCCGCGACGGACGCCGCACCGCGGGCCGCCCGCACGAGCCTCGCCCCCGACGCCCGCGGCACCCAGGCCCTCGACCAGGCCCCGGCGCGTCTGCAGACCCTCTTCCGCGACGCCGAACGCAAGTACGGCGTGCCCGCGACCCTCCTCGCCGCCGTCGCCAAGCAGGAGAGCGGCTTCAAGACGACCGCCGTGAGCCACGCCGGCGCGCAGGGGCTCATGCAACTCATGCCCGGCACCGCCCGCGGCCTCGGCGTGCGCAACTCCTTCGACCCGGCCCAGGCCGTCGACGGCGCCGCCCGCCTCCTCCGCTCCCACCTGCGCACGTTCGAGTCGACCGAGCTCGCGCTCGCCGCCTACAACGCGGGCGCCGGCGCGGTGCGCAAGTACGACGGCATCCCGCCGTATGCCGAGACACGGAACTACGTCCGCCGCATCATGGCGGGGCTGGGAACATCCGCATGACCGAGATCACCGACGTCACCCGCACGCGTCTGCGTGCGGGCAGCCCCGAGTCGAGTCGCACGACCCCCGCCGTCGAAGGCTTCGGCGACGCGCTCGACGACGCCCTCGACACCGCACCCCCCGCCGAGACGACGCCCACCGCGCCGCGCACCGCCGTGCCCGACCGTCGCGTCGACGACGGTGCCGAATCGACGACCCCGCCCCGGACCGACGGCCGCGTGGGCTCCGACGGTGCCGTCGCCGCGGTATCCACCGACACCGCGGACGAGGTCGCGGGGGGCACCGATCCGCGCGCGGCCGAGGCGGCGTTCGTCCGCCTCACCGAGCGCGGCCCGTGGCACCAGACCCTGCGTCGGGCCGAGACGCCCGATGCGTCGGTGCTCGAGGGTGCCGCCGCCGAGGCCGGTGCACCCGACGTCGACTCGGCCGACGCCGTCTCGACAGCCGAGAGTCCGGCCGCCTCCGGTGCCGCGGGCGCGGGGCGCGACGCCCCGGCGTCGACCGCCGCCACGACGCCCACGTCCCCGGCGTCTGCCGCCCCCGCTCCAGGCGCCACGGCTTCGGCCCCTACCGACTCCGTGACCGCGGGTGCGGAGGAGACCCGGGCCGCGGGAGCGGCGGCCGGTGCCTCTGACGCCGCCTCGCGCGAGACGGCGTCGGGTTCGACCGACGGACTCGTCGACGTCGCGGCCTCCCGCGCCTCCGCCCTCGCCGCGGTGCGGGCAGGGACGCATGCCGCCGTCGCCTCGACGCACGCCGCGTCCGACGAGGCCGGCGCGCCCGCGTCCGGCACCACGGTCGGGAGCGTGTCCACCGAGGCCGACGCCGAGCAGACCTCGGGACCCGCCCCGGTCGCCGCCGGACAGCCCGTGACGACCGGCGCCGCCGCGACGGCGACTGCCTCCGCGACGGCGGGTGCCGCAGCGCAGTCCGCGACGTCGACCACCTCCGTCCGCGCCGGGGCGGCGTCCGCCACGGCCCCGTCGCCGACGCTCGCCCAGGGTGTCGCTCGGGCCTCGGCTCCGGCGATGCCTGCCGGTGTCGTGGACGGGACCGCGCCGGGAGCCGCCTCCTGGGCGGCCTCCTCGGTCGCCTCGCCGACGGGCGAGAGCGCACCCGCCGGTGCCGCGTTCGGCGTCCCGGCGACCTCGGCGGACGCCACGGTCTCCGGCTCGACGAGCGACGACGTCGGCCTCGCGCCCGCCTCGACACCCGGTGGCTCGCGCGCCGCCGCGACGTCGGCGCCCGAGGGCACGGCCACCTCTACCCCCGACGCCTCCGAGGCCACGCCGTCCACGGGCGTCCCCGCCTCGACCGGGCTCGCGGGCGCCTCCACATCCGGCGCGCGCCCCGGCGCACCCGGGGCGCGCGCCGCGGCCGAGGGGGAGACGACCGGTGTCCCGGCGCCGACGACCGGCACCACCGTGTCCGACGACGCCACGACGTCCGATGCAACCGACGTCTCCGACACGTCCGACGTGCCGGGCCTCGTCCGACCTGGGGACGGTCCGGGCCTCCGGCCGCCGCGCCTGCCCGTCGGCGTTCCCACGCCCACCGTGCCTCCGGCCACTCCGGCCGAGGTCCCGGTGACGGCCGTGCGCCCCGAGGTGGCCCCGCGCCTTCCCGAGCCCGAGGACGCAGCCCCGGCACAGCGCGCCCCTGTTCCGGCTCCTGCCGTGCCCCGCGCCGAGACGACGTCGGCCTCCACCTCCGACTCCGGCCGAGACCGCTCCGACGGCTCCGGCACCTCCGGTCAGGCGGCGTCCGCCAACCCCGCCACCCCGCGGGAGACGACCCGCCCCGACGCGGCCGGATTCGTCCAGACCCAGCGGGGATTCACCGCAGCAGCCTCGGCGCCGGTCGCGAGTGCCGCCACACCCGCGCCGCACACCCCGCCGATGGGCGACCAGCTCATGCGCGGCCTCGGCCCGGTGCTGCGCGGCCAGGACGGCTCGTACCAGATCGCGCTCCAGCTCGCCCCCGCCCACCTCGGCAAGGTCGACATCACCCTCGAGATGCGCGGCGGCGAGGTCGCCGTCGTCATGCGGGCCCTCGACAGCCAGGCCCGCGAACTCCTCCGCGACAACGTCGACGCCCTCCGCACCCAACTCGCCGGCATGGGCCTCGACGCCACCTCCATCGACGTCGACTCCGGCGGCTTCGCCGACGGTGGTCGACCCACCTGGCAGGACGCCGCCGACGCACAGGAACGCGCCGCCCGCGCCGCCACCCGCGACGGCAGCGGCTTCGACCTCGACGCCGACACCACCGACCAGCTCACCTATGCCCCTGCCCCGAGGGGAACGGCCACCACCGTCCCCACCGACGCCGACTTCCGGCGTTCCTGAGGAGGACCCATGACCACCCCCGTCACCGGAACCGGCGGCGCCACCGGCGCGACCCCGTCCGACCAGACCTACGTCACCATCACGCAGCCGGACGGCGCCACCATGCGCATCCCGCGGTCCAAGGCGACGTACGACCCCGAGTCCAAGACGTGGGTCTCCAACGTCACCCCCGAGATGACGGCGCAGGCCAACCAGATCAACCGCAAGTACGGCATGGCCCTCGACGCCGACGACTTCATGGGCCTGCTCGTCGCCCAGATGCGGTTCCAGGACCCGAGCAAGCCCGCCGACACGACGGCGATGATGCAGCAGACCGCGTCGATGGCGATGCTCGAACGCGTCAACGAGCTCTCGACGAACGCCGAGGCGATGTCGAAGGCCGTCAAGGACCTCACGAGCAGCAACGACCAACTCATGGCCTACTACGCCGGGCAACGCGTCGAACAGCGAATGTCCACGGCCGTCGGGATGATCGGCGCGAACATCACCTACGCCGACCCGGCCGATGCGTCCAAGACGCTCGCCGGACTCGTGGAATCGGTCAGGTTCTCCGAGTCCGGGCCGATTCTTGTCGTGAACGGCAAGGACGTGCCGCTCGGATCGGTCACCTCGGTGACGTCACCTGCCACGGCATCGACGACCGCCCCCGCGCCCACGACGGGCACCACCGGCTCCGCCCCCTCCGACGGGACCACCACGGCCAAGGACGGCACGACGGGGAGCACCCCCACCGACAGCACCGACAGCACCGGCACCCCCGGTACCCCCGGTACCCCTGCGTAACAGTCCTCGGGCCTCGGCTCGAGAAGGAGGACTCTTCTCATGATCCGTTCCATGTGGTCGGCCGTATCCGGTCTGCGCAACCACCAGATCTACCTCGACGTCACCGGAAACAACATCGCGAACGTCAACACCCACGGCTACAAGTCGACCCGCGCGGTCTTCGAGGACAGCCTCAGCCAGACCGTCCGCAACGCCTCGGCCCCCAGCACCGCGGGTGGCCAGAACCCGACGCAGGTCGGCCTGGGCGTGCGCCTCGGTCAGATCTCGGGTGACTTCAAGCAGGGTGGTCTGCAGGTCACCAACGTGCCCACCGACATGGCGATCCAGGGTGACGGCTTCTTCCAGGTCAAGCGCGGCGAGCAGACGCTCTACACCCGCAACGGTGCTTTCTCGCTCGACAAGGCCGGCGACCTCGTCACCGGCGACGGCAGCTACGTGCAGAGCGCGGACGGCGACAAGATCACCATCAGCTCCGAGGAGTACACCTCGTGGCAGGTCGCCCCCAACGGCGTCATCACCGGCTTCAACGACGCCAACCCGGAGGGCACGCCGATCGCGACGATCGCCCTGGCCAAGTTCAACAACCCGCAGGGCATGGACCGCGTCGGCGGTTCGATGTTCCGCCCGACGCTGAACTCCGGTGATGCGATCGTCGGCGAGCCCGACTCCGAGGGTCGCGGTCAGATCATCCAGAACACGCTGGAACTCTCGAACGTCGACCTCGCCGGCGAGTTCACGAACCTCATCATGGCCCAGCGTGGCTTCCAGGCGAACTCCAAGGTCGTCACCGCCTCCGACGAGGTCCTCAACGACCTCATCAACATGAAGCGCTGACCCGGTCGGATCCTCGCCGGTCTTCGGACCCTGCGTCGACGCTGCCATGTCGACCTCGGCCACCGCGTGCGGTGGCCCGCGGCCGGTGCGCTCGCCCACGAGCGCACCGGCCGTCCCCACGACGAAACGCTGGAGAAAAGAGCCCCTGCATGTTCCGTGCCGCCGATTCCGCGATCTCCGGGATGCGCCAGCATCAGATCTTCATCGACGTCACCGGCAACAACGTCGCCAACGTCAACACCGACGGGTACAAGGTCGACCGGGCGATGTTCGAGGACCGCCTGTCCCAGATCGCCCGCGGCGCGAACATCACCCCACCGCCCCAGCCCAACGGCGCGATCAACCCGGCGATGCTCGGCCTCGGCGTGGTCACCCGCGCGATTCAGGGCGAGTTCCACCAGGGGTCGTTCATCACGACGAACAAGCCCACCGACGTCGCCATCGGCGGAGCCGGCTACTTCGTCCTCCAGAGCGGCAACGAGCGCACCTACACCCGCAACGGCAACTTCAACCTCGACGCGAACGGCACCTTGCGCGCCGGCGACGGCAAGACCGTCCTCGGCGTCGACAACCGGCCGATCCGCATCCCCAACCCGTCGGCCACCCCGTCGAGCTTCGCCCTCGACCAGCGTGGTCGTGTGCTCGGTCAGGATGCCCGAGGCCAGCAGGTCGTCCTCGGGCAGATCCAGATCGCGCGATTCGCCAACGACGCCGGTCTGGAACGCATCGGCAACACCGACTTCAAGCAGACCACCGCCTCGGGCGCGCCCCAGGCCGGCTCGGGCGGGACCGGCGGACGCGGCGAGATCTACGCCGGCGTCGTCGAGGCGAGCAACGTCGACCTCGGCCGCGAACTCACCAACCTCATCCTCGCCCAGCGCGGTCTGTCGGCGAACTCCAAGGTCCTCTCGACGATGGACGAGCTCGCCGACTCGGTCAACCAGATCCGCCGCTGACCCCGCGCCGCACGGACGCCACGCCCCGCCACGGGATCGTGGTGTCCGTGTGTCCGTGTGTCCGTGACACCCGACGTGTCCTCGACGCCCTCACCCGGGTCGCCCCCATCGCGGTGTTCCTCCTCGCGATCACCGTCGTCGCCGAGATCTGCGACCGGGCGGGCGTCTTCGACGTCGCCGCCCGCGGCCGTGGGTGTCCCCGCGCGGCTCCTCACCGTCCTCGTCGTCACGGCCGCGACGGTGACGATCGCCCTCGTGTGATCGAGGTCTCGCCCTCGGGCGGGCCGGGCGCACAATGGTCCGACCAACGTTCGACTCGACCTCGGGACGGCCATGCTCGACTTCCTCGCCGCCGACCACCTGTTCACGATCATGCTCGTCCTCACGACGGGCGCCCTGCTCGGTCAGGTGAAGTTCGGCCCCCTCCGCTTCGGTGCCGCCGGGGCCCTTTTCATGGGTCTCGTCATCGGGGCCTTCGATCCGCGCTTCGGCGCGGGGAACGACCTCGTCAAGAGCCTCGGCGTCGTCCTCTTCTGCTACACCGTGGGGCTCGCCGCGGGGTCGACGTTCCTCTCCGACCTGCGACGCCAGTGGTCACTCATGGCCGCCGGGGTCGCGGGGCTCGGCGTCATGGCGGCGGTCGCCGCGGGCCTCGGACACCTGCTCGGGCTCACGTCGGCACACGTCGCCGGCCTCTACGCCGGTGCGCTCACCTCGCCCGCGATCGACGCCGCCATCACCGCCACCGACGGCGACGGCGCCACCCTCGTCGGCTACGCCCTCGCCTACCCGACCGGCGTGATCCTCGGCATGATCATGGTCGCCGTCGTCGTGGGGCGGCGCTGGCCCGGCACGAAGGACACCCCCTCCCTCGCCGAGGCGGGTCTCACCGCCGTCACGGCCCGGGTGGAGAACGACATCCCCATCGAGGACGTCCCCGGGTTCACGGAGCAGATCGTCAAGTTCAGCTACCTCGAACGCGAGGGTGTCGTGCGGGTCGCGCGCGGGCGGGGCTCGTTCCTCGCCGGTGACCGGGTACTCGTCATCGGCTCGCCGGACGACGTGGAGCGGGCCGTCGCGGCCCTCGGCCACGTCGACACCGAGGCGTCCCTCACGGACCACCGCCGGGTCGTCGACTTTCGTCGCTTCCTCGTGAGTTCGCCGCACGTCGTCGGACGCCCGCTGGGGGAGCTCGACGTACACGGCCGTCTCCGTGGGGTCGTCACCCGCGTGCGCCGGGGCGACCTCGACATGCTCGCCCGCGACGACCTCGTCCTCCAGCCGGGTGACCGAGTGCTCGCCGTCGTGCCGCGCGAGTCGCTCGGGGAGGCGACGAACTTCTTCGGCGACTCCGAGCGGCACGTGAGTCAGGTCGACGCGTTGACGATGGGGCTCGGCATCGCTCTCGGCCTCCTCGCCGGGGCGGTACGGCTGCCGTTGGGAGGCGGGATCGTCTTCCAGCTCGGCGCGGCCGCGGGACCCCTCGTCGTCGGGATGGTGCTCGGGTCGCTCCACCGCACGGGCCCGTTCCGGTGGGATCTGCCGCAGCAGGTCGCCGGCACGCTCCGTCAGCTCGGCCTCATGATCTTCCTCGCGTGCGTCGGTCTCGCGTCGGGGCCGGCCTTCCTCGCCGAGGCGTTCACGCTCGAGGGCCTGGCGATCGTCGTCGTCGCCGGTGCCTCGATGTTCGTCGGGGGAGTGCTCGTGTTCCTCGCCGCCCGCCTCATCGGCCTCTCGGCGCAGCGGGCGACGGGCGGGTTCGCCGGGTGGGTCGGCCAGCCCGCGATCCTCGCGTTCGCGAACTCCCGCGTCAACGACGAACGGATCGACTCGGCCTACGGCGCCCTCTTCGCGCTCGGCACGATCGTCAAGATCCTCCTCGTGCAGGTCCTCGCCTGAGAGGGGTGGACATGAGAACGGCTCCTGACCTGGTGGTCAGGAGCCGTTCTCGTGTGGTCGGGGTGACAGGATTTGAACCTGCGGCCTCTTCGTCCCGAACGAAGCGCGCTACCAAGCTGCGCCACACCCCGAAGCCCTCGTGAGGGCGACCGCCTCACTTTAGCCGACACCGGCGCCGATCGCCGAATCGGGGGCCGTCACGACCTCGTCGGCGCAGGCCGTCAGGGTCGGGGGACGAGGGTGAGGAGGCTCGCCTCGGGGCGGCACGCGAACCGGATCGGGGCGTACGGCGACGTGCCGAGTCCCGCCGAGACGTGCAGCCACGCCGCATCGTCGGGTGCCTGCGCCGAGTCGACGCCGTTCGCGCCCGGCCACCAGCGGGAGACGCCCTTGACGCGCTGCCGGTCGATGTCGCAGTTCGTGACGATCGCGCCGTAGAACGGCACCGCGAGCTGCCCGCCGTGCGTGTGCCCCGCGAGGACGAGATCCGCACCGTCCGCCGTCATCGCGTCGAGGACGCGCGTGTACGGCGCGTGCACGACCCCCATCGTGAGGTCGGCCCGCGGATCGGCAGGCCCCGCCACCTCGTCGTACCGGTCGTAGTGCAGATGCGGGTCGTCGACCCCGACGAGCTCGACGTCGAGACCGCGCACGCTCATGCGACCGCGCGCGTTCGTGAGATCGACCCAGCCCGAGTCACGCAGCTCCCCGACGAGGACGTCGGTGGGCAGGCGCGGCGTCCGCGGCTTCGGCTTCTTGCGGACGAGGTAGTCGACGGGATTCTTGCGGCCCGGCGCGAAGTAGTCGTTCGACCCGAGGACGAACGCCCCCGGCAACCCACGGAACGGTTCGAGCGCCTCCATGAGCGGCCCGATCGACTCCGGATGGGCGATGTTGTCGCCGGTGTTGATCACCGCGTCTGGTTCGAGCTCGGCGAGGGAGGAGATCCACGCACGCTTGCGCCGCTGCGTCGGCAGGAGATGCGCGTCGGCGAGGTGGAGGACGTCGATCGGCCCCCGACCAACAGGAAGCACGGGCAGGACGTACCTGCGGAGCGTGAACGCGTTGCGCTCGACGAGGGAGCCGTACGCGACGGCACCCGCACCGGCGAGCCCGGTGGAGACGGCGGCTGAGGTGAGCGTGTGCATCGCGCCCAGTCTCCCAGAAGATGCGACCGGACCCACCATCGACGGTGGGGCCGGTCGCATCCATGACGGACGGTCGGGAGGGGTTACTGGGCGCGTCCACCCGCCGACAGTGTGAGCGTCACCGTGGAACCGACCTGGGCCTGGCCTGCGCCGGCCGGGGACGTCTTCGCGACGGCACCCGGGGCGACGGCCGCGGACGACTCCTGCTTGTCGGCGACCTCGACGGTGAACCCGGCCTCCTCGAGGATCTTCGTCGCCGACTCGCGGCTGCGGCCGACGACGTCGGGGACCGTCATCTGGCGGCCGTGCTTCTTGGCCTCCTCGGGGGAGGAGTCGAGGCGGCGGAACTCCTGCGGTTTCATGCCCTTGCTGGCCGACGACATGATCTGGCGCCACAGCGGGGCCGCGACCGTGCCGCCGTAGGCGTGGACGGAACGCTGCGTGTACGGCGTGCCGTACCAGACTGCGGACGCGAGCTGCGGGGTGTACCCGGCGAACCACGTCTCGGTGCTGTTGTCGGCCGTACCCGTCTTGCCCGCTGCGGGCCGATCCAGCGCCGCCTTGCGACCGGTGCCGCCCTCGCGGAGGACGCCCGTGAGGATCTTCGTCGTGTCGTAGGCGACCTTGGGCTCCACCGCCCGACGGCACTTGTTCTCCCCCACCGGCAGCTCGGTGCCGTCGAACGCGATGACGCTCTCGACGGGCCGCGGCTCGCAGTAGACGCCGCCGGCGGCGAGCGTCGCGTACGACGCGGCGAGGGTGAGGGGTGAGGCGTTGTCGGCGCCGAGCACGGTGGCGGCGATGCCGCCGACGCCGTAGTCCTTGCCGTCGGCGCGGGTGAGGCCCATCTTCTTCATCGTCTCGCGCTCGGCGCAGATGCCGACCTTGGTGGCGAGCTGCGCGAAGGCGGTGTTGATCGACTTGACCGTCGCCTCGCGCAGCGTCGTCATGCCGTGCTCCTCGCCCTCGGCGTTGTACGGGGCGAAGTAGCGGTCGATGACGCCACACTTCTCACCGCCGAACCGCTTTCCGGAGATGTGCGTGCCGTCCGGCGGGGCGTAGAAGGAGCTGTTCGCCGTCATGCCCTGTTCGAGAGCGGTGACGACGCCGTACACCTTGGCCGTCGACCCGATCTGGAACCCGCCGGAGGCGCCGTACTTCTGGTCGACGGACCAGTTGACGCTCGTCTTGCCGGGGCCACCGACGAGGTCCCACGTCGTGTTCTGGCCGATGGCGAGCACGCGTCCCGTGCCCGGCTCGACGACGGCCGCGGCGGCACCGCGGCGCGCCGCGTTGGCCGGCGGGACGCGGGCGGCGAGGACCTTTGTCGTGTACTTCGTGAGCTCGGGGTCGAACGTCGTGCGGATGTTGAGCCCGCCGTAGAAGAGCTGCTTCTCGCGCTCCTGTTGGGTCTTGCCGAGGGCCGGCTGGTCGAGCAGCCAGTTGACGACGTAGTAGCAGACGTAGGGGTCGGTGGCCGACGGGCACGAGGGCTTGAGCGGCTGCGTGTCGAGCCCGAGGGGGGCGTTCCTGGCCCGCTTCATGCGCGCGAGGCTGATGTAGCCCTGGTCGTGCATCGCCTCGAGGACGGCGGCTCGACGCGCGATGGCCCGCTTGGGGTTGTTGATCGGGTCGGCCGTGCTGGGGTTCTGCGCGAGGCCCGCGATCATCGCCGCCTGCGGCAGGGTGAGCTTGGCGGCCGACGTGTTGTAGTACCGGTGCGCGGCCGCCTCGACGCCGTAGGCCGCGGCGCCGTAGTAGACGATGTTGAGGTAGCCCTCGAGGATCTGGTCCTTGCTGCGCCGCTGTTCCATCGAGATGGCGTACTTCATCTCCTGGATCTTGCGGACGTACCCGGCGATGCCGGCACGGGCCTGTGCCGCCTCGGCAGCCTCCTCGTCGCCGTTCTGCCGGGCGGTGGTGACGAGCAACTGCTTGACGTACTGCTGGGTGAGCGTGGACGCGCCTTGCTTGTCGCCGCCTCGGGCGGCCGCGGCGATCGACCGGAGGATGCCCTTGCCGTCGATGCCGCCGTGCTCGTAGAAGCGCCGGTCCTCGATCGCGACCTGCGCCTTCTGCATGTCCTCGGAGATCTGGTCGAGGGGCACGACCAGGCGGTTCTCCTTGTACAACGTCGCGATGACGGAGCCGTCGGAGGCGAGGATGCGCGACTGCTGAGCGAGCGGTGAGGACGTGAACTGCGCGGGCAACGCGTCGAACGCGGTGACCACCGACTTGGTCGACATGCCCGCGAGACCCGCGACGGGCATGAAGATGCCCGCGGCCAGCAGGCCGAGCACGGTCGAGGCCGCGACGAAGGCCGCGAGGAGCCTCGCGACGGAGGTCGCATCACCCTGACGTCTGTTCATGCGCACCAGGGTAGTCGGACATGTCGACAGCCCTACTGCGTCACCACGCCGCGCGGCCCACCTCGACGGAACTGTCGGGCGACGCGCCGCCGGGCGTCGGGTCGCGTGTCAAGCGGGGAGTCGATATGCTAAAAGCGCCCGAAAAGAGCGTTTTAGGTGACGCAGGACCGAAGATCCAGTCCTTTCGGGTGGAAAGGAACCATCCTCCCGGGGGATCGCGCCGCCTCGCCTGCGCTTCTTACCGTGGAGCCACGGAGCCCGACCGGCTCGTGGTGCGCCGATGACGTCGAACCACTACGAAACCGGCCGGCGGGTGACGATCGAGACAGTGCAACCGCTCTTTCACGGGTCGCCGACGCAAGGACGAACAATGACGATCACATCAACGCCGATGCGGCGTCGTCAGTCTGACTGGGTGGAGGACTGGACCCCCCTGGCAGGCTGTCGCACCTCCGAGCCCGACGAACTCTTCGTACAGGGTGCGGCACAGCAGCAGGCCAAGCGCGTCTGCCTCAAGTGCCCCGTCGTCGCCGAATGTCTCGCCGACGCCCTCGACCACCGGGCCGAGTTCGGCGTCTGGGGCGGGATGACGGAACGCGAGCGGCGCGCGATCCTCCGCCGCCACCCCGGAGTGACCTCCTGGAAGGAACTCTTCCAGCGCGCACGGTCCGACGAACGAGGCGAATGATCTCGAGGCCGCCCCGGCACCCAAGCGCCGATGAGGGCGGCCTCTTTCGTGCCTCCGTCGCGTCAGGCTCCGGCGTCCTCGCTGTTCGAGCCGCCGAGGGCGGCGCCGATCGTGCGCAGGCCGTCGAGGTCGTGGACGTCCGTGGCGGCCACCTGTACGCGCACGAGGGGGATGCCGGGGTAGCGGGCCGCGAACTCACGGCTGAGCCGCTCGTGACGCCGGGCCTCGGCGGCCGCGCGGGCGTGGACCTCGAGCAGCTCGGCCGTGACGTCGGCCGCGCCGGGGGTGGGGGCCGCATCCGTGGCCTCGGCTCGGTCGCGCAACGTCTCGGCCGCCCGGAGCGCGGCGTCGGCGGACACGGCCTCGGTGCGGGCGTGGGCCATGCGGTTGACGACGACGCCGGCGAGCGGCATCCCGTCGGCGGCGAGTCGGTCGAGGAAGTACCCGGCCTCGCGGAGCGCGTCGCGTTCGGGGGCGGCGACGACGACGAACGCCGTCTCGGGCTGCCGGAGGAGCGAGTACGTGTGGTCGGCGCGTTCGCGGAACCCGCCGAACATCGTGTCGAGCGCGGCGACGAGGCCACGGACGTCGTCGAGCATCGACGCGCCGAGGATCTTGGAGAGCACGCCCGACGCCATGCCGATGCCCGCACCGACGACCTTCGTGTAGGCGCGTCCGCCGGCCTTCGCGGGGGCAAGGAGCAGACGGATGAACCGGCCGTCGAGGAACGACCCGAGCCGTGAGGGGGCGTCGAGGAAGTCGAGTGCGGAGCGGGAGGGCGGGGTGTCGACGACGACGAGATCCCATCGGGGCGCGCCGTCGGGGCCGGTGAGCTCCCGGAGCTGCCCGAGCTTCTCCATCGCCATGTACTCCTGGGTGCCGGCGAAGGAGCTGGAGAGGGCCTCGTAGAAGGGGTTGGCGAGGATCTGCTCCGCCTTCTCGGGGGTGGCATGCGCCTGGACGACCTCGTCGAACGTGCGCTTCATGTCGAGCATCATCGCCTCGAGCGTGCCGCCCTCCGCGTCGTCGAGACCGGTGACGAGGCGGGGGGAGTCGTCGAGGTCGGTGAGGCCGAGGGACTGGGCGAGCCGGCGGGCAGGGTCGATCGTGAGGACGGCGACGCGCCGACCCTGCTCGGCGGCGCGGACGGCGAGGGCCGCGGCCGTCGTCGTCTTGCCGACGCCGCCCGACCCGCAGCAGACGACGATGTGGACGCCGGGGTCGCGCAGGACGGTGTCGACGTCGAGGCGCGGGTGGTCATCGGTGCCGTCGAGGCGTCGACGGGTCACGCCGTCGGGGCTTCGGCCGGGGCCGGGGATGGAGGTCACTGCCATACCGCCTGTTCCGCGAGCTGCTGGGCGAGGATGCGCACACCCCCGGGGTCGGCCCCGCCTGCGACGCGGGGGAGGACGTAGAGGGGGCGGCCGAGGTCGGCGAGCACGGTGAGGAGCTCGTTCTCGAGGTCGATCCGTTCGGCGTGGTCGCGCGCCTGCGCGAGGAGCGCGTCGACGACGTCGTCCGTCCCGGGGAGTCCGGCGCTCTCGAGGGCCGCGCCGATCTCCGCGCGTCTGGCGTCGTCGCGGGCGCTGCCCGCGTGCTCGTCGCCGGTGAGGGCGGCGAGGGTCTCGGGGGAGAGGATCTCGTCGCGGGCCTGGTTGACGACGACGGCGCCGACGGGCACCTGGATGCCGGCGAGTTCGGCGACGGCGTCGACGGTCTCCTGGACGGGCATGTCCTCGAGCAGCGTCGTGAGGTGGACGACGGCGGTGCCGGAGCGGAGCATCCGCGTGATCGAGTCCGCCTGCCCCCGGATCGGGCCGACCTTCGCGAGCTCGGCGACCTCCTCGTTGACGTTGAGGACGTGACCGATGCGGCCGGTGGGCGGTGCGTCGAGGACGACCGCGTCGTACGCCCACGGGGGACCGGCCTGGGTGCCGCCCTGGCGGTGGCGACGCACCGACTCGTAGACCTTGCCGACGACGAGGACGTCACGCACGCCGGGGGCGACGGTCGTCGCGAAGTCGATCGCACCGGTGCGTTCGAGGACGGAGCCCGCCCGGCCGAGCTTGTAGAAGATGTCGAGGTACTCGAGGAGGGCGGCCTTGACCTCGACGGACAGGCCCCAGATCTCGCCTCCGCCGGAGACCCGCATGAGGAGACGCTCCTCCTTCGACAGCGGCGGCACGTCGAGCACCTGGCTGATGCCCTGGCGCCCCTCGACCTCGACGAGGAGGATGCGTCGACCGAGGCTCGCGAGGGTGAGGGCGAGGGCGGCGGCGACCGTCGTCTTGCCGGTGCCTCCCTTGCCGGTGACGACGTGGAGCCGGACCCCCGGCCAGTCGGGCGTGGTGACCTCCCCGTCGGCGTCGGCGGTATCGAGAGGGCCGTCGGGGATCGGGGGTGGGGCGTCCATGCCTTCACTGTAGGAACCGCCCGGGCCCGCCGCAGCCGGTGACGGGGTTCGTCGTGTCTCACGCCGGCGCGTGCCCCGAGCGACCGGGACGCTCGGGTCGCGGACGGGCGGTCGGGTCGCCGCTCGGCGTGGGGCCGTTCCCGCCGGACGGCGCCACCCGCGCGCACCGCGTCGACACGTGCGCCGTGCCCGATGTCACGTGCCTGTCGGTGGGACCGCCTATCGTTTCGGCATGACCACGTGGGAGTACGTCACCGTTCCGCTCATCGTCCACACCACCAAGGCGATCCTCGACAACTGGGGATCGGACGGGTGGGAGCTCGTGCAGGTCGTCGTCATGCCCGAGGGCAACCTCGTCGCCTACCTCAAGCGCCCCCTGCAGTCCTGACCTGCCGCCGTCGCGGATCCACCCGAGAAGGAGAACGTCGTGAGCACCGTCGAAGACCGCCTTGCCGAGTTGAACCTCGTCGTCCCCGAAGTCGTGCCGCCCGTGGCGTCCTACGTCCCGGCGCAGCGCGACGGCCGTCGCATCCACACCTCCGGGCAGCTCCCCATGCAGGACGGGCAGCTCCTCACGACGGGCAAGGTCGGCGAGGGCCCCGGGCTCGTCACCCCGCAGCAGGCGGCGGACCTCGCGCAGATCTGCGCGCTCAACGCCATCGCCGCGATCAAGGGCCTCGTCGGTGATCTCGACAAGGTCGCGCAGGTCGTCAAGGTCGTCGGGTTCGTCGCGAGCGACCCGTCGTTCACGGGGCAGCCGGGCGTCGTCAACGGCGCGAGCGACCTCTTCGTCCGCGCGTTCGGTGAGGCGGGCGTCCACGCCCGCAGCGCCGTCGGCGTCGCCGCCCTGCCGCTCGACGCGCCCGTCGAGGTCGAGGTCGTCGTCGCCCTCGCCGAGGACGTCTGACCGCACATCTCGACGCCCCCACGCCACACACCCCGGAGGGACACGCCATGACGAGAGACGCCAGATCGCAGGACGCCGCGTCGCGCGACGCCATGTCGTCCGACATCACGCCGTTCGACATCACGCTGCACGACGGCGGGCCAGACGTCGTCGTGCGGTGGTTCGAGGTCTCGGAGGATCTCGTCTCGATGCTCGGACCGGCGGCGACGGACGGGGGCACGGGGCCGGTCGAGATCGCCGAGGTGGCACCCGCCCGTGCCGCCGCGACGGTGATGGTCGTCCGCGACGTCGCGGGCCGCGGCGACGCGTCCGCCCCGCGAGCCGTGGGTGAGGGGGCACTCGAGGCGACGCCGAGCGCGGCCGAGGCGCCGAACGTGTCCGACGGGGACGCCGTCGAGGTGTTCATGCTGCGACGGCGTGCCTCGATGGCGTTCGCGCCGAACCGCATGGTGTTCCCCGGTGGTGGCGTCGACGCCCGTGACGCCGACGCCGACCTGCCGTGGGCGGGGCCGTCGCCGAAGCGGTGGGCCGAGTGGCTCGGGGCGATCGACGAGGCGGAGGCGCGTGAGCTCGTCGCGGCCGCCGCGCGGGAGGTCTTCGAGGAGTGCGGCGTGCTCCTCGCCGGGCCCGACGAGGAGCGTCTCGTCGGGGACGTCTCGGGGGAGGAGTGGGAGGCCGAGCGCGACCGGCTCCTCTCCCGCGAGCAGTCGTTCGCCGAGATGCTCATCCGTCGCGGGCTCGTCCTCCGCACCGATCTGCTCCGCCCGTGGGCGCACTGGGTCACCCCCGAGTTCGAGCCGCGCCGCTACGACACCCGGTTCTTCGCCGCCCGGCTGCCCGAGGGGCAGATCCCCGACGACCGCACGAGCGAGGCCGACTCGGCCGACTGGGTGCGGCCGCGGGAGCTCCTCGCGGCCCTCGCCGAGGGGCGCGCCGCGATGCTGCCGCCCACCGTCGTCTGCGTCGAGCAGGTCGCGGAGGCGCCCGACACCGAGACGTTCCTCGCATGGGCGCCGCCGATGCGCCGCATCATGCCCGTGCTCGAACGCACCGACTCCGGCACGCTGCGCATGCGCGTCGAACTCCCCGTCGCAGGAGGCCGCCCGTGAGCGCCGCCCAGCCCCCGTCCCCCGTCGAACCCGGCTCGTGGACGGGCGGCGAGGGGTCGCCCCATGCGGTGGCCGTCCTCGCGCCCAACCCGTCGCCGATGACCCTCGAGGGCACGAACACGTGGGTCCTCGGCCCTCGGGACGGCCGTGCGTGCGTCGTCGTCGACCCCGGGCCGCCCGACCCCGCGCACCTCGCCGCGATCGACGAGGCCGTCGACGGGCGCCGCGTCGAGGCCGTCCTCCTCACCCACCGCCACGCGGACCACTCCGAGGGGGCGGGCGAGTACGCCGACCGGGTGGGTGCCTCCGTCCGCGCCCAGGGGCCCGGCGTCGACGACCTCACGGACGGGGACGTCATTGACGCGGGCGGGCTCGAGATCGGCGTCCTCGCGACGCCCGGCCACACGGCCGACTCACTGTGCTTCCTCGTCGGCGCCGACGACGCGCTCCTCACCGGCGACACCGTGCTCGGGTGGGGGACGACGATGGTCGCCTGGCCCGACGGACGTCTCGACGACTACCTCACCTCGCTCGACCGCCTCGCCTCCCTCACCGGCAGCGGCCGGGTGCGGCGGTTCCTGCCCGGGCACGGCACCGCCCTGCCCGACGCGGACGCGTCCGTGCACTTCTACCTCGACCACCGCAGGGAACGCCTCGACCAGGTGCGCCGCGTCGTGGAGGACGGCGCGACCGACGTGCAATCGGTCCTCGAGATCGTCTACGCGGAGGTTCCCCGCGAGGTGTGGCCCGCCGCGGCCAAGAGCGTCGAAGCCCAGCTCCACTACCTTCGCGGGGAGTGAGAGCGGTGTGCCGAGCGCGACGCCGGGCGCCGGGGCGTCATGGGAGACGTGGCGGTCGGTGCGTCAGCGGCTGCGGCGGCGCAGGCGCTCGATGTCGATGAGGACGACGGCGCGGGCCTCAAGGCGCAGCCAGCCGCGGCCGGCGAAGTCGGCGAGCGCCTTGTTGACCGTCTCGCGGGAGGCGCCGACGAGCTGGGCGAGCTCCTCCTGCGTGAGGTCGTGGGCGACGAGCATGCCGTCCTCGGTGGGCTTGCCGAACCGCTCCGACAGGTCGAGGAGGGCCTTGGCGACCCGGCCGGGAACGTCGGTGAACACGAGATCGGCGAGCGAGTCGTTCGTGCGGCGCAGCCGCTTGGCGAGCGCGGCGAGCAGGCTCTGCGCGACGGCGGGACGCTCGAGGAGGAACTGCTGGAGCCCCTCGTTGCCGAGACCGAGGAGGCGCGTCTCGGCGACCGCCGTGGCGGTGGCGTTGCGCGGGCCCGGGTCGAAGACCGACAGCTCGCCGAACATCTCGCCCGGGCCGAGGATCGCGACGAGGTTCTCGCGGCCGTCGCTGCTCGTGCGGCCGAGCTTCACCTTGCCGTCCTCGATGACGTAGAGCCGATCACCCTGCTCCCCCTCGCGGAAGAGCACCTCGCCGCGTGAGAGCCGCGTGGTGGACATGGAGGCCTGCAGGGCCGACACGTCCGCGTCGTCGAGGGCGGCGAAGAGGGGAGCAGTGCGTACGACGTCGTTATCCACGTGTCCAGTGTGCCAGAGGTCACTCGACGCGATCCGAGGATCTGGCGCGACCTACCCTGGCGGAGTGAACACGGGCCCTGACGACGACGTTTCCACGCCGACACCGACGACCGACACCGACGCGACGAGTGCGGCGGGCACGGCCGCCGACACCGCCGGGACGACCACGGCGGAGCGGCGGGACGTCGAGTCGCCTCTCGCCCTCAAGCGCCGCGCGCGACGCACGTACCGCGTCCTCGCCGAGCGGTACCCCGACGCGCACTGCGAGCTCGACTTCAGGAATCCCTTCGAGCTCCTCGTCGCGACCGTCCTCTCGGCCCAGTCGACCGACGTCGGCGTGAACAAGGTGACCCCGGCCCTCTTCGCCCGGTATCCCGACGCCGAGGCGCTCGCCGGCGCCGACCGTGAGGAGCTCGAGACGCTCATCCGGCCGACGGGGTTCTTCCGGTCGAAGGCCTCCTCGCTGCTCGGCCTCTCGGCGGCCCTCGTCGAGCGGCACGACGGCGAGGTGCCCGCCTCGCTGCCGGCGCTCGTCGAGCTGCCCGGCGTGGGTCGCAAGACGGCGAACGTCGTCCTCGGCAACGCCTTCGACATCCCCGGGATCACCGTCGACACGCACTTCGGCCGCGTCGTGCGCCGCCTCGGGTGGACCGACGAGGAGGACCCCGTCAAGGTCGAGGAGGCCGTGGGCGCGCTCGTGCCGCGCAAGGAGTGGACGATGCTCTCCCACGTCCTCATCTTCCACGGCCGACGCACGTGCCACTCGCGTCGACCGGCGTGCGGCGCCTGCGCCGTGGCGCGGTGGTGCGACTCCGCGGGCATCGGGGTCGTCGAGCCGAAGGTCGCGTGGAAGCTCCTCAAGGACACCCCTCCGCCCGGCACGGTCCCCGACCCGTCCGGCGCGGGCGGCTCGTGACGCCCCGCCCGGCGTGGCTCGACCACGCGGCGCAGGAGGCGGGTCGCGCACCCCACGGATTCTTCACGCACGGCCGCGTCGCCGGCGGCGGCCGTCGGCGGAGCGCGGTGCTCCTCCTCGTCGGGCCCGGTGAGGCCCCGGGGGAGGAGACCGTCGTCCTCACCGAACGTTCGGGCCGTCTCCGCTCCCACGCGGGGCAGGTCTCGTTCCCCGGCGGCGCGATCGACCCGGGCGACGGCGGCCCCGTCGACGCCGCCCTCCGCGAGGCCGGGGAGGAGATCGGCCTCGACCGTGCGGGCGTCGACGTCCTCACGACGTTCCCACCCGTGCCCGTGCCCGCGTCGGACTCGTCGGTGACGACCGTCCTCGCCTGGTGGTCGAACCCCTCGCCGATCACGGTGACCTCGCCCGTCGAGGTCGCCCGCATCCTCACGATCCCGCTCGCCCGGTTCGCCGACCCCGCGCACCGCATCACCGTCACCCATCCCGTCGGGTACCACGGTGTCGGGTTCGAGCTGGACGGCGTCTTCGTGTGGGGATTCACGGCGGCGATGCTCGACCGACTCCTCGTCCTCACCGGGCTCGCCCGCCCGTGGGACGCCGCCGTCACCCGCGTCCTCCCCGACCGCGTGAGCGGTGGCCGCCCACCCGTCGTCATGCCGCCCGCGCCGGCGTCGGAGGGTGACGCCGACCCGGCCACGCCTGCGGGCACGGAGGTCTGCGGGGACGACGTCGTATGACCGATCTCGTGGCGGCGGGATGGGGGCTCGACGGGCTCCTCGTCCTCGCCCTGCTCCTCTACGCGGGGGTCGGGTTCGACCGGGGGCTGCTCCACGTCGTCGGCAGCCTCCTCGGGTTCACCGCCGGTGGGGCGCTCGGCCTGCGGTTCGCACCCGGGCTCGTCGAATCGTGGACGGAGCGGCTGCCGGGGCCGATGCTCACCGCGACGCTCGTCACGCTCGTCCTCGTGGCCGCGCTCGTCGGGCAGGGGGTGTGCGCCGGCCTCACCCGTCTGTTCCTGGGGGGACGACGCCGGCCGGGGCCGATCGGCCGTGTCGGGGGCGCCGTCGCGACGACCCTCATCGCCGCGGTGACGCTCTGGCTCGGGGCCGGGCTCGTCCGGGTCGCCTTCCCGGGCGACGTCGCCCACGTCGTCGACTCCAGCCGCGTGCTCGGCGTCGTCGACACCGCCGCCCCGATCCCCCGCGACCGGATCCTCGACGAGGCCACGGCCCTGCTCGTGCGGTACGAGTTCCCCCGCGTCTTCGAGGGGGAGGCGCCGCCCGCCCCCACCCACGAGGGGAACCCGCGCAGCGCGAACGATCCGGACGTGCAGCGGGCGGGACGCTCCGTCGTCCGCGTCGACGCGCCCGCCCCGCGGTGCGGCGGCATCCAGGAGGGCAGCGGGTTCGTCGTCGCACCGGGACTGGTCGTGACGAACGCCCATGTCGTGAGCGGCTCGGAGCGGGTCTCGATCCGCAAGGACTGGCTCTGGTCCCGCGCCCGGGTCGTCGCCTTCGACCCGGCCCGCGACGTCGCCGTCCTCGCCGCCGAGACGGGTGACCTCGCGCCCCTTCCGCTCGCCGACTCCCCGGCGCAGGTGGGCGACGACGCCGTCGTCGCGGGCTACCCCCTCGGCGGGCCCTACCGCACCGATGCGGCCCGGGTGGGCGCGCACATCACGGCCCGGGGCCGCGACATCTACGACGACCGCGGCGTCGTCCGACGCATCTACGGCGTCAGGGCCCGCATCCAGCCGGGGAACTCGGGCGGGCCACTCCTCACGACCGCCGGGGAGGTGACGGGGCTCGTGTTCGCCCGCGCCGAGAACACCCCCGACACCGCCTACGTCCTCCGCCTCGAGGAGGTCCGGCCCGTGCTCGACGAGGTCGGCCGCAGCGAGGTGCCCGTCGGCGGCTGCGCAGTCGGCTGACGGTCGGGACCCGGCGCTCGGGATCCACTCGTCCTGCGAGGCTCTGCGGTCGAGGCCGTCCCACCCCGTCGTGCCTGGCTCCGAGCCCAGCACGGCGGCGCCGGCCCCCGCTGGGCCTCCGTGACAGGAGGGCGGTCCCACGGGGCGAACGGCCGGAACGACGGGTTCGTCGTCGCCGTTGCCGAGGCCCGTGCTGCTGACCAGCGGTGTCGTGGCGCGTCTCTGGAGCAGGAGTCGGGGAGTCCGCCCCCATGGTCGTCTCGACCGCCTGCCAAAAGGGGCCCGGAGACGCCGAACGCCCCACCGGATCATCCGGTGGGGCGTTCGGTGCGGAACGGGGGACGAGCTCAGTGCGAGGTGACCTCGGTGGACCCGGTTCCGGCCGTGCTGCGCGGCGCGGAGGTCGTGAGCTCGTAGTTCGCCGCCTGCGACGGGCCGTGGGTCGCCGGGTCGGCGAGGCGGGCGCGCTCGGTGGCGGCACCGGAGGTGCTGCGCTTGACGGCGTCGACCGACTGCTTCGTCGTCGCGATGGCACGCTCGGGGGCCGGCTTGACCTTCTTGAGCGACTTGATGCCCATGAGGCCCGCGATGCCCGCGATGACGAACAGCACGAGCGTGACGATGAGGTAGGACAGCCACAGCGCGAGCCCGAGGGCGTGCAGCCCGAGGGCGATCGTGTGGAGCAGTAACACGAGGCCGAAGACGGCCATGACGGCCGCGACCACGAGCATCGCCGCGGCCTTGGCGGCCTTGGTGGCGTCGACGGTGATCTCGGCCTTGGCGAGAGCGATCTCGTTGCGGACGATGGCGCGGACGTTGTCGATCGCGTCGGCGACGAGGCGGCCGATCGTCGGGTCGGAGGCCCGCGGCGCCGCCGGATCCGGGTTGGGGGGTGTAGCAGTGGACATCGGGAACCTCCTGTGCGGGCGTACGCCCTGGTGCATGTCAAGAACGACCTTAGCGAGTCGACAGGGGTGCAGCGAGACCTGGGGCCGTCGAGCGCGTCGGGTGGCGCCGCCACGGCAGGGGCGTGAGCGGTCGGTTCCCGCGGCGTGAAAGATGCGTGAACAGGGTCGCCGGGGCGGCGATCCGGTCCGGAGGCCCGCCGCTCCTCGGGGACAGTGGGGGCATGGCGTACGCCGATGCGACCGGACCCATCGCCCTGGCCCACCGTGGCGGCGGGGGGTCGGCCCCCGAGAACACCCTCGCCGCGTTCGCGCTGTCGACGGGGCTCGGGTTCCGTTATCTCGAGAGCGATCTGCGACTCACCGCGGACGGGCGGCTCGTGTGCTTCCACGACGCCACCCTCGACCGCGTCACCGACGCCCGGGGGCCCGTCGCAGCCCGGACGCTCGAGGAGCTGCGGCGCATCCGCGTGGAGGGTCGGGAGACGATCCCGACGCTCGAGGAGGCGCTCGAGGCGTTCCCCGACACGTACTTCTCCGTCGACCTCAAGGACGCACGGGCGATCGGCCCGCTCGTCGACGTCCTCCGCCGCCCGGGGGTGGCGGATCGGCTGTGCATCGCAGGCGCCTGGGGCGGGTGGCTGCGGGAGGTGCGCCGCGAGGTGCCTGCGGTGGCGACGACGCTCGGGTGGCGGTCGCTCACGACCCTCGTCGCGTGCGCGCGGGCGGGGGTGCGTCCGCCGTGGGACATCGCGACGGCGCCGTTCGCGCACGTCCCCGTACGTCTCGGGCGGGTCCGCGTGCACGTCGAACGTGTCCTCGAGATGGCTCACGGCCTCGGGGTGCGGGTCGTCACGTGGACGGTCGACGACGCCCCGACGATGCATCGACTCCTCGACGTCGGTGTCGACGCCGTCATCACCGACCGGCCCGACGTGCTGCGGGCCGTTTTCGTCGGCCGTGACCTGTGGGAGCCGATGAGTACACCGGCCGACGCACTGGCCCCGACGTGCATGTCGCCCGGCGTCGCGCCCGCGGCACCTCGCTGACGCCCGCGTGCCTCTCGAGCTCGCCGCAGTACGCGAGGGCGTCGTCGTCCTCGCCGCAGGCCGTCGCGGTCGACCGGCGTCTCCGCCCCACGCCGCGCCAGGCCGCGCACCCGGCATGATGGAGGGCGGAGACGGGCACGGCCCGGACGTCGTCGCGGGATCCGCGGCCCGCCCGCCGCGCTCAGGACGACGACCGGAGGAGAAGGCGCGATGAGCACGCGGATCGGGGTCCTCACCAGCGGGGGCGACGCCCAGGGGATGAACGCGGCCGTGCGTGCCGTCGTGCGCACCGGAATCCACCTCGGGGCCGAGGTGTACGCGATCCACGAGGGATGGCAGGGCGCCGTCGACGGCGGCGACGGCATCACCCCGATGGAGTGGGACGACGTCGGCAGCATCCTCCACCGCGGCGGCACGGTCATCGGCACGGCGCGCAGCAAGGACTTCCGTGAACGGGAGGGGCAGCTGCGGGCGGCCCGCAACCTCCTCGAGCACGGCATCGACCGGCTCGTCGTCATCGGCGGTGACGGCAGCCTCACCGGCGCCGACACGTTCCGCCGTGACTGGGCCGGGCTCCTCGCCGAACTCGTCGACCGCGGCGAGATCACGTCCGAGCAGGCCGCCGCGCATCCGGCGATCATGATCGCCGGCATCGTCGGCTCGATCGACAACGACCTCGTCGGCACCGACATGACGATCGGCGCCGACAGCGCGCTCCACCGCATCGTCGACGCGATCGACACGCTCGCGAGCACCGCGGCGAGCCACCAGCGCAGCTTCGTCGTCGAGGTCATGGGTCGTCACTGCGGGTACCTGCCGCTCATGGCCGCGATCGCGGGCGGCTGCGACTACGTCCTCGTCCCCGAGATCCCCCCGGCCGACGGCTGGGAGGACGACATGTGCGACCTCCTCCGTTCAGGGCGTGCGGCCGGGCGGCGCGACAGCATCGTCCTCGTCGCCGAGGGCGCTCGCGACCGCCACGGCGACCCCGTCACGGCGGAACAGGTCAAGGACGTCCTCGCCGAGCGGCTCGGGGAGGACACGCGCGTGACGATCCTCGGGCACGTCCAGCGAGGTGGTTCGCCGAGCGCCTACGACCGGTGGATGAGCACGCTGCTCGGGTACGCCGCCGTGCAGGACGTCCTCGCCGCGACGCCGGAGAGCACGCCGCACATCGTCGGCGTCCGTCACAACCGCATCGCCCAGCTGCCCCTCGTCGAGGCCGTGCAGCGCACCCGTGAGGTCGCCTCGTTCGTCGAGAACGGCGACTACGAGGCCGCCGTCACCGCCCGCGGCGCGAGCTTCGGCGACATGTACGCCGTGTTCGAGCGGATGTCGCGACCGCCGTCGCTCGCGGAGTCCTCCGAGCGGATGCCGCGCGTCGGCGTCGTCCACGCGGGTGGTCTCGCGCCGGGCATGAACACCGCGGCCCGCGCGGCGGAGCGTCTCGGCCTCACGCGCGGCATGAACATCGTCGGTGTCGACGGCGGGTTCCCCGGCCTCCTCGAGGGCACGGTGCGCGACCTGTCATGGGGTGACGTCGAGGGGTGGGCCGCCGAGGGTGGCGCCGAACTCGGCACGCGGCGCCGGATTCCCACCGAGGACCAGCTGTACGCCCTCGGCCGGTCGATCGAGAAGCTCGAACTCGACGCGCTACTCGTCATCGGCGGATACAACGCCTACCGGGCCGTGCACCTCATGAACGCCGAACGCGGCCGGTTCCCCGCCTTCGACCTGCCGATGATGCTCGTGCCCGCAAGCATCGACAACAACCTGCCGAGCTCCGAGCTCGCCATCGGCGCCGACACCGCCCTCAACATGGCGGTGAGCGCCCTCGACGCGATCAAGATGTCGGCGAACGCCGCCCGTCGCTGCTTCGTCGCCGAGACGATGGGACGCAAGTGCGGTTACCTCGCGCTCATGTCGGGCATCGCCTCCGGCGCGGAGCGGGTGTACCTCCACGAGGAGGGCATCACCCTCGCCGACCTCTCCCGTGACGTCGAGGAGATGAAGGCGGCGTTCCGGGCCGGCAAGCGGTTGTACCTCACGATCCGCAACGAGCGCGCGAACGAGCTCTACACGACCGACTTCCTCGCCCGTCTCTTCGAGGAGGAGGGGCAGGAGCTGTTCGACGTGCGGCAGTCCGTCATCGGCCACGTCCAGCAGGGCGGCAACCCCAGCCCGTTCGACCGGATCCTCGCGACCCGCCTCGTCACGCACGCCATCGACGGCCTCGCCGATCAGCTCGACGGCGGGGACCGCGAGGCACGCATGGTCGGTCTCGTCGACGGGCGGGTGACGTTCGCGTCGGTCGCGCACATGGACGAGCAGCTCGACCTCGAGAACCGCCGCCCCAAGAAGCAGTGGTGGCTCGATCTGCGTCCCGCCCTCGCCGCCGTCGCGCAGCGCAGGCCCACCGGCGACGAGGCGAGCATCCCCGTCCTCCGCGCCGAGGACTGAGCGCCCGCTCCGGCCACCCGGCCGGAGCGCCGCGGCCGTTCCGCCGCCGGTCGGGGACACGTCCTCCTCGTCCTCGGGGCCGACCCAGCTGCGGCGGCGGGCCTGGAGGGCCGGCCCTGGGCGGCGTCGCGCAGCAGGGGGAAGCGGTGAGGGCGCCGCCGACACCCACGGCGCGGCCCGGCCCGGCCCGGGTCGGGCCGTCGGAGCTTCGGCGGTCGAGGCGTCCGCTCAGTCGCCGGTGTACTCGCCGCGTCGCTTCTCGCGCATGGCGGTGAGGGCCTCGGTGTGGTCGGTGGT
Organism: Mobilicoccus pelagius NBRC 104925; assembly: GCF_000247995.1. Taxonomy (GTDB): domain Bacteria; phylum Actinomycetota; class Actinomycetes; order Actinomycetales; family Dermatophilaceae; genus Mobilicoccus; species Mobilicoccus pelagius. The sequence goes on from NZ_BAFE01000019.1 coordinate 44,622, forward strand.
GTGGTGGCCGAGGGGCTGCATCGCGGCGGAGAGCTCGAGCAGCGTCGAGAGGCTCGAGTGCCCGGACTCGCGGAGGAGCCGCTTGGTCATGCGGACCGCACGGGGCGGGTTGGCGGCGATGCGGCGGGCGAGGTCGTGCGCGGCGGGCAGGAGCTCGTCGGGCTCGACGACGCGGGAGACGAGTCCCCACTCGCACGCCGTCGCGGCGTCGACGCGGTCGCCGGTGAGGGCCATCTCGGCCGCACGGGCGGCACCGACGACGCGGGGCAGGAACCACGCGCCACCGTCACCGGGGATGATTCCGAGCTGCACGAAGCTCTCGGCGAAGAAGGCCCTCGTCGAGGCGATGCGGAGGTCGCACATGAGCGAGAGGTCGCAGCCGGCCCCGACGGCCGGGCCGTTGACGGCGGCGATCATCGGCACGTCGACGTCGTACAGCGCGCGGGGGATCCGTTGGATGCCGCGGCGGTAGCCCTCCCGCATCTGTGCCGGGGTGCCGCCGAACATGCCGGTCCTCTCGGCCATCGCGGTGACGTTGCCGCCCGCGGAGAACGCCGACCCGGCGCCGGTGAGGACGACGACGCGCACGTCGTCGTCACGCGTGATCCGGGCGGCGTTCTCGACGATCGCGTCGACCACGTCGTCGTCGCTGATCGCGTTGCGCACCTCGGGACGGTTCAACGTCCACGTCTCGACGTGGCCGTCGCGGTCCACCAGGACGGGCGGGCCGGCGGGGGTGGTCTGTTCGGTCATCGTCTCGCTCCTCAGGTCCAACGGGTGGGGGTCATGGTGAGCACTCCCGCGCCACGCGCCCCGAGGGCGGCGAGCGCCTGATCGAGGAGCGGGACGCCCTCGCCGAGGGCCGCGGTCACCGTGCCGCGGACGGCCGCGCCGCCGAGCCCCGTCGTCGTGCGGGTGACGGCGTCGGAGTTGTCGGCGGGCAGGAACCGGTCCAGGACGCCGAGCTTGGGGCTGATGCGGGTGGGGGTGGTCTCGGGGTCGAGGTCGGCGAGGGCGCAGGCCCGGTCGATCGCGGCGCGCATCCCGCCGACGTGGTCGACGAGGCCGAGGTCGGCGGCCTGGGCTCCGGTCCACACGCGGCCCCGGGCGAGGGGTTCGAGCTGCTCGACCGGCATGCCCCGATCCTCCGCGGCCTTCGTGGTGAAGTCGGCGTAGATCTCGTCGAGCATCCGCGAGAGCAGCGCCCACTCGTCCTCGGTGAACGGCCTTTGGTCGCTGAGCATCCCGGCGTATCGGCCCCGCTCGATCTGCGTGCGGTGGATGCCGAGCCGGTCGAGACCGCCCTGGGTGACGAACTTGCCCGCGTACACCCCGATGGACCCGGTGAGCGTCGTGCCGTCGGCGACGATCTCGGTGGCGGGCATCGAGATGAAGTACCCGCCCGAGCCCGCGACCGTGCCCATCGACGCGACGACCGGCTTCTCCTCCCTCAGCCGGAGGATCTCCCGCCGGATCGCGTCGGAGGCGACCGCCGAGCCGCCGGGGGAGTCGACGCGGAGGACGACCGCGCCGATCTTGTCGTCGTCCGCGACCTGGCGCAGTGCCGCGCCGAGGGAGTCCGACCCGATGGAGCGTCCGCCGAGCGGTGCGTTGCCCGAGCGGCCGAGGTGGATCGCGCCGTTCGCCTGGACGATCGCGACTGTCTTGCGCCCGCGACCCCGTACGGCCTCGACGGCGGAGAACCCGAGGTCGTACCGCTCGACGTACCGGAGTTCGACGTCAGGCTCGGCGCCGACGCGTGTCCTCAGCGCGGTGTACGCCTCGTCGCGGTAACCGATGCGGTCGACGAGGCGCAGCTCACCGGCCCGCACGGGAGTGAGGGCGCCCTCGTCGAGCACCGCGCGGACGTCGTCGACGTCGAGGCCCCGGCCTCGGGCGATCCCGGTGAGGAGGACCTCGAGTGCGGACTCCGTGAGCGAGGTGAGCATCTCGCGGTTGGGCTCGCTGATGTCGCGTTGCGTGAACGTCTCGACGGCCGACTTGTACTCGCGCCGCTTGTCGAACTGCGGCTCGACGTCGATCTTGTCGAGGGCCTCACGGAGGAACACCGCCTGCACGGCGGCGCCGTTGATCTGGAGGTAGCCGCTCGGCTGGAGCCAGATCTCGTCGGCGGCGGTCGCGACGAGGTAGCCGGCGACGCCGTTCGTCATCTCGCCGTACGTCTCGGCCCACGCGACGACGGGTTTGCCGGAGTCGGAGAACCCCTCGACGGCGGCCCGCACCTCCTCGGCGTGCGCGGGGGCGAGTGCCGGGGCGTAAGCGTGGACGATCAGCCCGAGCACCTTGTCGTCCCCGGTCGCGTCGCGCAGGCCCTCGACGACGGCGTGCAGCGTGGGCGTGTGGCGCTCCCGCAGTGCTTCGACGGGCGAGGTGGGGGAGGTCTCGCCGATTCCGCGTGCGAGGTCGAGTTCGAGCAGGCAGGAGCCCGAGATCCCCGGCACGGGCAGCTTGCGCAGCCCGCGGGTGTCGAAGGGCAGCCGGTCGAGGAGGTCGCTGAATCCACTCACCCTCCGCACGCTACCGACACCCTTCGCCGGACGACACCGGATGACGTCATCGCTCCGTGGTCGAGGTGGGGCGGGGACGCCGACGCCCCACCGGCCGGGGGCGGGTGGGGCGTCGGGAGTGCGCGACGGGGGTCAGCCCTTGCTCATGCCCTTCTTGATGAAGTCCATGACGGAGGCGTCGGTGAGCGTGGTGGAGTCGCCGATCTCCCGGCCTTCGGCGACGTCCTTGAGGAGGCGGCGCATGATTTTGCCGGAGCGCGTCTTGGGCAGCTCGGAGACGACCATGATCGACTTCGGCTTGGCGATCGGGCTGATCTCACCTGCGACGTGGGCCTTGAGGTCGGCGACGGTCTTCTCCTCGTCGTCGTTCGCGGCGTCCCCGCGGAGGATGACGAACGCCCACACGGCCTGGCCGGTCATGTCGTCCGCGGCGCCGACGACGGCGGCCTCGGCGACGGTCGGGTGGCTCACGAGCGCCGACTCGATCTCTGCGGTGGAGAGACGGTGGCCCGACACGTTCATCACGTCGTCGACGCGGCCGAGGAGCCAGATGTTGCCGTCGGCGTCGTACTTCGCGCCGTCGCCGGCGAAGTAGTACTCACTCCCGAACCGGCTCCAGTACGTCTCCTTGTACCGTGCGTCGTCGCCCCAGATGCCGCGGAGCATCGACGGCCACGGCTTCGTGAGCACGAGGTAACCGACTTTCTCGGGCTCGGTGAACGGCTCGCCCATGTCGTCGAGGATCTCGGCGCTGATGCCGGGGATGGGACGCTGCGCCGAGCCCGGCTCGAGGGTCGTGACGCCGGGCAGCGGGGAGATCATGATCGCGCCCGTCTCGGTCTGCCACCACGTGTCGACGATGGGTGCGGAGCCGCCGCCGATGTGCTCGCGGTACCAGCGCCACGCCTCGGGGTTGATCGGCTCGCCCACGCTGCCGAGCACGCGGATCGAGGAGAGGTCGTACTTCGCGGGGATGTCGGCGCCCCACTTCATGCACGCGCGGATCGCGGTGGGGGCGGTGTAGAGGATCGACACCTTGTACTTCTCGACGATCTCCCACCAGCGGCCCTGGTGCGGGTGGTCGGGGGTGCCCTCGTAGACGACCTGCGTCGCGCCGTTCGCAAGCGGCCCGTAGACGAGGTAGGAGTGTCCGGTGACCCAGCCGATGTCGGCCGTGCACCAGTAGACGTCGGTCTCGGGGTGGAGGTCGTGGACGATCCGGTTCGTGTAGGCCGCCTGGGCGAGGTAGCCGCCGGAGGTGTGGAGGATGCCCTTCGGCTTCCCCGTCGTGCCCGAGGTGTAGAGGATGAACAGCGGGTGCTCGGCGTCCATCGCCTGCGCCTCGTGCTCGGTGCTCTGGCGGTCGACGAGCTCGTCCCACCAGACGTCCTTGTCGGTCCACTCGACGTCGGCGTCGGTGCGGCGCACGACGACGACGTGCTCGACGGGGGAGTCCTCGCCGCGCACGGCCTCGTCGACGGCGGTCTTGAGCGGGGCGACCTTGCCCTTACGGTGCTGCCCGTCGGCGGTGACGACGACGCGGGCCTCGGCGTCGGCCACACGGCTGCGGATCGCGTCGGCGGAGAACCCGCCGAAGATCACCGAGTGCGGGGCCCCGAGCCGGGCGCAGGCGAGCATCGCGACGATCGCCTCGGGGATCATCGGCAGATAGATCGCGACGCGGTCGCCCGTCCTCACACCGAGCTCGGTGAACGCGTTGGCCGCTTGGCAGACGCGCTTCTGCAGATCGGCGTACGTGATCGTCTGCGTGTCGCCCTCGGCGCCCTCGAAGTGGATCGCGACGCGGTCGCCGTTGCCCGCCTCGACGTGGCGGTCGACGCAGTTCTCGGCGACGTTGAGCTGTCCGCCGACGAACCACTTCGCGAACGGCGCGTCGCTCCAGTCGAGCGTGGTGTCGAAGTCGGTGCGCCATGTGACGTGCGTCCTCGCCTGCTCGGCCCAGAAGCCCTCGAAATCCTTCTCGGCCTGGTCGAAGAGATCGGCCGTGCCGACGGCCTGGGCGGCGAACTCGGGCGAGGGGGCGTAGTTCTGGTCGGGCACGGGACCTCCTGGTGTCGACGGTGACGGCCGTATGGCCGGGGTCACTTCACCCTCGGCACGGTACGGGGCGAGCCCCCCGCAGCGGCCGCTTCGGGGCCCGGCGTCGTCGGTCGGTGCCCTCTCTGCGACGAACGGTGCGGAGTTCGGCGATTCGGCGCCCGTGAGACCTTCGATGGGTGTGGAGTGGGCCCACGCCCGACGACGGGCCCGACGTGAGGAGACGAGGATGTCACCGACGACACGAGGACGCGCCCTTCGAGCGGTGACCGCCGCGGCGTTGGCGACGGCGACCCTCGCCGCCTGCAGCGGCGGGACGCCCCGGGCGACGCCCACCGACACCACCGCACCGGGATCCGCTGCCTCGTCCGTGGCCACGGCCCTTGCTGCGGGTCCGGACTCGTCCTCGAACTCTTCGCCCGGTGCGGCCTCGCCCTCCGCGAGCCCCGCCGCCGGGCCCGAGCAGGAGGCCGAGGGGTACCGCCGCCGCCTCGTCCACGACCGGCCGGCGCCCGCGCCCTCCCCGGGCGGTGACGTCCTCCGGGTCGAACGCAGCGGGATCGTCGTGGGACCGGACGCGGGCGGCCGAGGCGTCACCATGCGTGACGTGGACGACGCGGGCATGCCGGGGTCGGCGTTCGCGATGGACGTGTCCTGCGTCGGGCGCGGCAGGGTCGACGTGGCCGTGGCGGTCGAGCACGAGAACCCCATGCAGACGACCTTGGACTGCGGTGCGACGAACGGGGAAGCGGCCTACACCTTCTGGTACGACCAGGACGGGCGGGTCGGGGCGTACTCGGTGACGGTGACCCCGCGTGCGAAGACGGTCGCGGGCGTCCTCTACCGGGTGGTCGACCCGCGGGGGTCGCTCACGGCCACCCCGACGCGGTGACCTCGGAGGCGCCGCGCGCCGTCACTTCACGGCGGCGAGGGCGTCGACGAGTCCGTGGCCGTAGTAGCTCGTCACCGATCCCTTGCGGCGGCAGCCGGAGTCGCGCGGGCAGGGGAGCGGGCGGGCCTGGCGCTTGAGCATCGAGGTGAGCTGCGCGGGCGTGGCCTTGGGGTGGCGTGACGCGAGGAGCGCGAGAACCCCGGTTGCGTGCGGCGCCGCCATCGACGTGCCCGACTCCACCGCGTACCGGCCGCCGGGGACGGTGGAGAGGATCTCGTCTCCGGGTGCGGTGACGTCGACGACGCCGAGGCCGTCGTTGGAATACGGCGCGAGTTCGCGCGTGCGGTCCACCGCCGACACCGAGAGCACGCCGCGGAGCTCGGTGGGGAGGTCGGTGCAGCCGGCGTTGATGCGGCGGGTGCGGGCGCGGGCGTCGGTGGGGCTCTCGCTGTCGACGCCTTTGTCGGTGAGGTCGAGGCCGGAGTTCCCCGCGGCGGCGACGTTGACGACCCCGCGCCTCGCGGACCACGCGAACGCCCGTTGCAGGGACGTCTTGACGGCCCGCTGGCCGGGCTGGTCGTCGCACCAGAAGACGAACGGGTCGACGAAGTAGCTGTGGTTGGCGATCTTGGCGCCGGAGCGTGCCGCCGACATGACGCCGCACAGGGCGTACTCGGGGTAGATCATGCCCTGCTCGTCGACGACCTTGACCGACGACATCCGCACCCCGGGGGCGACGCCGACGATGCCCTTGCCGTTGCGGGCCGCGCCGACGATGCCCGCGACGTGCGTGCCGTGGAGGTTGTTCGTCGCGCGCCACGCGGCGACGCCCTTGGTGGGGCGGCCGCCGTTCGTGCAGCCGATCGAGGTGGCCGGGTCGAGGGCGCCCCGCAGGTCGGGGTGGGTGGGGTCGATGCCGGAGTCGACGACCGCGACGCGCACCGACTTCGAGCCGCGGGTGACCCGCTGGGCCTTGTCGGCGCGGATCATCGCGAGGTTCCACTGGGCGCGTTCCCGGCCGCCGCGCGTGCCCTCGGAGGTGACCGTACGGGCCGAGCGCGGCGTGGGGCGGACGGGCACGCTGCGGGTGGCGCCGGCCGACTCGACACCACGCTGGGTGCGCACGCGGCCGAGGAACCGCGCATCGGTGGACTGCACGACGAGAACGCCGATCTCGGGCCACGCGGCGACGACGCGCCCACCGGAACGACGGACGGCGGCGTGCCCGGCGAGGCGGGTCGAACGGGAGGAGTCCCGGAGGTTGACGACGTAGCTCGCGAGCCGGCCGTGGCGGGCGCGTTCGGCGACGGGCGTCGAAGGCTGTTCGACGCGCTGCACCATCGGCGCCGACGCGGGACGGGCGGGGGCCGCTGCGGCGCTCTGGGGCGCGGCGAGGGGTGCGAGGGCGAGGACGGAACAGGCGGAGATCGAGAGGGCGCGGACCACGGGGGGTCTCCTTCGTGAGGAGCGGGGGCGGCGGGAGACGACACCCGGGACATCGACCGCGGGGGTCTCCCGTGGCCTCCGGCCAGCGTAGGGGGTGGTACCGGCGATCGGTGGCCGCCGGGGCTCGTGACGGTGGCGTCCCGCGGTCCTGGAGCGGCGGGTGCGTCACCCGGGCGCCGTGCCCGACCACGCGTCCCGCGCCGTTCCCCGGGGCGGACGCGTCACCCGTGGTCACGAATCGTCTTTGCGCCCAAAAAAACCCATTCGGCGATCGCCTGACGGGGGCCTTTCGCCGTGTCTACTGGACCGGTCGGACGACGGCGTCCGGCATCGACCGAACACAGGAGACTCCGTGCCCACTTCCTCTCGTCTCACGCGCTTCGGCCTGGCCCTCACCGCGGCCGGCACGCTCGTGGTCCCTGCCCTGCTCGCCTCTGCGGTCCCCGCCTCAGCCGGTGCGAGCGAGGGCCCCTCCACCACCGTCCCCGTCGTCGCGCCCGAGGGGCGGACGATGAGCTACGTCGTCAACGTCGCGAAGGTCAACCACGGCCAGATGCAGAAGGCCGAGCGGGCGGTCGCCGCCGCGGGCGGCACCGTCGTGCAGCGGTACGAGGAGATCGGCGTCCTCGTCGTGCAGTCGACGCGGTCCTCCTTCCTCCCCACCCTGCGTGCGGGTGCGAAGGGCACGATCGAGTCCGCCGGTCCGACGCGCACGGTGCCCGTCTCCGAGGCGCCCGGCGCGGGTGTCGGTCGCCCGGTGCCGCCCGGCCACCGCAAGCTCGCGACGTTCGAGGGCATGTACACCGGGTCGCCGTCGGCGCCGGCCGCCGGGCTCGACCCGATGGAGCCCGACCAGTGGAACAACCGCCTCATCAAGGCGGACAAGGCGCACGAGATCACCGACGGCGACCGCAAGGTCACGGTCGCGATCGTCGATTCCGGCATCGAGCCGAACCACCCCGACCTGCAGGAGAACATCGTCCCGGCCCTGTCGGTGAACTGCACGATGGGCGGTGTGCCGCAGCCCACCGGCTGGGAGGCGACGACGAGCTCGCACGGTACGCACGTCGCCGGCACGGTCGCCGCGGCTCGCAATGGCGCCGGCATCGTCGGTGTCGCCCCGGCGGTCAAGCTCGCCTCGGTCAAGGTCGTCAACGGCGACGGGATGATCTACCCCGAGTACGCGCTGTGCGGGATCATGTGGACGGCGAAGAAGCAGATCCCCGTCGCCAACCACAGCTACTTCGTCGACCCGTTCCAGTTCTGGTGCGGTGACCAGCCCGACCAGGCCCCGGTGCTCGAGGCGATGCGTCGGGCGTACGCGTTCGCCGACCGTCGGGGCGTCGTGAGTGCGGCCGCGGCGGGCAACTCCGCCTACGACCTCGCGCACAAGACCACCGACGAGGAGTCGCCCAACGACTCGACGCCGGTGACGCGCACCGTCAACACGACGTGCCACGACATCCCCACCGAGCTCCCGGGCGTCGTCACGGTGTCGGCGATCGACGCCGAGTCGAACCTCGCGTCGTTCTCGAACTACGGCGAGGGCGTCATCGACGTCGCCGCGCCGGGGCGTCGCATCCTCTCGACCTACCAGGGTCAGCGCTGGGCGAACCTGTCGGGCACGTCGATGGCCTCCCCGCACGTCGCGGGCGTCCTCGCGCTGCTCAAGGGCACGCACCCGGACGCCACGCCGGCGCAGCTCGTGTCGCTGCTCAAGACACAGGCGGACGACCACGCCTGCCCCGCCGGTGACGCCCGCTGCACCGGCACCGCCGACGACAATGCATTCTACGGCGAGGGCGTCGTCGACGCCCTCGACGCAGTCCGGCGCTGACATCGCGGCGTCACACGCGCCGCACGTGTCACCCCGCACCGCACACATCGAACCGCCCCGGACGCTCTGAGCGTCCGGGGCGGTTCGATGTGTGCGGTGCGGGCCTCGCGTCAGTGGGCGAGGACCTCGCCGGAGGTGCCGATGCCGGTGAGGGAGCGGACCTCCATCTCGGCGTACTTGGTCTCGTTGTACTCCTTGCTCGTCACGGAGCCGAGCCAACCGAGGAAGAACCCGAGGGGGATCGAGATGATGCCGGGGTTCTCCAACGGGTAGAACGCGAAGTCGGCGGCGGGGAAGATCGACGTCTCCTTTCCGGACGTGACGGGGGAGAAGAAGATGAGGAAGAGGCAGGAGAACAGCCCGCCGTAGATGCTCCACAGGGCACCGCGGGTGTTGAACCGCTTCCAGAACAGCGAGTAGAGGATCGTCGGCAGGTTCGCGCTCGCCGCGACGGAGAACGCGAGGGCGACGAGGAACGCGATGTTCTGCCCGTAGGCGAGGACACCGCCCGCGATGGCGATGACACCGACGGCGAGGGTCGCGATGCGGGCGACCTTCACCTCCTTCTCGGGGGAGGCCTCGCCGCGCTTGATGACCTCGTTGTAGATGTCGTGCGCGATGGTCGCCGACGTCGTGATGGTGAGGCCGGCGACGACGGCGAGGATCGTCGCGAACGCGATGCCGGAGACGATGGCGAGGAAGATCGGGCCGCCGAGCTCGAGGGCGAGGAGCGGCGCGGCCGAGTTCGCCTTGCCGGCGGCGGCGTTGATGCGGTCCGGGCCGACGAGGGCGGCAGCGCCGTACCCGATGAGGAGGGTGAAGAGGTAGAACGCGCCGATGAGCCAGATCGCGACCTCGACGGACTTCCGGGCCTGCTTGCTCGTCGGCACCGTGTAGAAGCGGATGAGGACGTGGGGCAGGCCGGCGGTGCCGAGGACGAGGGCCATCGACAGGGAGATGAAGTCGATCTTCGTGAGGTCGGACTTGCCGTACTTGAGGCCCGGCTCGAGGAGGGCCTGACCGGCCTTGGGTGAGTTCGCCACGGCGGCGTCGAAGAGGGCGGGAAGGCTGAAGCCGGAGAGTCCGAGGACCCACACCGACATGAGGAACGCGGCGGCGATGAGGAGGCAGGCCTTGATGATCTGGACCCACGTCGTGCCCTTCATCCCGCCGATCATCACGTAGCCGATCATCACGGTGCCGACGACGGCGATGACGACGTTGATCGCGGTGCGACCCGACAGGCCGAGGAGGAGGGCGACGAGACCGCCGGCGCCCGCCATCTGCGCGAGGAGGTAGAAGAACGAGACGGCGAGGGTGCTCGTCGCGGCGGCGAGGCGCACGGGCCGCTGACGCAGCCGGAACGAGAGCACGTCGGCCATCGTGAACCGGCCCGTGTTGCGCATGAGCTCGGCGACGAGGAGCAGCGCGACGAGCCACGCGACGAGGAACCCGATCGAGTAGAGGAACCCGTCGTACCCCTGGAGGGCGATCGCGCCGGCGATGCCGAGGAAGGACGCCGCGGAGAGGTAGTCGCCGGCGATGGCGAGCCCGTTCTGGCCGCCGGAGAAGGAGGCACCGCCGGTGTAGTACTCGGCCGCGGTCTTCTTGCCGGAGGCGACCTTGATGACGACGGTGAGGGTGACGACGACGAACGCGACGAAGATCGAGATGTTGAGGATCGGGTTGCCGACGTCGGTCGTGCCGCCCGCCGCGGCGAGGGAGGCGAGGGTCATCGGAGGTCGTCCTTGTCGTCGGCGGCGAGGGGGGACCCGCCGTTGATGCGGTCACGGATGGCCTCGGCGCGGGGGTCGAAGACCCTGTCGGCCCAGCGCACGTAGGCGATGGTGATGCCGAACGTCGTGACGAACTGGAGCAGCCCGAGGACGAGTCCGAGGTTGATGTTCGCGAACACCGGGATCGCCATGATCGCGGGGAAGTACGCCGCGAGGATCACGTAGGCGAAGTACCAGACGAGGAAGAAGATCGTGCAGGGGAAGACGAATCCCCGGAATCTCCTCCGCAGGTCCTTGAAGTCGTCGCTCTCCTGTACCTGGCGGTACGAGGGCGAGGCTGCGGGGCTGGTCGTGTCCACCGACGAGCACCTCCTTGGGGTCGTGTCGCATCGATCGGGTGGCCGCCCCCCGGCGGGGGTCGTGCGCTCCACTCTGCGGGGGGAGTGCGCAGGCGGCGCCGTGCGTCGTGCAGCGGAGAGGCCGGTGGCGCGAGGGTGCGATCGGCGGCGGAGGTGTCGACGCCGAGCGGTCGGCGGGTGACGACGAACGGGGATGCGGCGCCTCGTGGAGGGTGGCGGATTCGACCGTCGTTCCGGGGGATCCGGGGTGCCCGTGACGTCCGGGGTGCCGGGGACGGCTCAGGCATGCCGGCCCGGGAGCGATGCCGGGTGGTCGGGGGTGTGGAGCCGGGTCATGATCCGTTGCGTGCCGCGGGGCACGTGGTCGGCCGTCGCGTAGGAGGCGAGGACGGCGGTGACGAACGCGAGCGGCACGCTCCACGCCGCGGGCCGCGTGACGAGGAGCCCGGCTGTCCCCTCGGGCACGTGCCCGGTGAGGACGAGGACGGTGCACGTGAGGGATCCGATCCCTCCCGCCGTCATGCCGAGCGCCGCGCCGCGGGCGGTGAGTCCGGGCCACCACACCCCGAGCGCGAGCAGGGGGCACAGGGTCGAGGCGGAGACGGCGAAGACGAGCCCGACCGTCGTCGCGAGCCCGACCCGGCCGAGGCCGACGGTGATGAGGAGCGGGACGACGAGGGAGATCACGGCGGAGAGGCGGAAGCTCACGATGCCGTCGACGTCGTCGCCCGTCCAGGCGCGGAGGCGGGGGCGGACGAGGTCCTGGTCGACGACGCCCGTCACGGCGACCGCGAGTCCGGAGGCGGTCGAGAGGAACGCGGCGAACGCCCCCACCGCGAGGAGCACGACGAGGGTCTCCCCGAGCGGGCCGGGCGCGGCCGCGCGGGGGAGGAGGAGGACGATCTCGTCGGCCTGCCCACCCGCCGGGAGGCCCGGGAGGTAGACGCGGCCCAACGCGGCGTAGACCGGGGGGAAGAGGTAGAAGAGCGCGAGCAGCCCGACGACCGGCACGGTCGTGCGGCGTGCCGAGGCGCCGTCACGGTTCGTGTAGAAGCGGACGGCGACGTGGGGCAGCCCCATCGTGCCGAGGCACAGGGCGAGGAGGAGGGAGCCCGTCGCGTAGATCTCCGCGCGGGTCGACACGGCGGGCGGCGCGGGCAACGTCGGCGCGGGGTGCCCGTCGCCCGCCCACAACGCGACGAGGACGAGTGCGGGCACGGCGATCGCGACGAGCTTCACCCAGTACTGCACGGCCTGCAGGTCGGTCACCGAGCGCATGCCGCCGGAGACGACGTTGATCGTCACGACCACGACGACGAGGGCGCTGCCGACCCGCCCGGGCGCCCCGGTGAGGGTGGCGACGGCGATGTCGGCGCCCTGGAGCTGGGGGACGAGGTAGAGCCACCCGATGAGGACGACGAGCACGGAGGTGTAGAGCCGTAGGCGGGGACTCTGCAGCCGGAGCTGGGCGAAGTCGGGCAGCGTGTACGCCCCGGAGCGTCGCAGCGGTGCGGCGACGACCGCGGCGAGGACGACGTAGCCGAGGGTGTAGCCGACGGGGAACCACAGCATCGACCACCCGGAGGCGTACACGAGGCCCGCGATGCCGAGGAACGAGGCGGCCGAGAGGTATTCGCCGCCGATGGCGAACGCGTTGCGCCACGGCGTGACGCTGCGGCCGGCGACGTAGAAGTCGGATGTCGTGCGCGAGATCCGAACGCCGTGGATGCCGCCGGCGACCGTGCCGACGCACATGAGAGCGATCGCGAGGACGACGGGTGCGGTGCTCACGGCGAGTCCATGAGTTCGACGAACTCCCGCTCGATGCGTTCCGCGGCGCGGACGAACCGGTGGGTGAGGAACAGTGCGGACGGGTAGACGACGACGCCGAGGAGGAGCCAGGGGAGGGGGACGACGAGGCCCGCCGGCGTCCACGTCTCGGGGAGGAGGACGAGCGCGGTGGGCAGCAGCACGAGGAGGAGGACGACGCACGCGACGAGCGAGATGGCGAGACGACGCTGGGCCCGGAGGATCGCCTCGACGTACACCTCGCCGAGGGCGGTCTCCTCCTCGAGGTCGCGGTAGCGCGACCGGTCTCCGACGTGGGTGGCGCCACGGCGGGGCGAGGTCACCCGGACCCGGCGCGGCACTCCACGTCCCGGAGGGTTCGTGCTCATGCGCGACCACCGGGAACGCTGCCGGGCATGTCGCCGAGGCGGACCGGGAGAGGGGCGTCGAGAGTGTGCGGCGGCAGGCACGCCAGAGGACTCGCGGGGGGACCGGCGCGACGCGGCCCGGCGGGCACGCGACGACCTCGCGACGGCGGGGTCACGATCCTCCACGGCGGGGCAGGCGGACGAGACGCTCCCGCAGATCGCGGGTGTGGCGGCGGCTCACCTGGAGCTCGATGCCGTCGCCGACGACGACGACGCTCCGCCCGCCGTCGGTGCGGACCTGCGCGATCGCCGGGAGGGACACGAGGGTGCTGCGGTGGATGCGCGCGAATCCCGCCTCGGCCCACCGCTCCTCGAGGAGGGTGAGGGAGACGCGCAGCAGGTGCGACCCCTCCGCGGTGTGGAGGCGGGCGTAGTCGCCCTGGGCCTGCACGTAGAGGACGTCGGATCGCTGCACGAACGACGTCACGCCGCCGAGCTCCACCGGGATCGTCTCGTCGGGCGCCGTCTGCGCGGCAGCCGGAGCGCTCCCCGCGCGGGCCTGGACGACGCGGCGCACCGCCTCCGCGAGACGGGACTCCCGGACGGGCTTGACGAGATAATCCGTCGCCGAGACGTCGAACGCGTCGACGGCGTGCTGCTCGTAGGCGGTGACGAAGACGATCTGCGGCCGCTCGGCGAACCGGGCGATCACCCGCGCGAGCTCCATGCCGTCGAGGCCGGGCATGCGGATGTCACAGAAGAGGACGTCGGCCGGAGCCTGGTCGAGGGCACGGAGGGCGTCGGCGCCGGTGGCGGCGGTGCGCACCTCGCCGATGCGGTCGTCCTGCTCGAGAAGCCACGCGAGCTCGGCCCGGGTGGGCGCCTCGTCGTCGACGACGAGGGCGCGCAGCGGGGCGGTGCTCGTGGCGTCTGCTGCCATGACGAAAGGGTACGGTCTCGCGCCCCTCGGGGTGGGGGGTTCGACGCCCCCGAACGGGGTGTCCGCGCGGGGCGTCGTCGACCGACGCGGGTTCGTGCGGACGACGCGCGGGACACATCGGACATCCCCGACGAAGTGCTCTCGGAAAGAGGAAAGGTGCCGTCCAGGCATCCCGGGCGGTCCGCTCGGTGCGTCACCGCGCGGCGACCCGCACGGTGCTGCAGCCGTGGTCCGGGCGGCCTCAGTCGTCGGCGTCGGGATGGAACTTCGGCACCCGGAAGCTCACCCGCGTCCCCGCCCCGATCGCCGTCTCCACCGTCAGCCCGTACCCGTCGCCGAACGTCTGCCGCAGTCGCGCGTCGACGTTCGCCATCCCGACGTGGTCGCCGGCCTCGTCGCCGGAGAGGACCGCGCGGATCCGCTCCGGGTCCGCCCCCGCGCCGTCGTCCTCGATGACGATCTCGACCTCCGTTCCGACGTCGTGGGCCTCGATGCGGATCCGCCCCACACCCGCCGCGGCCTCGATGCCGTGCTGGACGGCGTTCTCGACGAGCGGCTGGATCGCGAACGACGGCACCCGCACCCCGAGCACCTCGGGCGCGACGCGCAGGGTCACCTGCATCCGGTCGCCGAACCGGGCCTCCTCGAGGACGAGGTAACGCTCGATGTTGACGAGCTCCTCCGACAGCGGTGTGAGCGGGCCGGTACGCCGGAACGAGTAGCGGGTGAAGTCGGCGAAGTCGAGAAGCAGCTCACGCGCCCGGGCGGGATCGGTACGCACGAACGACGCGATGGCGCCGAGGGAGTTGTAGATGAAGTGCGGGCTGATCTGCGCCCGCAACGCCCGCAGCTCCGCCTCGACCGCACGGCCGCGCTCGCGGCCCAGCTCGGCGAGATCGATCTGCGTCGCGATCCACGCCGCCACCGCCTCCGTCGCCCGCACGAGGTCGCTCGAGGAACCCCGGTGGTAGGAGGCGAGGACGGCGACCACCCGGTTGTCGCACACGACCGGCGCGAGGATCGCGGCACGCAGGAGGCAGTCCGGGTCGTCGCACCCCACCCGCCGCTCGTCGAGGCGCACCGTGCGGCCACCGGCGAGGACCCCGGGCACCTGCGCGGCGAAGTCCTGCCGATGATGCTCCGCGCCGCCCTCCCAGGCGAGGACGCCCCCGGTGTCACCGATGGCCACGGCATCGACGCCGAGGAGAGGGCGCAGGTCACGCGCGGCCCGCGCGGCCGCCTCCGCCGTGAGCCCGTCGCGGAGGTGCCGGGCGGCCGTCGACGCGGCGTGGAGCGTGCGATACGTCGCCGTGCTCTCCGGGGACGCGAGATGGCCCCGCGAGCGCAACACCCCGACCAGCAGGGCGAGCCCGACGACGGCGACGCCGAACGCGAGCAGGAACGTGCCCGTCCCGGCGCCGAGGCCGGGCCGCGTCGCCGTGACGAGCTCCGAGATCACGAGGGCACTCTATGAGTCGACCCGCCACGACGGCCTCGCATCGCGATGGATTCACGGGGTGGGTCGCGTGGATCCGCCGTGTCGCTG
>NZ_BAFE01000018.1 GCF_000247995.1 Mobilicoccus pelagius NBRC 104925
AGATCCGCTCGATCGAGATGCACAGCTGGCCGGTGTTGGAGAAGCACGCCCGCACCGCGCCGGAGACGGCCTTGTCGAGGTCGGCGTCGTCGAGGACGAGGAGGGCGTTCTTGCCGCCGAGTTCCATCGAGCAGTCGATGAGGCGCTCCCCGGCCTGCGCGGCGACGATGCGCCCGGTGGCGGTGGACCCGGTGAACATGAGGAAGTCGGAGTTCTCGATGATCGGCGTGCCGAGCTCCGAGCCGGGCCCGGTGACGACCTGCACGAGCTCGCGGGGCAGCCCCGCCTCCTCGAGAAGGTCCACGGCCCACAGGGTCGAGTACGGCGTCTGCACGTCGGGCTTGACGAGCACGGCGTTCCCGGCGACGAGCGCGGGCAGGGCGTCACCGATGCCGAGGGTGAGGGGGTAGTTCCACGGCGCGATGATGCCGACGAGGCCCTTGGGGTGGTGCAGCTCCCACGCCTGCGTGAGGACCGGCTGCGCGCCCTGGCGGCGGTGCGGACGCAGCAGACGCTCCGCCGTGTGCCCGTAGTACCGGGAGTTCAGGGCGGTGTCGAGGACCTCCTCGAACGCGTGCCGCCGCGCCTTGCCGTTCTCGAGTTGGATGAGGTCGAGCACCTCGTCCTGCCGGTCGAGCACGAGGTCGTGGAAGCGCAGCAGCACGGCGGCGCGCTCGCGCACGGGCCGCGCGGCCCAGGACTCCTGCGCCTGCCGGGCGCGGCGGGCGGCGGCGACGACGTCGGCGGGCGTCGAGTGCGGCACCCGGCCCAGGACGTCACCGGTCATCACGTTCCTCACCTCCTGGGTGGAGGAACGATCCGCGGCCTGCACCCGGGTGGCGAGGGCGTCGAGGCGGGCGGTGTCGATGCGCTCGGTGAACCGAACGGCGGCGGGGGAGGCGATGGACGTCATGAGGTGATCCTTCCTCAGGGGTGGGCCGGGGCGCGAGCACGGCCTGCTCTCGGGTGTCCTGCGGGGCGCACGCCTGCACCCGTGCCGGTATGGAGAACGGATCGACCCGCACGCGCTGTTCCGCGAGCCCGTCACCGAGTGGGCGGGGATCGAGCCCTCGGGAGCCGAGGTCGGTGCCTGTCGCGAGCCCGGTGAGTCGGAACTGTGATGAGGATCACAGTGAGGGGCCGGATGTCGTGCATGGTAAATCGGCGACGAGAAAAACCCCTGGTCGGCGTGTCACGTCGAAGGCGATGAGTACGAACGTACTTCTCGAAAATTCGCCATGAGTACGAACGTACTACTCGAACGTGTGCCGTCGGGGCGAATCGGAGGCGGAAGCGGGGCATACTGGCCGCGTCGGGCGAACCGACCCGAATATGCTCGCCGAGCGGAGGAAGAAGGAGGGTGTTGTGCGTGAGG
>NZ_BAFE01000017.1 GCF_000247995.1 Mobilicoccus pelagius NBRC 104925
CGAGCACCGTGAGCGGTTCGGGGTCGAGCCGATCTGTCGGGTCCTGCGTGAGGCAGGCCTGGCGATCGCCCCGAGCACCTATTACGCCGCAAGGAACCGTCCGCCGTCCAGACGCGCGGCCAGCGACGCGAAACACGTTGCTGCGATCAATGCGGTGCACGAGAGGAACTACGGCGTGTACGGGGTTCGTAAGGTCCACGCCGCGCTGAATCGCGACGGGCACCGCATCGCCCGCTGCACGGTCCACCGGCTCATGCGTGCCCAGGGGTTGCGCGGGATCAGTCGGGCCAAGGGACCGCGCACGACGATCACCGGACGAGGGCCCGATGACCGGCCCGACCTGCTGCAGCGCCGCTTCGTCGCGCCAGCCCCCAACAGGGTGTGGGTCGCGGACATCACCTATTGCCGGACGTTCGCCGGGTGGGCGTACGCGGCATTCATGCTGGACGTGTACTCGCGCAGAGTCGTGGGCTGGCAGCTGTCGACCAGCTTGCGCACCGACCTCGCGTTGGACGCCCTCGAGATGGGGTTGTGGACCCGCGACCGCGCCGGGCAGCCCACGACGGGCGTGATCGCGCACTCGGACAAGGGAGTTCAATACGTCGCCATCCGCTACACCCAACGCCTTGCCGAGGTCGGCGCGGTCGCCTCGGTCGGATCGACGGGCGACTCCTACGACAACGCGATGGCCGAAGCATTCAACTCGATCTTCAAGGCCGAGCTCGTCCGAAACCGCGGTCCCTGGAAGACCATCGACGACCTAGAGATCGCCGTGGCCGAGTACATCGACGGGTACAACCACCGACGCCTGCACGGACAGATCGGCCCGGTCCCACCCGTCGAGTACGAGACCACCTACTACGCCCAGAACCCCGCCCCGGCTACCGTAGAGGCGTCAGAACCGAGCCTCCACTAACCCCGGAACGGGACAGGCCGCTGGAACGCTGGAACGGTGCTCAGTCGAGGTCGTCGTGGGGGCTGTACCGGTCGCTACGGGCGCGACGGATCAGCCACACCGCCACCGCGACCAGGAACAGGGAACCCCCGATCCAGAGCTCAGCTGGACTGCGCACTCCGCCAGGGCGGTGGGCCGCGCGCAGGGTGGCGACGTCGTCGAACGTCATGGATAGCAAGTGCTGCGGGACGCGGTCGGGCAGATCGGCGACCATCCAGATGACGACGACGGCCCATGCCGCCGTAGCCACAGCAAGCCCCGCCAGGTGCCGCCGGTCGGCTGGCTCGCGGCGCATCCCGCGCGCCTGCTCACGCACGATCTGAAGACGTTCAGCGCGTGACCGCCAGTCATCCGCCCCGCGGCCGGCGCCCCCAGCGCCCCTCGGGTCGGTCATGGAGTCGATCCTTCTGAGTGAGCCCGACATGAGCAAGGTCTTGGGCC
Organism: Mobilicoccus pelagius NBRC 104925; assembly: GCF_000247995.1. Lineage (GTDB taxonomy): Bacteria > Actinomycetota > Actinomycetes > Actinomycetales > Dermatophilaceae > Mobilicoccus > Mobilicoccus pelagius. The sequence goes on from NZ_BAFE01000017.1 coordinate 1,397, forward strand.
GCCCCAGGCTGCAGACGGCCGTCGTAGACGTCCCGGCCCCACGCTCGTCGACACGGACCTCGACGATGCCCACGACTGGCCTCCGGTGGCTGTGGGGATAGCTGACCTCCGGCGCGCCACGCGCCAACGAGAAGATCCCTGGCGGGGGCATCCGAGGCCGCGAGGGGAGGCAGGCTCGGATGCCCCACCCGTCGGGCCCATCCAGCCGCGCGTGTTTGGGGCAGCACTCCTGGGTCGGCCCCTGCGGACACGCCGTGTGGAACGCGGACACGCCAAGTGGGATCCGACACCGACACCGACGCGGGGTGTAGGTTCTCGCCGAACTTGTCATGGACGCACCCGTGTGACCAGGCATGCGACATCTGAGTGAGACCGGGTGTGTCTCACCGAAGCTGTCCGAATCCTCGTGATCCGTCGCCGACGGAACCTGCATCCAGGTAGCGCGAACGTCCGCAACTGCCGATGTGCGGACCAAGGGGTCCGGATGTACCCGGGCAGCCTTCAGGGCACTTCCGACATCGGTAGCGTGCTGGGTATCCGGATCTCCAGGGGGCTGCAATGACTGAACATGGGAAGACCAACAGGAACTCTCTACCGGTGGCCGTTCAGGGGCTGCTGCTCTTCATCACATTGGTCGTGCTCGGCTGGCTGCTGAGTCAGATGGAGTGGTTCCCAAGCCACAACACCCTGGGCTATATCGCGGCCTGGGCTCTGGCGTTCTCGCTCGCTTGGACGGCCATGCAGGGGTGGAGGCGGCGGCAGCAGCGCGGCTGACGTCATCACGTCCCCTTCTGCCGCATCCGGGGCGTGACAGGGGACTGCTGCCGCGTCGATGGCCGAGCCATAGGGTGAGGAGATGCCCGACACGCAACGGTCTCGCGCACTTGGCCCGCCCCTGGTGATGACCCGGACGGACGGGCACGTCGGAGCAGCGGTACGCGGGTGGGCCACCACCTCGATGCGTCCAGCGGCCATGGACGCCTCGACTCTGCCCACCGGCACGACGTTGCTGCTCCGGACCGGGGGTCACTGGGACTGCCTCGTCGCCATCGCCGGCTACGACGGCCACTTGCTGCACCCCGCCCTCGTGTTCAAGAACCCCGTCCCACTGTGGCAATCGGCGTCAACGCCACTCGATGGGCCCATCACTCGAGCCGCCTGGCCGCGGCTCCGACGACTGATCCTGGTCCACAATCCCGGCCTGGACGGCACCCTCTGCATGCTGGACGACATGGTGACTGGCGAAACGCCATAGTCAACGGCCCGACGCCGGCAGTCTCAACACTGCCCCGCAGAGCGACGTCCGCTTCTGCCGCGAGAAGGGTGTTGCAGTCGCTGGGTTCAGACCCTTGTCGATGCTCGCGTGTGTAGGTTCTCGCCGAAGTTGTCATCGGCACGGATCCCTGAACTGCGATGGGACGAGACGGCGAGACGGACTTTGTCTCACCATCTTGTCCGAGTCTTTGAAGATGGCCACCGCTGAACGCGCGCCATGGTGGGCGTGAGCTGGCGGGTCTGCCGAGAGGCGGCTGTTGCTCACGGGCGGGATGAGGAAAGTGCATTCGGCGCGGTGGGGTCGGTGCGCCAGTCGTTTTGGCCTGACCGGCAAGGGCT
>NZ_BAFE01000016.1 GCF_000247995.1 Mobilicoccus pelagius NBRC 104925
GTCTTCCTGGCCATGATGGACAGATCATCTCGCTCTCACCCGCGGTGCGGGATTCAGCGTGTCCACTACCAGGGGTCAGGCCCCGTGAGACGTGGAGAACTGACGGACAAGGCCTGGGAACGCATCGCACCGTTGCTGCCGGCCAACGGCAAGGGCCGGCGGTGGCGGGATCACCGGCAGGTGGTCAACGGGATCCTGTGGAAGCTGCGCACTGGGGCGCCCTGGCGGGACGTGCCCGAACGGTACGGGCCGTGGAAGACCGGCCACGAGCGGCTGCGGATCTGGACCATGGACGGCACTTGGGCCAAGATCCTGGATGAGGCGGTGGTCAAGGACGACGCTGCCGGGGAGGTCGAATGGGTGTTCTCCGTGGACTCGACCTCCATCCGGGCCCACCAGCATGCCGCCGGGGCCCGGAAAAAGGGGGCTGCTCCGATCCGGTCGAGGCAATCGCTGTGGCTGGAGAATGCCTCGGACGGTCCCGCGGAGGACTGACCTCCAAGATCCACCTGGCCGTCGACGGAGCCGGGATGCCGATCAGCATCATCCTGACCGAGGGACAGACCGGGGACAACCCACAGTTGCTGCCGCTGCTGGAGCAGATCAGCGTCCGCCGTGACGGGCCGGGCCGGCCCGTCACGGCGGACGCGGTGCTGGCCGACAAGGCCTACTCGCACCCCTCGACCCGGGCGGTGATGCGGGCCCGGCGGATCCGATTCACCAGCCCGGAAGGCTCCGACCAGATCACCCGCCGCAAGGCGAAGGGCTCCGCCGGCGGACGCCCGCCGGCGTTCGACCGGCAGGAATACAAGCGCCGCAACCTGGTCGAGCGCTGCTTCAACCGCTTCAAGCAATTCCGCGACCTGGCCACCCGCTACGCCAAACGCGCCGCCTACTACACCAGTGAAGTCATCATCGCCAGCATCATCCTCCGCCTGAAATGACACTCACAGGACACGCGCTAGACCGGAAGCTCATCAACGAGTAGTCACAGCCGGTTGACCTGACCTACGGTTTGGTTGCCAGTCTGTCGAGCAGATACGGGGTGTTGGCACTCGGTCTGCTCGTGCCTGTGCTGGCAGCGGAGCAGTCCTTCAATCCCGTTGTGCACATGTCGGCTATGCCGGGCTCTGATTCATCGTTGACCAGATCATTCCTCCCCCAGCCCAGGGCGGGGCGGGGGCAGGTGGTGGGGCTACCCCCGCCCCGTCGGGGCGTGTCGAAGATGGCGGGCTCTTCGGTGCCGGGGTGCGGTTATGGAGTGGGCCCGGTATCGCTGGTGGGGGCGTTCTCGTCCACGTGCCCGGTGCTGTCAGGGCTGGCCTCGGTGTTGGCGGGGGTGGCTGCGAAGTGCAGTGCGCCGTCTTGGAGGCTCACATGCACCGTGTCGCCGGGATCGAGTTCACCGCTGAGAATCAGGCGGGAGAGCTTGTTGTCCAGTTCTCGCTGGATGGTGCGGCGCATCGGGCGGGCACCGAACTCGGGCTGGAATCCGCGCTGAGCCAGCCAGTCCACGGCCGCTTCGTCGATGTCGAGGGTGAGGTTCTGCGCCCGGGCCCGGCGACGGGTCTGCTCCAGGAACAGATCGGTGATCTTGCGCAGCTGGGCCTGGTCCAGGCCGCGGAAGATGATGATCTCGTCGATGCGGTTGAGGAATTCCGGCCGGAACTGCTGGCCGAGCAGGTCCATCAGCGTCTCGCGCAGCTCCTCGAGCGGTTGCCCGGCCTGGGCGGTGGCGAGGATGCGGTCGGCGCCGACATTACTGGTCATGATGACCACCGTGTTGGAGAAATCGATGGTACGGCCCTGTCCGTCCGTGAGCCGGCCCGCGTCCAGGAGTTGGAGCAGGGTGTTGAAGACGTCGGGGTGGGCTTTTTCGATCTCGTCCAGGAGCACGACGGTGTACGGGGTGCGGCGCACGGCCTCGGTGAGCTGACCGGCGTCTTCGTAGCCGACGTAGCCCGGAGGTGCTCCCACGAGCCGGGAGACGGTGTGCCGTTCCTGGAACTCGCTCATGTCAAAGCGCACCATCCGGTCCTCGTCCCCGAACAGGGCCTCGGCCAGGGCCCGGGCCAGTTCGGTCTTGCCGACACCGGTCGGGCCCAGGAACAGGAACGAACCGATCGGCCGGTTCGGATCGGCCAGCCCGGCGCGGGCCCGGCGGACGGCTTCGGCTACGGCATCGACGGCTTCTTCCTGGCCGACCACACGCGCATGGAGGGTTTCTTCCAGGCGCAACAACCGCGATCGTTCCTCCTCGGTGAGTTGGGCCGCGGGGATGCCCGTGGTGCGGGAGACGACCTCGGCGATGTCCTCGGCGGTGACCGAGGGCACGGGGCTGCGCATCTGCTGGGCCTCGTCGAGCCGGGCGCGGGCGGTGTCCAGTTCGGTCTTGAGCTCATCGGCACGCCCGTAGCGCTCTGCCGCCACGGCGGCGTCCTTTTCGCGTTCGAGCGTGGTGATCTGCTCGCTCAGCTGTCGGGTGTCGGCCGGAACGGTTCGAGCTCGGAGCCGGACCCGGGCGCTGGCCTGGTCGATGAGATCGATGGCCTTGTCGGGGAGGAACCGGTTGGTGATGTAGCGATCGGACAGCTCTGCGGCGGCCGCGATGGCCTCCTCACTGATGCGCACCTGGTGGTGGGCCTCGTAACGGTCGCGCAGCCCGCGCAGAATCTCAATGGTGTCCTCCACAGAGGGCTCCGGAACGAGGATCGGTTGGAAGCGCCGCTCCAGCGCCGGGTCCTTCTCGACGTTCTTGCGGTACTCATCGATGGTCGTCGCCCCAACCACCTGCAGCTCACCGCGGGCCAGGGCAGGTTTGAGCATGTTCCCGGCATCCATAGACCCTTCGGCGGCGCCGGCTCCGACGACGGTGTGCAGCTCGTCGATGAACAGGATGACGTCGCGTTCGGCGGCGGTGACCTCGTCGATGACGTTCTTCAAACGCTCCTCGAACTCCCCCCGGTACTTGCTGCCGGCGACCATGCCCGCCAGGTCCAAGGTGATCACTCGACGGTTCGTCAAGGTGTCGGGCACGTCCCCGTTGACGATGCGTTGGGCCAGCCCTTCCACGATGGCGGTCTTGCCGACACCGGGGTCACCGATGAGCACCGGATTGTTCTTCGTCCGCCGTGACAGCACTTCCAGGGTCTGCTCGATCTCGGAGTCACGACCGACGACCGGGTCCAGCTGCCCCTCGCGGGCCGCCTCGGTGAGATCCCGGCCGTACTCATCCAAGGTGGGAGTGCTGGAGGACTCCGTCGCCGGGGACTGGCCCTCGTGCTGACCGGCCCGGGCATGCCCACCGGCAGGTCCGGCCTTGGTAGGGCGCACCGCGTCGGTGTTCGGTAGCGCCCGGGCCAACAAACGCCCGGCCACGGAGTCGGGGTTGGCGGTGATGCCCAGCAGAACGTGTTCGGGATTGATCGTTGGCGAACCCGCCTGACGCGCCTGGCGGTAGGCATCCAGCAGAGCGCGCTTGGCCGCAGGCGTCAAGGACGGCTCCTGCTCCTGAGCACCGGTGTCACCGGCCACAAGCTGCTGGACCTGGCCGGCGAGCCTGCCCACGTCCACCCCAGCCTGCTCGAGCAGGGACGCAGTGGCCGGGGCCTGGGTGAGCGCCCAGAGCAGGTGCTCGGCGTCCACGTCGGAGCTGCCCCACTGCCCAGCCTGTTCCACGGCGGCACGAACCAGATCGCGGGCCTCCTCCGACAGCAGCCGGGACAGGTCCACGCGTTGCACCGATGACGTGGGGTCCTGCCGGGCGCCCAGCACGCTGAAAGGATCCCGGCCGCCGAAAAAACGGCCCATGATGTCATCGAACGGGGAGTTCAGGTCAAACGGATTGTTCGTCATTGTCGCCTCCTACAGGCGTTGATCGGTGATTACCTGGAATGCCCCTGACAGAGGGTCTTGGGGACGAAGCTGTCGGGGTCCACTGCAGGCAACTGCGGGGATCACGCTCGGCAGAGCCGAGCAGGCTCCCGGTTGGTGGTGACAGGCACGCCGACGTCCCTGCTTCCCGGCGAGATCCGCTCCTGAATCCGCCCCAGCGGTGAGTGTCGGGGGAGCGCAGAGGGCCACGGCCCTCAGCACTTACTCGGGCGTGGGCCAGCACCCGGTCCGGGCCCGGGCCTTTGGCGGTCAAGTCGTGGGACGGCTGGCGTCGAGCTTGGCCTTGGCCGCCTCGACGTACTCGGCCTCCACGAGAATCTCGTAGGAGGACGCCTCCAGGCCCTGGACGCTACTGAAGTCCCGGCGCCCGCCGGTGGCCGCGTGGCCCAGCAACCCGAAGATCAGCCCCCACACCGCGCCCAGGAGCACCGCCCACAGGATTACCGACAGCCACCCCACGACCGTGAAAAGACCCAACAGCAAGCCAATGAGCAATCCCAGCCAGGCCCCGGAGGCGGCCCCGTACAGGGCGGCCTTGCCGTAGGTCATCCGCCCGGTGACCTGCTCAACCAGGCGCAGATCGGTGCCGACCAAGCGCACGTGCTCAACCGGGAACCCGGCGTCGGAGAGTAGATCGACAAGGCGCTGAGCCTGGTCATAGGAGGGCACTGTGCGCAGGACCTGGTAATGAGCCGAAGCAGTGGGTGGAAGAGGGGAGGGATGGGACATGCTCATCGTTTCCTGTTCGTGGTGACGATCCGACCCGGACGGTGGCCTGCACCCGGGGTTGCCGGGCACCTGGGTCGGGAGTGGACGGAAAGTTAGGGAGAGAAATCGCGGAACAGTCCGGGCACATCAGCAGCCCTGGCCTCCCTTCCTCCCCCTCGGTATCGGCCGTTCAGCCGCGGTGCCTGCGATCTTCGTGGACTTCTGCCACTGGCTCCGACCCGGCATCGGAGCCCGAAATCACCAGCACCCCGTCGGTGCAGGTGGCGGTGATGTCCTCCTTGCATCCGGCCGGCAGGGGCAGGACGCGGGAGAAGGACCCGTAACGGAACTCCGAACGGTGGCTGCCCCGGTCTTGCGCGCGGACCAGGCCCGCAGTCGCAGAGTGTCGTTGGCCCCGGTCAGTTCCATGTCTTACTCCGGATCGATGCCCGGCAGCTCCACCCGGACTTCCCGGATGGTGACGTTCAGAAACTGCTCTACCTGCGGCCAGGCGTACAGATCATCCTCCAGCAGACAACAGAAAGACCCGAACGCATCAAGGTCCTTGCGCATCAGCTCGGCCACGGCCGTGGCTCCTCTCCGGGTCCTCAGCCCCGTCCCCGAGCCCGTCGGTCCGTGGTGGACCAGCGACGGGCCCGCTCTCAGGGCCTTACCAAATGTCGCGGACTTTACCAGGATAAGCATATTTATCTCTGCAGTAAAC
>NZ_BAFE01000015.1 GCF_000247995.1 Mobilicoccus pelagius NBRC 104925
GGGACTGGCCACGTTCGCCGCTCAGGTCGTGGAGGGCCTCGCCGATAGAGAGGTTGTCCGATAGCGGACGGCCTTGTCCCGGACGCCGATTCCCCGCCCTCGCGTGGGGCCGCGCCGACGGGCCGTCCGAGTTCCAGCAGACCACCGTGGTCGCCATCGAAGGACCGAGCATGCACCTGTCAAACGACGATGTCGCAGCGATCGTCAACGAGGTCTGGAGCTCCATGCTCGGCCTCCCCGTCGACCCCCTCGATGTCGAGACGCCCCCGCACATCGAGGGGCCGGCCACGTCCGGGTCCGTCGGCGTGAACGGTGCGACGGACTGCCTCATCTGTGTCGAGATGGGCTCCGACGCGGCCCGCCTGTTCGGCGCGACGATGTTCGGCCTGTCCGAGGACGAGGCGTCCGACGACGACATCTCCGACGCGATCGGTGAGCTCACCAACATGGTCGGCGGCAACATCAAGAGCCTCCTGCCCGAACCGAGCGCCCTGTCGCTTCCCGTCGTCGCGCAGGGGACGAGCCCCACGCTCAAGGTCCCCTCGGCGACGAAGCTCCTCCACTCCACCTACATGTGCGGCGACAAGCCGATCGTCGTCACCGTGTGGAACCGGTTGCCCTGATTCCGCCCTCCGGTGCCCTGCCGGGGACGAACCCGATCCCCAGAACCGTTCGAAAGAGAGATTTCCGTGAAGGTAGTAGTCGCCGACGACAGCCGCGCCATGCGCATGATCGTCGTCAGGACCCTCCGTCAGGCCGGTTACGACGGCGCCGAGGTCGTCGAATGCGAGGACGGCGCCGAGGGCCTCGCGGCCGTCAAGGCGAACAGCCCCGACCTCGTCCTCTCCGACTGGAACATGCCGAACATGAGCGGTATCGAGTTCCTCCAGGCGCTCCGCGCCGAGGGCAACCAGGTCCCGTTCGGGTTCGTCACGTCGGAGGGTTCGGACACGATGCGCGCCCAGGCCGACGAGTCCGGCGCCCTGTTCCTCATCGCGAAGCCGTTCACGGCCGACATGTTCTCGGACGCCCTCAAGCCCGTCCTGGGCTGACGGCCGACCGCGCCCTCCACCCGACCCGACGAAGCGAAGCGACGGCACGATGTCGAAGATCCCCGACCACAAGCCCATCAAGGACCTCTTCGAGAGTCTGCTGGGACGTGACGTCACCATCGCGACGCAGCAGGAGAAGGTCGTGCCCACGGCTCGCCGAGCTTGCTGCGTCGGCACCTACATGGACGCCCATGAGGTCACGAAGGCGCTGGTCGCGGCCGACCTGGAACTGTCGGCCCGCGCCGGCGCCGCTCTCGGCCTCGTGCCGTCCATCGGAGCCGACACGGCCATCGAGAACAAGGAGTTGCCGGCGGCGCTGTACGACAACTTCTACGAGGTGCTCAACATCTTCTCGTCGTTGTTCTTCGACGACGCGACGGGCGCGAACCTCAAGCTCAAGACCGTGTATCAGCCGGGGATGATCCTCCCCCGCGAGGCCGCCATGCAGATGCGCGGCCTCGGCAAGCGGGAGGACTTCACCCTCCACGTCGACGGGTACGGAACCGGCTCGCTCGGCATCGTCATTCCGTTCTGACCTGCACCGCCGGCAGCTCGCCGATCGGCTCCGACCCCGCCCTGGGGTCGGAGCCGATTGGTTTCGTGGGCCCCTCATCGGGTACGCTCTCCGGTGGAGGATTCGCATAGTGGCCTAGTGCGCACGATTGGAAATCGTGTTGGGTTAATCACCCTCAGGGGTTCAAATCCCCTATCCTCCGCCAGATCACCATCAGGGGCGGGTCCTACGGGGCCCGCCCCTGATGCGTGTCCCGGACGTGGCCCCTCGTGGCCCGCAGGTGCCTCGAGCCGCACGAACGACGACCGGAACTCACCTCGCACCCGCACGCCGACTCCCCGACCTGCACCTGAGCAACGGCCTGCGAACTACTCGTCGTCGTCCACGACGGTCCGGAGCGAGGACCGTCCACCCGGCCTCCCACCCACCGGGCCGCCCTGCCACCACCCATCGGCCGTCGCATCCGCCGAGGACCGGGCCGACAGCGCTGCCCGGGGTGAGGGGTACGACCCCGGGCAACGTCCTGTGCGAGGCCGCCGGCGGCGGTCCCGTCCCACGTCGACGGCCCCGGACGCGACGGAGCCCCCACACCGAGAGGTGCGGGGCTCCGTGAGGGGGCCGGGACGGCGGGGCGGGTGATGGTCAGGCGCCGATGGCCTCCGCACCGCGGAGATGGACGTGCGGCGGGTGATGGGGCAGGACGCCGGCCCGGAGGACGTGCTCGGCGATCGTGCGGGTGCCGGCGAGGGAATCCCCCAGCGCGGGCTCGAGCACCTTGTAGCGCTTGCCGAGGGTGCCGGCGAGGGAGATCTTGATCGCGTCGACGAGCAGCAACGCCCCGGTCGCGGTGAGCGGACGCCCTGGCAGGAGCATCGACGCGGTGCAGAGCGCGTCTGCGAGGTGCTCCCCGGCGAGACGGCAGAGCCCCTCGGCGACGGGGTCGGTTCGGGAGAGGTCGCCGACGACGGGTGCGAAGTCGGCGAGGAGTTCGGCCTGCGGGTGGACGCGGAGCATCTCCGGCCAGGTGCGCTCGTCGCCGAACGCGTGTCGCCCCGCCGCGAGGAGCGCCTCGGACCCGCCGGGGACCCCGTCGCGGAACCGGAGCCCCGCCGCGAGCCCCTGGCCGCCGAGCCACGAGGCGGAGCCGCGGTCGCCGAGGATCGGACCCCACCCGTCGATCGTGTGCCAGACGTCGGCGAAGTCCGTGGCGATGGTGCGCACCCCGGTCGTCATCTCGAGGACGACACCGGCCTCGACGGCGCCGAGCGCCCCGACGAGCGTGGCGATGGCCCCGTCGACGACGACCGTGCGCGTCGACGGCGCGGCCGCCGAGATGAGCGCGGCGGCGTCGAGGTCGGCCACGGCACCCCCGAGGGACCACACGGTGACGGCGGGCGGGCGGTCCTCCGTGAGCATGGCGACGGCGCCGAGCAGGTTCTCGACGCGGGGTGCCGACGTGAAGTGGGGGATGTCGAGGCGGGACTCCGGCTCCTCCCCCGTGCGGCGGGCCCGCAGCCCGCGCGTGCCGATGTCGACGACGAGCACCTCACCGACGGGTCCGTCGCCCGGCCCCTCCGCCCCGACGATCCACACGCGCTCGTCCTCGTCGCCCGTGACCGGCGCGGATCCCTCGCGTTCCCCCGGGATCGGCCCCACCGCCCCGGCTGCGTCGGCCGTGGCGGGATCCGTCTCCGGCTCGGCAGGGCCGTCGACGATCTCGTCCGGGGCATCGTCGAGGGAGGTGCGCGGGTCGTGGGGCATGGAGGCGTCCTTGGGGGTGAGCCCGTCGAGGTCGGGGGCGGTCACAACGAGGCGGCGACCGCGGTGAGTCGGGGCTTCTTCGCCTCGAGGGCTGCGGCGGAGGCGGGGCCGGGCTCGGGAAGCTGACGCAGCGCGGCGGCGACGGATTCGACGGGCGCGCCGGCGCGGTCGAGCTCGACGGCGAGGGCCTCCGGCGAGCGGTGTCCCCACAGCTTGAGGAGGAGACGGCCGTACCGGTGGGCCTGCCCGTGCCGCGCGACGAGTTCGAGGCAGCACTCGAGGGCCTTGTCGTAGTCGTGGACGCGGGCGGCGAGGATCATCGTCTCGTTGAGGATGTCCGGCGGGGCGACGACGCCGCCGTCGGCACGGGAGAGCAGCCCCCCCTCGCGGAGGCGATCGACGATACGGAGGGCGTCCGCGGCCTGCCCCTCGGCGGCGTGGACCTGGGCCTCCAGCCAGTCGCTGTACCCGGAGTCGTTGCCGCCGGCGCGGAGCTGGCCGATGAGGGTGCGCGCGCCGGTGAAGTGACGGTGCTCGAGGAGGAGCCCGACGAGCTCCTCGCGGGCGATGTCGCGGTAGCGGTCGCTGCACGAGAGCGCGCGGGCACGGTTGAGGTCGGCGAGGGCGCCGTTGCCGTCGCCGAGGGCCCGTCGGGCGCGGGCGCGTTCGACGAGCGCGGAGGCGAGTTCGTCACCCTCGGTACCGGCGGCGTCGAGGACCTCGACGACACGGGAGGTACGGGACTCGCGACGCCGGAGACGGGTGCGTTCGCCGACGGGGTCGGCCGCGTAGGCGGCGGTGACACGGATGACGTCACCACCGGGATTGAGGGGACGGAGCGTGTGCCCGAGCTCGCGGGTGGCGAGACGGGGCTGCACGCCGCCGAGGAACTGACACGAGGCCGTCCTGTAGAGGCGGATCTCCCGGGTGGGCGACGCGTCGGTGGTGCCGACGACCTCGATCTGGAGGGCGTCGGGGCGCACGACCTCCCCGGGCTGCGCCTCGAGGAGCTTGGCGAGGAGGGCCGGGTCGGCGCTCACGCGCTCATCGCCCTCGACGACGAGCACCCACTCGGTCTCGGCCATGCCCGCGGCCTCGTTGCGGGCGGCGGCGAGGTCGCCGTCGTCGGGTCGCTCGTGCACCTCGGCGCCGGCGCGGCGGGCGAGCTCGAGTGTCCGCGCCCGGACGCCCATGCCGACGACGACCGTCCCGGCGAGGAGGTCGCCGAGCGAGGCGAGTGAGGCGAGGCAGCCGTGCAGGTCCCGCACGTCGTCACCGATGACGAGGCAGCACGTGAGCGAGGGGGTCTCCATGACCCCTCCATCGGCACGTCCCGCGCAGATTCAAGCTCCGAAACACCTTGGAACGTCAAGCAATTGGTAAATCCTGGCCGGGGGCGGGCGTCACCCGAGCGGGCCGCCGACCGAGGGGGTCGAAAGGCGCAGCTCACCGGCCCGGTCGGCCCACCGCTGCGATTCCTCCCCCTGCCCGAGGACGAGGAAGAGCACACCGAGGTTCTGCGCGGCGAGGAAGGAGCCGCGGCCGTGGACGGCGCCGGAGAGGCCGGGTCGCTCCCCGAGGTCGAGGCACCGCAGCCAGCTCGTCTCGGCGAGCGTCACGAGCTCGGGTGCGGGGACCGCGGAGGTGAGGAGCATCTCGAAGAAGAGGTCACCGGCGAGGAAGGCGAGGTCGGGGGAATGCTGCCACCGCGTCGCCTCGGCGTCGAGCAGGGCGACGGCCTCGCGGAGCCGCCCCGCCTTGGTGTACGCCTCGAGGGCCCCGACGACGACGGCGTGACGTTTCTCGTCGACCGTCGGCGTGGCGAGGAGGGCAGCCGTGTAGTGCTCGGACGCCTCGGCGAACCGGGCACTCACCCGCAGCTCGTCGGCGAGGTCGAGCAGCAGGCCGGCGTCGCCGGGCCGGACCGCGAGGGCCTGGTGGAGGAGCGCCTCGGCGAGGGTGTGGTCGGCGCGCCACCGGGCCGCCTCGACGTCGTCGGAGCGGAGGACGACACCGACGTGCTCGGCGGGAAGGTCGAAGACGGGCTCCTCGTGGCGGGCACCCTCGTAGCGGACGCCGCGGGGCAGGAGCCTCGGGGCGAGATACCGGGGGTGGTCGGCCTCGTGGACGCCGCCGATGGCACGGTGGATCTCGACGAGGCCCACGCACTCGGGTGGCCGCTCGACGAGGAGTCGCAGCGCGTCGATGCCACTCGCGAGCCATTCCTCGGCCTCGAGGACGAGGTTCCAGTCGGCGTCGGCGGCGTCGAGGGCCGCATTGCGGCAGGCGGCGGCGTCGGTGGACCACTGCCCCGGCACGACCCGGGCGCCGATCTCGCGCCAGGCGTCGGCGGCCTCGGCTGGCGCCCCGAGGTCGAGGATCACCATCTCGTCCACGAACGGGCGGACCGAGCGCATCGCCCGTTCCACGAGCGCGGCCTCCCCGCGGGTCACCATGACGAGGGCAGAACGAGCCACGTCGCCTCCCTCCCGGCCTCGTGGGGCACTTCCGTCGATCGTGAACCGTGCACGCTCCTATCGGCAGGAACGGGCCGGAACACGAGCCGATCGGGCGGGCGCGCAGGGGCTTTCGTCGCGGCGGCTCCGACGGGGCCTCTCAGACGCGGAAGTGCCCGACGAGGGCTCGGAGTTCCTGCGCTCGTGTGGCGAGCTCGTCGGCGGTGGCCGCCGTATGACGGGCCGCCTCGCTCGAGGTCGACGAGTCCCGGGTCGCGTGCGCGAGGCCGCCGGCGATGCCGGAGGCCCCCTCGGCGGCGTCGTGGACACTCCGGCTCATCTCGTTCGTCGTCGCGGTCTGTTCCTCGACCGCCGAGGCGATCGTCGCCTGGGAGTCGTTGATCTGCGCGATGATCGAGCCGATCTCGCTGATCGCCGCGACGGCCGCCTCGGTGTCGACCTGGATCGCTTCGACGCGACGACCGATGTCGTCGGTCGCCTTGGACGTCTCCTGCGCGAGGTCCTTCACCTCGCTGGCGACGACCGCGAAGCCCTTGCCCGCTTCCCCGGCGCGGGCGGCCTCGATCGTGGCATTGAGCGCGAGGAGGTTCGTCTGCTCGGCGATCGACGTGATCGAGCGGACGACCTCACCGATCTCGGCCGAGCTCGTGCCGAGCTGCGCGACGGTCGCGTTCGTCCGGTCGGCGACCTGCACCGCCGACGCCGCGACACCGGCGGCGTCGTTGGCGCTCTTGCTGATCTCGCGAATCGACGCCGTCATCTCCTCGGTGCCCGCCGCGACGGTGTCGATGCTCCGGGAGACCTCCTCCGCGGAGGAGGTGACGCGGGTGAGTTCGTGCTCCGCACTCGTCGCCGAGTCACCTGCGGCGTGGCTGTCGCCGGTGAGCCGCTCGCTCGCGACGGCGACGGCCACCGAGGCGTCGCTCACCTCGCCGACGAGCCGCCGCATGGAGTCCCGGGTCCGCTCGGCCGCACGGGCCATGTCGCCGATCTCGTCGTGGGTGGTCGCGTGCGCCGGCACCATGAGGTCGCCCTCCCCCATCGCCTCGAGACTCGCCCGGACGGAGTCGACGGCCCCTCGGATCGGCACGGCGATCCGACGGGCGAGCAGCGGGATCGCGACGACGAGGGCGAGGGTCGTCAGGCCGAGGCTCGTCATCATGCGACGGGCCGCGGCACGCCCCTCCTCGGTCGCCGCGGTGAGCCTTTGCGAGATCGACGAGATGAGGGAGTCCGTGCTGTCGGCGAGCTTGTCGTAGGCGCTGCCCGCGTCGCCGCCGTTGATGCTCGCGTCCGCCTCGGCCCACTTGGCTCGATCGCCCGTCGCGTACAGCGCGATCGCCGCGTCGTCGGCGGCGAAGTACGCCTCGTACTGCGAGGTGATCTGATCGAGCGTCCGACGCTCGGCCTCGGTGAGCTGGTCGGCCGGGAACGAGGAGAGCGTCGACCGGACGTTGTCGCGGGATTCGACGAACCCGTTGCGGTTGTAGGCCTTCGCGCCCGTCAAGCCGTCCTTGGCGCCGAACCGGTAGACGTCACCGACGACCCCGAGCTCCCACCCGGAGACCTCCGCGTTGGCGTACCGGATCTGCTCCGCGGTGTGCTGCAGGTCGTTGAGGCCGTCGACCTCGTCCATGCCGCGCGCGAGGGCGAGTCCCTGGGTCGCGGCCACCACGCCGAGGAGGATCGCTCCGAGGAGCCCCACGACGCCTACGGAGGCGATCTTGCCGAAGATGCCGATGCGGCGGGTGCGCGTCGCACCCTCGCCCGTCCTGTCCACCACGATGTCCCCTCGCGCTCCCAGTGCGCCGCGGTTGACGGCGTTCCTGGGTACCTCATCGGACGAGAACGACCCCGGGTGAGCAGGAAAGGCCATTTCGAATATTCACGATGATCGACCCGGATGTCGCACGCGGGGACGATCGGCCTCAGCCGAAGGACGACGACGCCTCGTCGGCGGTGGGCGTCGACAGGCGGTCCCGATAGGAGGACCGCGCCGCGATCTGGGC
>NZ_BAFE01000014.1 GCF_000247995.1 Mobilicoccus pelagius NBRC 104925
ACCTCCACACGCACGTCGTCATCAGCAACAAGGCCAAGACCGTCCTCGACGGGAAATGGCGCTCGCTTGACGGCAGACCGATGCACGCCGCCGTCGTGGCGCTGTCCGAACTACACGAAGCCGTGTTCGCCGACCACATGACGCGCACCTTCGGCGTCTCCTGGGAGGCGCGCGAGATGGGCCGCGACCGGAACCCAGCGTGGGCGATCACCGGCGTGCCAGAGGAACTGATCGCCGAGTTCTCCACACGCGCCCGTCACATCGATGTCGAGACCGACCGCCTCATCGCCGAGTACGTCGCAGCGCACGGACGACGCCCGACACCGGCAGCCATCATGAAACTCCGAGCCCAAGCCACACTCGCGACCCGCCCCGAGAAGCAGGTCCGATCCTTGGCTGACCTGACCGCCGAGTGGCGGGAGCGCGCCACGAAGACGCTGGGGCGGGACGCGACAACGTGGGCACGCGAGGTCACCGACAACGACAAGCCGCTGCTCCTGCGCGCGGACGATGTGCCACTCGACGTGATCGGCGAGATTGGGCGTTCAGTGGTCGAGGTGGTCGGTGAGAAGCGCTCGACCTGGCGACGCTGGAATCTCATGGCCGAGGCATCCCGGGAGACGATGGGCTGGCGGTTCGCCACCATTCAGGACCGGGAAGCCATCGTCGCGATGGTCGCCGACGCCGCCGAGCTCGTCTCGCTCCGCCTGACGCCACCTGAACTCGCCACCTCGCCCGTTGTGTTCCGTCGCCCCGACGGCACCTCAGTGTTCCGGCCGAAGAGCTCGACCGTGTTCACCTCCGAGTCCCAGCTCGCGGCCGAGGACAGGCTCCTCGAACGCGCCGCCAACCTCAGCGCGCCGACTGTGCCGCTCACGACGGTCGAGAAGATCACGCGCAACCCCGACGCGGATGGCCGGATGCTCGGCGACGACCAAGCCGACGCCCTGACCCGCATCGCGGTGTCAGGACGCCTCCTCGATGTTCTCGTCGGCCCCGCCGGGGCGGGCAAGACCACCGCCATGAACGCACTCCGCCGCGCATGGGAAGCCGAACACGGGCCCGGCTCGGTCGTCGGCCTCGCCCCGTCAGCGGTCGCCGCACAGGTCCTCGCCGACGACCTCGGAATCGCGACCGAGAACACGGCGAAGTGGTGGCAGAACCACCTCATCCACGGCACCACCTTCGAAGCGGGCCAGCTCGTCATCATCGACCAAGCCTCCCTCGCCGGCACCCTGTCCCTGGACCGCATCACCCACCTCGCCCAGGACGCGGGCGCGAAGCTGCTACTGGTCGGCGACTACGCCCAACTGCAATCCGTAGACGCCGGCGGAGCGTTCGCGATGATCGCCAGAGACAGAGCGAACAGACCCGAACTGGTCGACGTTCACCGCTTCGCACACGCCTGGGAGAAGACCGCCTCACTCGAGCTACGCCACGGACGTACCCAAGCCATCGACACCTACCTCAGCCACGAGCGCATCACCGACGGCGACGGCGAGGCCATGACCGATGCCGCCTACAACGCATGGCGCGCCGACCGGGACGCCGGACTCGTCTCGGTGCTGATCGCCGAGACCCATGAGGACGTGACCACGCTGAACGGTCGCGCCCGTGCCGACCTGATCCTCAACAAGACGCTGAACCCCGACCGCGAGGTCGAGCTGCGCGACGGCACCGCCGCAGGCGTCGGCGACACCATCATCACGCGACAGAACAACAGGAACCTCCGCACCCTGGCCGGGCGGGACTGGGTGCGCAACGGTGACATCTGGACCGTCACCGCCGTCGGCGACGACGGGACCATCACCATCGCGCGCGACTACGGGACCGGCACCACTGTGCGCGACGACGGAACCATCAGGGCTCGCAGGCGTGGACGCAGGTTCGGCGGCAGTATCGTGCTTCCAACGTCGTACGTGGCCGAGCATGTCGATCTCGGCTACGCAGTCACCGCGTACCGCGCGCAAGGCGTCACGACGGACACCGCGCACGTCCTGGTCGAACCGACCTCGACGAGAGAGACCTTCTACGTCGCGATGACCCGAGGACGGCACGCAAACCACGCCTACGTGACTCTCGACCGCGCCGACGACCACGCGCAGCCACACCCTGGTGATGACCCACATGCCACTGCGCGGAGCGTGCTGTACGGCGTTCTGCAGCACAGCGGGGCCGAACTCTCGGCGCACGAGACCATCGTGGCCGAGCAGGAGCAGTGGGGCTCGATCGCTCAGCTCGCCGCCGAGTACGAGACCATCGCCGCAGCGGCCCAACACGACCGCTGGGCCACCCTCATTCGCAACTCTGGGCTCACCCACGAACAGGCCGAGAGTGCCATCGAGTCCGAGGCGTTCGGCCCGCTCACGGCTGAACTTCGCCGAGCCGAGGCCAACCATCACGATGTCGATGCCCTCCTGCCGCGCCTCGTGGCCGTGCGCGGATTCGGTGACGCCGAAGACATCGCCGCCGTCCTCCACTACCGGGTCGAGCGGGCGACCGCACGTCCCGCAGGATCAGGCCGGACCCGCAAGCCATCGCGACTCATCGCGGGCCTCCTCCCACAGACACACGGCGTCATCGACGCCGAGATGCGAGCAGCCCTCGACGAGCGAGAGGCGCTGATCGAGGCGCGCGCTGAGGCCGTACTCGACGACGCCCTGACCGAGTGCGCACCGTGGACGAAGGCTCTTGGAACGCCGCCCAACGACCGACGACGAGCCGCAGCCTGGCGCAAGTCCGCACGCGCGATCGCCGCCTACCGAGACCGCTACCGCGTCATCGACGACACGCCTCTCGGCGCGCCACCCGAGTCGGCCGCCCAGACGATCGATGCCGCGAGGGCGCGCGCCGCGCTCGACAAAGCGCGAGTCGCCGCTGAAGTCCCGGATGATGCTCATGTGGCTCGGAGCCCGTCAAGGGGCGGTCCGTCGCGGGCACTGTAAGGCCAGTGGCGGCTCCAGGGTGCGGACGGTCAAATGTCGGCGCGGCCAAGTAGCCTCGGAGCCACACGCCAGTAGACTTGAACCCACATGACGACACACGGCTGAAGGAGGCGGGACGATGGCGCGCGCTGATCTACTCCTAGACCTCGTCGAGGCCGAACGCCGCGGTGATCGGGAACGCTTCAAGGTGTTGGTTGAGTCCGTCATCGCCGAAGAGCGCGCCAACCAGCATCATCTTCTCGCTGATCGGCTCTCGCAACTCATCACAACGACGGGGCAGGGACCCGTCCGTGACGACCGAGCAGCGGCGATCCGCGATCTCGTGCATGAGGTCGTACCGAACCGTCGGCTGCATGAACTGGAACTTGCGCCGGTCCCGCAGCGCGTCGTTACCGAACTGATCGAGGAGCAGAAGCGCGCGGAGCTCCTGCGTAGTTACGGTATTGAGCCGCGCAACCGCCTTCTGCTGTCCGGTCCGCCTGGAAACGGCAAGACGAGCGTGGCGGAAGCGATCGCGGCAGAGCTGATGCTTCCCTTCTACGTGATCCGCTACGAAGGTGTGATGTCGAGCTTCCTCGGGGAAACGGCCGCACGGCTTGACAACGCGTTTGAGTTCGCGCGGACTCGCCGTTGCGTGCTGTTCTTCGACGAACTGGACACCATCGCCAAGGAGCGAGCGGACGAGCACGAGACCGGCGAGATCAAGCGGGTGGTTTCGACACTGCTGCTCCAAATCGACAGACTGCCACCCCACGTGATCTTCATTGGCGCAACCAACCACGGCGAGCTGCTGGATCGGGCGGCATGGAGACGGTTCCAGATTCGGACGGAGTTGGGAGCTCCTAGCCGCGCACAGGCGACGCGATTCCTCGAACGTCTTGCTGAACGACTCGGAGGCGACCTCGGTTTCGCTCCTCGGACGCTCGCCGACAAGTTGGCCGGGGCGAGTTTCGCCGAGTTGGAAGAGTTCGCACTTGATGTGCGCCGCCGTGCAGTGCTGGAACTCCCGGATGACAACATCCGCCGGATCGTGCAAGAACGGCTTGAACACCGCCGAGGTCAGGCGGCAGGGTGACGGTTGAGCGTAAACCGCTCCTCGCGTTCGGACCAGCGGAGGTTGTGGCGCGGCCTACTCAGACGCCGCGTGATCTTCCACGCCTGGCAAAGCCGGGCGCCGGGCGACAAGGTGAACGACTGACTCCTCAGTTCAGGGACTTGGCCGCAGCTTTCGAAGCCGAACGTGCCCGTCTGAGCGCAGACACCCCAGAGGAGATCGACCCCGCACTCGTGGTCGTGTTTGATCTGGCGGGAAGCATCAAGGACTTCCGCAACGCAATCAACCGGATCGATGGCCTGGAGTTTCTGTCTGAGCTTCTCGGGGATCAATCTGACCCAGACGACGATTTCCACATGACGGAGCGTGAAGCTGGACGGACAGACAAGCGCGTCACGCACTCGCTGTACCTGGTCATGTCCAACACCAAAGCGATCGACGAACTACTCCGCCTCTTCGCTCAATGGCAGGCCGACCCGTCCGCGTCGTTCGAGCACGGGCTCGGCAAGTTCAAGACGGCCTTCCAGCAACTGACAGCGATACGTCGGTGGGGCGCTGAGGATCGCATCCGTGAGACTGGTCTACGAGAGCGCTGGGAAGAGACTCTCAGCATGGTCGGCCAGTCGGTCAGCACCGTCCTCGTCGAAGTCGAACTCTGGCACAGGCGTGATGCCGCCCAGCGTGCGGCTGCCGAGGCGCACGTCGAGGAAGTCATCACTTCCAGCGCCGGTCGAGTCTTGGATCGCTCGCAGATCGGAGAGATCGAGTACCACGCGCTCCTGGCTGAACTCCCGATCCAGCAGGTCCAGTCCGTGTTGACCAACGGAGCTTCGGCCATTCGGCTCCTCACGACTGATGACGTCATGTTCGTCAGCCCCTTCACCCCGATGAGCGTTGCGCCAGGGACGCTTGAGCCAGTTGCTCAAACCCAACTTGCTCGCAGCGACAGAATCGAAGGCAAGCCTCGGATCGCGCTGCTCGACGGGCTGCCGTTCACCAACCACGACGCGCTCCAAGGTCGGCTCTCGATCGATGACCCCGATGAGATCGGTGAGAACTACCCCGTCGCGGCGCGCCACCACGGAACCGCCATGGCGTCACTCATCATTCACGGCGACCTCACTGATGGCGGTCCACCGCTTGATCGTCCGCTCTACGTACGACCGATCCTGCAGCCCCACGAGTCCATGCCTGGGCACGAGCAGGTAGTCCCAAATCGTCTGCTCACCGACGTCCTTCACCGCGCAATCAGACGGATTGTGAAAGGCGAGGGGAACCAACCTGCCGCAGCGCCCAGCGTCCGTGTTGTGAACCTGTCCATTGGCGCGCAGACGCGAGCACTCACGCGCCGAATGAGCCCCGTCGGGCGCCTGCTGGACTGGCTCGCCCACTCGTACAATCTGCTGTTCGTCGTCAGCGCGGGCAACCACACCGACGAGTTCACGATCCCCGCCGCTGCCGCGCACGACACCGAGGCCGCTCGCCTGGCTGCAATGCGGGCCGGCTTCGAGACGGCGCTGCTGCGCGGCATCCTTCCGCCCGGCGACGCCCTGAACGCCCTCACCGTCGGCGCCACGCACTCAGACGGCCTCGGTGAGATCGAGGTTCCGGACACGGTATGGGACATCACCCACCCGGACGCTCCCGCACACTATGGGTCTGTTGGGCCCGGTGTCGATCGGTCGGTCAAGCCGGACCTTCATCACTCCGGAGGTCGCGCCCTCTACACGCGCCCCATCGTCCTGCCCGGTCAGACTGACGTTGCCGTCGGCCTGGCTCATACCGCCGCGACGGGACCCGGCTTGCAGGTGGCCGCTCCGGGACGAGGCGGTGCTACCAACAGCACGGTGTTCACGAACGGCACCAGTAACGCGACCGCGCTCGTCACGCGTGAAGCCAGCAGGCTGTTTGACCTCCTTGAGTCCGACAACCGCGACCCCGAAGACGCACCGCTTCCTGATCCGCAATACCACCCGTTGCTCGTGCGTGCCCTCCTTGCCCATGCAAGCAGCTGGGGCGCCTGGGAGAACAGCCTGCGCAACGATCTTGGTCTCAATGGCCAGGACGCTCGGCGGCAGCTGACGGCTCTGCTCGGCTACGGTCGCCTCGACCTCAGCAGACTCGGCGAAGCCGCATCCAACCGAGCCGTCCTCGTTGCCGGCGGTCAAATCGCACGGAACGAGCGCCATACTTACGGCTTCCCACTGCCTCCCTCACTCCGAGCGAAAGCGGAATGGCACCGCTTCACCATCACGCTGGCATTCATGGCTCCAACGGTCGGCCAGCTCACTCGGTACCGCAGCGCCAAGGTCTACTTCAGCACGCCAGACACAACCCTGGCGGGTGGAGACCGAACCGATGCAGAGCACAACGCCGTGCGACGAGGCAGCCTTCAACACGAGATCGTGCAGGGCACCCGCTCGATGTCTTTCGTAGATGGCGATGCCTTCCCTATCCACGTCGAGTGCATGGACGATGCCCAACGACTCCGTGCCGGTAACACCATCCGATATGCGCTGGTCGTGTCGGCAGAGACTGCCGAACAGACATCAAATACGATCCACGATGAAGTTCGCGACAGACTGCGACTCCGCGCGCGCGAGCGTGCCCGTGATCGCATCCGCCCGTAGCGCGGTCTGAGACAGCGCGGCCTACAGCTGCCGCATTTCCCAAGCGCTGCTGACTGTGCGTTCAGGCATCAACAGAGATGCAGAACTCCCGCGCTCGACGTCGCGGGTCTCCAACGCGCGGTAGAGGTCAGCAGCATCGGTGATGACAGCGCAGTCCTTGTCGCGCAGCAGGCGGTGCGGCCCTGCGCTTGTTGCGCTGGTCACCGGACCGGGTACCGCGCCAACAATCCGCCCCAACTCTTGGGCTCGCTCTGCCACCTTCATTGATCCTGAGCGAGCTCCGGCCTCGACAACGACAGTCGCT
>NZ_BAFE01000013.1 GCF_000247995.1 Mobilicoccus pelagius NBRC 104925
ATCTAGGGCGACGACTGGTTGCGCGCCCTCCCGCGGCTCGTGCGCGGCGCGCTCGCCCGGTGGGAGCTCAGCGTCGACGGCGCGACCCGGCACGGGCAGTGCGCCCTCGTCGTCCCGGTCCGTCTCCGCGACGGCACGGCCGCGGCACTCAAGGTGGGCTGGCCGCACGCGGAGTCCCGTCACGAGCACCTCGCCCTGCGCGCGTGGGACGGGCGAGGTGCGGTCGAACTCCTCGCCGCCGACCCTGCCCGCGGCACGCTCCTCCTCGCGCGGCTCGACCCCGACCGGGACCTCGCCGGTGTCGACATCACCGAGGCCTGTACGACGATCGGGACGCTCCTGCGACGTCTCGACCGTCCTGCGATCGCGCAGGTGCCGCGGCTCTCGGGGTGGGCGCAGCGGGTCGCCGCGTTCGACTCGCCCACCGCCGCCCAGGTGCCACGCCGTTTCGTCCAGCAGGCGCGCGCGACCGCGCGGGATCTCCTCACCGACGACGTCGACGGCCGCCTCGTCCACACCGACCTCCACTACGCCAACGTTCTCGACGGGCCGGAGGGATGGACGGCGATCGACCCCAAGGCGATGTCGGCGGAGCCCGAGTTCGGGGTCTGGCCCGCCCTGCACAACCGGTGGGACGAACTCGGCCACGAGATCGCGTGGGGCGTCCACTCCCGCCTCGGGTGGATCTGCGACGCCGCCGGTCTCGACGAGGACCGCGCGCGAGGCTGGGCCCTCGTCCGCACCGTCGTCGACGCGGTCGACGCCGCGGAGGAGGACGACGCCGACCGACTCACGAGGCGGATCACCCTCGCGAAGGCCCTCGCCCAGCGCTGGTGACGGGGGTCGCCGAATCCTGTGGGGCCGTCCCTGCGTCCACGACGTGGCCCGGATCGGCGGCGACGACGCGGGCGTGACGTCCCTCGTCGGCGGACGTCAGTGGGCCGGGCGAGGATACGACGTGGGGAGGAGACGCCCGCGCAACCGTTCGGCGATACCGTCGAGGTCGCACAACGGGGCCGCGTCCGGATCGTGGGCGAGCCCGACGCGGGCCGCGAGGTCGAGCACCCACGGGCGCCGCAGGCGCGCGGCCCGCAGGAGGTCGGTGCGGTCGAGGAGGTCGACCGGGTCGCCCTGGACGACGCGGCCGTCGAGGACGACCGCGCAGTCCTGGGCCCACGCGAGCGCGAGGTCGACGTCGTGCGTGGCGAGGACGACCGTCGTGGCGTGCTCCTCGAGACGGGCGAGGGCGGTGAACATCTCGTCCACACCCGCCGGGTCGAGGCCGGCGGTGGGTTCGTCGAGGAGGAGCAGGCAGGGCCGCATGGCGACGGCCCCCGCGATGGCCGCACGCTTGCGCTGGCCGTAGGAGAGCTGGTGCACGGGCCGGTCGGCGAGGTGGGTGATACCGAGCAGGTCGAGGGCCTCGTCGACGCGTTCGACCGTCTCGGCCTCGGACAGCCCGAGGTTGAGGGGGCCGAAGCTCACGTCGCGGCGGACGTCGGCGGAGAAGAGCTGGTCGTCGGGGTCCTGCAGGACGAGCTGGACGTTCTGACGGTGGTGGCGCAGACCGGCACGGTCGTACCGCACGGGGGCCCCGTCGAGGAGGACACGCCCGGCCTGGGGCTGCAGCGCCGCCGACAGACAGCGGAGCAGCGTGGTCTTGCCGGAGCCGTTCGCGCCGAGGAGCGCGATGCGCGTGCCGCCGGCGATCGTGAGATCCGCCGCGTCGAGCACGGGCGCGCCGTCGTAGCCGAACACGAGGCCCTCGGCGTGCAGGGACTGGTGGCTCATGCGAGACCTCCGGGGACGACGGTGGCGAGGAGGGGCGAGGCGGCGATCACCGCGACGAGCACGACCGACGCCGCGAGGAAACGGGGGGAGGCGTGACGCGGAGGGTCCAGCGTCGGGAGGGCGTCGACGTACCCGCGCCCGGCGAGGCCGTCCTCCATGCGGCGGGCCCGCGACCAGGCCCGCACGAGGGTGCCCGCGACGAGCGTGGACGCCGAGCGCATCGCCGCGGCGCGGGACGCCGAGCCGAGCCGGGCCTCCTGCGCCTCACGGATGCTGCGCACCGACTCGAGCAGCACGAACACCATGCGGTAGGTGAGGGAGGCGACCTCGACGAGCGGGTCGGGGATGCCGAGGCGCCGCAGCCCGGCGAAGAGGTCGACCATCGGGGTCGTCGTCGCGAGGAGGAACATCGCGAGCGCGCCCGAGGTGGCGCGGACGACGAGCGTGCCGGCCGTGGGCAGCATCGACGGGGCCCACCCGACGGTCGGTCCCCCGTCCCAGCCCACGGTGACGAGCACGCTCACCGTCCCGACGAGGACGAACACGAGCGGCGCGGCGAGGCACCGGAGGAGCAGCCGGGGCCGCACCCGGGCCGGTCCGAGCATGAGTAGGAGCGCGCAGGCCCCGGCGAGCACCCCGCCGGGCAGCGGGGGGAGCGCGACGGCGCACCCCAGGAGTCCGAGGGAGAGCACGGCCTTGTCGAGCACACGTCGTGTCCGCCACGGACTCGCCCAGGCCGCGTCGTCGAGGGCGAGGCCACGCGCGGTCACGACCGCTCCCCCGGGGTGAGGCGCCGCCGGGCGTGTGGAGTCCGTGCACGGTGAGCGTGACGAGGTGCGGGACGCCCCGCACGGCCGGTCTCGACGGGGTTGCCGCCGGGCACGTCGACGCCCCGGCCCGCCTCGCCGGCTGGGACACTCCCCCCATGACCGGAACGCCGAACGACCGTGGCCGCGCCGCGTACCAGGCAGGCTGGCGCATCCGCCACGCGCACCCCGAGGACGCACGGGTGATGGGTCGCGTACACGTCGAGGTGTGGCGGGAGGCCTACACCGGCCTCATGCGGCCGGAGGCGCTCGCCGGGGTCGATCCCGAGATCGGCGCGCAGCGGTGGGCGCGGATCCTCGCCGCCCCGAGACCGGACGGCGCGACGACGTGGGTCGGTTGCACCCCCACGGGGGAGGTCGTGGCCCTCGCCTCGGAGGGCCCGGCGCGGGACGCGGACGCGCCCACCGCGCACGAGGTGCGGGCGCTCAACGTGCTGCGGTCGGCCTACGGGACGGGACTCGCCGATCTGCTCATGGTCGACCTCGCGGGGGACGGACCCGCCTACCTGTGGGTGGTCGAGGGCAACGACCGGGCCGTCGCGTTCTACCGACGTCACGGCTTCGAGGACGACGGCGGACGCAAGGTCGACGAGCGGCTCGGCGTGCGGGAGATCCGCATGGGACGGGAGCGGTCGCCCTGGGCGGGGGACGCCGCGTCGGACCTCGACGGTGCCGCGCGGGACGCCGACGGGGGCCGAGGGCTCGGCCCCTCCCCCGTGGTGACGGGGAAGGGGCCGTGAGCGGTCACTGTCGACGAGCGTAGCCACGCCGCAGGCGAACCCGGCCGCGCGGCGTCGACAAGGGCGGCCCGACGCATCCATTCGGTGACGAATCACCTGGCGGTGGCGGTGCTCACCGGGACGCCGACCGGGGCAGACTCGGTGCGACGACGCCCCTGGAGGCGACCGACGCAGTACCCCAGCGCGATGCCGCCGAGCGCGGCCTGGGCGGCGAACAGGCCGGACTCCAGCTCGCCGGAGCCGAGCTCGACGACCGGCTGGAACCACGGCGTCACGCCGTTCTCGTCGAGGATCGAGGTGACCTGCGAATCGGTGCCGCCGAACCCCTCCTCGGCGGCGGGGTCCTGGCGGAGTCCGCCGAGGAAGAACGACACGGCGAGCACGACGACGATGGCGCCGAGCAAAGCGAGGGTGACGGCGTGCTTCCTCATCGGGCCACCTCCGTGCTGTCGACGGGGCGGATGCCCGGGGCGTCGGCCACCCGGCCGGACCCCGAGTCGCTCGCGTCCGTCCCCGACGTCCGGGTGAGCGCACCGGAAACGACACCGAGACGCACGAGCTCCGGACGGGCGACGTCGCGGAGGAGCCGGAACACGAGGACCGTGAGCAGGCCCTCGACGATCGCGAGCGGGATCTGGGTCACGGCGAAGATGCCGAGGAACTTGGCGGCCGCACCGGCGAACCCGGACGTCGCGTCCGGGTAGGCGAGCGCGAGCTGCACCGAGGTGACGCAGTACGTGGCGAGGTCCGCGAGGGCCGCGGCCGCGAAGATCGCGACCGCCTCGTGACGACGCAGGAGACGCCACGTCGCGTATGCCACCCAGGGTCCGACGACGCCCATCGAGAACACGTTCGCCCCGAGCGTCGTGAGCCCGCCGTGGGCGAGGAGCAGCGCCTGGAAGAGGAGGACGACGGTGCAGAGGAACGCCATGACCGGCGGCCTGAAGAGGACGGCCCCGAGACCGGTGCCCGTCGGGTGGCTCGAGCTGCCCTGCCAGGACGGCAGCTTGACGGCGGAGAGGATGAACGTGAACGCCCCAGCGGCGCCGAGCAGCAGACGGCTCTCGGGATTCTCGCGCACCTGACGCATGACCGCCCGCGCCCCGTGGACGACGAACGGTGCGGACACGGCGGCCCAGGCGGCCGCGTGGAGTGGGGGCAGGTAGCCCTCGGCGATGTGCATGTGCTTCTCCTTCGGGGATGACGCGTCCCCATCGAAGCGGCGGGTGAGTGTCTGACTCGGGCCCGTGGGGGCCCTCACAGTGGCGCGACCGTGCCGGATTCGAACCGGCTTCCTCACCTCGACCGCGGAGTGTGTTGACCCGCCGAGTATGGCATTCGCTCCGGGGGCGCGGGTCGCACGTCCGGGACCGTCCTTCCGGCGAGGGATGCCCGGCCACCGCACTGCCACCGCCACCGCCACTGCCACTGCCACCGCCACCGCCACCCGGCGGACGGCGAAGCGCACCGGCGATCTGGCCCGTCGACGTCGCCCGTGTTACACAGGGTGCATGGCAACGACTGCGCTCAAGGGCAACCCCGTCCAGACCTCTGGCGACCTTCCCGGCGTCGGCGGCAAGGCCCCCGGCTTCACCCTCACGGGCACCGACCTGACCGACCTCACCGCGGCCGACCTCGAGGGTCGCCGCGTCGTCCTCAACATCTTCCCGAGCATCGACACGGGCGTGTGCGCGCAGAGCGTGCGGACGTTCAACGAGCGCGCCGCCGACCTCGAGGACACGACGGTCGTGTGCGTCTCCCAGGACCTCCCCTTCGCGCTCTCCCGCTTCTGCGGCGCCGAGGGCATCGAGAACGTCACGGCGGCGAGCAGCTTCCGTGGTGACTTCGGTCGTCGCTATGGCGTCCAGATGGTCGACGGCCCGTTCCGCGGCCTCCTCGCCCGGGCGGTCGTCGTCCTCGACACCGACGGCAAGGTCCTCCACACCGAACTCGTCCCCGAGATCGGCCAGGAGCCCGACTACGACGCCGCGCTCGCCTCGCTCGCCTGATCCACGTCGCGACCGACGACGGTCGCTCCACACGCACCGCGAGGGGGTGGCCACGGACCTCTCCGTGGCCACCCCCTCGTGCGTGCGGAGGTCAGCGCCGCATGGCCTGGTGCGCGATCTGCCCGGCGAGGAGGACGGCGACCTTCCCCTGCTCGGGGTCGGGCGAGACGGTCCGGTGTCCCGCGGTGACGCGCACGTGACCGACGACGTCGTTCCCCCACCGCACCGGGATGACGGTGACCTCGTCGGTCGGGAGGCTGCGGAGGACGTGCGTGTTCTTGCGGATGCGGCCGTCGGCGTCGATCGTCGGCTGCGACGGCGGCGGGGCACCGTGCTCGTAGGTGACGTCCTCGGCCCCGAGCACGCGGGCGATCTCGCCGCACGCGGTGCGGTCCTCCCACCGCAGGTCGGTGGGGTCGGTGCGCGCCGACGACAGCGAGATCGCGTCGTCGAGGTAGGTCGCCCGGCGCAGGGCGACGGCGGACTGGCGACGGCCCCAGAGGGCGAGTTCCGTGACCGCCGCCCCCACGAGGAGGAACGCGCCGACGAGTTCGAGGTCGTCCCGGCCCCAGATCGCCACGGAGAGGTACGGGGCGGTGAAGAAGACGTCGAACCACACGGCGCTGCTCACGGCGGCGAGGACACCGGCCCAGCGGTCGCCGCAGGCCGCGGCCGCGACGACGGGGAGGACGAGCACGAGGACGGCCGCCGCCTGGTCGAGGTGTGCGCGGACGAGCCACAGCGCCCAGGCGAGGACGAACGGGACGAGGAGCGCGGCCAGGCGGACCGCGATGGTCGTGCGCCAGGACGAGGCGCGGCGGCGACGGGTCGAACTCGGACTCATGGGTCCAGTCCACACCCCCGCAGCCGGCTCGGGGCGCATACGCGCGAGCCGGCGGCGACGTGGTCCGCCCGGACGGCGGGCGAAGGGGTGTCGGCGCCGCGTCCTACGGTGGGGCCATGGCGAACCGACTGGTCGATGCGACGAGCCCCTACCTGCGGCAACACGCCGACAATCCCGTGGACTGGTGGCCCTGGTGCGACGAGGCACTCGCGGAGGCCCGGGAACGCGACGTGCCGATCCTGCTCTCCATCGGGTACGCCGCATGCCACTGGTGCCACGTCATGGCGCACGAGGTGTTCGAGGACGAGGGCGTCGCCTCGGCGCTCGCCGACGGGTTCGTCGCGATCAAGGTCGACCGCGAGGAACGGCCCGATCTCGACGCCGTCTACATGTCGGCCACCGTCGCCCTCACCGGCCGGGGCGGGTGGCCGATGACGTGCCTGCTCACCCCCGACGGTCGACCGTTCTTCGCGGCGACGTACGTGCCACGCCCGCAGTTCCTCCACCTCCTCGCGAGCGCCCACGAGGCGTGGACGGAGCGTCGCGACGAGGTCGAGGAGTCCGCCGACCGCATCGCCGAGGCCCTCCGCGGGCAGGTCGACGCGCAGGCGCAGCTCGCCCCCGTGCTCGGCGACACGCCGGAGGCGCAGGGCGCCGACGACGTCCTCCGCGCCGCCCTCGACGCCGCGGAGGAGCGCACCGCGTCGACGTT
This sequence comes from Mobilicoccus pelagius NBRC 104925, assembly GCF_000247995.1. Taxonomy (GTDB): domain Bacteria; phylum Actinomycetota; class Actinomycetes; order Actinomycetales; family Dermatophilaceae; genus Mobilicoccus; species Mobilicoccus pelagius. The sequence goes on from NZ_BAFE01000013.1 coordinate 6,924, forward strand.
CGACTGGGAACGCGGCGGGTTCGGCACCGCGCCCAAGTTCCCGCCGTCGATGACGCTGTCGTGGCTGCTGCGTCACCACGACCGCACGACCACGCCGCGCGCCCTGCAGATGGTCGAGGCCACGTGCGAGGCGATGGCCCGCGGCGGGATGTACGACCAGCTCGCGGGCGGTTTCACGCGCTACTCCACGGACGCCGACTGGGTCGTCCCCCACTTCGAGAAGATGCTCTACGACAACGCTCTCCTCCTCTCGGTGTACACCGACTGGTTCCGCGTGAGCGGCTCGCCCCTCGCCGAGCGGGTCGCCCGCGAGACGGCCGAGTTCCTCCTCCGCGACCTGCGCACCCCCGAGGGTGCGTTCGCCTCCTCGCTCGACGCCGACTCCCCCGCGGCCCCCGACGCGCCCCCGGCGCTCGAGGGCGAGGGCGCGGCGTACGTGTGGACCCCCGCCCAGCTCACCGCGGTGCTCGGCGAGGAGGACGCCGCCACGGCGGCACTGCTCCTCGGCGTCACCGAGGCCGGCACCTTCGAGCACGGCGCCTCGGTGCTGCAGCGTCGCGTGGACCCCGACCCCGCGTGGTGGACCTCGGCCCGCGAGAGGCTCCTCCGCGCCCGCCTGACCCGTCCGCAACCGGCCCGCGACGACAAGGTCGTCACCGCGTGGAACGGCCTCGCGATCGCCGCACTCGCCGACGCGTCCGTCGCCCTCGACGACCCGCGGCTGCTCGAGGCGGCCGTCGCGTGCGCCGAGTTCGTCGTCGCCACCCACGTCGTCGACGGACGCTGCCGACGCACGTCCCGCGACGGTGTCGTCGGTGACGCCCTCGGGGTCGCCGAGGACCACGGCGACCTCGCGCACGGCCTCGTCCGCCTCCACGCCGCAACCGGCGAGCAGGTGTGGCTCGACGCCGCCGGAGCCCTCCTCGACGTGGCCACCGACCTCTTCGACGCCCCCGACGGCGGGTTCTTCGACACCGGCAGCGACGCCGCCGAGCTGCTCCTGCGGCCCCGCAGCGACACCGACAACGCCGAGCCGTGCGGGGCGTCCTCCCTCGCGCGGGCCCTCCTCGAACACGGCGCGTACGCGGGATCGACGCGTCACCTCGATCGCGCGCGCGCGGCGCTCGAGGCCGGGTGCCGCATCGCGCTGCGCACCCCCACGTTCGGCGGGTGGACCCTCGCCGCCGCCGAACTCGCCGCCTCCGGGCCCCTCACGGTCGCCCTCGCGACGCCGAACACGCCGACCTCCGGAGACGCGCTGTCGGACGTCGCCGCCCGGCATCCCCGCGCCCTCGTCCTCCGCGGGGCCACCGACTCCGCTCCGCTGCTCGTCGACCGCCCCGCGCGGGAGGAGCGCACGACGGCCTACGTGTGCCGGGGCACGGTCTGCGGCGCGCCCCTCACCACCCCGGAGGCCCTCGCCGAGGCACTCGCCCCCGACACGCCGTGATCCTCCCGGCGGCGGCCCGGCGCGACATGCCGTCGTGACCGCCCCGCGGGAGGCGTTCCCGGAGTACGGTCTCGACACGATCCCCCTCCGTCCGCGTCCTCCCCCGCCCCCTCGATACCGGGCCGCATCCCCTCACGTCAGGAGTTCCCATGAGTCGCTCGCTCGCCCGTCTCGCCGCCCTCGCCGGCATCGGCTGCCTCGCCCTCACCGCCTGCGCACCGGGCTCGAACTCGAGCGCACCCGAGGCCGACAGCACCCCGTCGGGCGAGGTGCGCACCGACGCCGCCGCCCTCGGCGAGGTCACCCTCACCGTGTGGGACCAGGAGGTCCGGGGCGGACAGGCCGCGCAGATCACGAAGCTCAACGACGAGTTCCAGAAGAAGTACCCGAACATCACGCTCAAGCGCGTGTCACGGTCCTTCGACGACCTCAACAAGACGGTCAAGCTCGCCCTCTCGGGCGACAACCCGCCCGACGTCTTCCAGACGAACAACGGCCGCTCCGACATGGGCACCTTCGTCAAGGGCCGCCTCATCCTTCCCCTCGACCCCTACGCGCAGGCGTACGGCTGGGACAAGCGGTACCCCCAGTCGGTGCGGCAGTATTCGAGCTACAGCCCCGACGGCAAGACGTTCGGCACGGGCACCCTGTACGGGATGCCGCAGGTCGGTGAGGTCGTCGGCGTGTACGTCAACCGTGAGCACCTGAAGGAGGCCGGGCTGTCGACCCCGAAGACGTGGGAGGAGTTCGAGGCGAGCATGGCGACGCTGCGCAGCAAGCGCCCCAACGAGTCGCCCCTCGTCCTCGGCAACCTCGACAAGTGGCCCGCCGTCCACGTCTTCGGCCCGATCCAGGCCCAGCACGTCGCACCCGACACGGTGCAGCAGCTCGGTTTCGGGCAGCGCGGCGGCTCCTGGCAGACGTCGGAGAACACGAAGGCTGCACAGACGGTCGTGGACTGGGTCGACAAGGGCTACCTCAGCCCTAAGGCCAACGGCCTCGGCTACGACCCGGCGTGGCAGTCGTTCGCCAAGGGCTCGGGCACCTACCTCATGGCCGGCACGTGGCTCGCGCCCGACCTCGCCAAGACGACGAAGGACGACGTGACGTTCATCCTGCCGCCGCCGCCGTCGTCGGCCGGGGGCAAGGTCGTGTCCACCGGTGGCACGGGCATCCCGTGGGCGATCTCCGCGAAGAGCAAGAACCCCGACGCCGCGGCCGCCTACATCGACTTCATCACGAATTCGGCGGCGATGAAGACCCTCGCCGAGACGGGCAACCTGCCCGTCGTCGAGACGGCCGCGCAGAAGGCACCCGATGCGCTCACCCAGGACGTCTTCACCGCTTTCGGGTCGATCGTCGACCAGAACGGCCTCGTGCCGTACCTCGACTACGCGACCCCTACGATGGGCGACACGATCGGGGCGGCGCTCCAGGACCTCATCGCGGGCAAGAAGACGCCGGACCAGTTCCTCGAGACCCTCCAGAAGGACTACGGCACCTACTCCGAGAAGAACGGCTGATGCCTGCGAGCACACCTGCGGGAGGCGCCGACCGGCCTGTCACGTCCGGCGCCTCGTCCGCCCGGTCGTCCGTTGCCACGTCCTCCGGGGCGTCACGCTCGTCGGTCGGGCGGGCGCCGGGGCGCACGAACGGGCGGCCCCGGGGGCGGCGACGGTCCGGTCCCCCGGGCGAGCCGCGAGCGGTGGGGTGGCTCTACGTCCTGCCTGCCCTGCTCGTCTACGCGGCGTTCCTCCTCGTGCCGCTCGGCCGTGCCGTCCAGATCTCCCTCTACGACTGGGACGGCCTCACCCTCGGCACGTGGGTCGGCCTGGAGAACTACGCCGACGTCCTCGCCGACGCGGAGCTGCGCGGCGCGTTCGGGCACGCCCTCGTCCTCATGCTGTTCTTCGCGGTGATCCCCGTCGTCGTCGGGCTCGGCCTCGCCTCGATCCTCAACCGGGCCAAGGTCGCCGGTCTCGGGTTCTTCCGCACGGTGATCTTCCTGCCCCAGGTCGTCGCGATGGTCGTCATCGCCGTCGCGTGGCGGCGCATCTACGACCCGGCGAACGGACTCCCGCCGCTGCGGGGGTGGCTCGGCGACTACGGTCTCGCGCTCCCCGCCATCGGCATCATCGGCACGTGGTTCGAGATCGGTCTCGTCACCGTCCTCCTCCTCGCGGGCATGGGCCGCATCCCCGGTGAGCTGTACGAGGCGGCGCGCCTCGACGGGGCCGGCCCGATCCGCGAGTTCTTCGCCGTCACGCTGCCCTCCGTGCGGGGCGAGATCGCCGTCGCGCTCACGCTCACGGTCATCGCCGCCCTCAAGACGTTCGACCTCATCTACATGACGACCCAGGGCGGCCCGGGAACGACGACCCTCGTCCCCTCCTACGCCGTCTACGACCGGGCCTTCCAGACGGGCCAGGTCGGGTCGGCCGCGGCGATCGGTGTGACGTTGACGGCGCTCATCTTCGTCATCACGTTCGTCGTCAACCAGATCGGCGACCGGGAGACCACATGAAGATCTCACCGGCCGAGAAGGCCGCCAACTACGTCGTCCTCATCGCGTTCGCGATCTTCGCGCTCTACCCGATCGCCTCGATCGTCGTCGCCGCCCTCGGCGCGCCCGACACGGGCGAGCAGACGGCGAGCATCCTCGGGATGCACCCGGGCAACTTCTCCGAGGCGTGGCGCATCGGCCACTTCGGCACGTACCTGCGCACGAGCCTCGTCGTGTCGGTGTCCGTCGTCGTCGTGAGCGTCGTCCTCTCCCTCATGGCGGGGTACGCGCTCGGTTCGCTGCGGTTCCGGGGCGCCGGTGTCGTGCTCTACCTCTTCCTCCTCGGCATGATGATGCCGAACGAGGTCGTCGTCGTGCCGCTCTACTTCGACCTGCGCGAGCTCCACCTCACCGACACGTTGTGGGCGGTCGTGCTCCCCCAGATCGCCCAGTCCGTCGCGTTCGGCACGTACTGGATGCGGACGTACTTCCGCACCTCGAGCCGGTCGATCGTCGAGGCGGCCCGCCTCGACGGGGCGGGGCATTGGCGCACGCTGTGGCTCATCCTCGTGCCGCTCGCCCGCCCGGCGATCGTCACCCTCACCGTGCTCACGTTCATGTGGACGTGGAACGAGTTCCTCATCCCCCTCGTCATGGTCACGGCCGAGGGCCTGCGCACCGCTCCCCTCGGGCTCGCGTTCTTCCAGGGGCAGTACACGCAGGGCTTCACCCTTCTCGCGGCCGGCGCCTGCATCGTCGCCACGCCGGTCGTCCTCCTCTACGTCTTCCTCCAACGTCACTTCATCGCCGGCATGCTCGAGGGCGCCGTGCGGGAGTGATCCCCCCTCCCCTCAGGAAGGTTCGTCATGCAACGACGCACGACACTGTTCCGTTCGACCACCGTGCTCGGCGCCGTCGCGGCGCTCGGCCTCGCCCCCGCGTTCGTCGGCCCGGCCGCCGCCGCGTCCTCGACCCGGAGCACCGCCGCGCTCGCCGCGTCGGCGCCCGCGTCGGCACCCGTCGCCACTCACCAGGGGCGGCGGGGCACCCCGCCCGACGCGACGACGTCCGCCGGGCGTCCGGTCGACCTCGGCGCGCTCTACATCGGCGCCCACCCCGACGACGAGGCGTGGACGCTCTCGACGATCGGGCAGTGGGGGCAGAAGCACGGGCTCCGCACGGGCGTCGTCACGGTCACCCGCGGCGAGGGCGGCGGCAACGCCGTCGGCCCGGAGGAGGGCCCGGCCCTCGGTCTCCTGCGCGAGAAGGAGGAGCGGGCCGCCGTGGGCCCGGCGGGCATCCGCAACGTCTACAACCTCGACGAGGTCGACTTCTACTACACCGTCTCCGAGCCGCTCACCCGCGAGGTGTGGGGGCACGAGGACACCCTCGCGCGGGTCGTCCGGGTCATCCGGCAGACCCGCCCCGAGGTCCTCCTCACGATGAACCCGGCCCCGTCCCCGGGCAACCACGGCAACCACCAGGAGGCCGCACGTCTCGCGGCGGAGGCGTACGTCGCCGCCGGGGACCCCACGCGGTTCCCCGAGCAGCTGCGCGAGGGTCTGCGGCCGTGGACCCCGCTCAAGCTCTACCGCAGCGGGTTCGACGGCAAGGCGGGCACGGGCCCCGACTGCGCCTCGGCGTTCACGCCCAAGGACCCGGCGAGCACCGTGTACGGCGTGTGGTCCGGAGCGCCCGCCCCGGGCGGGAGGACGTGGGCCCAGGTCGAGCGCGAGGGGCAGCGCCGCTACGCCTCGCAGGGCTGGGCGGGGTTCCCCGATGTCCCCACCGACGGTGCGGGCCTCGGTTGCGACTACTTCACCCAGGTCGCCTCGCGGGTTCCGTTCGCCGCGATGGGCACCCGTGAGGCCGCCGACCCCTCGGCCGTCCTCCAGGGCGCGACGGTGCAGGCCCCCGGCGGCCTGCCCCTCGGCACCCGACTGTCCGCCGACACGCGCTCGGTCGACGTCGTCCCCGGCCGGCCGTTCACCGTGCAGGTGAGCCTCACCGCTCCGCCGCGCACCGCGCTGCGCGGGGTCCGCGCCACGGTGAGCGTCCCGAAGGGATGGCAGGCGTCCTCGATCCGGCTCGGCGACGTGCGGCCGGGCCGCACCGTCACCCGCGACGTCACCGTGACGCCGCCCGCCTCCGCCGTGCCGGGGACGCGCACGAAGATCGGTGTCGACGTCACCACACGGCAGGGGCGCGGGCACACCGAGGCCGTCGTCGCCGTCACCGCACCGGTCACGGCCCATCAGCAGTACCTCCCCCAGGTCGGCCAGTTCGAGTCGTGGGTGCGCGAGGTCGGGCTCACGCAGCTCTCCGGCATCGTCACGCCGGTGACGACGGTCCCCTCCGGTGGCAGCCGGAGCGTCCCCGTCGTCCTCACCAACCACTCCGCGAGCGCCCAGTCCGGCACGGTGACGCCGAAGGTGCCCGCGGGGTTCGCCGTCGCCCCGGCCTCCCGCAGTTATCGCCTCGCCCCCGGCGCGTCGACGACCGTCGAGTTCACGGTGCGCAACACGGACACCTCGATGCCGACGTCGAACGCGGGCGGCACCCCGGGTGGCGCCCCCGGCGACCACGCGTGGACGTTCACGACGACGTCGGGCGGTGCGACGAGCACCGACACCGGCGCCCTCGAGCTCGTCCCGTCGACGACGATCGCGAAGGCCGCGAACGCCCCGGTGGTCGACGGGACGGTCGGCGCCGACGAGTACCCCGGCGCCCCGCTCGACCTCTCCCGCGTGTGGGAGGGCGAGCCCTGCACCTCGACCGCGGACTGCGCCGCGAACGCCCGCGTCGCGTGGCGTGACGACACCCTGTTCGTCGCGGTCGCCGTCAAGGACGACGTGCTCGGCACCAAGCTCGCCTCGAACGACTGCAAGCGGCACTGGCGCACCGACGCCGTCGAGATCGCCCTCGACCCGCGGGGCACCTCGGAGAACACGTCGACGACGTTCAAGGCGTTCGTGCTCCCCGCCACCGCGGAGGGGCCGGCGTGCTTCGGCCGCGACGCCGACAACCACCAGGGTGGCCCCGAGACGGCACCCGGCATGAGGGTCGCGTCGACGGCCACGAAGGACGGGTACGTCGTCGAGGCGGCGATCCCGATGGCCCTGCTGCCGGGCGCGGTCGACCCGGAGCACCTCGGGATGAACCTCTTCGTCTACGACTCCGACACCCAGGACAAGACGGGTCAGACCCGCATCGGCTGGTCGACGTGGGGTGGCGTGCAGGGCGACCCGTACCGGTGGGGCGTGGCGACGCTGCCCGGGTACACCCCGCCCGCGGGTCGCGCGACGACGCCTCCGGCGCCGGTCATGCCGGTCACGGCCCTGCGGTCGGTCGACTCCCCGCCGAGCCTCGAACAGTCCGTCGCCGACGACGTGCCGCTCGCGGGCGGCCCGGCGGCCTCCCCGCGCACGGCGGCGTGGCTCACCTCGGCGCGGGCGACGGGCCGTGTCGTCCAGGTCACCGGCACCGTGCGGGGCCGTGGCACCGCCCACGTGTTCGTCGTCGACGACGAGGGCACGGCGGGGGCGATCACCGTCCCGGCCGCCCGGATGCGGGGACGTCTCGCGGTCCCGCTCACCCGCGCCCTCGGTGCGAACGCCCGCGTCGTCGCGGCGTGGGACGACGGTCACGGCACGCTCTCCTCGCGGGTGCCCGTCCGCCGCTGATCCTTCGGGCCCACGACCGGCCCCCTCGCCGCCGTCCGGGACGAGCGGCGAGGGGGCCCGTCGCGTGGAGGGGGCGGACGACGTCGTCCTTGCGCACGCACCTGCCCGCCTCGGTGTCCGGGATCGGTGGCGGCGGTGCCACGATGTGCGCATGCGTGACCTGTCCGAGTCCCCTCGCCCCTCCGTCGATCTCGCCGCGATCCTGTCCGGCCCGCTCGCCGGGGAGAGCCCCGAGAGCAGGCAGATGTTCGAGGTGCGCCTCGACCGGTGGCTGCCGGATCTGCGGGAGGGCCTCGAACTCGTCCTCGGCGACCGTGCGGACGTCGACGTCGATGCGCTCACGGCGCGGCTCGTGCGCGCGGCCGCCCGCGCCTACGCCGATCGCGACCCGGAGCTGCGACGGCTCGATCTCGAGCGTCTTGTGCAGCCGGACCACCTGCAGCGCCCGGACATGGTCGGGTACGCCGCCTACACCGAGCGGTTCGGCGGCACCCTCCGTGGCGTGCAGGATCGGCTCGACCACCTCGAGGAGCTCGGGGTCACCTACCTCCACCTCATGCCGCTGCTCCTCCCCCGCCGCGGCGACAGCGACGGCGGGTACGCCGTGGCCGACTACCGCACGGTGCGACCCGACCTCGGCACGATGGAGGACCTCCGCCGACTCACCGCGGCGATGCGCGGCCGAGGCATGAGCCTCGTGCTCGACCTCGTGCTCAACCATGTCGCCCGCGAGCACCCGTGGGCGGAGGCCGCCCGCCGCGGCGACGCGCGTCACCGCGCCTACTTCCACGTGTTCGAGGACCGCACCCTCCCCGACGCGTACGAGCGCACCCTCCCGGAGGTCTTCCCCGACTTCGCGCCCGGCAACTTCACGTGGGACGACGACCTCGACGCGTGGGTGTGGACGACGTTCAACGCCTTCCAGTGGGATCTGAACTGGAGCAACCCCGACGTCCTCGCCGAGTTCGTCGACATCGTGCTCCTCCTCGCGAACGCCGGGGTCGAGGTGCTGCGGCTCGACGCGATCGCGTTCCTGTGGAAGCGGATGGGCACGATGTGCCAGGGCGAGCCCGAGGTCCACGCGATCACCCAGGTGCTGCGGACGGTGGCGCGCATCGCGTGCCCGGCGCTCGCGTTCAAGGCGGAGGCGATCGTCGCGCCGCACGACCTCGTGCCCTACCTCGGCACCGGCCGGTTCACGGGCAAGGTCAGCGACCTCGCCTACCACAACACGCTCATGGTGCAGATCTGGTCGATGCTCGCGACGGGTGACACCCGCCTCACCCGCGAGGCGTTGTCGCAGCTGCCCCCGGCGCCGACGACGTCGACGTGGATCACGTACGTCCGCTGCCACGATGACATCGGGTGGGCGATCTCGGATGCGGACGCCGCCGCCGTGGGCCTGTCGGGGTTCGGGCACCGGAGTTTCCTCGCCGACTGGTTCACCGGCGACTTCCCCGGCTCGACCGCACGTGGGCTCACGTTCCAGTACAACCCCGCGACGGGCGATCGCCGGACGAGCGGGACGGCCGCGAGCCTCCTCGGCATCCCGCAGGACGACGTCGTCGGCTCCGAGGCGGCGCCGCACACGGCCGACGCGGCGTCCACGCCCGGCGAGGGTGGTGGTCTCACGGCGGAGCAGCGGACGGGGCTCGCGAAGCTGCGTCTCGCACACGCCGTGATCGCGAGTTTCGGTGGTGTCCCGGTGATCTGGAGCGGGGACGAGGTCGCCACCCCGAACGATCCGCACTGGGCGGACGACCCGGCACACGCGGCGGACAACCGGTGGGCACACCGGCCTCGGCTTGAGGAGGCGCGGGTCGCCCGACGGCACGATCCCGAGACGGTCGCGGGACGCGCGTTCACGGATCTCGCGACGCTCATGCGGGTGCGTGCGCAGGTGCCGCACCTCCACGCGTCGGTGCCGAGCGAGGTCGGCCCGGCGGAGGATCCGGGCGTGCTCGCGATCGTCCGTCGGCACCCGCTCGGCACGTTCGTCGCGGTGTTCAACGTGACGGGCGAGTCCCGGTCGTGGCCGTGGTGGCACCTCGACGGGTTCGGTCTGCGGGACGCGACCGACGCCCTCACGGGACGCCCCGTCGAGACCGGCGCCGAAGGTCACCTCTGGCTCCCGCCCTACGGCGTCGCCTGGCTCGTCCCGCCCACGCCCTGACGCCCCCGGGGACGACCGGCGTCCCGGCGGTGGCCCGTGTGCCTGTCGCGCCGACGAACCGAAGACGTACAGGGCTGGCTCTGCAGGGTGCGGGAGGCGACGTCAGAAGTAGGGACGTTCGAGATGACGACGCTCGAGAGAGGCGCAACGCGCCCGGTACGCGAGGCGCACGACGCCGACCCACACGACCCCGACCACGATCCAGGCCGGGCGGGGAAGAAGCCCCCACGGGTCCCCCTCGAGAGCGAAGAACACCGCCACGGCGGGGACGGTGACGCCCCACCCCACCCATTCCCGCATCTCCCACCAGGCGCGGCGGCTGCGCGTCCGTTCGCGAAGAGTCAGGAAGTAGGCGTGGCTCCCGAGGGCGATCCACACGGCACGGGCCAACTCGACGACGTGCGTGTCCTCGTCGGCATGCGTGCGGCGGACGACCGCTCGCCAGCGTTTCCACCCCGCCCCCGCCGGTGCCGTGGACAGGTCCTCCAGGCCGGCCCCGTCGTCGTATCCGGGGAGGCGCCGGATAGCGGTGACGAGGTCCGCGTGGGCGCGCGACACCTCCTCGTCCGACGCACCGTCACGTCGCTGCGCCCGCCCGAGCGCGGCCGGTCGCCCCTCGGCCAGGGCGGAGGCGACGAAGCGCGTCGCGTCCTGCGGGATCTCCCACGGCATCCGCGGATCGATGGTCATCCCCTCACGGTAGGGCAGCCGCCGGAAGGATCCCCCGCACGACGGCCCGGGACGAGTCGGGTCGAGCAGGAACGGGGCACCTCGGCGGGGACTCCGCCCGGATGGATGGGGGATCGCAGGCGAACCACGGCACCGCCGCGCACTGGCCCGACTCCCCCGCGTCGCCCCCCTAGGCTGGCGGCATGGCCAGGCTTCTCGTCGTCCATCACTCCCCCACGGCCTCGATGGAGGCGCTCACCGACGCCGTCCTCGCGGGTGCCGGTGACGACGCGATCGAGGGGGTCGAGGTCGTCGTCCGTCCCGCCCTGGAGGCGACCGCCGAGGACGTCCTCGCCGCCGACGGGGTCCTCCTCGGCACGCCCGCGAACTTCGGCTACATGTCGGGGGCCCTCAAGCACTTCTTCGACACGACGTTCCTCCACGTCGGCGGCGCACTCGGCGACGACGGCACCGGATCCGACTCCCCCACCGACGCGGCCGCGCGGGAGACGATCCCGTACGGCCTCTACGTCCACGGCCGCTACGACGTCACCGGCGCGGTGCGGGCCGTGACGTCGATCGTGGGCGCGCTGCCGTGGCGGCAGGCGGCCGATGTCCTCGAATCCCTCGGCGACGTCGACGAGCACGACCGCGAGCGCGCCTACGAGCTCGGCGGCACCCTCGCCGCCCTCCTCATGGAGTGACTCACCACAGGTGGAGGAGCTGCCCTCCGAGCCGCACGACGAACGCGCCCACGACGACGAGCAGCACGCCGCGGACGAACTTCGGTCCGAGGGCGACGGCGCTGCGCGCCCCCAGGTAGCCACCGAGGACGTTCGCCGCACCCATGACGAGACCGATCCGCCACATCACGGCCCCCTGCGGCAGGAACACGACGAGCGCGGCGAGGTTGGTCGCGACGTTGGCGATCTTCGCGAGCCCGCTCGCCTCGACGAACGCGTACCCGCAGATGCCGACGAGGGCGACGACGAGGAACGAGCCCGTCCCCGGCCCGAGGGCGCCGTCGTAGAACCCGATGACCGCCCCGATGAGGGCCGCGGCCCCCATGTGCCGACGTCCGGTGAACCGCATCCGCTGGACCTGGCCGATGTCCGGCTTCCACAACGTCCACGCGCCGACGACGACGAGCACGACGAGGATGATCGGCGTGAACGCCTCCTTGTGGAGGATCGACGCGACGACCGCGCCACCGCACGACCCCGCGAACGCCGCGAGCGCGAGCGGGACCGCCGTCCGTGTGTCCGGCCGGAGACGCCTCCCGTAGGTGATCGCGCTCGTCGTCGTCCCGCAGATCGAAGCGAGCTTGTTCGTGGCGAGGAGCTGCACGGGCGCCGCGCCCGGCACGAGGAGCAGGAGGGCGGGCAGCTGGATGAGTCCGCCGCCGCCCACGACCGCGTCGACCCATCCGGCGAGGAGGGCGGCGCCGGCGAGAGCGAGGAGCAGACCGGCGCCGACCTCCACCCCACCGGAGGCGAGGAACGGCAGCGTGGCGTCGACGGTGAGGAGAGCGGGCACGGCCCCGATTCTCCCCCGTCACGCACGTCGCAGGGGAACGGCCCCGGCCGGGCGTGGACGACAGACACCCGTCGACCCGGCGACCACCCGCGACCCCACCATGGCCCGCGCAGACGACGACGGGCCGCACCCGTTCGACTCGGATGCGGCCCGTGCGTCGTGCCCGGGGGCGAGGGTCAGTGCTCGCGGACCTCGGCGAGGACCTCGGCGACGACCGCGTCGACCCGCACCTCGCGGCGCTCCCCGCTGCGGCGGTCCTTGATCTCGACGACGCCGTCGGCGAGACCGCGGCCGACGACGACGATCGTCGGGACACCGATGATCTCGGCGTCCTTGAACTTGACGCCGGGGCTCACCTTGGGGCGGTCGTCGTAGATGACGTCGATGCCCTCACCGGAGAGGGATTCGGCCATGCCGGCGGCGGCGTCGAAGATCGCGGCGTCCTTGCCGGTGGCGACGACGTGGACGTCGGCCGGGCTGACGTTGCGCGGCCAGATGAGACCGGCGTCGTCGTGGTTGCTCTCGGCGATGGCGGCGACGGCACGGCTCACGCCGATGCCGTAGCTGCCCATCGTCACGGTGACGAGCTTGCCGTTCTCGTCGAGGACCTTGAGGCCGAGCGCCTCGGCGTACTTGCGGCCGAGCTGGAAGATGTGGCCCATCTCGATGCCGCGGGCGGCGCGGAGGACGCCCTTGCCGTCGGGGCTCGGGTCGCCGTCACGGACCTCCGCGGCCTGCACGGTGCCGTCGGCGATGAAGTCGCGGCCGTGGACGAGGTCGACGACGTGGAAGCCGGGCTTGTTCGCGCCGGTGGCCCACGCGCTGCCCTCGGCGATGCTGGGATCGAGGAGGTAGCGGACGCCGGTCTGCTCCTCGCCCTCACCGCGGAGGCCGAGGGCGGCGGGGCCGATGTAGCCACGGACGAGCTCGGGGTGGCGGGCGAAGTCGGCGTCGGTGGCGTCGTCGATCTCGGCGGGCGCGACCTGCGCCTCGAGGCGCTTCATGTCGACCTGCCGGTCGCCGGGGAGCCCGATGGCGAGCAGCTCGCGGTGCCCGTCGGGGTGCACGAGGGCGACGACGACGTTCTTCAGGGTGTCGTGCGCCGTCCAGGCGCGACCGTCGGTGCGGGGGCGCTTCTCGTTGAGGACGGCGACGAGCGTGTCGATCGTCGGGGTGTCGGGCGTTTCGACCTCACAGGCGGCGGGCGTGGCGGCGACGACGTCGGCGGGCACGGGCCCGGCCTGCGGCACGACGACGGCCTCGACGTTCGCGGCGTAGCCGGACTCCTCGCAGCGGACGAACGTGTCCTCGCCGTCGGGGCTCACCGCGAGGAACTCCTCGCTCGCCGACCCGCCCATCGCGCCGGACGTGGCCTTGACGATGACGTAGTCGAAGCCGAGCTTGTCGAAGATGCGAATGTAGGCCTCGCGGTGCCGCTGGTAGGCGGCCTCGAGCCCGGCGTCGTCGACGTCGAAGCTGTAGGAGTCCTTCATGACGAACTCACGACCGCGGAGGAGGCCGGCGCGGGGACGCGCCTCGTCGCGGTACTTCGTCTGGATCTGGTACAGCGACAGCGGCAGGTCCTTGTACGAGGAGTAGAGGTCCTTGACCGCGAGGGTGAACATCTCCTCGTGCGTCGGGCCGAGGAGCATGTCGGCGCCCTTGCGGTCGACGAGGCGGAAGAGGTTGTCGCCGTAATCGGTCCACCGGCCGGTGGCCTCGTAGGGCTCGCGGGGCAGGAGGGCGGGGAACGCGAGTTCCTGCGCACCGATCGCGTCCATCTCCTCACGGACGATGCCCTCGACCTTGCGCAGCACCCGCAGCCCGAGCGGCAGCCAGCTGTAGACGCCGGGCGCGGCACGCCGCACGTACCCGGCGCGGACGAGCAGCTTGTGCCCGGGCAGCTCGGCGTCGGCCGGGTCCTCCCGAAGGGTTCGCAGGAACAGGGTCGACATGCGCGAGACGGTCACGGTTTCTCCTGGGGATGGGCGGTACCACCGCAGGATATCGGCCGGGGCGCCGCGCCCCGACGCGGTCGTCGCCCCGACACCGTGCCGCAGCCCGGACGCCGGACGGGCACGACACCCGAAGGTGCCGTGGTCGTGCCGTGCCCGTGCCGTGGTCGTGCCGTGCCCGTGCCGTGGTCGTGCCGTGCCCGTGCCGTGGTCGTGCCGTGCCCGTGCCGTGGTCGTGCTGTGCTCGGCCGGAACGATGTGCGACCAGTCGAGGGCCTTGCCCCGCGTCTTCGGCATCGTGACGATGATGAGGAACATCGGCGTGCGGCCGATCTGGTCGACGGCGCACCGAGCGGCACTGCAACTCGATGAAGAGCACCATCGAGAGCGTCGACGCCATGAACACGTCGTCGGACTTGGCCCCGTACGTCTTGGCGGCCTGACTGTTGATCGCGCCGATGAACGTGTAGTGGACGATCGTGGAGAGCATCGCCGTGCCGAGCACGTGGAGCACCGACATGGGGTACTCGCGCAGCGTCGTGAGGAGCGGGTTCTCGGCCTTCTCCCTCATCTTCGCCGCGTGCTCCTCGAAGAGTTCGGACCCCTGCAGGCCCTTGCGCATGAAGAGACCGACGAGGGCGAGGATGCCGCCGAGGACGAACGGGATGCGCCAGCCGGACTCCGCCATCTGCTCGGGGCCGAGGATCTCCGCGAGCCGGTGGCCGAGGCCCGTCGCGACGATGAACGCGATGCCGATGCCGATGTACATGAACGACACGTACCGGCCACGCGGCCCGGGCGGCGTCACCTCGGAGAGGGACGCGGAGGTGTTCGACAGCTCACCACCGGCGGCGATGCCGTGGCCCCCCGGTCGACCGGTGGGAGCGGGGACCGGTCCGCCGACGGCGGACGGCGCTCGGCGGACGGGACGCCGAACGGCCGGGCGGGACACCGAACGGCACGGACCCGTTCGGACGTTGCCCCGGCCGGGCCCACGCGAACCGCCCGGGTGCGTTCTCCGCCGACGTCACGAACGGTTCCACATGCGCGCCGGCGGGCGGTCAGAAGAGGATCGTCGCGAACCGTTCGACCTCATCGAACCCGACGCGGCGGTAGGTCGCGAGTGCAGGGGCGTTGTAGCCGTTGACGTAGAGGGTGACGAGCGGGGCGATGCGGCGGGCGTGCTCGACGACTGCGGCCATCGCGGGCGCCGAGAGTCCGCGGCCGCGATAGTCGGGGTCGACCCACACGCCCTGGATCTGGCACGCGCCGACGCCGACGGAGCCGACGTCGGCCTTGAAGACGACGCGGCCGTCCTCGATGCGGACGAGGGCGTGCCCGCGGTCGACGAGGGTGGCGACGGCCCGGCGGTAGTACCGCGCGCCGGAGGTGTTGCGGTAGGGCGGGTAGCCGATCTCCTCGGTGAACATCGCCGCCGATGCGGGGACGAGCACGTCGAGGTCGGCCGGGGTCGCGGGCACGACGAGCGGGTCGGGCTCGACGCCGAGGGGCCGGTCCGCAGGGACGGCCATGAGCGGCTGTGGCACGCGCAGGTCGGTGGGCGTGGGCCACGTGCCCGCGAGGGCGTCCCACAGCCACGCGACCTCCATCGCCTGCCCGAAGATCGAGGAGCACCGCGCGTGATGTCGACGGATGCGGCTCGCGAAAGCGGTCGCCGCGGCCTCGTCGCACCCGACGGGTACGACGTTCGACGGCACCCAGCAGATCGCTTCGACCTCACCCGCGGGGGCGTAACCGAGGAGGGAGCCGCGGGCCCGGTCGAGGTCGTTCTCCCCGATCCGCGCCGCGACGTACACGCCGACGGCGGGTCTCCTCGCGCAGATCTCGAGGGCCCGTGCGCGGTCGGCCTCACCGAGCGCACGCACGGCCCGTCCGCCGCGGAGGAGTCCCACCCGGCGTCTCAGACCACCGGGGCCACCGGCGGACGTGGGGTCAGTTGCCACCCACCGTCACCGTCGGCCCACCGGCGGACGCCTCGTCGACCGGCTCACCCATCTCGTCGGCGATGCGCATGGCCTCCTCGATGAGGGTCTCGACGATGTCGCTCTCGGGGACGGTCTTGATGACCTCGCCCTTGACGAAGATCTGCCCCTTGCCGTTGCCGGACGCGACGCCGAGGTCGGCCTCGCGGGCCTCGCCCGGGCCGTTGACGACGCAGCCCATGACGGCGACGCGCAGCGGCACGGTCATGCCCTCGAGGCCCTTCGTCACCTGCTCGGCGAGGGTGTAGACGTCGACCTGGGCGCGGCCGCAGCTCGGGCAGGAGACGATCTCGAGCTTGCGCGGCTTGAGGCCGAGGCTCTGGAGGATCTGGTTGCCGACCTTGACCTCCTCGACGGGCGGGGCCGAGAGGGACACGCGAATCGTGTCGCCGATGCCGCGGGAGAGCAGCGCGCCGAACGCAACGGAGGACTTGATCGTGCCCTGGAACGCCGGGCCCGCCTCGGTGACGCCGAGGTGGAGCGGCCAGTCGCCCCGCTCGCTGAGCATCTCGTAGGCCTTGACCATGACGACCGGGTCGTTGTGCTTGACCGAGATCTTGAAGTCGTGGAAGTCGTGCTCCTCGAAGAGGCTCGCCTCCCACACGGCCGACTCGACGAGGGCCTCGGGCGTGGGGCCGCCGTACTTGGCGTAGAGGCGCTTGTCGAGGGAGCCCGCGTTGACGCCGATGCGCAGGGAGACGCCCGCGTCCTTGGCGGCGCGCGCGATCTGCTTGACCTGGTCGTCGAACTTGCGGATGTTGCCCGGGTTGACGCGGACACCCGCGCACCCGGCGTCGATGGCCGCGAAGACGTACTTGGGTTGGAAGTGGATGTCGGCGATGACGGGGATCTGGCTCTTGGCCGCGATCGTGGGGAGGGCGTCGGCGTCGTCCTGGCTCGGGCAGGCGACACGGACGATGTCGCAGCCGGCTGCGGTGAGCTCGGCGATCTGCTGGAGGGTGGCGTTGACGTCGGTCGTCGGCGTCGTCGTCATCGACTGGACGGAGATCGGCGCGTCCCCTCCGACGTACACCGAGCCGACCTTGATCTTGCGGGTGGGACGACGCGGTGCGATGACGGCCCCGCCGTCGGGTCCCGCCGGCTTGGGCATACCGAGGTTCACGCTCATACGTCCAAGTATGGAGCACCCTCACGGGAGCCGTCTGGACGGTCCCCGGACGTACGCCGTGACCGTCCGAGGGAGCGGCTCGAGGACGCGCCCCGCGAACGGGGCACGCGCCTACAACCGGACGGGTTCGACGAGGTCGGCGTAGATGAGCAGCACCGACATCGCGATGAGGACGAGGGACACGGCGTACGTGAGCGGCAGGGCCTTGGCGACGTCGACGTAGCCCGGATCGGGTCGGTGCGTCACGCGGGCGAAGCCCCGCTTGAGCGACTCCCACAGCGCGCCGGCGACGTGACCGCCGTCGAGGGGCAGCAACGGGATGAGGTTGAAGACGAAGAGCGCGATGTTGAGTCCGCCGAGGAGGGTCCAGAGCGTCGCCGCCTTGGCGGTCCACGACACGTCGGGCACACCGGCGTCGCGGGCGACCTCGCCGGAGGCCACCTCGCCGGCGACGCGGCCGACGCCGACGACGCTCATCGGCCCGTTCGCGTCGCGCTCCTCGGAGCCGAACGCCGCCTGCCAGATGTCGACCATCTTCTGCGGGAGGGTGAGGACGACCCGACCGGTGCTCTCGACGTAGAACCACAGGAACGCGGGCACCTCGGTGACGGAGTGGTACTCGCGCAGCGGCTGGCGGGTGCTCGTGCCGATGAACCCGGCGGTCGTCGTGAGGGCCTTGCCGGAGTCGTCGAGGCGGGGGCGGCCGCGGTCGTCGAGGACGGGCACCTCGTTGGCGATGGGGGTGACGGTGAGGACGACGTCCTCACCGTCACGGCGGACCGTGACGGGGACGGGCCTGCCGGCGTGCTCGCGCACGAGACGCCCCACGTCGGCGGGCTCGGCGACCGACTCCCCCGCGACATCGACGACGACGTCGCCGGGACGCAGGCCCGCGGCCGCGGCCGGTGACGGCGCGTCGGCGCTCGTGCACGGCGCCTGGCCTGCATCGGGATCGGCGGGTACGGGCCGGACGCACTGCGAGACCGCCTCGACCCGGGCCCCACGCTCGGGCGTCTGCATGCCGAAGAGGGGGATGACGAACGCGAAGATCAGCGCGGCGATGAGGAGGTTCGTCACCGGCCCGCCGAGCATGACGACGATCTTCTGCCACGTCGGCAACCGGTAGAACGCGCGGTGCTCCTCCCCCGGCGCGATCTCGGCGAGGGACTCGTTGCGGGCCTCGTCGATCATCGCCGCGAGGCGACCCGAGCGGGCCGCGGCGTCCATGTGGCGTTCGGCCTTGGGCGGGAACATGCCGAGCATCCGGACGTACCCGCCGAGCGGGATCGCCTTGACGCCGTACTCGGTCTCGCCGACGCGCCGCGACCACAGGGTGCGGCCGAAGCCGACCATGTACTGGCTGCAGCGCACGCCGAAACGCTTGGCGGGGACGAGGTGCCCGATCTCGTGGAGCGCGATGGAGACGCCGATGCCGAGGACCATGAGGAGGACCCCGAGGGCGTAGTACAGGACCGTCACGCCTCCCAGGATCTCAGGCGAGGCCGAGAACCGCCTGAGCGCGACGCCGCGCCCACGTGTCGGCGGCGAGGACGGTCTCGACGTCGTGGGCACGGGTCTTGTCGTCGACGACGTCGGGCGAGGCCTCCCAGTCGTCGACGACGCGGGTGATCGTGTCGACGATGTCGAGGAAGGAGATCGCGCCGGCGTGGAACGCCTCGACGCACTCCTCGTTGGCCGCGTTGTACACGGCGGGGAACGTGCCGCCCGCCTCGCCGACGCGCCGCGCGAGACGCACCGCGGGGAACGCCTCGCCGTCGACGGGTTCGAACCGCCAGTCCTGCGCGCGACTCCAGTCGATGGGGGTCTCGACGTCGACGAGCCGTTCGGGCCACGAGAGGCCGAGGGCGATGGGGACGAGCATCGTGGGCAGACCCATCTGGGCGAGCACGGCGCCGTCGTGGAACTCGACCATCGAGTGGATCATCTGCTGTGGGTGGACGACGACGTCGATGCGGTCCATCGGCACGTCGAAGAGCAGGTGCGCCTCGATGACCTCGAGGCCCTTGTTGACGAGCGTCGCGGAGTTCGTCGTGATGACCTTGCCCATCGCGAAGTTGGGGTGCGTGAGCGCCTCGGCGGGGGTCACGTGCGCGAGGTCGGCCCGGGAGCGTCCGCGGAACGGCCCGCCGCTCGCCGTGACGACGAGCCGCCGCACCTCCCGCGCCGTGCCCGCCCGAAGCGACTGCGCGATGGCGGAGTGCTCGGAGTCGACCGGCACGATCTGTCCCGGCCTGGCCCGGGCGGTGACGAGGTCGCCGCCGACGATGAGGGACTCCTTGTTCGCGAGCGCGAGGGTCGTGCCCGCCTCCAGCGCGGCGAGGGTCGGCATGAGGCCGATGGAGCCGGTGATGCCGTTGAGGACGACGTCGGCGGGGCGCATCGCGGCGAGGGTGCTCGCCTGCGGCCCGAACGCGAACTCCGGCTCCCCCATGCGTCCGAGCGCGCGTTCGGCGTCGTGGATCGCGGAACGCAGCTCGTCCTCCTCGCCGTGGGCGACGGCGACGAACGGCACCTCGAACTCGGCGGCCTGACGGGCGAGGAGCCCCAGGTCGCTGCCGCCCGCCGACAGGGCGACGACGCGGTACCGCTCGGGGTGTCGACGGCAGATCTCGAGGGCCTGCGTACCGATCGACCCCGTCGAGCCGAGGACGACGACGTCACGCCGCTCCGTCACCGCCGGCTCCGACACCCCCTGCGCGAGCGGGGATCCGGTGGGGTGCGGTGCAGGTGTCGACGTCATGGCCACATCGTGGCAGAGGCCACCGACGACCGGGCGGGCCAGCCTGCACCGAGCGTCCGCCGACTCCGCTCGGTAAGCCCGTTCACCTCTCTGCGGACCGAGCGGGGCCGGTCTGGGCGACGGCCCGAGCCTTCACGGCACAGCGGTGGCCCGTGAGGGGGAGCCCACGTCGTCGCGAGGGTCGTACCGACCGCTCCGGACGCGCCTGGCGGTCCACCGCGACCACGGCCAGGAGCAGGGCACCCCCGCCCCCGAACTGGGCGGGGTCCCGCTCTCCACCCGCCCGGTGGGCCGCGCGGACGGTCACGACGTCCTCGCACGTCACGAACGACGGCAACACCGTGGCGAACAGGATCAGGTCTTCGCCCAGGAGACGCTCGGACCGGTCGAGCCGCGTGGCATTCGTGAGCCACCACTCCTCGTGAGCGACGTCGATGCTGCCCGGCCACACGATCACCGACCGCGAGAGCCGGATGAGCGGAAAGCAGACCACGAGGGGGAGGACGACACTCGTGGCGACGCCACGTGGAGAGCGAGGAGGAGGCCATCGCCCTCCGTTCTCGCCCGTGGGTGCCGACCTCACCCCGGGGCCACGCAGGGCGACCCTCGGGACGAGTGTCGTCAGCGGCGTGCCGCGTCCTGCCGGTAGCGGGCAAAGAACTCCTCCTCGCGCCACTGGGTGACGCCGCCGGAGCGCACCGCGACGGGAGCACCGGCGTCGTCGCGCGCGACGTGCCACAACTCCCCAGGTGCCCCGAACCCGTCCTGCGGGCGGGCGGTGAGGGTGTCGGCATCGACGATGCGGAGATCCTGGTGCTCGAACGTCGGGTCCGGGGAGTCCGGGGAGTACGCGACGAGGCGGTCACCGAGCATCCGGATGTCGAGGTAGCCCCACGAGCACACGAACCGGCCGGTGAAGCTCTCCGGATCGATGCCCGCCGCGGCGGCGTCCTGCGGGGCCGACCCGAGGGGCGCACCGGCGGGCAGGGAGCGGGCGGCGGCCTCGTCGTCGGTCGGCATCGCCTCCCGCGCGGCGAGGTCGATGAGCTTGAGGAGCCCCGTCGCGAGTTCGGCCGCGGGGCCGCCCGTCTGGTTGGTGAGGACACAGACGACGAGCCCGGTGACCGGGTCGACGAGCGTACGGGTGATGAAGCCGGGGAAACCGCCGGAGTGGCCGACGATCCGGCGTCCGCCGATCTCGTCGAGGATGAGGCCGAGGCCGTACCGCCCCTGCTCCTTGCCGTCGACGACCAGGATCGACTCGTCTCGCTGCATGAGGCGCTTGCTCGCGTCGGTGAGGAGCCGGTCGTCGCCGAGGGCGTGCGCGGCGGCGTAGGCGGAGAGGTCCTCGGCGCACGCGACGAACCCCGTCGCCGGGGCCATGCCGAACGTCGAGGGGTTCGCGAGCACGAACGGCGGCTCGTCCTCGTCCCGCCCGAAAAGACCGGAGTGGCCCCACGCGCACTCCTCGGTGGGCACGTCGTCGATGTCGACGTGGACGCGGGAGAGGCCGAGAGGGTCGAGGATCCGCGAGCGCACGGCCTCTTCGTAGGAGCTGCCCGCGGCGCGCGCGACGACGATGCCGAGCAGGCTGTACCCGACGTTCGTGTACTTGAAGTGTGTGTTCGGCTCGAGGACCCGCCCCTCCCCCGGGAGTCGCGCGAGGAGCTCCTCGACCGTCGGGAAGTCGCCGAGGTGCTGCCAGAAGTCGGCGTCCTCGCCGTCACGGACGATGCCGGCCTGGTGCCCGAGGAGCTCACGCACCGTGACGGACCCGAGGGCGTGGTCGGCGAGCTCCGGCACCCAACGGGCGACACGGTCGTCGAGGCCGAGCACCCCGTCCTCGCGCAGCTGCATCGCCGCCGTCGCCGTGAACGTCTTCGAGTGCGAGGCGACGCGGAAGAGATGGCGCGTCGTGAGCGGGACGTCGTTCTCGACGTCGGCGCTGCCGAACGCCGCCGACACCCCGATCCCCTCCCCCACCCGGATGCACACCTGCACCCCGGGCACCCGCAGCTGTCGGCGGCGGAGGTCGACCCAGGCGGTGAGCGCCTCGGCGGAGTCGCGGACGGCCGTGAGCAACCGCTCGCGGGAGGGGGTGGTGGCGCGGACGTCGTCGGGGGTCGTGGTCATCCCCCCATCGTGCCCGCGGGTCTCGTGACACGTTCCCGTTTCGCCGGATCACGCCGGGTCGAGGACGCGGCGTCGCGTGGAGTGTTCAGGTCGCGGACATGCCGGAGGGGGCCGGCGCCTCACGGCTCCGGCCCCCTCCGGGTGTGTCGTCTCGTCAGCGACCCTGGTCGCGAAGATCCATCGTCTCCTGCAGGGCCCGCTGGAAGTCGCGCTGTTCGTCGGTCATGTCGAACTCCTCGAGGCATTCACGTGGCAGCCCGCGGAGGGCCGCCGTGCGGTCACGGTTCCACCACGGACACCGGGAGGTTCACCGGTGGAGTCGCGAGGGCTGCGGGGTTGCCGCGCCACGGGCTCGGGTGGGGCGTTCTCACGCCGTGTCCTCACGGTGGCACAGCGCCGTCGGGCCACGTCGATACCGTCCATATTGTGAGATACGAATCCATCATGCGGACACGTGTCCTGCGGTGTCCCCCACGACCGCACGAGGACGCCGACCCGCGCCCGTCACACCGGAGACGGCCGGAGGCCTCGCGGGACCGACACGGGGAACGGGGCGGAGCTCTCCCCACGGTCCACGCTCACGGGGCGGGCCCCGCGGGTAGCCTGGCAGCACCATTGTTCGACGAGGAGTTCGGCGAGGAGAAGGACGACATGGCCAAGGACGAGGGGCTCAGCCTCGGGTACCGCATCGGTTGGAACATCCGCAAGCTGGCGATGACCTTCTTCGGCCCCGCCCAGCTGGGCGAGGAGGACCCCATGGAGCGCCTTCACGAGGAGCGTCGCCGCAAGTCGGCGGAGGCCCGCGCGCGTCGGGCGGGACGCTGACGGCCACGTCGGCGGCGAGGCCCCTCGTCGTCCTCGAGCACGTCGACAAGCACTTCGGGGATCTCCACGTCCTCAAGGACGTCGATCTCACCATCCACGCCGGTGAGGTCGTCGTCCTGCTGGGCCCCTCGGGCGCGGGCAAGTCGACGCTGTGTCACACCGTCAACGGGCTGACGCCCATCGACTCCGGCTCGATCACGATCGACGGGCGACCGTTGCCCACCACCGACCGGGGGCTCGCCGACCTCCGTGCCGATCTCGGCATGGTGTTCCAGAGCTTCAACCTGTTCGCCGACATGACGGTCCTGGAGAACGTCATGTACGGACCGGTCAAGGTGCGGCGGCGCCCGAGGGCCGAGGCCGAGGAGCAGGCACGCCACCGCCTCGCGCGCGTCGGCATGCTCGACCACGCCGATGCGATGCCCGCCCAGCTGTCCGGCGGTCAGCAGCAGCGGGTCGCGATCGCCCGCGCGCTCGCGATGGACCCCAAGATCATGCTCTTCGACGAGCCCACCTCGGCGCTGGACCCGGAGATGATCAGCGAGGTCCTCGACGCGATGACCGATCTCGCCGAGTCGGGCATGACGATGCTCGTCGTCACCCACGAGATGGGGTTCGCCCGGCGTGCGGCCGACCGCATCGTGTTCATGGTCGACGGCGCGATCGTCGAGGACACCGATCCCGAGACGTTCTTCACGAACCCGCGCAGCGAGCGGGCGAAGGAGTTCCTCGGCAAGATCCTCCCCCGCTGAGGCAGACGGCCTCCCACGCGAACGGGCGGCCTCTCCACCCCAGCGGTGGAGAGGCCGCCCGTTCGCGTGAACCGACGCGTCAGGACTCGAGGCGTCAGGACTCGATGTTCGCCATGACGTGCTTGATGCGGGTGTAGTCCTCGAACCCGTACATCGAGAGGTCCTTGCCGTAGCCGGAGTGCTTGAACCCGCCGTGGGGCATCTCGGCGACGAGCGGGATGTGGGTGTTGATCCACACGCAGCCGAAGTCGAGCTTGCGGCTCATCCGCATGGCGCGGCCGAAGTCGCGGCTCCACACGCTGCTCGCGAGACCGTACTGCACGCCATTGGCGTAGCGGAGGGCCTCGGCCTCGTCGGTGAAGGACTGGACGGTGATGACGGGGCCGAAGATCTCGTTCTGGACGACCTCGTCATCCTGCTGCAGACCGGAGACGACGGCGGGGCGCAGGTAGTAGCCGCCCTCGAACTCGCCGGTCATCCGGTCGCCGCCGACGAGGCGGGCGTGGTCGGGCAGGCGGTCGAGGAACCCGGTGACGTGGTCGAGCTGGTTGCCGTTGTTCACGGGGCCGAGGAGGGCGTCGTCGTTCGCCGGGAGGCCGACGACGGCGTTCTTCGCGAACTCGCCGAGGGCGGCGACGAACTCGTCGTGGAGGCCCTGCTGGACGAGGACGCGGGTGGCGGCGGTGCAGTCCTGGCCGGCATTGAAGTAGCCGGCGGTGCCGATGCCCTCGATGGCGGCCTCGAGGTCGGCGTCGTCGAAGACGACGACCGGCGCCTTGCCGCCGAGCTCGAGGTGGACGCGCTTGACGTCCTTCGCGGCGGTCTCGGCGACCTGCATACCGGCCCGCACGGAGCCGGTGATGGAGACCATCTGCGGGGTGGCGTGCTCGACGAGGGCGCGGCCGGTGTCGCGGTCGCCGGCGACGACGTTGAAGACGCCGGCGGGGAGGAACTCGGCAGCGATCTCCGCCATGCGGAGCGTCGTCTCGGGTGTCGTGTCGCTCGGCTTGAGGACGACGGTGTTGCCGGCGGCGAGCGCGGGCGCGAACTTCCAGACGGCCATCATCATCGGGTAGTTCCACGGCGTGACCTGGCCGACGACTCCGATGGGCTCGCGGCGGATCCACGAGGTGTGACCGGCCATGTACTCGGCGCTGCCGCGGCCTTCGAGGATGCGGGCGGCACCCGCGAAGAAACGGACCTGGTCGGCCATGACCGGCACCTCCTCGCTCGCGGTGAGCGCGTAGGGCTTGCCGGTGTTCTCGGCCTCGAGCCTGACGAGCTCGTCGCCGTGCTCCTCGAGGGCGTCGGCGAACTTGAGGAGGGCGGCCTGACGTTCGGACGGCGTCGTGTCGGCCCAGCCCTCGAACGCCTCCGACGCGGCGGTGTAGGCGCGGTCGACGTCGGCTGCGGTCGACCGCGGCGACGTGGCGACGACCTCCCCCGTCACGGGGCTGCGCACCTCGATCCGCTCGTCGGTCTCGGCGTCGACGAACGCTCCGCCGACGAAGTTCTTGAGCACGCGGGGGTTCTGCGTCATGGAGGACTCCTTCGTCTCGTGGGCGCCGGGCCGAGGACGGCCCGTCCGACGCCTGACACCGGGCACTGTACCGACCGGACGGTGCCAGGTCGCCGCTTCGCGCCGTCTCGTCGCGATCGGGTGGGCCGCGGCCCGGGGGCGCGTCCCCGCAGGATTCGTCGGCGAGGTCCATACCGGCGGATGACGGCGTGTCCGACTCAGGTCGGATGTGCTGCGGGCGTGGAAGCGACAGACTGCACGGGTGGCGCGATCACACGCGCTCGTGACGAAGGAGTCGGTAGCGCGTGGAGACCGTGCGGCGGTACGTCTTTCCCCTCATCTGGATGCTCGTGTTCGGCGTGATCGCCGCGTCGCTCGCGAAGGTGGCATTCTTCTCCGACGCCTCCGCGGCCGGGCCCCAGGACACCGCTGCGCCGGCCGCCGCCCTCGCCGAGGACTCCACCGTCGCCGTCCGGCGCGCGGACGTCGCCTCGACGTTGTCCCTCCCCGGCACGGTGCGTCCCGACACCGGACGCGTCGTCAAGGCGACGACCGCGGGCGAGGTCGTCGCCGTCTGGGTGAAGAACGGCGACCACGTCGACAAGGGCGCCCGCATCCTCCAGGTCAAGGTCCCCCGCGAGGTCGACCCCGTCGACGCTCCCGCACCGGCCGCCCCCGCCCCGTCGGGCGCTCCCGCAGGATCAGCAGCAGGGTCGGCGGCGGGAGCCCCTGCCGCTGCACCCGTCGCGGCGCCCGCGGCCGCACCGCAGTTCACCTACCACACGCTCCACGCCCCGGCGTCGGGCACGGTGCGCGGGCTCACGGCGACGACCGGCCAGAGCCTCGCCTCGGGCGACACCGTCGCCACTCTCTCCCCCGGCACGTACTCCGCCACCGCCGATCTCACCCCCGAGCAGCAGCTCCAGCTCCTCGGCCGCACCGTCCAGGCGAAGGCCACCATCCCCGGGACGCGGACGCCCGTCTCCTGCACCTCGACCGGCATCGAGGAGGACGACCCCGAGGCCGCCGACGCCCAGCAGCCCGCCGCCCCACAGGTCGACCCGATGACGGGGATGCCGATGGAGAGCACCACTTCCGCCGCGAGCCTCCGCTGCGCGATCCCCGACGGCACGAAGGTCGTACCGGGCCTCGCCGTGACGATCGGCGTCGACCTCGGTTCCGCCAAGAAGACGCTCGTCGTCCCCACCACCGCGGTCGAGGGGACGACCGACGACGGGGCCGTCTACCTCGTCGGCGACGGCGGCGAGCCGACCCGACACCCCGTGCGGCTCGGCCTGCGCGGCGAGGACGTCGTCCAGGTCGTCTCCGGTCTCAAGCAGGGCCAGGAGGTCCTCCGGTTCGTCCCCGGCGTCGACAACCCCGAGGCGCAGAACGGCCCGGGCGGAGCGGGCTGGTGAGTCACGTCGCCCCGGAGCCGGACTCCCCCGCCGGACCGTTCGACCCGTTCGGCCCTGCCCCGGACGCCCCCGTCGGCACTTCCCGTGAGACCACCGACGCGGGCCTCCCGACGGTCGAGGCGGCCACGCCGCTGCTCGAGATGTCGGGGGTCACCCGCGAGGTGCCGCTCCCCAACCGGGAGACACTCCACATCCTCCGCGGCATCGACCTCCGCGTGCACCCCCGCGATCACATCGCGATCGTCGGCCGCTCCGGCTCGGGCAAGACGACGCTCATGAACCTCCTCGGCCTCATCGACCGGCAGACCTCGGGCGAGCTCCTCCTCGACGGGCAGGACGTCGCCCGCATGCGCGACTCCCGGCGGGCCCGCCTGCGGGGGCGTTCCATCGGGTTCGTCTTCCAGCAGTTCAACCTCCTGCCAGGCCGCACCGCCCTCGAGAACGTCATGATGCCGATGCTCTACGGCGACGCCCGCCAGTTCTGGAACCGACGACGCGCCGCGATGGAGATGCTCGACCGCGTCGGACTCGCCGACCGGGCCGAGCAAAAACCGGGGCGTCTCTCCGGCGGCGAGCAGCAGCGTGTCGCCGTCGCCCGCGCCCTCGTGCGTCGCCCCCGGCTCATCCTCGCCGACGAACCCACCGGCGCCCTCGACGTCACCACCGGCGAGGCCGTCATGGCACTCCTCGACGAGATCGCCCGCGAGTCCGACGCCGCCCTCGTGACGATCACCCACGACCTCCAGGTCGCCGCGCTCTCCCGCCGCACCTACCTCCTCGACGGCGGCGTCCTCCACGACGTCGACGTCGACCACGCCGGCGCCGCCCTCGCGGGCACGGGCGGGATCCGCGCCCACCGTGCGGCCGTCGGCGAGGCGAGCACGACCTCGACCTCGATCGGGCCGGAGGTGCAGCGGTGACGGGGTTCCTCGCCTCGATCGTCGAGGCCTACGGCGAGCTGCGCGTCAACAAGGGCCGCGTGCTCCTCTCGCTCATCGGCGTCGCGCTCTCGGTGTTCGCGATGACGGGCGTCCTCGGCGCCGGCGGCATGTTGAGCGGTGCCCTCCAGCAGTCCCTCGAACGGGACATGGGACGCTCGGCGGTGCTCCAGCTCCAACCCACGGGCACCGTGAACGACGCCGGTGAGGCCCGACGTCGCGACGACGCCGTGCTGCAGACCCTCGACCGGCTCGGCATGACGCAACGCTCCCGCACGGCCCAGGTCTCGATGCGCGTCCAGACCCGCAACGGCGTGTTCCCCGTCGACGTCAACGCCGTCGACCCGTCCTGGGCCGACATGTACCGCATCCGCCCCGCCCTCGGCCGGTGGCTCGCCCGCAGCGACGAGGACCGCCTCGCGCCCGCGATCGTCGTCGACGACGAGCTCTACGAGAGGCTCGGCCGCCCGCCGCTCGGCACGGCCACGCTCGTCTCCTACGGGGTGTCCCCCTCCGGCGGCTCCGGCACGACCGGTGGGGCGGCCGGGCATCGTGTCGAGATGGTCGTCGTCGGCGTCCTCCCGCATCGACCGGGCGAGGAGCCGGACGGGATGCTCACCGCCTTCGTGCCGAGCGGCGCGCTCGCCCAGGTCCCCGGCGCCGAATCCGCCGTCCTCCAACGCAGCTACGTCGCCTGGGTACCGCCCGAGGTCGCCGACGAGGCGACGTCCCAGCTGCGCGCCCAGCTCCGCACCGTGCCCGGTGGGCCGATCGAGGCGCAGTCGATGGGCCTCTCCCTCGAGGACATGGGCTTCGACAAGGTGACGTGGGCCATCGCCGCCGTCGCGGGCGTCGTCCTCCTCCTCGGCGCGATGGGCCTCGTCAACATCTCGCTCGTCACCGTGCGCCACCGCATGCGGGAGATCGGGATCAGGCGCTCCTACGGGGCGACCGGCGCGCGGATCTTCGTCGGTGTCCTCATGGAGTCCGTCGTCGCGACGACCGTCGCGGGTCTCATCGGCGTCACCGCCGCCGTCGCGCTCGTCCGGGCACCGTTCGTCCAGCGGTGGTTCGCCCAGACCGGTCTCGTCGACCTGCCACCGTTCCCCGTCTCGGCCGTCGTCACCGGCCTCCTCGCAGCGATCGGGGTCGGCGCCCTCGCCGGGATCGTCCCCGCCCTCATCGCCACCCGCGTCAAGGTCATCGACGCCATCCGCGCCTGAGCACGACGCCGACGCCCCACCGAGTCGGCCACGAGAACCGATGTCGACCGATGACGTCCGACGGTCACCGACGGCGACCGACACGCGAGAGCCCCCGCACCCGGACTCGGGGCGGGGGCTCTCCTCGCTCGCGGAGAGGCGCGGGACGGTCAGTCCTTGCGGAGCACCGGGCGCAGGGTGTCGAGGACGCTCGGGTCCTCGATGGTGCTGGGCACCATGGCCTCCTGGCCGTCGGCGATCTGACGCATGGTCTTGCGCAGGATCTTGCCCGAGCGCGTCTTCGGCAGCGCGACGACGACGTCGACGAGCTTGAGGGCGGCGACGGCGCCGACCTCGTCGCGGACGCGCTGGACGAGCTCCTTGCCGAGACGCTCGGTGTCCTCCTCGGTCTCGATGCCGGAGCCGGACTTGAGCACGACGAACGCGCGCGGGATCTGGCCCTTCATCTGGTCGGCGACGCCGATGACGGCGCACTCGGCGACGGCCGGATGGCCCGCGATCGCGGCCTCGATCGACCCCGTGGACAGTCGGTGGCCGGCGACGTTGAGGACGTCGTCGGTGCGGCCCATGACGTAGACGTAGCCGTCCTCGTCGATGTAGCCGCCGTCACCGGTGAGGTAGTAGCCGTCGTACGCCGAGAGGTAGGACGACACGTAACGGTCGTCGTCGTTCCACAGCGTCGGCAGGGTGCCGGGCGGCATGGGGAGCTTGATCGCGATCGAACCCTCGGCGCCGGGCGGCACCTGCTGACCCTGCTCGTCGAGCACCTGCACGTCGTAACCCGGCGTCGGCACGGTGGGCGACCCCGGCTTGATGGGCAGCTCCTCGATGCCGACGGGGTTGGTCGCGATGGGCCAGCCCGTCTCCGTCTGCCACCAGTTGTCGATGACCGGGATACCGAGCACCTCGCTCGCCCACTTGTACGTCTCGGGGTCGAGACGCTCACCGGCGAGGAAGAGCCGCCGCAGGCTGGAGACGTCGTACTTCTTCAGCTCTTCGGCGTTCGGGTCCTCCTTCTTGATGGCCCGGATCGCCGTCGGTGCCGTGAACAACGACACCACCTCGTACTTCTCGACCACTCGCCAGAACGCGCCCGCGTCGGGGGTGCCGACCGGCTTGCCCTCGTAGACGATCGTCGTCGCGCCCGCGAGCAGCGGCGCGTAGACGATGTAGGAGTGGCCGACGACCCAGCCGACGTCGCTCGCCGTCCAGAACACCTCGCCCGGCCGGATGCCGTACAGGTTGGGCATCGACCACGTCAACGCGACGGCGTGGCCGCCGTTGTCGCGCACGATGCCCTTGGGCTTGCCCGTGGTGCCGGAGGTGTAGAGCACGTAGAGCGGGTCGGTGGCGGCGACCTCGACGCACTCGGCCGGCTGGATCGCGTCGGACTTCATCATCTCGACCCAGTCGACGTCGCGCTCGGTCATCTCGGCCGTGACCTGCTCGCGCTGGAGGATGACGCATCGCTCCGGCTTGTGGCTCGACCGGTCGATCGCCTGGTCGAGGAACGGCTTGTACGGGACCGTGCGGGAGGGCTCGATGCCGCACGACGCCGCGACGACCACCTTGGGTACCGCGTCCTCGATACGGGCCGCGAGCTCCGCCGGCGCGAACCCGCCGAACACGACCGAGTGGATCGCACCGAGACGCGCCGTCGCGAGCATCGCGATGACGGCCTCCGGCACCATCGGCATGTAGATGACGACCCGGTCCCCCTTCTCGACACCGAGGGTGCGCAGCACGCCCGCGAACTTCGCGACCTTCTCGAGGAGTTCGGCGTACGTGTAGCTGCGGGAGGTGCCCGTCACGGGGCTCTCGTAGTGCAGCGCCGCCTGGTCGGCACGGCCGGCGATCACGTGGCGGTCGAGGGCGTTGTAGCAGGTGTTGAGGGTTCCGTCGGAGAACCAGCGGTAGAACGGCGGACGGGAGTCGTCGAGGCCGGTCTTCGGGGGACGGATCCAGTCCACGCCCTGGGCGGCCTCGGCCCAGAACCCTGCCGGGTCCGCGCTGCTTCTGTCGTGGAGTGCTCGGTAGGCGCCGTTGCTCATGGGGTCATCCTCCCCTGTGCACCGCGGCGGCGGGCGACAACGCACCCACCGATCCGACCACCGGCCCGGGGAGGGCCCCGGGCGATCACGGCCGAGGGCGACGAGAGCCCACGACGGTCCCCGGGCCGTGAGAGCCATGAGAGCCGTGAGCCGAGGGCGCACGAGGACCGACGAGGCTCGGCCGACCTGGACGCCCCGGCCCCGGATCGGCCGGTACGCGCGTCCCCGCAAGACGGCGAACGGCCGGCGCGGGCCCCTGTTCCCACGCCGGCCGTCGAGGCCCATCACGTCGAACGTGTGGACTCACCGGGATGCACCGCCGTCAACTCGTCATCCCGGAGTTCTCGGCCCTCAGTCGCACTCGAGGCGCAGCGCCTTCTGCGTGGCCGCGGACGTGACGTCGCATCCGACCCCGTAGGTGCCGAGGTCGACGACCCGCCACTGCCCCTTCGTGCGACGCAGGACGACGGTCGCCGCGTCGAGGTCGGCCGGCCTGTGCGGCGCGAGGACGACCCGCGCCCACGATCCGCTCGTGCGCAGCCCGGTGACGGAGTAGGACGAGGCGGGCACCCCGGCGGTGTACTCGCTGCGGTGGACCGCCCGGGTGATGCTCGTGAGCGTCGACGGCGCGGGCCGCGCCGCGTGCCGCCGCACCTTCGCAGCACGGACGACGCGGTACCGGGATGCCGTCGTGGCCGTCGTCGTGGCCGTCGTGGTCGTCGTCGTGGTCGAACGCTGCGTCGCCGCCTCCGCCTCGCCGGCCACGGTCGCCGGCCCCGCCAGCAGCAGCGCGACGAGACCCGTCGCGAGGATGCGGTGTGCGCGCATGATGTCCTTCTTCCGTCACGTCCCCAGCGAGGGCGGCCCCCGACCCCGCGAACACCCCTATCCTCCCCCCTCCGCGGGGCGGCGGGAAGCGGAAGAGGTGCCCACCGGATCACAACTCGGTGACGTTCGCGTCACCGGCTGGACACGCCCCGTGACCTGCTCGTTCCCGCCCCTTCACCGACCCGTCGGATCGACCGCCGCGACCATGTCGCGTCCGCCGTCCGGACGTCCGTCCCGACCGCGTCATCGCCTTCGTCCGGACACTCCGGAGCACTCGGAACACCCCGGCACCCACCCGACACGGCCCGCGCCACGCCCCGTGGGGGCATCCGCGACGCCCCCTCCCGGCGGACTCCCGACACGCCCTGCGCCTCCCCGTGGAGCGCCGACACCACCCGGCGCGACTCCCCCACCCCGTCCCCCGCCCCACACACGGCGCGTCCTCCTGGCTGCAGCTCCCCGGTCCGCGCCCCGACCTCCCGTGTGCTCCCGCCCCTGCGCCCAGGCCCGCCCCCGGGGGCCGAACGCCCTTGGTCGCATGCCGTGCCCCCGCGGCCTCCTCCACCGGTCGTCGTGCCCTCAGGGCCCTCCGTTCGGCATCATGCGGGCATGGACATCGAGTCGATCGAGGCCCTGCGGGCGGCACTCGACGCAGGCGTGCCGCTGGGGCGCCTGCGTCTCCAGGGTCTCGACCTCACCGAGGACGCCTCGCTCCTCACCGGGCGGGACGACCTCGAGGGCCTCGTCGTCCTCGGCGGGCGCCTCCCCATGCCGCTGGCCCGTCACCTCACCCGCAACGGGGCCGTCGTCCTGCCGCCTGCGCCGCACACCCCCGTCGACCCGTACCGGGGGCGCCTCTACACCCCGGACGAGCTCTACGCCGGGCTCACCGTCGACGGGTACGACGCGACGCCCGACGCCCGCGCCTACGCGTGGAGCAGGTCCGCCCACCTGCGTCACGACGCGTACGTCGCCGTCCTCCGCGCCACGCACGACGTCGCGATGGACGACGCGCTCGACGAGGTGCTCGAGGGCCAGGGCGTCGTCGGCATCATGGGCGGGCACGCACTGCGCCGCGACGACTCCGCCTACGCCGACGCCGCCGCGCTCGCCCACGGCCTTGCACGCCACGGCCTCGTCGTCGCCACCGGCGGCGGGCCGGGCGCGATGGAGGCGGCCAACCTCGGCGCCTTCGCCCCGGACCCCGACGCCCTCACCGACGCCCTTCGTCATCTCGCCGAGGTCCCCTCGTTCGTGCCCGACATCGGCGCCTGGGCCGCGCTCGGTCTCGAGGTATGCGCCGAGCTCCGCGCGCGCCGCCCCGCCGCGACCCCCACGACGTCCGTCGGCATCCCCACGTGGTTCTACGGTCACGAACCCCCGAACGTGTTCTGCGACCACGTCGCGAAGTTCTTCTCCAATGCCGTGCGCGAGGACGGGCTCCTCTCGCGATGCACCGCCGGGATCGTCGTCCTCCCCGGCGCGGCGGGCACGGTGCAGGAGATCTTCCAGTCGGTGACGCCCCGCTACTACGCCGACCCCGACGTCCCCCTCGCACCGCTCGTCCTCGTCGACGTCGAGCACTGGACCCGCACCGTCCCCGTGTGGGACGCGCTGCGAGGCCTGTCGGCCGGACGCCCCGTCGCGGACGTCCTCCACCTCGTCGACGACCTCGGCGAGGCCGCGGAGATCGTCACCGCATCCCGCTGACGCCGTTCGCGTGCGACCTCGGCCCGTCCGTGGTGTCGAGGCACGTGAGTGCTCCGCCCCGGCACCCGGCACCCGGCACCCGGCACCCGGCACCCGGCACCATGTCGTCGAGCCGGTCGGCGTCGAGCGAACGTCCTGGGGCCGACAGGCGTCGGGCCCTCGGAAGCCGCCCGGGACGGGGCACAGCGGGGTACGGCGCAGGACCGGACCCGGCGGGACGACGGCGCTACCGGCGCCTGGGCCGTCAGGCCGTCGCGGCCGCGAGCTGTCCGCAGGCGCCGTCGATGTCGCTGCCGCGGGTGTCGCGCACCGTCGTCGGCACGCCGTGGGCGCGCAGCCGCTCGACGAACTGCTGCATGACGCCGGGCCGCGAGGCCGTCCACTTGCTGCCCGGGGTCGGGTTGAGCGGGATGGGGTTGACGTGCACCCACCCCTTGCCGCGGGCCGTGAGCTTCTCGCCGAGGAGATCGGCGCGCCAGGCCTGGTCGTTCATGTCGCGGATGAGCGCGTACTCGATGGAGACCCGCCGCCCGGTCGCGTCGAAGTACCGACGTGCGGCGTCGAGCGCCTCGTCGACGGAGTAACGCGTGTTGATGGGGACCAGTTCGTCGCGGAGCTCGTCGTCGGGGGCGTGGAGGCTGAGCGCGAGCGTCACGGGGATGCCCTCCGCCGCGAGACGGTCGATGCCGGGCACGAGGCCGACGGTCGACATCGTGATGCCACGCGCCGACATGCCGAGCCCCTCCGGCGCGGGCGCCACCATGCGGCGGATCGCGGCGATCGCCCGCCTGTAGTTGACGAGCGCTTCGCCCATCCCCATGAAGACGACGTTGCTCACGCGGGCCGGGCCCTCGTGCTGGTGCTCTCCCCCGTGCTCGTCGGCGTCGGGGCTGTCGAACGCGCCGACCTCGGCGTCGCCGTCCGCGTCGGCGTACTCCGCCGACCCCGGCTCGACGTGCCCCTCCGCGAGCATCCGGGAGGCCTCGACGACCTGTCCCACGATCTCCGCCGTCGAGAGGTTGCGCGTGAAGCCCTCCTGGCCCGTGGCGCAGAAGGGGCAGTTCATCCCGCAGCCGGCCTGGCTGGATATACACACCGTCGCGCGTCGCGGGTACCGCATGAGGACCGACTCGACGAGCGCACCGTCGTGGAGTCGCCACACCGACTTGATCGTCGCGCCCCCGTCGGCGTGCAGGTGACGCACCGGTTCGAGCAGCGACGGCAGGAGAGCCCCGACGAGGTCCTCACGGCCGGCGGCGGGAAGATCCGTCATCGCCGCGGGGTCGCTCGTGTGGCCGACGAAGTAGTGCCGAGAGACCTGCTTCGCGCGGAAGCCCGGCACCCCCAACGCCTTCGCGGCGTCGACGCGATCCGGCATGTCGAGGTCGGCGAGATGCGTCGGCGGCATCGGGTTGCCCGGCGGGGAGAACGTCACCTGCCCGCGAGGCGGGCGGCGGCGTTCCAGCCGGACGCGGACCGGGGACGACGACGACTCGGACACAGGACTCCTCGAGGGTGGAAGAAGAGCGGTGGACCCGCCCGGCGGCGCACCGCTCAG
>NZ_BAFE01000012.1 GCF_000247995.1 Mobilicoccus pelagius NBRC 104925
ACTTATAGACCTCGGGATGGTCGACCGCGTCACCGTCGCCGGGGACGATGCCCCCGGCGATCCCGGAAAGGTCGCAGACCTGCGCGTCGAGGTCGAGCGAGAGCGGGGCCTCCGGCTCGCGGCAGAGCGCGAGGTCCAAGCCGTCATGGCGCACCTGGCGACGGCTCAGAACACGATCCGCATGATCGAGGCCGCGCCTCCCAAGGTCGAGACCCGCGTCGAGCGTGTCGAGGTCCCCGTCGTGGAACGGGTCGAGGTGCCCGTCGAGGTGCCCGTGCACGTGCCCGTCGTGCCCCGCTGGATGTGGGCCATCCTCACGGCGCTCCTGCTCGCTCTGGCCGCTCTGCTCGCCTGGACCTACACCGACCGCGCCGACCGCGCCGCCCCAACGATCAACGGGCCCTCGACGGTCCCCGTGGCGTGGCCGACGACCACGGCCCCAACGACCCCCGTCCCCATCGACATCGCCCCGCCACCGACCCAGCACTGAAAGGCACACCCCATGACCGACGACCAGCTCACGCAGCCCTGGATGACCGCCGTGCAGACCATCCGCGACGCCGCCGCCGCTCTGGACGACCCTCACCCCGAGACCCGACGCGTCGCCCTCGCCACCATCCGCCAGGCCGTGCACACCGCGACCCTGGACGACCCCGCCGTCAGCGACTACGCCGCCCACGTCGGCCCCTGGTCCACCTACCGGCCCCTCGGAAAGTCGAGCCTGTAACCGTCGCCTTAAAAGTTGACGAAATCCGCCTCACCTTAGGGATTATAGGCTCTTCACAATTCGGGGTGTAGGTGTGGTCTGAA
>NZ_BAFE01000011.1 GCF_000247995.1 Mobilicoccus pelagius NBRC 104925
CCCTGTGTCGCTGTGTCGCTGTGCCGCTGTGTCGCTGTGTCGCTGTGCCGCTGTGCTCGCCGTGTCGCGTGCCGTCGCGCCGCCGACGTGTCGCCGCGCCGCCGACGTGTCGCCGCGCCGCCGACGTGTCGCCGCGCCGCCGACGTGCCGCCGACGTGCCGCCGACGTGCCGCCGACGTGCGGTCCGAGGCAGGCGGCCGGATCGGGACGGGACGTCCGACGCTCGCCGTCGCCCTACGCTGGACCGCATGCCCGACACTCGCGTCCTCGACTCCCTCCACACGATCACCGCCTGGCCCGCCGTCGCCGAGGCGTTGCAGGAGACGTCCGAGGCGTGCACGCGCCTGCGCTGGCACGAGGGGCTGCGCCGCCGCGCGCCGGAGGCGGCAGGGGAGTCCCGCGTCCGCGGCGCCCGCTGCTCGGCGGAGATGGACGGCGCCCGCTCCGAGAACGCGGTCGTCCGGTCGCTCCTCATCGGTGCCACCCCGTGGCCGGAGGACCCCGACCCCACCCTCGCCGTCATCCGCGGCGCGATCCAGGCGACGGCCGAGGCGGAGCACGTCGGCCGCATCGTCGGGACCGCGCCCCGCCAGGCCCTCGCACGCCTCCACACCGCCGCGGCCGAACCTCTCCTCCACGGGGAGGACCGTGCGCTCGTCGGCCGTCCCCGTGAGGGGCGCGAGTGCCAGGAGATGAGCGACCTCGGTGCGCCGCCCGCCGACGTCACCGGTCGCCTCACCCGCGTCGTCGACCTCCTCGACTGCGTCGGCACTCCCGGCGTGCCCGTCGTCCTCATCGCGGCGATCGCCCACGCCGAGATCGCCGTCGTCCGGCCGTTCCTCCGGGGCAACGGGCTCGTCGCCCGCGCCCTCGAACGGGCGCTCGTCCACGCCGGCGGTGTCGATCCCACCGGGGTGAGCGTCCCCGAGTCCGGCCACCTGCGCCGCGGCGCGACGCCGTATCTCGGTTCCCTCACCGCCTACGCCCGCGGCAGCCGTGACGGCGTCGAGCTGTGGGTGCGTCACGTCGCGGAGGCCATCACGGAGGGCGCCGCCGAGGGGGAACGCATCGCCGACGCCGTGCGCGCAGGGCGTCTCGACCCGGCCACCTGACCCGCGCGACGCCTCGAGGGGCGCAGACGGGTGGTGGGGCCGCACCCGAGAACCCCCACCATGCGACTACGCGCAATGAGCAGGCTCACGGGGCGAATTCCGTGCGGGCCGGCACCCCTGCGGTGATGCTGAACGTGTCGAGAGGACGAGCGATCGTCGGATCGTCACCGTGAACCCCACCGGGCACCCACGCACAGGCAGTCCACTGATGGACCGGTCCGCAGACGGGCCCGCCCGGTCCGGACGGCTGAGACAGCACGCTTGATCACCGATCGGTTCACACGAGGGCGGCACTCCCGATGCTCCGGGGGTGCCGTCCTCGCGTGTGGGCCGAGTCGTCGCCCTCGTCGTGGCGCGGCGCCTCGAGGAGTGCCTCCTGGGGTGGTGGCCGGGGCGGGTGATGCGGGGCGCGGCGAGCGATCCGCGACGTGAGACGTCGGGGTCGCCGAGTGGGACGGAAGGGATCCGTCGCAGGTCGTCGTCAGATGACCGGCGGGTAGCGTTCTGCCTGCCCACGACGCCGCTCCGGGGACGCCCGGGGAGGGATCGAGACCGAAGAATTTTCTCGGTCCACGGAATTGCCATTCGGACGTCCAACAAGCACAATAGTGGCAGCGCTCCCTACGGGTCGAGCGCGGCGCACCAGCTCCTCCCCCCCGGGGCTTGGCGCGTTTGGCGGCCCCCGTTGTCCCCCCAGCGGGGGCCGCCCCATATCTCCTTCTGCCGCGTCGCCTGCGACGTCGTGCAGCTCGGCATCGAGGTCTGCTCGCGGCACCCGCCCTGCGTGGGTCACGTGCCGACCGTGTGTCGTCCGGGTGTCGTCCGGCCCTTCCCGCCCGCCGTGAGGCGGGGCATCCACAGGGGCGGAACATGTCTGCGCGCGGGCGTCGGCCTCGCGTGGTCCGATCGGCCGGGACGGGTCGCGCGGTTCGGATGCGGGGTGGGCCGTGCCGGGCACCCCCGAGACCACGAGTGACCACGGACATCCACACCCCCGATCGGAGGTCATCGTCGTCCACACCCGGCACAGGGGCGACGCCGCCCGCTCTGTCGTCGACGCCAGGCTGCGGGCATGTCACGTGTGATCTCCGTCGTCGGCACCGCGGGTGGGGTCGGCTCCTCCGTCCTCGCGGCGGCCCTCGCGATGCGCGCCTCCCACCTCGGCGCCGCGGTCGTCGCCGTCGACGGGCGCCCCTACGGTGGCGGACTCGACGTCGTCCTCGGCGCCGACGAACTCCCCGGCATCCGATGGCGCGACCTCGCCGACGCCGTCGGCCCGCTCGACGGCGTCGAACTCTTCGGCCGGTTGCCCCTCGTCGAGCGGTGCGGGGTGCTCTCCTTCGATCGGGAGATGCCGCTCGTCCCCGGCGGTGAGGTCCTTGCCGCCGTCGTCGCCGCCCTCCGGGACGTGAGCGACGTCGTCGTCGTCGACGCACCCCGCGCGGGCGAGTGCTGGGAGGGCGAGCTCGCCTCGCTCAGCGACGAGGTCGTCGCACTCACCGGGACGAGCGTCACCGCGCTCGCCTCGGCGGCGGCGTCCGTCGCCCACCTCGACGCCGTGCACGACGTCCTCTGGCTCGCTTGCCGCACCGACCGTGGGGCGGCGGCGGACCTCGACCAGCGGGTGCCGGATCTCCTCGACGTCCCTCTCCTCGGCGCCGTCCCCACCGACCCCAAGGTCGCGATGTGTCTCTCGGAGGGACGTCCCCCACCGGACAAGGGGCCGCTCGTGCGCGCCGTCGACGCGATGCTCGGCCGCCTCCGACCGGTGCAGTCTCCGCCGCCGCCCGCGCCCCGTTCCGGGGCCCGGCGGTACGGGAGGGCGTCGTGACGACGGCGGCGGTATGGGATCACATCCGGCGGGGTCGGGGACCCACACCGGTCCGGGTCGCGGGTGCGGTCGGGGAGGAGACTGCGGTGCTCGGACCCACCGGGGCGGCACGCCGGGTCAGCTCCGTCGAGGAGGCGCTGCTCGGCAACGGACCCCTCGCCGACCTCGTCACCGACCCGCGGGTCACCGACATCCTGGTCAACGGCACGGCCGGAGTGTGGGTCGACCGCGGCGACGGGCTCCACCGGGTCGACGTCGTCGTCGGCGACGAGTCCGACCTGCGACGCCTCGCCGTCCGTCTCGCAGGGTCGGCCGGTCGACGTCTCGACGATGCGAGCCCGTACGTCGACGGCCTCCTCCCAGGGGGGATCCGCCTGCACGCGCTCCTCCCCCCGCTCGTCGACGGCGGCCCCCACCTCAGCCTACGCATCCCCCGCAGCGAGGCGCCCACCCTCGCCGACATGGAGGCATGGGGCTCCTGCACCCCCGAGATGGCCGACGTGCTGCGCGCCGTCGTCGCCCGCCGGTGCGCGTTCCTCGTCACCGGCGGCACGGGGTCCGGCAAGTCGACGATGCTCGCCGCGCTCCTCTCCGAGGTGCCGTCGGAGGAACGGGTGCTCGTCGTCGAGGACGTCAAGGAGCTGTCGATCCGCCACCCGCACGTCGTCTCCCTGCAGGCGCGACAGTCCAACGTCGAGGGCCGCGGCGCCGTCGATCTCGCCACCCTCGTCCGGCAGAGCCTCCGCATGCGGCCCGACCGGGTCGTCGTCGGCGAGGTCCGGGGTGCGGAGGTCCGCGACATGCTCACCGCACTCAACACCGGCCACGAGGGCGGCTGCGGCACGGTGCATGCCAACGCCCCCGCCGACGTCGTCGCCCGGCTCGAGGCCCTCGGGGCGCTGGGCGGCATGTCGCCCGCGGCGACGCGCAGCCAGGTTGCGAGCGCTCTTCGTGTCGTCGTCCACATGCACCGCGAGGGGGAGGCCCGGGTCGTCCGGTCGATCGGGGTGTTCGACGACACCGGCGATCTCAAGGTCGTTCCGGCGCTCGTCCGTGACGCCTCGGGGGGCTACCGCGCCACAGCCGCCGCCGACCGGCTCCGGGAGCTGCTCGGGTGGCCCGGTCGCGGGGCTCCGGGCGAGGATCCGCCGGAGGCGCTGCCCCCTGCGCGTGGATCGGGAGCAGGCCCGGGAGCGGGACCGGAGGTCGCCGCGCGGACGGGGGGCCGGGCGCGGATCCGACCGCGCCCACCGGCCCCGGCGGCCGGCCCGTCGAGCATCGTCCACGCGGTCTCGGGCGCCTCGGCCCTCGGCATGCCACCCGCTGCCGCCCGGGACGAGAAGGGGGCGTCGTGATCCTCGCGGGGGAGATCACGGGAGTCCTCGCCCTCGCGGCCGGTGGGCTCCTCGCCGGGCGCACCGCGTCGCACGTGCTCCTCCCGTCGGTGCTCGTCGCCGCGGCGGTGACTCTCGCCGTCGCGGGGGTCAGTCCGGGCCCGCGGCTGTGGCCGCGACCGGGAACCCGGGGCCGTGGGGCCCGTCCGGCGACGGGGAGGGGCTCGACCGCGGTGAGGTCCCCCGTCGGGGACCGTCGCGACGGCGTCGTCCCGGGCGCGCGGCGTCGTCCGTCGTGGTGGCCGGCCTCGTGGTCCTCCAGGCGCGACCGGGAGGTCGGGCGTGGGACGGAGTCCGAGAGCCAGGCACTCCTCGCGTTCCTCGACGTCCTCGCCCCGAGCCTGCGGGCCGGGCGGAGTCCCGAGGAGGCGGCGCGTCTCGCCTGTCGCGTCGTCCGGGGTGGGGTCGTCGTCGAGGACATCCGCGACGCCCTCGCCCACGGCCGGTCGGTCGAGACAGTCCTCGACCGTCACGCCCGGACCCACGCCGACGTCCGTCTCTTCGCCCGGGCATGGGAGCTCTCCGCGCTCACGGGATGCCCTCTCGCCGACACCGTCTCGTGCGTCGCGCGACTCGTCAGGGCCAAGCTCGCGCATCGGCGCCGGGTCGAGACCGCCTCGACGGGGGCGCGGGCGTCGATCCGCATCCTCACCCTCCTCCCGCTCGGTGGGCCCGTCCTCGCGACGGCGGTCGGCGTCGACCCGGTCACCGCCTACGTCACGTCGCCCACGGCGTGGGCGTGCCTCGCGGGCGGGGCCGTCCTCGTCCTCCTCGGTCGTCGGTGGGTCGAACGTCTCGTCGCCGACGTCGCCCGCGGTCCCGTGGTGGGGCCGGCCCGATGACGACGACCCGCGTCCCCCGGCCCGGCCAGTTCCGTCACCCTCGGCCCCGCCCGCGTCGGGTGCGTCCGAGCGCGGCGCAACGCGCCCGTCTCGCGGGGTGTTCGTCGTGACGGTGCTCGTCGCGGCGGTGCTCACCGCTCTCGCCGTCGCGCTCGCGCACGCCGCCGGCGTCGGGGACGGGGGAGTGCTGCCCCTCACGGGACGCGGGGGCCGGTTGTCCCGCCTCCTGCCCGAGGTCGAGCAGGTGCCCACCCCGGCGGTCGAGATCGCCGACGTCGCCGACCTCCTCACACTCGTCCTCCTCTCGGGGCGCGGGGTCACCTCCGCCCTCACGGTCGTCTCCGACCGTCTCGGTGGACGCCTCGGGGCAGATCTCGGAGTCGTCGTCGCCGCGCGGGCGTGGGGACTCGACGACGAGCACGCGTGGGCCACCGTCGATCCGGCCTGGGAGCCGGTCGCGCGTGCTCTCGTGCTCGCCGAGGCCGCGGGCGTCCCGCCCTCGACGACCCTCGCCGCGGCGGCCGAGGACATTCGTCGGACGGAGGAGCACCGCCTCGAGGTCGCCACGGAACGACTCGGCGTCCGGCTCGTCCTGCCTCTCGGGCTCACGTTCCTCCCGGCCTTCGTCGCCACCACCGTCGTGCCCGTCGTCAGCGCCCTCGCCGGTACCGTCCTGCGCGGATGAGGGGTTGTCGGCGTCCGGATCCGCACGATGCGGAGGCGTGGCCCGCCCGGTCGTGAGGTCGAGTGCGAGACGGCCGGGTCGCGTGACCCGTCGCCCCGAGCGGCCCGCGGGCTCCGACGTTCCGCGATCGATACGCCCTGGGAACGGTCTCGATGCGGGCCCTGCGGCAGGGCGACCTTCTGATCTGCGGAGATGTGGACCGTCGACGGGGAACAGCCGATCGAGACCGTTCCTAGGGCGTATCAGGCACCGTGGGCCGGCATCGACGCGCCGCCGGTGGGGTCGGGCGAGTGTCGCGGGGGAGCGGAGCGCGAGGAGGTCCGCGAACTCGCGGACGAGGCGCGCCGTCCTCGACGTCCACAGGTGTACAGCGGTCGAGCCGCCGTCCCCAGCCCGTCGTCTCGTCCCCGCGGGGCCGGGGCGAGGCGACGCACAGTCGTGGCGTCGGTGCGTCATCGCCGCCGACCGACCGTCACACGAAGGGAACACCCCCATGTCCACGACCCTCGTCCGAACCCACCGTCACCTCCCCGCCCGGGTCGCCCACGGGGCCCGCAGGCGCATCGTCACGCGGTGGTCGGTGCTCCGCGCTCACGCCGAATCCGGCATGAGCACAGCGGAATACGCAGTCGGCACGCTCGCGGCCTGTACCTTCGCCGCCGTCCTCATCGCCGTCGTCAAGTCCGGCGCGGTGAGCTCGGCGCTGTCGAAGATCATCACCTCCGCGCTCGCCATCGGCTCCTGAGATGGGAGGGCGAGGAGGCCGTCGGGCCGCACCGACGAGTTCGCCATGTGCGACCGGTAGCGGCGAGCGGGGCATGGTCACGGCCGAGACCGCCGCCACCATCCCCGTCGTCCTGCTCGTCCTCGCGCTCGTCCTCACCTCGGTGCGGGTGAGCATCGACCAGGTCCGATGCGTCGATGCCGCCCGCGCCGGGGCCCGGGCGGCCGCCCGCGGCGACGACGAACGGGCCGTCCGCGACGTCGCCGCCCGTGAGGCACCCCGTGGGGCCTCCGTCGAGATCGTCCGATCCGGCGGGGACGTCACCGTCACCGTCGTCGCACCGCCGATCGCCGCGGTTCCCCTCGTCGGCGGGTTGCCCGCCCCGAGCGGCCGCGCCGTCACGACCGCGGAGGGAGGCGCCACCGATGCGCTCGGACCGGCGGGGTGAGGAGGGCAGCGCCACCGTCACCGCACTCGGCGTCGTCGGGGTGCTCCTCGTCCTCCTGCTCGCGACGCTCACGCTCGGCGCCGCGTCGGGGGCGGCCCACCGGGCCCAGTCCGCCGCCGACCTCGCTGCACTCGCCGGGGCCCGCCCGGCGGGAGGTGCAGGAGCGGCAGGGGCGACGGGAACGGCAGGAGCGGCGGGAACGGTAGGGGCCTCGCGCGCCTCCGGGGGGTGTGCGCAAGCGCGGCGGATCGCCGAGCTCCACGGCGCCGTCCTCCGCGAATGTCACGTCGACGGGGCGGACCTCGAGGTCGAGGTCGCCGTCACACCCGCCGGGCCCGCCCGACGCTTCGGTGACGCCGTCGCACGCGCTCGCGCCGGTCCGGATCGACCGGGGGACGCAGGTGTCGCGCCGGGGATCCCCGAGGGGGCCAGAGCCCCGGCGGAGGGGCTTACGGGCGGTGGTGACGCCCGAAGCGGGCCGTGATCGCCGACGCGATGTCGAGGTACGCCTCCTGGGTGGCGGGCTTGAGCTGGTCCCACTCGAGGAGGGCGCCGTCGGCGACGTGCGGGTCGGCCGGCACGACGATGAGGTCGCCCGCCTTCCACAGGTGCTGGGTGACGGCATCCTTGTCGACGGACTTGCTCACGATGTCCTTCGCCGTGAGCACGACGATGGAGGTGCGGGCGAGGTCCTCGAAGCCGTTGTCCTCGAGCCACTCGATGGACTCCGCCGCCCGCTTCGCGCCGGTGATCGACCACGCGGCGGGGATGACGACGGTGTCGGCGAACCGCAGGATGCCCGCCATGAGCGGGTGGGTGACGCCCGTACCGCAGTCGATCTGCACGAACGAGTAGTAGCGCTGCACCACCCGCATGACGTTCTCGAAGTCCGTCGAGCTGAGCGAGTTGCCGAGGGTCGGGTTGGGCTCGCCCGGCAGGAGGGTGAGGCGTCCGCTCGTCGCGGTGTACCGCGACAACTCGTCGAGGCTCGTCACCATGTCGACCTCACGGGCGAGGCAGGAGATCCCCGAGAGCTTCTCGCCGACGAGCCGCTCGGCGAGGTCGCCGGCGTCGGGGTTGGCGTCGATGGCGAACACCGGGTCGGGACGCAGGTCGGAGAGGGCGATCGAGGTCGCCGCCGTCGTCGAGGTCTTGCTGATGCCACCCTTGAGGCAGAAGAACGCGGTGACGTGACGCCCCCGCAGCTGGGTCGCGATGCGGGCCTCGCGGTCCCGCTCGTGCTGTTCCTTGACGGAGAGGCCGGGGTTCCACCGGCCGCCCGTCCACGTGTAGGCCGCCGCACGCCAGCCCGTACGAGGGCGACGCTCCCGCGGCTTGACCATCGAGGCCGTCCAGTCGCTGCGTCCGACCTGCGTCCGCTCGCGTGCGGTCGTCCCACCCGTCGCCGCGCCCCGCGCCGCGTCCGTGATCGTCTCCGTGGCGGCCTGCGTCGCGGTGCCGGTGCCGGAGCTGCCGCCGATGACGTCGGTGCCCGTGCGGTGCGCCGGGTCCGCGCCGGTCGTGGCACCGCGGGGCTTCGAAGCGGTGTCGCCGACTCGTGTCGTCCCACCGGTGGCCACGGAGGAACCGCCGGTACGGGCGCTCCCGAGGGGGGAGGTGCCGTGGCGCGTCGCGTTCGGCGCCCCCTCGGTGGAGAGGTCGGTTGCGGGGCGCGGGGCGTCGGGAGGGTAGGCGGCGGCCACGGGATTCCGTCCTGGGAAGGGGCTGATGCGTAACTGGACAGTGGTCCACATCGGCCCGAGTGTCAACATCTTCCGGCGTGGGACCCCGTGACGATCGGCCGGATCCGGCGCGGGGCGACGCGAGGCGTGCACGGACGGCGGC
The DNA here is from genome assembly GCF_000247995.1 of Mobilicoccus pelagius NBRC 104925. GTDB lineage: Bacteria > Actinomycetota > Actinomycetes > Actinomycetales > Dermatophilaceae > Mobilicoccus > Mobilicoccus pelagius. The sequence continues at coordinate 8,882 of NZ_BAFE01000011.1, forward strand.
TCCCCTGGCGGGGCGAGGGCCCACGCCGGGCCACCCCGCTGCCTGATCGGCCGTTCGTGGCGGGTGCGTCCGTGCCGTCGAGGTCACCGCCGGTCCGAGGTCGCTCGAGCGGCCCGCGGCGACGTCCCGGCGGCGGGGGCGAACGTGCCTCGGCGACCCGACGTGGCCGATCCGAGGAGATGATCCGACGCGGGCGACGCGCTCACCTCGGCACCTCGGACGTCCGGGCGTCAGCTCGGCCCGCCGCTCGGAGAGGCGGGGAGGCCGGCGAGCCGAGGACGGTATGGGCGTCAGCCGTGCGGGCCGGGATCGGACGGCGCCGGGGGCGTGGACGTGTCGGCGGTTCCGGCCTCGGCGTCGGCAAGGAGTCCGAGGATGCGGATCGCGCCGGCCTTGTCGAGGGGTTCGTTGCCGTTGCCGCACTTGGGGGACTGGACGCACGAGGGGCAGCCGGTCGCGCAGGGGCAGACGGCGACGGCGTCGCGGGTGCGGGTGAGCCACTCGTGGGCCCGGACGTACCCTTCGACGACGAAGCCTGCCCCGCCCGGGTGGCCGTCGTAGATCATGATCGTCGGCAGCCCCGTATCGGGGTGGCAGGCGGTGGAGACCCCGCCGATGTCCCACCGGTCGGCGGCGACGAGGAGGGGCAGGAGCCCGATCATCGCGTGTTCGGCGGCGTGGAGCGCGCCGGGCACGTCATCGTCGGCGAGGCCCGCCTCCTCGAGGAGTGCGGGGGTGAGCGTCCACCACGTCGCGGACGTCGTCATCGCCCGTTCGGGCAGGTCGAGGGGGTGCTGGCCGAGGACCTCCCCGCCGGGCAGACGCCGGAGGAACGAGGTGACGCGCGACCGCACCGACACGCGTCCCGTCGAGGCGGTGACGTCGCCCTCGTCGCGGTGCCGTCCGACGTCGAGGACGACGAACGAACTCACGGAGCGGGGCGTCGTGATCCAGCCGGGGTCGCCGTGGACGACGTGGGCGCACCCGTCCTCGAGGTCGAGCAGGCGGACGACGTACGTGTGGCCCTGGTGGAGGTGGACTGCCCCGGTGTGGAGGGCGCCGTCGGCGCGAGCGGCGTCGACGGTGCCGATGATCCGCCCGGTGGCGTCCTCGACGATGCGGATCTGGGCGCCGATGCCGCGGAGGGCGATGTCGTCGTGCGGGCGGCCGTCCCGGGTCCAGAACCATCCGGAGGGGCGGCGGCGGAGGAGCCCGGAGTCGGTGAGCCGCGCGACGAGGGGAGCGGCCGTGGGGCCGAAGATGCCCTCCGGCGCGGTCTCCTCGGCGCGGAGCGGCAGCTCGTACGCGGCGGCGAGGAGGTGTGGGGCGAGGATGTGCGGGTTGTCGGGTGCGATGACGCACGCTTCCAGGGGCCGGTCGAAGAGGGCCTCGGGGTGGGCGACGAGGTAGGCGTCGAGGGGGTCCTCGTCGGCGACGAAGAGGACGAGGCTCGAGCGTCCTGCCCGTCCGGCGCGTCCGGCGCGTTGCCACCACGCGGCGGTCGTGCCCGGCCATCCGGCGAGGACGACGGCGTCGAGCCCGTCGATGTCGATGCCGAGTTCGAGGGCGCTCGTCGAGGCGACGCCGAGGAGGCGTCCCTCCCGCAGGTCCTTCTCGAGGAGGCGGCGGTCCTCGGGGAGGTATCCGCCGCGATAGGCGGCGACGGCGCCTTCGCGTCCGCCGGGGCGGAGGGTGAGGGCCCGTCGGGCCGTGTCGGCGACGACCTCCGCACCCGCCCGTGACCGCGTGAACGCGACGGTGCGGACGTCGTCGTCGACGAGGTCGGCAAGCCGTTCGGCGGCGTGGGTGAGCGTGGAGCGGCGGTCCTCGCCCGGCGGCGGGGTGGGGTCGAGGAGCGCGAGGACGCGTTCGGCGGCGGGGGAGGTGTCGTCGGTGACGGCGACGACGTCGGCGCCGAGGAGCGCCGAGGCGTGTTCGGCGGGGTGGGCGACGGTGGCCGACGCGAACGCGAACGTCGGGTGCGCGCGATGGTGCACGGCGAGGCGTCGCAACCGACGCAGCGTGGCGGCGACGTGGGTCCCGAACACCCCGCGGTAGGAATGACATTCGTCGACGACGACGTACTGCAGTCCGCGGACGAAGGCGGAGAAGGCGCGATGCCCCGGCAGGATCGACCGGTGGAGCATGTCGGGGTTCGTGAGGACGATGTCGGCGTGCCGCCTGATCCAGGCCCGTTCGTCGGTCGGGGTGTCGCCGTCGTACACGGCGGCGCGCACGCCGGGGAGGCCGAGCGCCTGGACGTGGGCGAGCTGGTCGGCCGCGAGGGCCTTGGTGGGGGCGAGGTAGAGCACGGTGGGCGGTCGACGCGCCTGCGCCGGGGGCGTCGAGATCGCGCTCAGTGCGGGCAGGAGGTAGGCGAGGCTCTTCCCCGAGGCGGTGCCGGTGGCGAGGACGCAGTGACGCCCGGCGTGGAGGTGCTCCGCCGCCTCGACCTGGTGGCGGTACGGCGCGGCGACCCCGGCCTCCTCGAACGCCGCACGGACCTCGGGAGCGACCCATGCCGGCCACGGGGCCGTCGTCGCGGCGCGGGCCGGCAGTGTGCGCGTCGCGGCGACGCGCGGCGCGTGCGGCGGCATCGCGGCGAGGGTGCGACGAGGGTCGAAGGAAGGCATCGGCGCCACCGTACGTCCCGGCTCCGACAGGCCGTGTCGGCGCAGGGCAGGGGGTGCGCGGTGGGGCGTCGGACGTCGTCCGGTCCTCCCGTCGTCACGCCCCCTGCCGGAGGTCCCCGTGCGGGTGGGGAGTGCGGGCGCGGCGTGTCGCGGTCTAGAGTGCGCCTGGAACGTGAGGAGGCGGTGATGACCGATTTGTCCGTGACCAGCGAGGACCTGGGGCCGTTCACGGTGGTCCAGGCGACCGGGGACATCGACCTCGTGTCCGCGCCCGTGCTGCGGAACAGCCTGGAGTCCCTGTTCCGTCAAGGCCGTATCCGCCTCGTCCTCGATCTTCGAGGTGTGCCGTTCGTCGACTCGACGGGTCTGGGCATCCTCGTCGGGGCCCAGCGGGCGGTCGCCCCCCACGGGGGTGAGGTCCGGCTCGTCTGCACCGCCGAGCGTGTCCTCCGTGTGTTCTCCATCACTGGCCTCGACCAGGTGTTCTCCGTCCACACCACCCCGGCGGAGGCCGCGGCGTCGGCGCCGCCGCCGCCCGGTGGCAGGGGGTCTGCCTGACCGCATGCCTCCCGCTGTGGTGCCAGGATGCGGAGAGGTCTCCCTCCGCCCGGGCATGCCCCGTGTGCCGGCGTCCGCACACGCGCGTCGTCCGAGTCGGCATGGACGGGTCTTGCTCCCGGTGAGACGGGGCGACTACGTTGGTCCTGTGGTCAAGACCTGGGCCGCGGATCAGGGCGAATGGACGGAGCGTCGCTGGTGGCCGCAGAGAAGAACCTGACGCGTGAGGAACGGACGGAACAGATGTTCCTCCGCGCCTCCGGCATCACCGACATCGCCGAACAGCAGGCGTGCCTCGATGAGATCGTGCTGCTCAACGCCGGCGTCGCCGAGGCACTGGCCGGTCGCTACGCGCAGCGTGGCGCCGATCTCGACGATCTCGTCCAGGTGGCCTACCTGGGGCTCGTCAAGGCGGTACAGGGATATCGCATCGGGGAGGGCCCTGGCTTCCTCGCCTACGCGGTGCCCACGATCTCCGGTGAGATCAAGCGATATTTCCGGGATCACGGGTGGATGGTGCGTCCGCCGAGGCGGCTTCAGGAGTTGCGCAGTGCCGCGGTCACCTCGGCCGCCGATCTCGAGCAGACGTGGGGTCGCCCCCCGACGAAGGCCGAGGTGGCGAAGGATCTCGGTGTGCCCGTCGCCGAACTGGCCGAGGCGGAGCAGTCTCGCGCGGGTTACAGCGCGCTCTCCCTGGACGCCCCGGTGCGGTCGGACGGCTCCATTCCGCTGGGTGACCTCCTCGTCGACGAGGGGGACGAGTTCTCTCGGATCGACGACGCGGAGATGCTGCGTCCGGCGCTCGCGACGTTGAGTCCCCGCGATCGGCAGATCCTCCTCCTCCGTTTCGTGCGGGGGTTGACGCAGGAGCAGATCGGTCGGGAGATCGGCGTGAGCCAGATGCAGGTGTCGCGCCTGTTGTCCCGCATCCTCGCCGGGCTGCGGGAGCAGCTCGAGGTCCCCGTCTGACGCGGTCCGCGTGAGGCGCCGTCGCCCCTGCGGGGGCGCGGGAGGGCGACCTCGAAGGGGTATCGGCCTCTCGCTCTAGGGTGTGGCGCATGGCCCGATCCGTACGTACCGCCTCCGATTCCGCCGCGACCGGCCCTCGGGCCCCCGCCGGCGCGGATCGCCGCGAGGTGTCGCCGCCGGCACCCGTCCTGCCCGCCGATCTCGTCGAGCCGCTGCGCGCGGATCTCGCTGCGGCCGGATTCACGGTCGACGGGGTCGCCGACCTCCTCGGGCCCGTCGCGTCCGCGGCGACGCGTCGGGACAGGCTCGGCCCTGCGCGGCGGGTCCTCGACCGTGCCGGGGCCACCCCCGCCGCGACGGTCGTGCGTCTGTTCACCCTCGGCGATGCCCTCGACGCCGCGCGGCTCGACGCGGCCTTCCCCCGCGTCTGCGCCCACGGCCTCGAGCGCATCGGTCTCGTCCGGCGCACTTGCGGAGGGCCGGATACGCTTCTTCGCGCTGCGTGCGACCTGCGCCCCTATGGCGACGAGGAACACACGTGGTGGGTCGCCTCCGACCTCGCCGAGGTGACGACGGGGCGGCCACTGCTGCCCGATCATGTCCTCGGCGTCGGCGGCGCCTCCCTCACCCTCGCGGCGTGGACGCCTCGCCCCCGGGTGGGGCGGGTGCTCGACCTCGGCACGGGGTGCGGGGTCCAAGCCCTCCACGCCGCGACGCATTCGGATGAGCTCGTCGCGACCGACCTCTCGGAGCGGGCGCTCGCGTTCGCTGCGTTCAACGCCGCCCTCGCGGGGCAGCACTGGGACCTGCGGCAGGGGGATCTCTTCGCACCCGTCGGCGGTGTCTCCGGCGACGACCGGCCCGGCAGTGCCACGGCGCCGGAGCGGTTCGACCTCGTCGTGAGCAATCCGCCCTTCGTCATCACCCCACGCGACGCCGACCTGCCCGTCTTCGAGTACCGCGACGGTGGTCGGGAGGGTGACGCCCTCGTCGAGTCGTTCGTACGGGGCGTGGGGGCCCACCTCGCCCCCGATGGTGTCGCGTGTTTCCTCGCAGACTGGGAGACGCGTGCCGGGGGAGACTGGCGCGATCGGTGGCGCGAGTGGCTCGACACCCCCGAGTGCGCGGGTCTCGACGCATGGGTGCTCGCCCGGGAGTACCAGGACCCCGCCGAGTACGCCGAGCTGTGGGCGCGCGACGGCGGCCATCTCCCCGGCACCCCCGAGTTCGACGTGTTGACGTCGGCGTGGCTCGACGACTTCGAGTCGCGCGACGTCGAGGCCGTGTGGTTCGGGATCGTCCTCCTCCACCGGCCCGAGGCGGAGCGGTCGCGCTGGGTCGATCTCGACGAGGTCACCGGCCCGGTCGACTCCCCGATGGGGCCGTACCTCGCCTCGGGTCTCGCCGCCCGCACCCGGCTGCACACGACGAGCGACGAGCAGCTCTTCGCCACGGCGTGGGTCGCCGCCCCCGACGTCACCGAGGAGCGGCACGCCCGGCCCGGGGACCCGGATCCAAGCGTCATCCTCCTCCGTCAGGGTGGCGGGTTGCGGCGGGCGATCCAGGCCGACACGGCGCTGTCCGCGCTCGTCAGTGTCTGCGACGGGGACCTCACCGGCGACGTCGCGGTGACCGCCATCGCCGCCCTCACGGACGAGGACCCGGACGAGCTACGCAGGCGGATCTCGGGTCCGCTCCGCCGCCTCGTCGCGGACGGCCTCCTCGTCCCCGCCGGTGCCGGTGAGGAGGCCGGGGAGGGCCCGGAGCGGTGAGACGGTGGCCCCGGCCCCCGGTGGAGATCAGGGTCGGAGGCGGATAGGTGAGCGTGCGCCGTACACGTTACGGTGTGCGAACGTGCGCATCGGCGCAGGTGGGACAGCAGCGACGAATCCGCTGCGAGGAAGGACGTCGGGCAGTCGTGTCAGAGAGCGCAACGCGGCGACTCGTCATCGTGGAGTCGCCGGCCAAGGCCAAGACCATCGCCGGTTACCTCGGCCCCGGGTACGAGGTGGAGGCCTCCGTCGGGCACATCCGTGACCTGCCCACTCCGAGCGAGATGCCCGCCGACATGAAGAAGGGCCCCTACGGGCGCTTCGCGGTCGACGTGGACAACGGCTTCGACCCCTACTACGTCGTCGACACCGACAAGAAGAAGAAGGTCGCCGAGCTCAAGCGGGCCCTCAAGGACGCCGACGAACTCCTCCTCGCCACCGATGAGGACCGCGAGGGCGAGGCCATCGCGTGGCACCTGCTCCAGGTGCTCAAGCCCAAGGTGCCGGTCAAGCGGATGGTGTTCCACGAGATCACCAAGGAGGCCATCCAACGGGCGGCCCGCGAGACCCGTGACCTCGACCAGTCGCTCGTCGACGCGCAGGAGACCCGCCGCATCCTCGACCGTCTCTACGGCTACGAGGTCTCGCCGGTGCTGTGGCGCAAGGTGCGTCAGGGCCTCTCGGCCGGTCGTGTGCAGTCGGTCGCGACGCGTCTCGTCGTCGAGCGGGAGCGGGAGCGCATGGCGTTCCGTGCCGCGTCGTACTGGGACGTCACGGGCCGCTTCGACGCCGCCGGCGAGTCGTTCACCGCGCGTCTCACCGCCCTCGACGGCACCCGCATCGCCTCCGGTCGTGACTTCGGCGACGACGGGCAGCTCAAGAGCGCCGTCACACACCTCGACGAGGCCGGGGCCCGCGCCGTCGCGCAGGCCGTGGCCGACACCACGGCGACCGTCGCCGAGGTGAGCGAGAAGCCGTACTCCCGCCGTCCGTCGGCGCCGTTCACCACCTCGACCCTCCAGCAGGAGGCGAGCCGCAAGCTCCGTCTCTCGAGCCGCAACGCGATGCGTGTCGCCCAGCGGCTGTACGAGAACGGCTACATCACCTACATGCGTACCGACTCCACGACGCTGAGCGAGTCGGCCCTCACTGCGGCGCGCAGCCAGGCGCGTGACATGTACGGCGAGGAGTACGTGCCGTCCGCGCCGCGGCGGTACGAGAAGAAGGCCGCGAACGCCCAGGAGGCCCACGAGGCCATCCGTCCCGCGGGCGACACCTTCCGCACCCCGGCGCAGGTCGCCGGGGAGCTCCGCGGCGAGGACTTCGCGATGTACGAGCTCATCTGGAAGCGCACGGTCGCCTCGCAGATGGCCGACGCGAAGGGGTCGACGGCCTCCGTCAAGCTCTCGGTGCCCACCTCGGGCGCCGAGGTCGGCGGAACCGCCACGCGTACCGCGGAGTTCTCCGCGAGCGGCACGGTCATCACGTTCCGCGGGTTCCTCGCCGCGTACGAAGAGGGTCGCGACGACGACGAGCGCGCCGCCGCGCAGCTCCGCGAGGAGGACCGGCGCCTGCCCAAGCTCACGAAGGGTGGCTCCCTCGACGTCGCGGACGCCGAGGCCAACGGCCACGAGACGACCCCGCCGGCCCGCTACACCGAGGCGACCCTCGTCAAGGCGATGGAGGAGCTCGGCATCGGGCGCCCGTCGACGTATGCGGCCACGGTCGCGACGATCCAGGACCGCGGCTACGTCGGCACGCGTGGCAACGCGCTCGTGCCGCACTGGCTCGCGTTCGCCGTCACCCGCCTCCTCGAGGAGCACTTCCCGAGCCTCGTCGACTACCGGTTCACCGCCTCGATGGAGGCCGACCTCGACGCCATCGCCCGCGGCGACGCGCAGCGGGTCGACTGGCTGCGCCGGTTCTACTTCGGCGACGGCGACGAGAGCCGTGAGGGTCTGCGTCACCTCGTGGAGAACCTCGGCGACATCGACGCCCGTGAGATCTCCACGGTGCGTCTCGGCGACAACATGGTCGTCCGCGTCGGCCGGTACGGGCCGTACGTGCAGGAGGAGGTCCCGGCAGGCGTCGACCCGCAGACCGGCGAGGTCTCCGACGACGTCGAGCCCAAGGAGGCGCGTCGCGCGTCGATCACCGACGACATCGCACCCGACGAGATGACCCCGGAGAAGGCCCGCGAGCTGCTCGAGCAGGCCTCCGACGACGGGCGCGTCCTCGGCACGAACCCCGAGACGGGGCGGGAGGTCGTCGCCAAGGCGGGCCGCTACGGACCGTACGTCACGGAGGTCCTCACCGACGCCGAGGCCGAGCTCAAGGGCAAGAACAAGGTCAAGCCCCGCACGGGCAGCCTGTTCAAGAGCATGGACCTCGCGACGATCGAGCTCGACACGGCGCTCAAGCTGCTTTCGCTGCCCCGGGTCGTCGGCACCGACGCCGAGGGTGTCGAGATCACCGCGCAGAACGGGCGGTACGGGCCTTACCTCAAGAAGGGCACGGACTCGCGGTCGCTCGCGAGCGAGGAGCAGATCTTCGACATCACCCTCGACGAGGCGCTCGCGATCTACGCCCAGCCCAAGCAGCGTGGCCGCGCCGCGGCCAAGCCGCCGCTCGCGGAGCTCGGCGAGGACCCGGTGAGCGGGCGTCTCGTCGTCGTCAAGGACGGCCGGTTCGGTCCGTATGTCACCGACGGGGAGACGAACGCGACCCTCAAGCGTGACGACGACCCCGAGACGATCACGGCCGAACGCGGCTACGAACTCCTCGCGGAGAAGCGCGCCAAGGGGCCGACGACCCGCAAGAAGACCGCGAAGAAGTCGACGACGAAGAAGGCCACGACGAAGAAGGCCACGACGAAGAAGGCGACGGCGAAGAAGGCGACGGCGACCAAGACCGGGGCCAAGAAGACGACGAAGACGACGACGACGACGAAGGCCTGACTCTCCGGCGTCACCCGCGCAGGGTCGTCCGATCTCGAGGTCACCGCGAACGTCGAGGCACCGGATCGACGGCGACGGCCGCCTCTCCCACACGACCGTGGGGGAGGCGGCCGTCGTTCGTTCCCGGGCTTCAGCCCTGGCGGGCCTTGAAACGCGGGTTCTCCTTGTTGACGACGTAGAGGTGCCCGCGGCGGCGCACGATCTTGGATCCGGGCGCCTGGGCGAGCGACCGGATCGAGGCACGGACCTTCATGGGTGTCCTCCTCTCACCAGATCGACGTCGTGACGCCGGGGAGCTCCCCGGCGTGGGCCATCTCCCGCAGACGGATCCGGGACAGGCCGAACCGGCGGTACGCCGAGCGGGGGCGCCCGTCGACGACGTCGCGGTTGCGCAGCCGGGTGGGGCTCGCGTCCCGCGGGAGGCGTTGCAGGGCGGTGATGGCGGCCTTCCGTTCCTTCGCGGTGCTCCGCGGGGAGGCGATCCTGGCCTTGAGCTCGGCCCGGCGCTCGGCGTGCCGTGCGACGATTTCGCGGCGTCGTGCGTCCTTGGCGATCTTGCTCTTCTTCGCCATCAGCGCTCCTCCCGGAACTCGACGTGCCGGCGGATCACGGGGTCGAACTTGCGGAGGCACAGCCGGTCGGGGTCGTTCCGGCGGTTCTTGCGGGTGACGTAGGTGTACCCGGTGTCGGCGGTCGAGCGCAGCTTGATCACCGGTCGGACGTCGGTGTTCCGCGCCATCAGATCTTCTCCCCGCGGGCGAGGAGGTCGGCGACGACGGCGTCGATGCCGCGGCGGTCGACGACGCCGATCCCCTTGGTGCTCAGGCGGAGTGTGACCTTTCGACCCAGGCTCGGTGCCCAGTACGTCTTGCGCTGGACGTTGGGGTCGAAGCGCCGGGGCGAGCGGCGGTGGCTGTGGGAGATCGTCCGACCGAACGTCGGTTCCCTCCCTGTGACTCGGCAACGTGCGGACATACGCCCTCCTTTGACAGCAATGAGAATTGTTCTCAGAAACATACAGGAGGTCCGATGCAAGAGGGAATCCACCCCGGCTACCACCACGTCGTGTTCCGTGACCGTCCGGCGGGGTACGCGTTCCTCACGCGCTCGACCGCGACGCCGACCGCGACGATCGAGTGGGAGGACGGCCGCACCTACCCGGTGGTCGACGTCGACGTGTCCTCCGCGAGTCATCCCTTCTGGACGGGCACCGCCCGCGTCCTCGACAGCGAGGGGCGGGTCGAGCGGTTCGAACGACGCTACGGGCGTCGCGCCGCACCCCGACGGGGCCGGGGGCTCTCGCGATGACGCCGGTCGTCACGTGCTGCTCCACCGACGAGGTGCTGCGCGAGTCCCTCACCGCCGGACTGCTGCTCGACCTGCCGGGGGCCGTCGTCGTGCTCCACGACCTCGACCCGGTGGCGGGGACGCTGCGACGCCTCGTCCACGACGCCGAGCGCACGTGGGAGGACCGCATCGAGCCGCTCGCCCACACGTGCCTCGGCTGTGCGCTGCGGGAGGACATCGTCCCGGCGATCCGGGAGGTCGCGTTCCGGCGCCCGACGGCGATCGTCCTCGCCCTCCCTGTGACGGCCGAGCCCGTGCCCGTGCTCGAGGCGCTCGTCGGACTCGCCGAGGAGGGGATCGTCGACATCGGTGGCGTGCTCGCCGCCTCGCCGCCGGGAATCTCGCCTGGGACGTGTGCGGTGACGACCTGCTCCGAGAGCGTGGGCTCGCCCTCTCGGAGGACGACGACCGCGGCCTGGGGGAGGTGATCGCCCGCCAGGTCGACGGCGCCGACGTCGTCGTCGACCGCGATCCCGACCCGGTGGGTGCGGCGCTCCTCGACCACCTCGCCACCGTGCCCGTCATGCACCTGCACGAGCTCGACGTCCCCGCACTCCTGCAGCCGCGTTCCCGGGCCGAGGTGGCGCGGCGGGGCGACCCGCTCGTCCTGCCCGCACGGATCCCCGAGTCCCGCGAGGGGGTGTGGACGGTGCGTCTGGAGACGTGGCGTCCGCTGCATCCCGGCCGGTTGCGCGACAACCTCGAGGCGATCGGTGGCCGTCCCGGCCGAAGCCGTGGCGTCTTCTGGCTGCCCACCCGGCCCGACCTCGTCTGCCGGTGGGAGGGGGCGGGTGGGCAGCTCAGCCTCGGCGCCCACACGACGTGGCGCGAGGCCGGTCGCAGACCCTGCACGACGCTCCTCGTCACCGGTGTGGAGGACGAGGAGGTCGAGGTCGTCGCCGCGTTCGAGGCGAGCCTGCTCACCGACTCCGAACTCGCCGCCGGTCTCGAGTCGTGGATCGGTCGCGAGGACGGGTACGACCCCTGGCTCGGCGCCCGACACGACGCCGCCTGACGGGCCCGATGCCACCGGCCGCCGCGACGTCCCGTCACCCGATCACCCGATCACCCGATCATCCGATCACCCGATCCACCCGATCACAGGAGGAACCCATGGCAGTCCCCAAGCGCAGGACGTCCCGCGCGAACACCCGCAGCCGCCGCGCGCGGTGGAAGGCGACGCCCGTCGACCTCGTCCCCGTGCGCGTCGACGGGCGGGAGGTGTTCGTCCCGCGTCGTCTCGTGCGGGCCGCTGCACGCGGCTGGGTGGAGGGCGCACCGGCCTCGTGAGTCCGGCCCGTCGTGGCGTCGTGGCTGCGAGGATGGCGGGCATGCGTGACTCCGGTGCCTTCCCGATCCTCGACCACGACGACGACCCCGCCGACCTCATCTCGGCGGCGCAGCGGGCGCAGCCGCGGGTGGCGCTGCCGCCGCGGGCCGTCCTCACGCTGCTCGGCGACGTCGCGTCCCGTTACGCCGAGGAGAACGGGTACGTCGTCGTCGACGAGGTCGAGACGATCATCCGTCGTCACCCCGTGCGGGTCGGCACCCATCGCGGTGTCGAGGTGGCGTTCGTCGAGATCCCCCTCGGCGGCCCGGCGGCGACGATCCTCTTCGAGCACGTCCTCATGAGTGGGGTCGAGAAGGCCGTCGCGGTGGGTTCGTGCGGTGGCCTCGTCCACTTCGACGAGGGGGAGTTCGTCCTGCCGAGCAAGGCGTTGCGTGCCGAGGGCACCTCGTATCACTACCTGCCGCCGTCGGACTGGGTGGAGACGCACGCCGGTCTGCGGGCCGCTTGTGCCGCCGCGATCGACGACGCCGGGCTGCACGCCCGCGAGGCCGTGACGTGGACGACGGACGCGTTCTACCGTGAGACGCGCGCCACACTCGCGGCCCGCCTCGAGCAGGGGTGCGAGCTCGTCGAGATGGAGTGCGCCTCGCTCGCGGCGTGCGCACAGTTCCGCGGCGTGGAGTTCGCCCAGATCCTCTACACGGCCGACACGCTCTCCGAGGAGGACTGGGACGCAAGGAGATTCGGGCGCGATGCGCGAGAGGTCGCGTTGACGATGGCGCTCGACGCCGTCGTGCGCTGACCCCGTTCGGAGCTGCGGGGGTGAGATCCCGCCGCTCCGAGGCCTCAGTTCCCCCGCCCGGGGGCACCGGGCGACGTGCGCCTGCGTCACGAAAACGTCATCGAGGACGCGATACAACTTCACGCAGTCGGGCGTTCCGGGTGGCAGGCCCATGGATGCCGGCGCCGTGGTTCCCCGGGGGAGGCGCGGCGGCAGGGCCCTTTTCAGGGGAGGGCCCACCATCGTCGGCCTCGGTGCAGTTCAGGGGAGTGCCGAGGCCGGCGAGCGCCGCGGAGGGGTGATCATGGGGGGCGTGCGCGTACTCCTCCTCGAGGACGACCTCGAGTTGCGGTCCTCCGTTGCGACCGTCCTCCGTCGCCGGTCGTACGCGGTCGACGAGGCCGCCACGATCGCCGACGCCGACGAGCGGCTCTCCGTCAACTCCTACGACGTCGCGGTCCTCGACCGTGGCCTGCCCGACGGCGACGCCGCCGACATGCTCCGGGACCTCCGCTCCCGCGGGTGCGCCGTCCCCGTCCTGTTCCTCAGCGCGTGGGCCGACATCCACGACCGGGTGCGGGGGCTCGACGCCGGCGGCGACGACTACCTCGTCAAGCCGTTCGCGATGGAGGAGCTCCTTGCGCGGCTGCGATCGCTCACGCGGCGTCCCGCGGGGGCGGTCGACTCCGTCCTCGCCCTCGGTGACATCGAGGTCGACCTCGCCCGGGTCCAGGCCGCCCGCGGCGGTCGGTCGATCCTCCTCACTCCCAAGGAGTTCGGCCTCCTCGTCTACCTCCTCCGCAACGCGGGGCGGGTCGTCTCCCGCGCGGAGCTCCTCGAGCACTGCTGGGACGAGTTCGCCGACCCGAGCAGCAACGTCGTCGACGTGCGCATCCGGCTGCTCCGCAGCAAAATCGGCGACCCGCCGGTGATCCACACCGTGCGTGGGGTGGGGTTCGTCGCGGAGGCGCGATCGTGACGACGGGCGCCGACGACGTCTTCCGGCACCTCCGCGTGCGGCTCACCGCGATCTTCGCGGCAGTGGCCGTCGTCGGCCTCGCCGCGCTCGTCGCCCTCCTCGTCGTCCTCGACTCCGAGTTCGACCGGGAACGCGTGGACACGATCCTCCGCGGGGTGGCCTCCCGCGCCGCGGCGCTCGTCTACCAGGGGGAGGACGGCCGTGCGACGGGCGAGGGACTCCGCGGCGATCTCGTCGAGACGCAGGCGAGCGGCCTCCTCGTCGTCGAACGCACCGGTACGTCCTACCGGACCGTCTACGCGAGCGGCGAGAAGATCCGCGGCGACTGGCGGCCCGTCGCGCAGGCCTGCCTCGACGACGCGGCCGAGTCCGGCACGTACGCCGACATCGGGGACCTCCGCGTCACCGGCATGCCCTGGTGGCTCACCTCGAAGGACCCTCGTCCCCGCGGGTGCGCGTTCGCGTTCGTCCCCCGCCGTTCCCTCCTCCAGGCCCACGTCGCCCTCCCCGCCGCGCTCGGCTCGGCAACCCTCCTCGCCGTCCTCACCGGGCTCGTGTGGTGGGCGGCGGGTCGCAGCCTCCGCGTGGCGTCCGAGGCGCTCGCCGACCGGGAACGGTTCCTCGCGACGGCGTCCCACGAGATGCGCGGTCCGCTCGCGCGGATGCGGGCCGTGGCGGAGACGACCCTCCATGCGCTCGCGCCCGGCCAGCCACAGACGGCGGCGGGGCTCCGATCGCTCGTCACGACCGCCGACCAGGCGGGCCGGGTGGCGTCCAACCTCCTCCTCGCCACGCGCATCGACCATGCAGAGGTGCCCGTCCACCTCCTCCCGGTGCGCCTCGACGTGCTCGCGTGCGAGGTGGAGACGATCATCGACGGGGTCGTCGTCGACGTCACCGAGCCGGTCGAGGTCTCCGGCGACGCGATGCTCCTCCGTCAGGCGATGACGAACCTCGTGGACAACGCGATGCGGCACGGCCGCGGAGGCGAGACGCGGGCGGAGGTCCTCCTCTCGGTGTTCCGGGACGGGGACGTGGCCGTCGTCCGCGTCGCCGACGACGGGCCCGGGTTCCCTGCGGACCTCGACGTCCTCAGCCCGTACGTCGCGGGACGCACGGGCGGCAACGGTCTCGGTCTACCCCTCGTGCGGTGGATCGTCGAGCGTCACGGCGGCGAGATGCGCATCGGTGCGGCGGAGGGCCGCGACGGCCTCGACGGGGCGGCCGTGGAGCTCCGCATCCCGCAGTGATCCCCACCCCAGTCCACATCGTGGGACGGCGAGGGCGTGTCGGTGCGACGACGAACGCACCGACGAACCCCCCGCTGCTTCACCCGGGCCCGTCGACGACCGGGTCCGGACGCGCGCGGTGCGGATCACTCCTTCGTGGTCCCACGGTCAGACCCGACGTCGAGGCGCCGATGAGGATTCCGGATGTGCTGCCACGCATCCGCGACGGCGCACCGCATCCGAGGGCGCCGTCGGACTCGACGACGGAAAGTCACCCCATGGACCTCGCCCTTGCGCAGACGATCCTCAGCAGCCGCACCGCGGACGCCTACCAGGACGCCCAGGTGTCCATGCTCCGCAAGACGATGGACACCCAGAAGGAGGCAGCGGGCCGCCTCATCGACGGCATGAGCGCGACGATGCCGCTCGCGACCGAGGGCAGCCTCGGCCGCAACATCAACACCTACGCCTGAGTCCGCACGGGCTCCCGCCACCGGAGCTCCGGCGGGGCCGGATGACGCGACCACCTCCTGGGGTCGTCCCACGCGCCGGCGCGACGACGGCCCCACCGCGGTGATCCCCTCCGAGGGAGATCCGAGGTGGGGCCGTCGTCGTGCGTGGCGGGGCGTCCGCGACCGGCGACGGCCGACCTCTCGCCGACGCACCCCGTGCCGGTTAGCGTGCGGTGGTGAACACTTTCGGTGCGTCCCTTCCCTCCGGGCCCGACGACGCGGTGGGCCACGAGACCGCGCCGCCCGATCTCCCGGAGTTCTACGCCCCGCTCCTGCGGGAGGGGCCGCTCGTCGTCGCGCAGCTCGGGCAGAGCCTCGACGGGTTCATCGCCTCCCGCACCGGCGACGCGGAGTTCGTCACCGGGCCGGAGGACCGGCGTCATCTCCACGTCCTCCGTTCCCTCGTCGACGCCGTCGTCGTCGGGGCAGCGACGGCCGTCGTCGACGACTGCCGCCTCACCGTGCGGGACGCGCCGCGACGGGGTGCCCCGCCGGTCCGGGTCGTCCTCGACCCGAGGGGGATCCTCACGCGCGACGCACGGCTGCTCACCGAGCCCGACGCGCCCACCCTGTGGTTCGTCGCGGACGACTCCGAGATCGGTGCCGCGCCTCCGACCGACCTCGCACCCCACGTCGAGCTCGCCGCCCATCCCGAGGCGCATCTGCGCGAACCCGACTCTCTCGTGGCGATCCTCGCGGAGCGCGGGTTCACTCGCGTCCTCGTCGAGGGCGGCGGGCGCCTCGTGTCGGCGTGCCTCGCCGCGGGCGTGCTCGACCGGCTCTACGTGACGAGCGCCCCCGTCCTCATCGGCGACGGCATCCCCGGCCTCCGGTTCACGGGCCACGACGTCCTCGCCCACGCCCTCCGTCCGCCGTCCCGTCGCCTCGTCCTCGGCGACGACGTCTGTACCGAGCTCCGCCTGCGTGACTGACCGGAGCGGGAGTCGGGGTCGGCCCCCCGCGGTGCGCCGGCCGTGGCATCGCCCGAGGCGGGGTCGGCGCCGCCTCAGGTGGCTCGGCCTCCTGCGCTGCGGGGTGAGCCGTGCCACCACCCCCACGCGGCCCGTGTCGACGCGCCTCGCAGCCGTCGCGTCCGAAGGACGTGAACGGATCCGGGCGCCCGATGTCCGCCTGCATCGGGCGCCCGCGGGGTGCTCACGCTCGATGTCGGTGGCCAGGCGTCCCGCGATCGGCGTGCGACCCGGCCCGGCGGTCGTCCCGTCAGGGGATGGGCGCGTCCTCGTGTGATCCTCGGCGTTCGTCACCCGCCGTGCGGGGTGCGAGAAGGGGGACGAGGCCGGGCAGGGTCGAGACGAGTGCGAGGAGTCCGTAGGCGACCGAGGTGGTGAATCCGGTCGCGGGGTCGAGTCCGCCGAGGGAGTAGGCGAGGGAGGCCGCGCCCTCCCGCGGACCCCAGCCGGCGACGTTGACGGGGATCGACATGCCCGCGAGTGTCGCGGCGCCGAGGGTGGCGACGTCGACCCCGGGGAGAGCGGGAACGGCGCCCGCCCGGGCGAGGCCGTCGTGCGCGAGGGCGAAGAGGCCGAGGAACGCGAGCCAGCCGAGCACCGACCAGCCGACGCAGGCGGCGATGCTGCGGGGCGGGAGGCGTCGCATCGACCACCCCGCGACGACGCCGACACCGAGGCCGACGAGGGCGAGGATCCCGGCGAGGTCGGGGCGACCGAGGCGCAGGGCGGCGCCCGTCGCGGCGAGGGCGACCACGGCCGTGCCGCAGAGGCGTTCGCCGACGACGGAGGTGACGCCCGTCCATCGCGCGCCGGCGCGGCCGCGCCGGGCGGCCCGGAGCGCGTCACCCGCGAGTCCGCCCGGGAGGACGGCGTTGAGGAGGGCCGCCTCGAGGCAACGCGCGACGGCGTGGCGGGCGGTCATCTCGTCCCCGAGGCCGGCGGCGACCGCGCGCCATCGGAATCCCTGGGCCGTGGCGCCGACGAGGCCGAGGCCGAGGGCGGAGACGACCGTGAAGGGTGTCACGGCAGCGGCCGTCGCGGTCACCGACCCGGTGCCGAAGAGATGGACGAGGGTGCCGAGAACCGTTGCGGCGACGAGCACCTGGAGGACGACCCACGCGATCCGGCCCCACCGGCGGGTGGGGTGGCCGTCGCGCGCGGCCGTGCTCACCGGGGCAGGACGAGGAGGTCGACGTGCCCGACGACGACGGCGAGCGTGCCCGCGTCGAGCTGGGCGAGGCGGCGCTCGAGCCACGCCTGCGCACGAGGGGCGAGGGCGGGGTCGTGCTCGGCGACGACGGCGGCGCGATCGGTGAGGTAGCGGCGCAGGAGCGGGGCATCGGCACTCGTGAGACGCCACGGCGTCGTCGCTTCGACGACCTCTGCGTCGCCCTCGCGGGCACGGTCGGCGACGTGTGCCGACGCGGCGGAGCCGACGATCCCGTCGCGCTGCTGGTGGACCTCGAACGCGTCGTGGACGAGGTCGTCGTCGGGGTCGTGCGGCACGCACGTCACCTCGCCGTCGACGGTGAGGGCGAAGAGGGCGGGCGTCCCCGTGTCGAGGAGGAGATCGGTGAGCGTGTCGAGCTCGGGCCCCGTGAGGAGGTCGAGGAGGGCGGAGGCGACGACGACGGTCGGGCCCGCGGCGTCCTCCTCGCCCTCGCCCGTGACGAGCCGGGGGAGGTCGTCGAGACCGCCGTGGACACGCTGGGCGTGCCCCGTCGCCGTCGGATGGTCGAGGAGCGCGGCGTCGTGGTCGAGGAGCGTCCACCGGGAGGGGAAGGGTAGCCGTGGCGCGAGCCACTCCTGGTTGGCGCCCGTGCCGGCGCCGACGTCGACGACGTGAACGGGGCCGTGGCCGCCCGTCTCGTCGTGGGCGCGCAGGTGGCGCCACAACCGTCCGAGGAGGCGCTGGGTCCCCTCCCGGGCGGCGGCGTCGGCCGGGCGACGCAGGGCGAGCCAGTCGGCCTCGACGGGGCGACTCGGCGTCGGGGCCGTGGGGGCGGCCGGTGTGGGACGAGGGGTCTCGGGGGTCATGACGTGCTCTCGGGGTCGGGGCGGATCGGGAGGTCGGCGTCGACGGGAGGGCCGACGTCGGCGGGGAAGACCCCCGCGAGGAGCGCTGCGGTCGCGGACCACGAGCGTAGGCCCGTGCGACGACGCCGGGCGAACTCGCGGAACTCCGGGTGCGTGAGCACCGTGCGCAGCGCCCGTGCGAGGTCGGCGGGATTACGGGTGTCGGCGGCGAGTCCGGGGTCGGGGCCGTCACCGTCGCCGAGGGCCTCCACGGCACCCGTTCCCGCGGCGACGACGGCGGGGACGCCGTGGGCGATCGCCTCGGTGACGACCATGCCGTACGTCTCGGCGAGGGAGGGGAGGGCGAGGACGTCGGTGCCCGCCCACGTCTCCTCGAGATCGGCTCCCGCGAGCGGCCCGGTGAGCGTGACGCGGTCGCCGAGGCCCGTCGTGGCGATCGCGTCGGTGATGCGGGCCCGGTCGGTGTCGTCGCCCGGTCCGGCGAACACGGCGTGCCAGGGCAGGTCGGTGAGGCGGGCGAGGGCCGCGAGCAGGCCGACGTGGTTCTTGCGGGGGGTGAGCGAGGCGAGGCAGAGGACCCGGGGTGGTGAACTCCCCACGGCGGCGGGACCGCTCGTGAGCGAGGGGTCGACGCCGGGCGGGGCGACCTCGACGTCGGTCCGCCCGTAACGCCGCGCGAGGTCTGCGGCGGCCGTGCGGCTCGTCGCGACGACCCGGGACACGAGGGCGACCGATTCCGCCTCCCGCGCGGCGAGTTCGCGGGTCCGTTCCGGCGTGAGACCGGTCTCGTCGGGGAGGGGGAGGTGGACGAGGAGAGTGGCGGTGGTGCCCGCGGCCTGCGCATCGCGGAGCACGTCCGGGTGGGCGGCGCCGACGAGCCCGTCGACCACGGCGTCCGACGCGCCCCGGAGCGCGTCCGCGAGGCGCGAGGCGGTGCCGGGGCCATCGGGCCAGTCGCCCTCGAGGACGACGTCCTCCGGCGGTCGCCCGGGCCAGACGCGGAGCACGGCCTCGTCGTAGACGGTGCCGCCGCTCACCACGGTAGGGGCGGGGCGGACGAAGCGTGCTCCGGGGCCCGCGATCACGTCGGCGGCGCTCATGAGCGTCACGCCTCGATCCCCCGCAGTGCCTCGACGGGGAGGCGCTCCGGGGGTGTGGTCGCCGTTCTCACGGGAGGTCGCGCGTGTACGAGGCCCAGGCGTCGGGGTGCTCGCGGAGGACGACCTCGAGGGAGGTGAGGGCGGGATCGGTGAGCCGCGAGGCGAGTTCGTCGGCGATGTGGCGGGCGACGACCTCCGTCGTCGAGATCCTCCCCTCGAAGGCGGGGTGGTCGTCGAGGTTGCGGTAGTCGATGTCCCCGAGGACCTCCTTGAGCGCCGCGGTCGCGGCACCGATGTCGAGGACGACGCCGTGCTCGTCGAGGTCGGCGCGGCTCCACGTCGCCTCGACGACGAACGTCGCGCCGTGGACGCCCTGCGCGGGGCCGAAGAACGGGTCGGGGAGGCTGTGGGCGATCATCACGTGGTCGCGAACGGTGAGGCGGTACAAGGGAACTCCTTCGTCGGGGCGGATGGGTGGTCGTGGTCGTGGCTACCGGTGGCGCACGACGTGACAGATCGCGGGGGTGCGGCCGTGGGCGATGTCGTCCATCGTCGCGGGCAGGTCGTCGAGGTCGACGGGCCCGGTGAGGAGGCAGTCGAAGGCGTTGTCGGCGAGGGCGGCGAGGGCGGTGGCCATGCGGTCGGCGGTCGTGCGGCGGGCACGGCGGGACTCGGCGATCATGCCGACCTGACTTGCGCGGATGCGCAGGCGGCGCGCGTGGAAGTCGCCGCCGAGGGGGACCTGCGGCTCGGTCGTGCCGTACCAGGACATCTCGACGACCTCGCCCTCGTCACCGAGCAACTCGAGGGAACGGGCGAGTCCGGCTGCGGTGGAGGAGGCGTGGAAGACGAGGTCGCAGTCGCCAAGGCCGTCGGCGGGGTCCTTCCACGTGAGTCCGAACCGCTGCGCGCGCTCGGCGACGGCCGGGTCGGGGTCGAGGAGTTCGAGCCGGTCGAGGGGGAACCGGCGCAGGAGCGCGGCGACGGAGAGGCCGATCATCCCGCCGCCGACGACGGCGATACGGTCGCCGAGACGGGGGCCGCCGTCCCAGAGGGCGTTGACCGCGGTCTCGACGGCACCGGCGAGGACGGCCCGTTCGCTCGGTACGTCGTCGGGGACGGGGTGGAGCCACGAGATCGGGGCGACGTACCGGTCGGCGTGGGGGTAGAGGCAGAAGACGCGACGGCCCACGAGGTCGTCGGGGGTGTCCGGGCCGACGGCGGCGACCTCACCGACGGAGAGGTAGCCGTAGAAGACCTCGCCCGGCAGGTCACCCCGCTGGAAGGGGGACCGCATGAGGTCGCGCACCCGCTCCGGCACCCGGCCGAGGTGGACGAGGGACTCGGTGCCGCGGCTCACGCCGGAGACGATCGTCTCGACGCGGGCCTCACCCTCCCCGGGCTCCCCGAGCGTCTCGACGCGGATCTCCCCGCGGCCGCCGGGATGGGTCCAATAGGATCGACGCTCCATGGATGCGATTCTGTCCGGTCGGTGCCGACCCCGCGACTCCGCCCTCGCGACGCCCGCCGTGGGCTCGGCCACGACGCCGTCGGCACACGTGCTCGCGTCCACCCTCGGGCACGCCCTGTCGGCCACCACGCTCGTGGGGCTCGTCGGTGCCGCGGACGCCGTCGCCGCCGGAGGGCCGTGGCCCCGCCGCCTCGCCGGTGTCGTCGTCGGCGGACTCCTCCCCGCCGTCGTCGCCCGCGCCGTCCGACGGCGGCCCACCCCACGGCCGGTCGACGAGACGGCCGCGCGGACCTCGGTCGGCCTCGCCCCCTCCTCCACACCCCGTCGCGTCGCCTCCCCGGCGGACGTCGTGACGTTCGTGCGGGCCGTGCTCGCGGGCTGCGCGTTCGCCGCGGCGCTGCGTCCGGAGAGTCGGTGCGAACGCCGACGTACCTGGGCCGTGGCGGGATTCGCGATCCCCGCCCTCGCGCTGGACGCGGTCGACGGGCACGTCGCCCGCGCGACCGGGACGGCCGACCCGGCGGGCGCGCGTCTCGACATGGAGACCGACGCCGCCGTGCTCCTCGGCCTCACGACGATCCTCGCTCGCACCCTCGCCCCGGAGGCCCTGATCAGCGGCGCGGCCCGCTACCTCTTCGTCGCGGGCGGCCGGCTCCGCCCGGCGTGGACGGGGGAGCTGCCGCCGAGCGAACGGCGACGCACGGTGGCGGCGCTGCAGGCGGTGGCGGTGTCGATCGCCTCGACGCCCGCCGTGCCGCCCGCGCTCGGGCGGGGCGTCCTCGCCGGCGCGACGGCACTCCTCGCGTGGTCGTTCGGCAGCGACGTCGTCGCGCTCGAACGCCGTGCCCGCGCGGTGGGCGGCTCGTCGTGACACCGTCCGCGCCCCGGGCACGGGTTGTCGGTGACCTCGCCTAGTCTGCTCGCGTGGTGTTCATCGCGTTCGAGGGCGGAGACGGCGCCGGCAAGTCCACGCAGGTCGCGGCGTTGGCCGCATGGCTGCGTGAGCGAGGCCAGGAGGTCGTCGTCACGCGCGAGCCCGGGGGTACCGAGCTCGGTGGCCGCATCCGCGAACTGCTCCTCCACGGTGGGGAGGTCGCCCCGCGAGCGGAGGCGTTGCTCTTCGCCGCCGACCGCGCCCACCACGTCGCGACGTTCGTCCGACCGGCGCTCGAACGCGGCGCGGTCGTCCTCACCGATCGCTACGTCGACTCCTCCGTGGCGTACCAGGGGGCGGGCCGCGACCTCCAGGCCGCGGAGATCGCCGGGTTGTCGGCGTGGGCGACGGGCGGGCTGGTCCCGCATCTCACGGCCCTCCTCGACGTCGCGCCGGAGACCGGCCGTGCCCGCCGCAGCTGCCGCGTCGAGGACCGCATGGAGACGGAGGCCGAGGCGTTCCACGCCCGCGTGCGTCAGGGGTTCCTCGCGCTCGCCGAGGCCGCCCCGCACCGGTATCTCGTCCTCGACGCCGCCCAACCACCCGAGGTGATCTCGGCGGCCGTCGTCGCACGGGTGGGCGAGCTTCTCGCCGGGGCCGATCCGACCTTACGGACCCCCGCGTCCACGTCCTCCTCCTCGACCACGGCGGTTGCCGCGCCCGGCCCCGACCCGGCCGAATCCGCCGCCCCGACGCGCGACTCCGCCGCGACTTCGGAACACGTCGCCCCCTCGGCCCCGTCCTCCTCGGGCGAGGTCGTGGGCCGCAGCGAGTCCCGATCCGGGGGTGCGTGATGAGCGTCTGGGACGACCTCGTCGGGCAGCGCGAGACCATCGAGACGTTGAGTCGGGCGGCGAGCGATCCCACCGCGATGACGCACGCGTGGCTGTTCACCGGCCCACCGGGGTCGGGTCGGTCGAACGCCGCACGGGCGTTCGCCGCGGCCCTCAACTGCCCTTGGCACGGGTGTGGGGGGTGTCGTGACTGCCTCACGGCGCTCGACGGCACCCATGCCGACGTCACGGTCGTCGCCACCGAGGGGTTGTCGATCCGGGTGGAGGACGCCCGAGAGCTCGTCGTCGAGGCGGCGCACCGGCCGTCGGTGGGGCGGTACCGGGTCGTCATCGTCGAGGACGCCGACCGGCTCACGGAGCGCGCGGCCGACGCGCTGCTCAAGGCGCTCGAGGAGCCGTCGGAGCGCACGGTGTGGGTCCTCTGCGCGCCGTCGCACGAGGACGTCATCGTGACGATCCGCAGCCGGTGTCGTCACGTGCGTCTGCGTACCCCGCCGGCGAAGGCCGTCGCCGAGCTTCTCGTCCGCCGCGACGGGGTCGACCCGGCGATGGCGATGTACGCGGCGCGGGCGGCGCAGAGCCACATCGGGCTCGCGCGGCGTCTGGCCCGCGACGAGGGCGCCCGGCGTCGTCGTCGTGAGGTCGTGCAGATGAGCGGTCGTATCCGTTCGGTCCCCGACGCCATCGGTGCCGCGGCGGATCTCGCGTCGATCGCGACGGAGGAGTCCGGCTCCTCGGCGGCGGAGCGCGACGCGGCCGAGCGGACGCGACTCCTCGAGACGCTCGGCGCCGATCCCACGGCCCGCACCCAGCCGCCGCACGTGCGGGCGCAGATCGCGGGCCTCGAGAAGGAGCAGAAGGCGCGGGCGACGCGGTTCGCGCGAGACATCACCGACCGGGCCCTCGTCGACCTGCTGTCGGTGTACCGCGACGCGCTCGTCGTGCGTCTCGGGGCTCCGGTGGAACTCGTCAACGAGGACGCCCGCGCCGAGGTCGACGCGTTGGCGCGGGCGATGGGTGCCGACGAGCTCCTCGCCGCGATGACGGCGATCGGGCAGGCACGCACCCGCATCGAGGCGAACGTGCCGCTGCTCCTCGCGCTCGAGGCGATGGCGTTGTCGCTGCGGTTGCCGCGGCGATGAGTCCGCAGGTCGGGACGGTCGTGAGGTGTGCCCTGGAGGGGCGCGGGCTCGACCGTCACGGCTGTTCATGGCGGGTACGGTGGGTCTGCGACGACGCGCCCTCCGCCTCTTCCGGCCGGTGGTCGAGGCGTCCGTGACGTCGATCGACCGGCGTCGAGGTGTGGAGAGGAAGGCAACGCAGTGGGTGGAGTCGTGGCGTCGAAGCGTCGCAACCGTGGCACGGGCGTGAGGTCGGTCCCGAGGTTCGTCGTCGCGTTGGCGGGGGTCGCCGTCCTCGCCGCGGGGTGTGCCGTCCCGTCCCCGAACGGGGAGGGCGCGGGCGACACGGCCCCGCCGGCGACGCAGCCACCCCAGGGGGCGAAGGGGCTCGACCGCTACTACACGCAGCAGGTCGCGTGGGAGGGGTGTGGCGACGCCGACGCCGACGGGGGTAATGCCCAGTGCGCGTGGGTCGAGGTGCCCGTCGACTACGAGAAGCCCGCCGAGGGCACGATCAAGCTGCGGATGCTCAAGGTGGCGGCGTCGGGTTCGCCGCAGGGGGCGCTGCTCGTCAACCCGGGCGGGCCCGGTGGGTCGGCCGTCGAGTACGCGCGTGCGGCGGATCTCATCGTGTCGCCGTCGGTACGGCGCCGGTTCGACGTCGTCGGGGTCGACCCGCGTGGTGTGGGGGAGTCCTCGCCGGTGCAGTGCGTCGACGGCCCACAGATGGACGCGATCATGGGGCTCGACCCGACGCCGGACGACGCGAAGGAGCGTGAGGCGACGCGGATGTCGGCGAAGGCGTTCGGGGAGGCGTGCGAGAAGAAGTACCCGCAGCTGTTGCCGCACCTGTCGACGGTGGACGCGGCCCGGGACATGGACGTCGTGCGGGCGGTGCTGGGGCAGCAGAAGCTCTCCTACCTGGGCAAGTCGTACGGCACGTTCCTCGGCGCGACGTATGCGGGGCTGTTCCCCACGCGTGTCGGGTCGATGGTGCTCGACGGGGCGATCGCGCCGGAGCTGTCGAACGACGAGCTCAACCTCGGTCAGGCGGTCGGGTTCGAGACGGCGACGCGGGCCTACGTGAAGTCGTGTGTCTCGGAGGGGGACTGCCCGCTCGGCAGCGGGGTCGACGAGGGCATGGAGGGGTTGCGTGATCTGCTCGCGAAGATCGACGAGAAGCCGGTCCCGGTGACCGACGACGCGCGGGTCGAGGAGCTCACCGAGGGGTGGGCGAGCACGGGCCTCGCGCGGGCGCTGTACGACCAGGCGTCGTGGGAGGGCCTCACCGATGCGTTGCGCGCGGCGAAGGAGGGTGACGGCGACCAGTTGATGCAGTTGGCGCGGGAGTACGCCGACCGTGACGAGACGGGCGCCTACCACGGCAACATCATGCAGGTGATCTCGGCGATCAACTGTCTCGACCGCCCGGCGGAGGCCGTCGACGACGCGGCGATGCAGGCGCGGGTGGAGAAGTTCGAGAAGGCGTCGCCGACGTGGGGCGAGTCGATGGCGATGGCGACGGTGTCGTGCGAGGAGTGGCCGGTCGACCCGAAGACGGAGCCGCAGAAGATCTCGGCGTCGGGCAGTGGGCCGATCGTGGTCGTCGGGACGACACGCGACCCGGCGACGCCGTACGAGTGGGCGCAGAAGCTCGCCTCACAGCTCGAGAACGGTCACCTCGTCACGTTCGAGGGTGACGGCCACACCGCGTACATGCGCAGCAACGCGTGCGTCGACAAGGCCGTCGACTCCTACCTCCTCAAGGGCACCGTCCCCAAGGACGGGCTCACCTGCTGAGCGGACGCGCGCGGCGCGAGGTCGCCGCGCGCGTCGCCGTTTTGGGCTCGCCGCGCCGCTTTGCTATCCTCGATGAGCACCTCCCGTGAGGTGCGTGCCGCTTTAGCTCAGTCGGCCAGAGCGATTCACTCGTAATGAATAGGTCGTCGGTTCGATTCCGACAAGCGGCTCAGACAAGGCCCCCGGTTCGCCGGGGGCCTTGCTGTGTGTCGGCCGTGTCGACCAGGTCGAGAGACGACGCAGGGTGCGTGTCGGCAGGGTCCCCTACTCGTGTGGCCATGTGAGGCAGGCTCACGAGGCTGGGGTGTTATGTTGGGGGTACTACATCCCCCACGCCTCTCCACGATGCGCACTTGGGGGATTTTTCATGCCGTCTGGTCATGGTCGACGGGTGGGGCGCCCCCGCGGGAGCGTGCGATACCAGAAGCCGCCTCTGTCCCATGAGGATCTCGTCGACCGCATGGAACGGCGTGGTCTCGTCGTCCCCGACCGCGACCGGGCGATGAGGTACCTACGCCACATGGGGTACTACCGGCTGTCTCCGTACGTCATCCCCTTTCGGGAGCCGGGCTGTGAGGACGTCCGGCCCGGCACGACCTTCGATGACGTGCTGGGTCTGTATGTCTTCGATCGCAAACTGCGGCTTCTCGTGATGGACGCGTTGGAGCGAGTGGAGGTGGCCCTGCGGGCTGCCGTGACCGACCACATGTCCTCCTCCACGGGGGATGCGTTCTGGTACACGTCCGTCGAGCATTTCAAGCGCCGCGACGCCCACGAGGAGTTCCTCCGCCGGGTGCGCACGTTGTGCGATGCCCAGTTGCGGCAGGGGGAAGTCGCCGGGGGTGCCTTGGCGCACCCGTCGGCGCTGGAGCATGACCTCACGGTCTACGGAGAGCCTGAGTTGCCGCCCTCGTGGCTGATGGCCGAGCTGCTGACCCTCGGTGAGCTGGAGAAGGTCGTCGCGAACCTCGACCGGCGGTCCGACCTGACGGCGATCGCTGCTCCGTTGGGGCTCACAGCGCCTCTCCTCGGATCGTGGGTGCGGTCCTTCGTACGAGTGCGAAACGTCTGCGCCCATCACGGCAGGCTGTGGAACGTGGTGCTCGGCGTCTCCCCCGCGCTTCCCAAGAATCCGGGGATCGCGTGGCTCCAGGACCCGGCCGTGATGCTCGAGGGAGACCGGCGGCAGCGGCTGTACGTCGTCCTGGTCGCGACCCAGTCTGTGCTGGCGACCATCTCGCCGGGGAGCAGCTGGGCCACCCGGCTCAGCGACCTCCTCGACACCCACCCGCACGTGCCGATCAGGGGGATGGGATTCCCGGAGCGGTGGTCCGAGGACCCGTTCTGGGCGTCCCGCATCCGCCGCTGAGCGCGGTTCCCCGCGCGCAGCTACGGTGGAGGCCGTTGACTTGGGGAGGAACGGGCATGGCGCCGCAGGGTTTTCAGGACAAGGTCGCGTTCGTGTGGCGCGTGGCCGACAAGCTGCGGGGCACGTTCAAGCAGCACGAGTACGGGTCGGTGATGTTGCCGCTGCTCGTGCTGCGGCGGATGGATGCGGCGCTCGCGCCGACGAAGGACGCGGTGGTCGCGAAGGCGGCGACGTTCGACACCATCGGTGAAGCTCAGGCCATGCAGCTGCGCCGCCTGTCGGGGCAGCGGTTCTACAACACGTCGCCGTTCACGTTCACGAGCCTGCTCAGCGACGCGAACAACGTCGCGGACAACCTCGCCAAGTACATCCGGGGTCTGTCGAGCGAGGCGTACGGCGTCATGGAGGCGTACAACGTCGACGACAAGATCGCCCGCATGGACAAGGCGGGGATCCTCTACCAGGTGCTCGCCGACTTCGCCGACCTCGACCTGCGTCCGGCGGTCGTGAGCAACGAGGCGATGGGATACATCTTCCAGGACCTGCTCCGGAGGTTCTCCGAGATGAGCAACGAGACCGCCGGTGAGCACTACACGCCGCGCGAGGTCATCCGTCTCATGGTCGACCTGCTCGTCTCGGGCATGGCGCACCGGGAGATCACGGAGAGCGAAATCCCCGTCCGCACGGTCTACGACCCGGCGGCCGGCACGGGCGGCATGTTGATGACGGCGATGGACCACATCAAGGAGCTCAACCCGGCCTCCCGCGTCATGGTGTACGGGCAGGAGCTCAACGACGAGACGTGGGCCATCGCCCAGTCCGACCTGATGATGCAGGACATCGACCCCAAGCAGATGCGCAACGGCAACTCGTTGACGCAGGACGCTTTTCGGCTGGAAAAGTTCGACTTCATCCTCGCGAACCCGCCGTACGGGGTGGACTGGAAGGGCTACGCCCAGCCGATCAAGGACGAGGCCGCCAAGCTCGGGTTCGAGGGCCGGTTCGGGGCGGGGCTCCCGCGGGTGTCGGACGGGTCACTGCTGTTCCTCCAGCACATGCTCAGCAAGATGAAGCCCGGCGGCTCCCGTGTCGGCATCGTCCTCTCCGGCTCGCCGTTGTTCTCGGGGCAGGCGGGATCGGGGGAGTCGGAGATTCGCCGGTGGATCCTCGAGAACGACTGGCTGGAGGGCATCGTCGCCCTGCCGGACCAGATGTTCTACAACACCGGCATCAGCACGTACGTGTGGATCCTCACGAACGACAAGGCCGATGCCGACCGTGGCCTCGTCAAACTCATCGACGCGCGTGAGCTGGGCACGAAGATGCGCAAGTCCCTCGGCGACAAGCGCAAGGAACTCACGCATGACGCCATCGCGGAGATCGGCCGGTTGTACGGCGGGGCGCATGACGAGTTCGCCGACGACCCCCGCGTCAAGGTGCTCACCCGCGAGACGTTCGGCTTCCAGCGGATCACCGTCGAGCGTCCGTTGCGGCGCCGGTGGGAGGTGACGCCCGAGGCCGTCGCGGCCGAGCCGTTCACGGCGTACGCCTCGCTCGTGGGGAACCGGTACGAGACGGAGAAGGCCCTCCTCACCGAGGTGGGCGAGTTGACGCCTGCCCAGCGGAAGAAGTTCGCCGCCCTGTGCGCCGTCGCCGACCCCGACGCGCCCGTCATCACGAAGAAGGGCAAGCCCGAACCCGACCCCGACCTGCGCGACCAGGAGAACGTGCCCCTGCCCGCAGGCTGGTTCGACCTCGACGAGACCGCCCGCGCCGACGTGCTCGTACAGACCGCCGAGGACCACCTGAAGAACGAGATCCACCCCTACGTGCCCGACGCGTGGATCGACCACACCAAGACCAAGCTCGGGTTCGAGATCCCCTTCACCCGCCAGTTCTACGTCTACACACCCCCGCGTCCCGTCAAGGAGATCGCCGACGAGATCAAGGACCTCGAAACCCAGATCCAGGGGTGGATGAGAGAGCTGGGGCTGTGAGCGTCGTAGACGAATTGCGGTGGACGGTGCCCGTCCGCCGCCTGGGTGCGCTGGCCGAACGCGTTCAGGACGTCGGCCACCCCGAAGCAGAAGCCCTATCCGTGTACCTCGGGCGCGGTGTCGTCCGCCGCGCAGAGGCGGTAGACAACCACAATGTTCTCGGTGCGGACCTCGCGAAATATCAATTGGTGCAGCCAGGAGACCTGGTCTTCAACCGTTTGCGCGCGTGGCAGGGCGGCTTTGGTGCTAGTCAGTACAGGGGCATCGTCTCTCCTGCCTACATCGTGGCTCACCCTCGAACAGGAAGCGACGCCCGTTACCTCAATTACGTGCTACAGAGCAAGCCCTACCTCGCGGAACTGACTCGCCTGAGTAAATGGATGCCACCGTCGCAGTTCGACATTCTGTGGACAGACCTGCGCACGGTGGAGGTTCCTGCGCCACCAATTGAGGAGCAGCGGCGGATCGCGGACTTCCTCGACGACCGCGTCGCCCGCATCGACCAGATCATCGCCGCCCGCGAGGGGCAACTCGACCTTATGGCGGAGCAACATCTCGGCATACTCGATCGTGAGGT
Organism: Mobilicoccus pelagius NBRC 104925; assembly: GCF_000247995.1. GTDB lineage: Bacteria > Actinomycetota > Actinomycetes > Actinomycetales > Dermatophilaceae > Mobilicoccus > Mobilicoccus pelagius. Next base: position 38,081 of record NZ_BAFE01000011.1, read on the forward strand.
CCGCGACGCAGGTCCACCCAGGCGCCTGGCAGGTCTTTTGACCCAGGCTGGCGTGGGGGTGGTCGTAAACCCCTCGTCGTACTTTCGTGATGACGGCGTGCCATTCATTCATGGCTACAACGTGCGTGACGGCTACCTGGACCTCTCTGAATACAAACGAATGAGCGTCGAGGATTCCATTCGCCTGAGCAGATCACGACTGCAGCGAGGCGACGTTCTGGTTGTGCGTGCTGGATTTCCGGGCAGGGCGGCCGTTGTCCCGCCTGAACTCGAGGGCGGTAACTGCGCATCCGTTTTGCTGCTGCGGTGCAGTGCCAGCTT
>NZ_BAFE01000010.1 GCF_000247995.1 Mobilicoccus pelagius NBRC 104925
CCCTGATCCACCGTCCGGGGGTGGGTATTCCGGCGCGTCTTGGTAAGAGAAGTGCCCCTTGAGCTGGGAAGATAGTGATTACCACACCATTATCTGACCAGCCGAAAGGGGCACCTCGTAAGTGCAACTCTCTCACAGTGTCCGCGCGGTTTTCGATGAGACGAATCTCGTGTCGTGCGCGGGGCTGGTGCCCGCGTTGGCGTTGGCCGAACAGGCCGGGTGGAGTGAGCATCTGGAAGGCCTGTCGGTGCCCTCACCGAACGCCGCGGCCAAAGCCACATGCGTGGTGGCGGGGATGTTGGCCGGCGCGGACAGCATCGATGACCTTGACCTGTTGCGCCACGGCGCCATGACGCGCCTGTTCAAGGGAGTGCGGGCGCCCTCCACGCTGGGCACCTTCCTGCGGTCCTTCACCCACGGGCACGTGCAGCAACTCGACGCCGCCGGCGCCCACCTGCTCGCGGGTCTGGCCCGCAACCTCCCGGCCCTGCTCACTGGTGGCGGACCGGACGGGGTGGTGTTCCTGGATGTGGACGACACGATCCGGGAGGTCCACGGGTACGCCAAACAGGGCGCCTCTTACGGCTACAGCCGGGTGCGCGGGTTGAACCTGCAACTGGCCACCCTGTCCACCCCGGCCGCGGCGCCGGTCATCGCCCGGGCGCGGCTGCGGCGCGGGAGTGTGGCCAGCGCGACCGGCGCGGGCCGCATGCTGGCCCAAGCCATCACGACCGCGAAGGCTGCGGGCGCGTCCGGGCAACTGTTATGCCGGGCCGATTCGGCCTACTACGGGTGGGCGTTCGTGGGAACCGCGCTCCGGCACGGCGCGTGGTTCTCCGTCACCGCGCGCGCGAACGCCTCCATCAACCGGGCCATCACCAGCATCCAGGAGTCCGTGTGGACCCCGATCAAGTACCCCCACGCGGTCTGGGACGAAGACGAGCAGCGGTGGATCTCCGACGCCGAAGTCGCCGAGGTCCCTTACGTGGCGTTCACCTCCCGCCGCAAACCTGAGCACGTGGAATGCCGGCTGGTGGTCCGCCGCGTCAAACGCCTGCAACCGGCCACCCCGGACGGCTCTCAGCAAGGAGAACTGCTTCCGGCGTGGCGCTATCACGCGTTCGTGACGAACTCGACCCTGTCCACCATCGAGGCCGACCAGCGTCACCGGGAACACGCCATCATCGAGCAAGTCATCGCCGAACTCAAAGACGGACCCCTGGCCCACCTGCCCTCAGGGTCCTACCCGGCGAACGCGGCCTGGGCCGCGCTGGCGGTCACCGCGTTCAACATCGCCCGCACCGCCGCCGTCGCGGCCGCCATGTCGACCGCCCGTTGGGCCACCCTGCGCCGACGCATCATCAACGTGCCCGCCCGGATCGCCTCCCGCGCACGGCACTTCGTGCTGCACCTACCCGACCAGTGGCCCTGGCAGCACGCCTGGACCACCCTCTCGGCCGCGGCCACCGGCCCCCCAATACCTCTCACGTCCTGACCGTTCGCCGCCCCGCGGCTCAACCCCTTCGAAAGGCCACACGTGGAAAAGCCGGTACAGGCCGGCGGACCCGCCACGCTCAACTCCAGCCGACCCGCAAGATTCACCACCGAAACAGACCACAGAATCGCGACGGTGGATCAAGG